>JBJMKB010000027.1:0-22178 GCA_045806045.1 Gaiellaceae bacterium | reverse complement strand
GTCGAGGCTGTCGGGCTCGCCCGTCAGCGCCGCCTTGAGCGTCCCGCCGCGCTTCGCACCCGCGAAGAGCGTCGCCGCACGTGCCTTCGGCGAGCCGAGCGCGCCGGCGAACGCACCGCCGACGGCGACCGCCCCGCCGGCGAGTCCGAGTCGGACGAGAAGCTCGCGGCGGCTGATGCGCCCCGACTCCGCGCTCCGGAAGAGCTCGTCGATCCGCGAATGTTCCGCGTCTCCCATCTCCATCACCCTCTCTCTCCGCCCCGGTGGGCGTTGACGAATTCGAGCAGCGCGCCGTTGAACTCGGACGGGTGCTCCCAGACGCAGGCGTGCCCGCCTTTGGTGGTCCTCCACTGCGACCCCGGGATCCCCTCGTGCAGCCGTCGCGACAGCCGCACGGGGATCAGGATGTCCTCCTCGCCCGCGAGCACGAGCGTCGGCACGGAGATCTCGCCGAGCCGGTCCGTGCAGTCGTGCGTGCGGATCGAGCTCAGCTGCGCGAGGTACGCCTCGAGCGGCTGCGCCATGTCCGCCATCGCGGCCTCGAACTCCTTCAGCTCCTCTTCCCGCTCCTCGAAGAACGGCACCGTGAATGCCCACAACGTGACGTCGCGCATGACGAACGGGACGCCGAGCTTCGGCGCCAGATCCGCCCACATCGCGAACATCCGCGAACAGAACGGCCCCGGTGCCGCATACGTGCACGCAAGCGTCAGCGACCGCACGTCGCTGCCGTACGCGAGCGCGTACTGCTGCGCGATCATCCCGCCCATCGACACCCCGGCCAGGTGGAAGTCCCGCAGCCCGAGCTCGTCGACGAGCGCCTTCGCGTCCTCGGCGAAGCCCTTCGTCGTGTACGGCCCCGCCGGTGCGCTCGACTGCCCGACGCCGCGGTTGTCGAACCGCAGCACCCGGTAGCCGGCACCGACCAGGTCGTCCATCTGGAAGACCCACGTCTCGAGCTCGTCGGCGAGGCCGTTGACGAGCACGATCGTCTCCTCACCTTCCCCTTCGAGCTGGTAGTTGAGGTCGATTCCATTCACGTGGGCGATTGGCATTGGCTGCTCCTTCGGGGGGTCGGGGGAAGGCGGCGATCAGGGAATGGAGGCGGCGCGCTCGTCGGGCCGGGCGAGGTGGCAGGCGACGAGGCGGCCGGAAGCATCGGCGCGCAGAGCAGGCTCGACGCTTCGGCATAGTTCGAACGCGACGGGGCAGCGCGTATGGAAGCGGCAGCCCGGCGGTGGGTCGATCGGCGATGGGATCTCGCCGCGCAGCGGCGCCAGCTCGAGCCGGCGGGCCGGATCCGGGTGCGGCACCGACGCGATCAGCGCCTGCGTGTATGGATGTTGCGGCGCTGCGAGCACATCGGTGGTCGCGCCGAGCTCCACTATCCGCCCGAGGTACATCACCGCGACCCGGTCGGCCAGGTGCTCGACCACCGACAGGTTGTGTGTGATGAAGACGATGGTCAGCCCGAACTCGCGCTGCAGCGACACGATCAGGTTCAAGATCTGCGCCTGCACCAACACGTCGAGCGCCGACACCGGCTCGTCGGCGACGATCAGGTCGGGGCGCGGCGCGAGCGCGGCCGCGATCGCCGCGCGTTGCCGCTGGCCGCCCGACAGCTCGTGCGGGCGAGCCGCTCCGTGACGGGTCGAGAGGCCCACCGCCTCGAGCAGCTCCGCCACGCGCGTCTCCCGCTCGGGTGGCGTCCCGAGCTTGAACGCGTCGAGCGGCTCGCGGATCGTCCGGGCAACGCGCCAGCGCGGGTCGAGCGAGCTGTAGGGATCCTGGTAGATCGGCTGGGCGCGCCGGCGGAACGCGTGCACTCCGCCGCGATCGAGCCGCGACAGTTCGATGCCGTCGAAGACGATGCGGCCGCTCGTCGGCGCGAGCAGGTGGAGCAGCAGCCGACCGAGTGTGCTCTTGCCCGAGCCCGACTCGCCGACGACGCCGAGGATCTCGCCGGCGCGCACGTCGAAGCTCACCTCGTCGACTGCCCGCAGCGTGCGACCGCCGCCGAGCCCGCGGCCCACGGCGAAGTCGCGGGTCAGGCGATCCGTCGAGACGAGGACGTCGTTCACGCCGCGTCTCCAGCGACGGCGATGAGACCGCGGCCGGCCTCCTGCGTCTCGGGTGTGGCCCAGCACGCGGTGAGGTGGCTACCGTGCGGAGCGAGCGGCGGAACGATGTCACACTCGGCACGCCGGACCGGGCAGCGCGGCTGGAAGCGGCAACCGGGCGGAGGCGCGACGAGGTCGGGCACCTGCCCTGGCGCCGCGGCGAGCGCCCCGCGCTCCTGCGAACGGCTCGGGAGCGCCGCGAGCAGCGTCGCCGTGTACGGGTGGCGCGCACCCGCGAAGAGGTCGGCCACCGGCGCCACCTCGACGAGTTGGCCCGCATAGAGGACGCCGGCGCGGTCGCAGAGCTGCGCGACGACGCCGAAGTCGTGCGCGATCAGAAGGATCGTCGTGCGGTGCCGCCGCCGCAGCTCGCGCATCAGGCTGAGGATCTGCGCTTGGATCGTCACGTCGAGCGCGGCGGTCGGCTCGTCGGCGATCAGGAGAGCAGGCTCGTTCGCGAGCGCAGTCGCGATCACGACACGCTGCTGCATGCCGCCGCTGAAGCGATGCGGCGGGTCGCGGTAGCGGCGCGCCGCATCGGGTATGCCTATCTCCTCGAGCAGCTGCAGCGCGTGCGCCTTCGCCTCGCGCGCGCCGACTGGCCGGTGTGCGCGGATCGTCTCGGCGATCTGCTCGCCGACCGAGAACGCCGGGTCGAGCGCGCTCGCGGGATCCTGAAACACCATGCTGATGCGGTCGCCGCGCAGCGCCGCCCGCTCGCTCTCGCCGAGCGCGGTCAGGTCGCGGTCCAGGAACTCGATCCTGCCGGCCACCGACGCCGAGCTCGGTAGCAGGCCCATGATCGCCATCGCGAGCGTTGTCTTGCCGCAGCCGGACTCGCCGACGAGCGCGAAGATCTCACCCTCTGCGACTCGGAGCGACACGTCGCTCACCGCCGACACCGCGCCGTACTGCACCGACACGTGGTCGAGGCGGAGGACGGTCACCGGCTGATCCCCCGCGGGTCGAGCCGCGCGCGCAGCCCGTCGCCGACCAGGTTGAACGCGACGACCGTGACCGCGATCGCGAGCCCCGGGTAGATGTCCGCCCACGGCGCCTGCTGCAGGACCTGGTACCCCTCGGCGAGCATCAGGCCGAGGGACGGCGTCGGCGGTTGCGCGCCGAGACCAAGGAACGACAGCGCCGCCTCGATCTGTAGCGCGAAGCCGGCGAGCACGCTCGCCTGAACGACCGCGGGCCCGATCGCGTTCGGCACGACGTGGTTCCAGATCGTGCGCGCATGCGACACGCCGCGCGCGCGTGCGCCCTCCACGTACAGCTCGCGGGTAACCGCGAGCACCGAGCTGCGCACGACCCGCGCGAGGATTGGGAGGTAGATCGTCGCGATCGCAAACAGCGCAACCAGCTGGCCGGGCCCGACGATCGAGATGAGCGAGATGGCGAGCAGCAGCGCCGGCAGCGCGAGCAGTAGGTCGACCGGCCGCATCAGCAGGTTGTCGACGACTCCGCCGAAGTACCCCGCGACGACGCCGATCGGCAGCCCGAGCACGAGCGCGACCGCGACCGCGCCGAGCGAGATGCCGAGTGACGCGCGATAGGCGAAGAGCACGCGCGAGAGGACATCGCGACCGAGCGCGTCGAAGCCGAACGGATGTGACCAGCTCGGAGCGGCGAGCACGTGGTCGGCGTCGATCGCGTCGGGGGAGTGCGGCGCGAGGAGCGGCGCGAGGAGCGCGACGACGACGAGCACTGCGAGGATCGCGAGGCCCACGGCCGCCTCACGGCTGCCGAGCCGAGCGACGGGCCCGTCCCTGCGCGCTCGCTGCAGCGTCAGACCGATCGCGCTCACCCGGTCTCGCCTCCGAGCCGCGGGTTGAGGAGGCCGTACAGCAGGTCGGTGGCGAGGTTGACGAAGATGAAGAGCGCCGCGATCACGAGCACGCTCCCCTGCACGACGGTGTAGTTGCGCTGGTTGATCGCGGTGACAACGAGCTTGCCGACGCCGGGCAGGCCGAAGAGCGTTTCAACGACGATCGCGCCCCCGAGCAGCACCCCGAACTGGATGCCGGCGACGGTCACGATCGGCAGCGACGCCGTGCGCAGCGCGTGCCGGTAGACGATCGCGTGCCGCCGCAGCCCTTTCGCGCGCAGGAACGTCACGAACGGACGACCGAGCGTCTCCTGCATCGATGCCTGCGTGGTGCGCAGGATGTACGCCGCCTCGCCGATCGCGAGCGTCAGCACGGGCAGCGTCATGTAGCGGACGTTCTCGAGCGGATGGGCGCCGAACGAGACGTAACCGGTAGGCGGCAGCCAGTTGAGCTTGGCCGCGAACACGAGCACGAGCAGCGTCCCGAGCCAGAAGTCGGGAATGCTGATACCAGCGATCGTGAACACGCTCGTCGCGGCCCGGCCCGCGCGGCCCCCGGACGCGGCGATCACGCCCATTGGCACCCCGACGAGCAGCGCAAGCGCCATCGACGCGATCGTCAACTCGAGCGTCACCGGGATCCGCTCGCGCAGGAGCTGGGTCAGCGGCTCGCGGCTGATGTAGTCCTGGCCGAGGTCGCCGTGCAGGATGCCGCCGAGCCAGCTGAAGTACTGCGACACCAGCGGCCGGTCGAGCCCGAGGTCATGGCGGATCGTCCGCACGTTCTCAGGCGTCGCCCGGAAGCCGAGCATCGTACGTACCGGGTCGCCGGGGACGAGGCGGATGAGCAGGAACACGAACACGCTCATCGCGAGCAGCGTGGGGATCGTGAGCAGGACTCGCGTCCCGATGTAGCGGGTGCGCGCGCTCACCCGGCCACCTTCACCTTCCGCGCCAGGCGACGCAGTGCGTCCTCGGTGAGCAGGAAGTGCTCGTCCGCGATCCGTTCGGCGGTTTCGGCGTCCGCTGCGGCGATCGCATCGACGAGGCGGCGGTGGTCCCCGATCGCGCTCCGCCGGATCGCAGGTGTGTACGGCTCCGAGCTGAACCCGAGGCTGACCTGCACGCGGATCTGCCTGCTCAGCGCGGCGAGGTGGACGTTCTTGGTCGCGTCCGCGACCGCCGCGTGAAGCGCCGCGTCGGCCGCCCGTGACGCCTCGCGGTCGGGTGCGGCGTCGTAGGCGTCGCAGGCAGCCACGATCGAGTCGAGGTCAGCGCCGTCGCGCCGCAGCGCCGCGGTCCGCGCAATCAGTGGCTCGATTAGGTGGCGCAGGTCGAAGAGCTGCTCGAACGCCTCCCAGTTCGCGCCGAGCGTCCGCCGCACGATCTCGCCGGAGGCAGGCAGCCAGTCCTGCTTCACGATCGCCCCGCCGTTGCGCCCCCGTGCGATCGCGAGGTAGCCGGAGTCCGCGAGCGAGTGCAGGGCCGCGCGCACCGTTTTGCGTGACACGCCGAGCTGCGAAGAGAGGGCGCGCTCGGACGGCAGTCGTTGCCCCGGCACGAACTCGCCTAGGGCGATCGCCGTCACGAACCGCTCCTTCAGCTGCTCCTCGGCCCGCCGCAGCTCGAGCGGTTGAAGCACGCCGCCGGTAGGCGCGAGCTCGATCACGCGTCGGCTCCGAAATAGCGGGACATGAACCGCGCGAGCACGCGCGCGCCGTCGACGATGCTCTCGACCTCGACGGCTTCGTCGATTCCGTGGATGTTGCGAACGCGAGGGCCGTACGAGATCGCCGGCACTCCGAAGTGGTTGAGGTAGGTGCGCGCGTCCGTCGTGGCGGTCCCGTCCGCGATCGCCGTCGGCGATCCCAGCACCTCCGCATGCGCCGCCGACAGCTGCCGCACGAGCTCATGCCCCGGGTCGAGGGCGTACCCCTCCGCGCGAAAGCCGTTGAAGCGAAGCTGCGGCGGGTGGTCGCGAAGCCACCGGTCCTCGCGCGCCGCGCGCTCCAGCGTCTCGGTCACGAGCGCCTGCGCGTCTGCGACGGACCACGCGGCGGGAAAGCCGATGCGGGCGCCGATCTGCGCCGTGCCCGGGACGCTCGACTGCCAATCGCCGGCATGGAACGTGCCCACGTTGAGCGCATGTCGAGTACCGCCGTCGGGGTTCAGCTCGGCCGCGAGGTTGCGAAGCGCGCCGAGCAGCGGCAACGCGAGTGAGACCGCGTTCGCGCCGTCCTGCGGCAGGTGCGCGTGCGCGGAGCGGCCCTCGACGGTCAGCTCCAGCCAGAGAATGCCGATGCCGTCCAGCATCAGCTCGAGGTTGGTTGGCTCGGGCAGGAGGACCGCGTCGGCGAGCACGCCTGCCTCAGCAGCGGCCAGCGTCCCGTTGCCGGTGCACTCCTCCTCGATCACGGAGACGAACGACAGAGGTCCTGACAGCGTCTGTGGCGCCGCGTCGAGCAGCGCTGCGATCGCGAGCAACGCCATCGCGAAGCCGGCTTTCATGTCGCCGGCGCCCCGACCACGCAGCCACCCGTCGACGAGCTGCGGCGTGTACGGATCGCCCGACCAGCGGTCGGCGGCGCCCGGCGGAACCACGTCGACGTGACCGTTGACGAGTAGCGAGCGGCCGGTGCCCGCGCGCTCGCCGACCACGATCGGCCGGCCCGCGTACGGGAGCTGCGCGACGCCGGAGCCAGGCCGCTCCACGATTCGCTCGGGAACCTCGAGCTCGCGCACCTCGAATCCGAGGCGTGCGAGCTCGGCGGCGACGACCTGCTGCGCCCCAGCCTCGTTCCCGACCACGCTCGGCTCGGCGACGAGCGCCTCGAGAAACTCGAGGGAGCGCGCCCGGTGCGTGTCGACTGCTGCGTCGACGTCAGCCCAGATATGGGCTACAGAATGCCCCATTTACGGTTGGACTATGAACTTTGGCGCGGCCGGAGTCAACTGCTGCGCATTGACGCCGCCTACGGGCTGATGCGAAGGCTCTCGAGGATCGCCACGATCGCGTGACGCGTTGGGGTGGATGCCTTGCTGCCGACGCCGTAGTAGATGTAGAAGGCACGGCCCAGTTGATGGAACATGAGCTGGCCGCTCACGGGTCTGGTGCAGAGCCCACCCGCGCCTGACGACGCAAGGCTGAAACGCTTTGGCCGGGGCGGCACGCGGCGGAGCATCTTCTTCAGAGACGCGCCGTCGAGTTCTTCGGTGACCTGGACGTAGGCGCCGTTCGACGGCCATTGCTTCCCGAGTGTCCGCGCGCAGAAGTCTGCGTCAGGCTTCGACTGGCGCAAGGTGAAGCTGGTGACGGTGAAACGTGTCACCGGGTCGATCACCCCGTTGAGGCGCCTGGTCGTGATGTGCCAGTTCGCCGGGTACTCGAGCGACATGCGGGCGTGCGGGACGGTGAATCGCTCAGTCGCCCCCGACGGTTCGGAATTCGACGCAGCTGCGGCAAGAGCCGCCGCGGTCGTCCCGGCGACACACAGGAGTGCAAGCAGCACGACGGCGCGATGCGCGACCACGGGAAGGTTACGGCGCGGCACCGCGCGCAGGTCCCCGCAGTCCACGGCGGCTGAAATCTCGCGGGGCGAGCCGGACAGGTAGGGGTGATATCCCTACTCCGAGGGAGGATTGCACTGGCAGCGAACTCGACAAGAGAAGCGCGGTTCATCGAGCTCTACGAGGAACATTTCGAGGCGGTTCGGCGCTACGTGTGGCGGCGTGAGCCGGCCATCGCCGACGATGTCGTTGCGGAGACCTTTCTCGTCGCCTGGCGGAGGCTCGATGATGTACCCGCGTCGGCGAGGCCGTGGCTGATCGGAGTCGCGCGCAACGTGCGACTCAATGTGCGGCGCGGCGTCAACCGTCAGCAGGCGGTCGTAGAGCGGCTCGCCGGTACGGCGCCCGTGACCGCCGCGGAGCACGTCTCGCGGGAAGCCGACGTGGTGCGCGGGGCGCTGGCGACGCTCTCCGAGCGCGACCGCGAGGTCTTGCTCCTCACGATCTGGGACGAGCTCGATCGGTCCGCAATCGCCGAAGTGCTCGGGTGCACCCAGGGAAACGTCAGCTTGCGGTTGCATCGAGCGCGGCGACGATTCGCAGCTGCGGTAGACAAGTTGAACGCATGCGCGAGCACGCGCGTGTCTTCCTCATTGATTTCGGGAGGTGTCGATGTCTAGTCGTGCCGCACTCGACCTGCTTCGCCGGTACGACCCGGCCAGTCGCCTGGAGCCCCTCCCGGCGTCCGAGCGTCAGGTACTCCGCGACCGGATCGTGATTCTTCCGGTTGCGAGGCGAGTTGTTCGCTCGCAGCAGCCGCGGCGGCTGTTGACGCTCGCAGTTGCCGTAGTGGCGGCTGTGATCGTCGGGGCCGGCGTCGCGTGGGCGGCCGGTAGCTGGTCACCGGTCGAGCTGTTCCAGGCCAACCCCCAACATCTGAACGGCAGTACGGAACAGCTCTGGGACCAGCAAGTCGTGCCCGCTTCGGTGATCGAAGCGGTGACCCTGGACCTTCCGGCCGTCGGCAGCGTTCGCTTCTGGTCCGGCGAGACCGCGCAACACGGCTGGTGCGCTGCGCTCCAACTGCCGAGCGGCGCCTGGGTCGGCACGGGCAAGGATCGGCTTGACGCGGGTGGCACCGTGCCCGGCTGCGGGCCGACGCGGGAGCAGGTCAACGGCGTCGGAACGCCGGTCTACGTGATCAACGGCTTCGACTACCAGGAGGGCGACGTCGACGCCCGCTCGGCCGGCGGCTCCTTCTGGCGCATCCGCTACGGGACAGTGAGTGTCTCCGGCGCGGTGCGTGTCGCCGACCTCGTCTCCGGCCGCAGCACAGCGGTCGTACACGGGGATCTGTTCGCGCTCGCGATCCCCGACGCGGATCCGATGGGGCGAACGCCGGTTCATCTGGTCGCCTACGACGCACACGGCAAGGTGATCGCTGACGACGCGCAGCGACCCTGAGCGGTGATTCGGTTCGGTTGCGTCCGGCTCGGCGGCAACGCCGAGCCGGAGCTCGTGTAGGGGTTCGCCGCGTTGGCGAGGTCGTGATGGGTAGAAGAGCGACTGTGGAGCTTTCGGGATCTACCGCTCTCGTCACGGGCGGGGCTTCGGGGATCGGAGCCGCAACCGCTGCAGCTCTCGAGGCGGCCGGTGCCGATGTCGTCATTGCGGATCGCGAGCGTGCGCCGATCCTCGTCGACCTCAGTCGCGTCGGAGACGCGAAGCGCATGATCGGCGAAGCCGTTCAACGACTCGGCGGGCTCGACATCCTCGTGAACAACGCGGGCGGGTACACGCACCCGACGTACCCCGCGAGCGACGAGTGGCGGGCGCCGCTCGAGCTGAATCTCGGATGTGTGATGGAGGCGATCAAAGATGCGTTGCCGCACCTTGCGAAGCGCCGCGGTTGCATCGTCAACGTCGCTTCATCGGCCGCGATCGGCACCGAGGCCTATGCCGGTGTCGAATACGCCGTCGCGAAGGCAGGTGTCGTCAGACTCACCACCTCGCTCGGCAACATTGACGGCGTCCGCGTCAACTGCGTCTGCCCGCATACGGTCGCGACAACCGGCGTCCTCGAAGCGCTCGAGACGCACTCGCTGGAAGAGATCGCACCGCCACCTGCGACCGTGCTCTCGGTGGCCGAAGTCGTCCGATCGATTGTTCGCCTGATCGAGGACGACTCGCTCTCGGGACGCGTCCTGATCCTCGTCGGTGGCGAGGATCCACGCTTTCTCTGACGCGACGGCGTACGCGGCATCGACCTTCGATGGGATTGCAGGGCTGACCCGAGATGCAGGCTGAACATTGGGGGCGTGCCGGTACGCCAGTTGGACGCATGCGGGGATGACCGGGGCGAGGAGGCAGGCCAACCTTGTGGCGAGAGATGTATCCCCCACACAAGGAGCCCAGATGTACAGCCATGAACCATCCGTCGCGGTGCGCCACTCGGCGCCCAGCCGGTGGCTGGTCGCGACCGCGGCAGCGCTTGCGCTGCTCGCCTTCCTCCTCACCTTGCCCGCAGCCGGCCACACTGCCCCTGCGGCCGGACCGGTCGTGTCGACCGCGTCGACGAGCCTCGGCCGGACGCTAGTCACCGCGTCAGGTCGCACGCTCTACCTGTTCCAGAAGGACAAGAACGGCACGAGCGCGTGCACAGGGATGTGCGCGACGTTCTGGCCGCCGCTGCTCGCCTCCGCCAAGCCGCGCGCTGGAGCAGGGGTGAAGGCCTCCCTGCTCGGAACGACGAAGCGTGCCGACGGCCGGCTGCAGGTGACCTACAACCACCACCCGCTCTACACCTTCGCCAAGGACACGAAGAAGGGCCAGACCACCGGTGAAGGCGTCAGCGCCTTCGGAGCCAAGTGGTTCGCCGTCTCGCCGGCGGGCGCCGCGCTCCAGAAGAGTGCGCCGGCCAGCGGCGGCTCCGGCGGTAGCACCGGCGGTTATTAGCTCACGACCCTGGAGAGAGCCGCCGTCCCGGCGGCTCTCTCAGCGGCCGACCTCTTCATCGCGAAGGGAAGACACCAGGCGTAACGCACTCAGGTGGCGTTTGTCAGCCGTCGCCGGCGTCGCCGTGATCGCCATCGTCGGCGGCTTCGCTGTCGCGTCATTTGCGGCGCCGTCAGGTGGGCTGCCTCCGCCGGAGGTGATGCCCACGGGTGACGGTTGGCCCGCGCACAACTACGACCTGTTCAACTCGCGCGCCACCGCGAACACCCAGATCAACGCGGCCAATGTCGCGACGCTCGCCAAGAAGTGGCAGTTCAAGATTCCCGGCTCCGGCGTTTTCGGGAACTACGCGACGACGCCGATCGTGCTCAACGGCGTCGTCTACTTCCAGGACCTCAACTCGAACGTCTACGCGGTCGACGAGCTGACCGGCGTACTCAAGTGGAAGCACGCGTTCAACGCGCCGTCGATCGGACCGAATGGCGTCTCGTTCGGATACGGGCATCTCTACGGCGCGACGGAGAAGTTCGTCTTCGCGCTCAACCCGGCGAACGGCGCAGTGCTCTGGCGCCACACCATCGCGAGCTCCCCCCGCGTCGGCATCGACATGGCACCTCAGCTCTACGACAACAAGGTGCTGGTGTCGACCGTCCCCGGGAGTGGCGTCAAGCACTTCTACGAGCCGGGAGCCGTCGGGATCGTGTACTCGCTCGACGCCGCGACGGGGAAGACGGTCTGGACGTTCACGACCGTGCCGAAGCAGAAGCGGGGGCTGCGGAGCGGCGGCGGCCTCTGGTACCCGCCCGCGGTCGATGCGCAGGGCGACGTCTATCTCGGCGTCGCGAATCCGGGACTCTGGCCGAACTCGCCCAAGAACCCGAACGCGTCGCTTCGACCGGGCCCGAACCCGTACACCGACTCGCTCGTCGTGCTCGACGGGGCAACCGGCAAGCTCAAGTGGTTCCGGCAGGTCATTGCGCACGACGTACGCGACTACGACCTGATGCTCTCGCCGATCCTCGCCACACCCACCACCGGCGGGCCGCAGCTCGTGATCGGCGCCGGGAAGATGGGTCGTGTCTTCGCGTGGAACAGCGCCACCGGCGCGAAGCTCTGGCAGGCGAGCGTCGGGAAGCACCTGAACGACACGGGCTTGCTGCCGAAGAAGAACGTCACGATCTGCCCGGGCGACTACGGCGGAATCGAGACACCGATGGCGCAAGCCGGCGGGACCCTGTTCGTCCCGTGGGTGAACCTCTGTGCCGTCGGCTCCGCAACCAGCGAATCCATTCCGGCGAGCTCATTCGCCGGAGCAACCGGCGGACTCACCGCGTTCGACGCGGCGACGGGGAAGGTCAAATGGCAGGCGAAGCTCCCGCACGCGGACTTCGGAGCCGCAACCGTCGCGAACGACGTCGTCTTCACCTCGGACTTCAGCGGCAAGGTCTACGCGTTCTCGACCGCAACCGGGAAGCGCCTCTGGACCATGCAAGCACCCGCCGGCATCAACGGCTTCCCCGCCGTGACCGACAAGCTCGTGCTCGTCGGGGCCGGCACCCCGGGTCTCGGCTCGATCAGGAAGCCCGTCTTCTCCATCACCGCCTACTCACTGCCCTAAAGGGAGACCGCTATGCGCTCGACAATCGCCACCATCGCCGTTGCCGTTCTCGCCTGCACCTTGGCGGGTGCGGGCTCGGCCGCCGCAACCGGGAAGCTCACGGGCACGGACGGCCCCGGCTTCACGATCACGATGAACAAGACGACGGTCAAAGCGGGGACCTACGTCATCACCATCCACGACCGCGCGAACATCCACGACTTCCACCTGACCGGCCCCGGCGTGAACAAGGTCACGAGCGTCCCGGCCGTGAAGACCTACACCTGGACGGTCAAGCTCAAGCGCGGCACGTACACGTTCGTCTGCGACCCGCACCGTACGATCATGCACGGCACGCTCAAGGTCACCTGAGCGGACCAGGCGACCGGCGTCTCGTCCAGGCGCCGGTCGCCTGTCTCTGCGCGCAGTCGGCTGGTGCCGCGGAGCGACGCAATTCTTGCGATCTTGAACGGATGCCAATGCGCTGCTTGATCGTCGATGACAACCAATCCTTTCTCGACGCCGCCCGCGCACTGCTCGTGCAAGAGGGTCTGACCGTCGTTGGCGTCGCCTCCACCAGTGGCGTCGCCGTCTCGCTGACCGAGACCCTCCGGCCCGATGTCGTGCTTGTCGACCTCGACCTGGGAGGAGAAAGCGGCTTCGAGCTGGCCCGGCGCCTGGTCGAAGACGGTCTGCACAGCTGCCCGACGGTGATCTTGATCTCGACTCACGACGAGGCCGAGTTCGCGGAGCTGATCGCGTCGAGCCCCGCGGCAGGGTTCATCCCGAAGCTGGAGTTGTCGGCGCGTGCGGTGCGCGGCATCGTCGGAGCGCCCTAACGGGTGCTGAGGAAAACGAGCACGGCCAGCACGCGACGCTGGTCGTCTTGCGTTGCCGGCAGCCGTAGCTTCCTGAGGACGCTGCGTACGTGCTTTTCCACGGTCGCTTCCGTGATCCAGAGCTGATGGGCGATACCCACGTTCGAGCGGCCCTCGGCCATCAGCGAAAGCACTTCTCGCTCCCGCGGCGAGAGAACGTCCAGGGGATCCTCGACGCGCCGGGCCGCAACGAGTTCCTGGACAAGCGCAGGATCGACCACCGATCCACCCTTCACGACGCGTTCCAGCGTCACGACGAATTCGTCCACGTCCATCACCCGGCTCTTCAGCAGGTAGCCGCTGCGTTCGCCCATCGCCAGCAAATCCGTCGCCCGCTCGATCTCGATGTGCGCAGAGAGAACGACGATCGCCGTCAGCGGAAACTCCGCGCGAATCACACGAGCCGCATCGAGCCCCTCACTCGTATGCGTCGGCGGCATCCGAATATCGATGATCGCCAGCTCCGGCTGATGCTCGCGAACGAGCCCGAGCAGTTCCGCCGCGTCGCCACACTGACCGACGACCTCGAAGCCGGAGCCCTCCAACAGGCCCGCAAGTCCTTCGCGCAACAAGACCTCGTCCTCTGCGAGAACAACGCGGGTCGGGCTCTGAGTCACACCGCCAAGTATGGAGTACCGTGACACGAATGGGCCTGCGGGCAAAGAGCGATTCCGCGCAGCCCTCAGACCCGCTGGGGGACACGCCGCTCGGACGCTTGGCCGAGGAGCAGACAGCGCTCCGCCACGTCGCGACGCTCGTCGCATCGGGGGCGCCGTCGACGGAAGTGTTCTCGGCCGTCACGCAGGAAGTCGCGCGTGTGATGCACCTGCCGATGGTCGGCGTGTACCGGTTCGACGACGACGGTTCGATGACAGTCATCGCCACCTGGAGCGATCGTCCGCATGTGCTCCAGGCCGGGACCCGCTGGCCGCTCGACGGCGCGACAATGGTGGCACAGGTACACAGGACGGGTCGCCCGGCCCGGGTCGACGACTACACGGATCTTCCCGGAGACCTCGCCGCCGGAGCTCGCGAGTCGGGGCTGAACGCGACCGCCGGCGCCCCGATCATCGTCGACGGCTTGGTCTGGGGAGCCATGGGAGCCTCGTCGCCAGACGCGCCGCTTCCCGAGCACATCGAGGATCGGCTCGCGGACTTCACCGAGCTCATGGCGAGCGCGATCGCGAACACCGAGAGCCGCGAGCAGCTCGCCCGGCTCGCCGACGAGCAAAGCGCGCTGAGGCGCGTGGCAACGCTGGTCGCAGAGGGCGCGCCGCCAACCGAGGTGTTCGAGGCAGTGATCGGAGAAGTCGGCCGGCTGGGTCGGGCCGATGCCGCCGCGATCAGCCGCTACGAGGCCGACGGCACGGTCACGGTGCTCGGCGAGTGGAGCAGAAGCGACGGCTATGCGCGGAGCGGAACACGACACGCGCGCGGCACCGGCACGCTGGTCGAGTTGATCTTCGACACCGGCCTGCCCGGACGGATCGACGACTATCGGGACTCTTCGGGATCACTCGCGGACGCGGTGAGCGAGCTCGGCTGGCGCTCCGCCGTCGGCGCGCCGCTCGTCGTCGAAGGCCGGCTCTGGGGTGTGGTCGGCGTTGCGTCGACCACCCACCAGCCTCTTCCCCCTGCCACCGAGCGGCGGCTCACGGAGTTCGCGGCACTCGTCGGGACTGCGATCGCAAACACCGAGAACCGGGAACGGCTGACCCGCCTCGCGGAGGAACAGGCGGCGCTCCGGCGAGTCGCCACTCTCGTCGCGCGGGGCGCGCCGCCGGCCGAGGTCTTCGAAGCGGTGACCACCGAGGTTGCTCAGCTCGTTCCGGGTGACGCCGCCGCGCTCACCCGCTACGAAGACGACGGTACGGTCACTGCGGTCGCCGGCTGGACCGCCGGCGGGTATGCCTACGTCGGCGAGACATTCGCGCTGGAGGGCACGGTGTCCGGGCTGGTCTCGGAGACCGGCCGCCCTACGCGGATGGAGAGCTACGCCGAGGAGCCCGGCATAGCCGCAGCTGCCGCGCGCCGGATGGGCTGGCAGTCGTCGGTGGGCGCGCCGATCACCGTCGAGAGCCACGTCTGGGGTGTGCTGACGGTCGTTTCGACGACGGGCGTCCCTCTGCCCCCGGACACCGAGGAGCGCCTTGCCGGCTTCACGGAGCTCGTCGCGACCGCGATCGCGAACGCTCAGAGTCGTGCAGATCTCGACGTCTCGCGCGCGCGAATCGTCGCCACCGCCGACGCGACCAGGCGTAAGATCGAGCGCGACCTGCACGACGGCGCACAGCAGGAGCTGGTCGCCCTCGCGCTCGAGTTGCGTGCGCTGCAGGCGGCGATCCCCCCGGAGCTCGCGCAGCACCGGGCGGAGCTCTCCAACGTCGTCGATCGGCTGAAGGCCGTGTTCGACGGGCTGCGCGAGATCGCGCTCGGCATCCATCCGGCAAATCTGGCGGAAGCGGGCCTCGGCCAAGCGCTGACCACGCTGACCCGACGAGCCCCGATCCCGGTCAAGCTCGACCTGCCGTCCCTCGGGCGACTGCCGGAGCCCGTCGAAGCTGCGGCCTACTACGTCGTCTCGGAAGCGCTGACGAACACGGCGAAGTACGCGAGCGCTTCGGTCGCGCACGTCGTCGTCGAGGAAGGCGACCAGGCCCTCTACGTCGCCGTCCGCGACGACGGCCTCGGCGGAGCGGACCCCGCTCGAGGCTCCGGGCTGCTCGGCCTGAAGGACCGCGTCGAGGCGATCGGCGGCAAGATCTCGATCGACAGCCGTCAGGGGGCGGGAACCTCTCTGCGCGTCGAGCTCCCCCTCGAAGACCGCAACGGGTAGCCGGCCCAGCAACCCGAGCGAAATCATCGGGCACACCGGGCAGACGTTCTATCCGGCGATCGATTGAGGGCTCAGCGAGCGGGCTGTTCGTCGCGATCGCTTGGTGAGCGCGCACCGCTCTCGAAGAGCCCCGTCTCGTACGCGAGCACGACCGCCTGAACGCGGTCGCGCAGGCTGAGTTTCTGGAGGATGTGCGTGATGTGCGTCTTGACCGTCGTATCGCTGATGTAGAGCTCTTGTCCGATCTCGGCGTTCGTGAGTCCGCGGGCGATCAGGCGGAAGACATCGAGCTCGCGCTCGGTCAGATCGTCGAGTTGCTTTGGGGGCGCAAGTCGAGGGATGCGGGTGAACTGTCTGATCACGCGTTTCGTGATCGCGGGGGAGAGAAGTGCATCCCCGCCGGCAACCGTGCGGACCGCAGCAAGGAGTTGTTCCGGAGGATCGTCCTTGAGCACGAAGCCACTGGCGCCTGCACGCAGCGCCTCGTACACGTATTCGTCGAGGTCGAACGTGGTCAGGATCAGGATCCGAGCGGCGTCGTCGGCGGCGAGGATGCGCCGCGCCGCCTCGAGCCCGTCGAGCTCGGGCATTCGGATGTCCATCAGCACGACCGTGGGTTGAAACCGTGCGGCCTTCTCGACTGCCTCGAGTCCGTTGCTCGCTTCAGCGACTACTTCGATGTCCTCCTCGCCGGAGAGCAGCATGCGGAAGCCGGCCCGGACCATCGATTGGTCGTCGGCGACGAGGACGCGAATGGTCATCGTCGGTCGGCGCTGAGCGGTAGGCGGGTGGTGAGGACGAAGCCGCGGCCGTTGGCGGTGCCCGCGCTCATCTCGCCGCCGTAGATCTTGACGCGTTCCCGCACGCCGACGAGCCCGTGGCCCAGGCCGTTGCTCCTCGAGTTGCCATCGCCGTCGTCGCGAACTTCGATGTGCAACTCGTCGGGCCGGTAGCGGACGGTCACGTTCGCGTTGCTGGCGTGCGCATGCTTGAGCGCGTTGGTCAAGCCTTCCTGGACGATCCGATACGCCGACAGGTCGATGCCGCGTGGGAGCACGACGCGCTCACCGTCGACGTGCAACCGGACGGGCAGGCCGGCGCGCCCGATCTCTTCCAGCAGCGAATCGAGGCCGTCGAGGCCTGGCTGCGGCCCGAGCTCGGCTTCGTCCTCGTCGGAGCGCATCGCGGCCAGGAGGCCGCGCATCTCGGCTAGCGCGGTGCGGCCGGCCTGCTCGACGTTTCTGAGTGCGTCGCTGTCCTCGGCCAGGTCGTTAGGGAGCTTGTGTCTGACGGCGCCGACCTGGAGCACCATCACGCTGACAGCGTGCGCGACAATGTCATGCAGTTCGCGCGCGATCCGCACACGCTCCTCTGCCACCGCGACGCGCGCAGCTGCGTCCCGTTCCTGCTCGGCCTGGTCGGCGCGAACTTCCGCCGCCTCGGCCTGCTCGACGCGGCCACGCAATGCGAAGCCCGCCACCCAGCTGATCGCGAACTCGAGCGGGATGAAGATGAGCATCGCGGTCGTGTGTCCGGGGATCCTGTAGACGACCGTCCCGGAACCCGCGACGACGAGCGCCAACCCGAACCCCGTCTGGACCGGGTCGCGGAGGTTGCCGAGCAGGAACGCGGCTACCAGCCCGACCACGAAGATGCTGATCGCGAACGGGATCAGCCGCCAGTCGACGAACGAGATCCCCGCCGCGAGCAACCAGTGCGCCGCCGGCGCAAAAGGAAAGCGTCGCCGCGCAAGGATCGGGAGCACCAGGATCGCGATCGCCGGAAGGACGAACCACAGCGTGGTGTGCGGCGCGTCGGGCGAGTTCCGTCCGACCAGCACTTCGAGTATCGCTGCGAGCAGGAGCAGCGCGACCAGCACGTCGACCACGTATGCGCGCGAGAGGTACCGGATCCGCCTCACGTGATGAACGTACTGCACGGTCGCGCCTGCCGCCTCATACCTGAGTAGGACACCGAATCACCTGTTGGTACGAGCATCGGCGCGACGTCGCGACGATGACCCTCTGCGGCTGCGCTCGTAGCGTCGGGCTACCGGCCTCGACGAAAGGACCAGCGATGCAAGCCCCGAGAACGAAAGCGTTCGGGCCAGCGCGGATCGCCGCGCTCGCGCTCATCTCCCTCACGACGCTCGGCCTCGCCTACCTCCACTTCAGCCGCGGCAGCGACGCGATTTCCGTGCCCTTCCGGGCCCACGCCGGTGAGTTGAAGCTCCACGCGTGTCGCTACACGACCGAGAACGGCAGCTACCGCGCCGACTGCGGCACGCTCGTCGTGCCGGAGAACCGCCAAAACGCGCACTCGCGGCTGATCGCGCTTCCGGTGACCCGGATCCGCGCGCGTTCCGCGCACCCGGGTGTCCCGATCTTCCGTCTCGAGGGCGGTCCCGGCATCAGCAACATGAAGTTCGCGAACGCGAGCCGGTTCGCCGCCGACCATGACGTCGTCCTCGTCGGCTACCGCGGTATCGACGGCTCGGTGCGGCTCGACTGCCCGGAGGTGGAGTCGGCGCTCGAGCACTCAACCGACTTTCTCGGCACGAAGTCCCTTCATGCCTACGGCGATGCATTTCGTTCGTGCGCACGTCGCCTCACCACGGACGGCATCGATCTCGCCGGCTACGGCCTCACGCAGCAGGTTGACGATCTGGAGGCGGCGCGGAAAGCACTCGGCTACACGCGCATCGACCTCCTGAGCGACAGCGCAGGGACGCGCACGGCGATGATCTATTCGTGGCGCTATCCGAAGAGCATCGATCGCTCGGTGATGATCGCCGTGAACCCGCCGGGCAACTTCCTCTGGAACGCGAAGGCGACCGATGAGCAGATTCGGAACTACTCCGCGCTCTGCGCTGCCGACGAATCGTGCAGCAAACGCAGCGGGAATCTCGCCGCATCGATCAAGCGCGCCACCGCCGACATCCCGGGCCACTGGTTCTTCCTACCGATCAAAAAGGGCAACGTTCGGCTCGCGTCCTTCTACGGTCTGATGGAATCGACCGCGGAGTCCGCGCCGCTTTCCGCGCCGATCACGCTGAGCACGTTGCTCTCCGCAGATCATGGCGATGCCAGCGGGTTGTGGTTCCAGTCGCTGCTCGCCGACTTCGCGTTCCCGACCTCGTTCGTGTGGGGTCAGATGGCGGCCGCCGGGCGTGCCGATGCGGCGGTGGCGAAGCGCCACTTCGCGCCGCGCCACCACCGTGCCGAGTCCATCCTCGGCGACCCCGGCACCCGCTTCATTTGGGGCGGGGGGTCGCTCGCCGACGCGTGGCCGGCCAACGCGAACGAGAACGAGTACGACCACGTGCGAACGTCGAACGTGAACACGCTGCTGATCGGCGGAGAGCTCGACCTCGCGACGCCACCACAGATCGCGACGCAAGAGCTCCTCCCGTATCTCCCGAACGGCCATCAAATCGTGCTGACCGGCCTCGGCCATACGACTTCCTTCTGGTCGGAACAGCCTCGAGCAAGCAGCCACCTGATCAACACGTTCTTCGACAGCGGCCGTGTCGACGACTCGCTGTACAAGCCGATCAGCGTCGACTTCACGCCCGAGGTCACGCAGACGGCGCTCGGCAAAGGCATCGCGGGAAGCATGGTCGGCTTCGCCGTCCTTACCGTCCTCTCGTTGCTGTGGATGCCTCGGAGGGTGCATACGCGGGGACGTTTCGGTCGCAAGGCCAGCGCAACGCTGCGATCGGTGTATCCGATCGTGCTCGGGCTCGGCGGCTGGTTCACCGGCGTCCTGATCGTCATCACGACCATGCCCGGCACGCCGCTCGACGACGAGCTGCTGGCGGCGTTCTCCGTCGGCCTGCCGATCGGGCTCGGGGTCTACTTCGCCTGGGTGCATCGCGCCTGGACGATCAAGTCGAAAGCGATTGGATTCGCCGCAGCGGTCGGCGGTGCTCTCGTCGGGGCCCGGCTGGGATTCCAAGCCGCCGACGGACTTCTTGCGCTCGTCACCGCGATCGCCGGTGCGGCTGTCGGTGGAAACCTCACGCTGCTCGGGCTCGATCTCGCATGGCAGAGCAGGCAGACGGAATTCGGTCTCCTACCTGAGTACGAGACCGGGTCATCGGCAGGTACGAGCTCGGTTCCGACCTCGCTCCGACGACCGGTGCGCGACGCGCTCGTAGCGTCGGCCGTGTCGTCGAACCAAGGAGGAACCAGCATGTCTCGCACCACGCAGCACTCCAACCTCGCGGCCCGCGTCGGCCGGTGGAGCGCAGCTCACTGGAAGACCGCGACGTTCGGCTGGCTTGCGCTCGTCGTGGTCGCATTCGCTGTCGGCGGCCAGGTCGGCACGAAGCAGGCCGACCCGACCAAGGCAGGCCCCGGCGAGTCGGGACGCATGGACAAGATCCTGCAGGCGGGATTCAAGTTGCCTGCGAGTGAGAGCGTGCTCGTTCAGAGCCGCTCCGACCGCGTGGGTTCACCCAGCTTCGACGCCGCCGTCAAGGACGTCGTCGCTCGCGTCGCCGCGGTGGCGGTCGTGCAGAACGTCCGCTCACCGCTCGATCCGGCCAACCCAGGCCAGATCGCGCCGGGCAGGCACGCCGCGCTCGTCGAGTTCGACATCCGAGGCGACAGCACCAAGGCGATGGACAAGCTCGACCCGGTCCTCAAGAGCGTCGACGATGCGCAAAGTTCTCATCCCGACTTCTTCGTCGGAGAGTTCGGCGACGCCAGCGCGCCCAAAGCCGTCAACACCGCGTTCGCGCACGACCTCCAGAGCGCCGGCATCTTCTCCATCCCGCTCACACTGATCATCCTCGTGATCGCATTCGGCGCGCTCGTGGCCGCGGGCATCCCGCTGCTGCTGGCGCTGACCGCCGTGTTCGCGACGTTCGGGGCGGTTGCCCTCCCGAGCCATCTCATCCCCCTCGCACCGGAGGCGTTCGCCGTCGTGCTGCTCGTCGGGCTCGCTGTCGGCGTCGACTACTCGATGTTCTATCTGCGCCGCGAACGAGAGGAACGGGCTGCAGGTCGCAGCGCGCGTGCCGCGCTCGAAGCGGCCGCCGCCACGTCGGGGCGTTCCGTGCTCATCTCCGGCCTCACCGTGATGGTGGCGATGGCCGGCTTGTTCCTGACGGGAGACGCCACATTCGCCTCCTTCGGGTACGCCACGATGATCGTCGTCGCGTTCGCGGTTGTCGGCTCGCTGACCGTGCTTCCTGCACTGCTCTCGAAGCTCGGCGACCGGGTCGAGCGGCTGCACGTCCCGCTCGTCGGTCGGCTACGCCGCGACAAGGGCGAAGGCCGCATCTGGGGAGCGATCGTCGACCGCGTCCTGCGCCGGCCACTGCTCTCCGCGGTGATCGCGGGCGGGCTGCTGCTCGCACTCGCCGCCCCGGCGCTTCAGCTGCGGATGGCGACGCCCGGCCCGGACACCTTCCCCGGTTACCTGGACGTGGTCAAGACGTACAACCGGATGCAGGAGGCGTTCCCGGGCAAGGCGCTGCCGGCCACCGTCGTGGTCAAGGCGCCGAACGTCGATGCGCCGTCCGTCCGCCAGGCGATCGGCCGACTGGAGGCGGCAGCACTCGCTACAGGCCGCGCACGCGAGCCGATCACGAGCGACACGAACAGCAACCACACAATCGCGAACATCACCATCCCGATCCTCGGCAAGGGCACCGACGCCCAGTCGAACGCCAGCCTGGCGGCGCTGCGCAAGGACGTTCTTCCTCAGACCGTCGGCGCGCTCCCGAACGTCGAGTCGGGCGTGACCGGGCTCACCGCCGAATGGAAAGACGCGAAGGACCAGCTGCACTCGAAGCTGCCGTTCGTGGTCGGCTTCGTGCTGCTGTTCGCGTTCGCACTGATGCTCGTCGCGTTCCGCTCGATCGTGGTCGCAATCAAGGCGATCGTGCTGAACCTGCTCTCGGTTGCCGCCGGCTATGGCGTGCTGGTGCTCGTCTTCCAGCATGGCATCGGCAAGGGCCTGCTCGGCTTCAGCTCCACGGCGGGGATCGACCCCGTGACGCCGTTGCTCCTGTTCGTGATCCTGTTCGGGCTCTCGATGGACTACCACGTCTTCATCATCAGCCGCATCCGGGAGACGTTCGACGGCGGCGCAACCATGGACGACGCGATCGCTCACGGGATCAAGTCCACCGCCGGAGTGGTGACGAGCGCAGCGGTGGTGATGGTCGCCGTCTTCTCGATCTTCGCGACCCTCTCGATGCTGATCTTCAAGCAGTTCGGCGTCGGGCTTGCGGCAGCAATCCTGATCGACGCGACCCTCGTCCGCGGCGTCCTGCTGCCGGCGACGATGAAGCTGCTCGGCGAGAAGAACTGGTACCTCCCCGGCTGGCTGCAGTGGCTCCCGCGCTTCGGGCCCGAGGAGCCGCCACCGGCCCCGGAGGCGATGCCGGTTCCCGCATCGGCGTAATCCCTCGACGGGTCCGCGATTTCAGAGGCGCGCCGGG
>JBJMKB010000026.1:0-6514 GCA_045806045.1 Gaiellaceae bacterium | reverse complement strand
GGACAACGACACGTATTACTCGCACATCGAAGCGGCGGTAGACCACAAGCCGCAGCTGACGATGGACGACGGCGCGGATGTCATCTCGGTGCTGCACAGCACGAGGCGCGAGCAGCTCGGAGACATCGTGGCCGGCATGGAGGAGACGACCACGGGCGTCATCCGCCTGAAGGCGATGGAGGCCGACGGCGCGCTCGAGTTCCCGGTGATCGCGGTGAACGAGGCGCGCACGAAGCACCTCTTCGACAACCGGTACGGCACGGGCCAGTCGACCATCGACGGGATCATCCGCGCGACGAACGTCCTGCTCGCCGGGGGGCGGTTCGTGGTCGCCGGTTACGGCTGGGTCGGGCGCGGCGTCGCGATGCGCGCGAAGGGGCTCGGCGCGCACGTGATCGTGACCGAGGTCGACCCGATGCCTGCGCTCGAGGCGCTGATGGACGGCTACGAGGTGATGCCGATGGCGGAGGCTGCGAAGGTCGGCGACGTCTTCGTCACCGCGACCGGCGACAAGCACGTGATCGCGCGCGAGCATCTCGAGCTCATGAAGGACGGCGCGATCATCGCCAACACCGGCCACTTCAACGTCGAGATCGACATCCCGGCGCTGCGCGACCTCGCCGTCGAGACGCGCGAGGCGCGGAACTTCGTCGAAGAGTTCACGCTCGCCGACGGGCGGCGCATCTATCTGCTCGCCGAGGGTCGTCTCGTCAACATCTCGGCTGCGGAGGGTCATCCGGCGATCGTGATGGACATGAGCTTCGCGAACCAGGCGCTCGCGACGGAGTACGCCGTGGGGAACGCGGAGTCGCTCGAGAACAAGGTCTACCCCGTCCCGCGCGAGATCGACGAGGAGATCGCGCGTCTGAAGCTCGACACCATGGGCGCGAAGATCGACCAGCTCACCGACGAGCAGGCGAAGTACCTCGCGTCGTGGGACGAGGGCACCTGATTCGACTCACGGGCGCGTACGCGCTCGGGCTCGTGCTGGCGGCCGCCGTCCCGGCGGCGGCCGCCGCGCACCGCGTCCCCTGGCGGCTGCTCGAGCGCGGCGTCGCGACCGGCGGCGTCACGACCCAGGAAGCGGTCCTCGCGGGCTCCCGGAACGCGGCGCACCGGCTCGCCGTTCGCGTTCCGCCATCGGCCGGGCAGACCGTGCTGCGTCTCGATTACCGGCTTCACGTCGCGCTCGGCGTCTTCGGGGAGTTCGGCTGCCGCGATCACCGCGTCCGGCTCGCGGGCATCGATCGTGTCGGGTCACGGCTGGCGGTCCGGCTCGTGCTCGACCCGCTGAAGCCGGGCGTCATGGAATGCCAGGCGCGCTATCCGACGTTCCGGCTCGTCTCGCTCGACCGTGCCGGCCTCGGCCGGCCGCTGCCGACCCGCGTCACGGTGACGCTTGCTCGAGCCTGAGCGAATCCTGCGGCTGGAGGACGATGCGGTCGTCTTCCTCGACCAGCGCCGCCTGCCGCTCGAGGAGGTCGACGTCGAATGCCGGACGGCGGCGGAGGTCGCCGACGCGATTCGCACGATGGTCGTGCGCGGCGCGCCCGCGATCGGCGTCGCCGCGGCCTACGGCATCGCGCTCGCCGCGCGGACCGGAGAGGATCTCGCGGAAGCGGAGAGCGTGTTGCGTGCATCGCGCCCGACGGCGGTCAACCTCGGCTGGGCGCTCGACGAGATGCACGGCGACCCGTCGTACGAGCATGCGCGCCGCATCCACGCGGAGGAGGTCGAACGCTGCCGCCGGATGTCGGCGCACGCCGCCGACCTGCTCTCGCCCGGAACGCGTGCGCTGACGCACTGCAACGCCGGCGGTCTCGCGACCGGCGGGTACGGCAGCGCCGTCGGCGCGCTGCTCGCCGCGTGGGAGCGCGGGCTGCTCGAGCGTGTCTGGGTGGACGAGACGAGACCGTTGTTGCAGGGCGCGCGGCTGACCGCGTGGGAGCTCGAGACCGCATCGATCCCCCATGCGGTGATCGCCGACTCGGCCGCCGCGTCGCTGATGGCCGCCGGAGAGGTCGATTGCGTGATCACCGGTGCCGACCGCATCGCCGCGAACGGCGACACCGCGAACAAGATCGGCACGTACTCCCTGGCCGTGCTCGCGCGCCACCACGACCTGCCGCTGTACGTCGTCGCACCGAGCACGACGGTCGACCTTCGCGCGCCGGACGGCGGGGCGATCCCGATCGAGGAGCGCGACCCGACCGAGATCACCGCGAGGTTCCCCGCGCACAATCCGGCGTTCGACGTCACACCCGCCGAGCTCGTCACGGCGATCGTGACCGAGACGGGCGTGCACCGCGCGCCGTATGCCGTGTCCCTCCGGGGGGCGGGCGTGCCCGCGTGAAGGCGATCGTCCTCGCCGCCGGTTACGCGACGCGGCTGCGTCCGCTCACGGAGACGTGGGCGAAGGAGCTGCTCCCCGTTGCCGGTCGGCCGATCATCGACTGGATCCTGGACGCGCTCGGCGAGGCTCGTGCCGTCGACGAGGTGCACGTCGTCACGAACGCGTACAAGGCGGCGGTGTTCGCCGAGTGGGCCAAGAGCCGCGACGTGATCGTCCACGACGACGGCACGACGTCGAACGACGACAGGCTCGGTGCGATCGGCGACCTGCAGTTCGTCATCGAACGCGCGCGCCTCGACGACGACCTGATCGTGATCGCCGGTGACAACCTCTTCGACTACCGCATCGGTGACCTCATCGACTTCTGGCGGACGAAGGACGCCGCCGACGCGCGTGCCAGCGCAGTTGCCGTGCGCGACGTCGGCTCGCTTGAGCTCGCTGCGCAATACGGGATCGTCACGCTGGACGGCGACGCGCGCGTCACCGAGTTCGAGGAGAAGCCCTCCGATCCGCGCACCACGCTCGCGGCGACCGCGACATACGTTTTCGCGCGGGAGCACGCGGCGCTGATCGGTACCTACCTCGCGGCCGGCGAGTCGCCCGACCAGCCGGGCCGCTACGTCGCGTGGCTCCATCGGCGGGAACCGGTATACGGGTGGGTCTTCGACTCGACCTGGTACGACATCGGCGACCGCCACCAGTTGCTCGAAGCGGACAACCGGATGCGCGAGCGCGCCGGCCTGCCCGTCCGCGACAGCTACTCGCCGGACTAGGAGCGGACGCGGGGCGGCCCGTGGGTGGCCGCCGCTCCGGCTCGTTCGAGCGTTTGGCGCGTCCGAGAAGTGACACTCTTGTTACGAACGGTCACTGACACGTCACGGCTTCATCCGTAGCCTCGGCTGCGTGGCTCATCGATCTCGTCTTCCCGTCTCGCTGCGTCGCCTGTGGGCGCGCAGCCGAGATCCTCTGCGCCGGCTGCCGCGCGGGCTTGCGTCCGCTTTCGCCGCCGCGCTGCAACCGCTGCGGGGCACCGACGGCGTGGCCTGTCGAGCGGTGCCGCGAGTGTGCGGGGCGAAGGCTCGCGTTCTCGAGCGCGCGGGCAGCGACGCCGTACGAGGGGCCGGCGCGCGTGGTCGTACGCGCGTGGAAGGAGCGCGGCCTCCGCCGCGTGGTAAACCTCGCGGCTGACCTCGTCGTCGCTCGCGTCGAGGCTGTGCCCGCAGACGTCATCGCCTATATCCCGCCCGACCGCGTGCGCCAGCTTCGGCGCGGTGCGCACCCGGCTCAGCTACTCGCCGAGGAGCTCGGACGCCGGTGGGGGCTCGAGGCCGCGTCGCTGCTCCAACGCACGGCGTCCGGTGGCCGCCAGACCGGGTTGCACTACGCGGAGCGCAGCCGCAACGTCCGCGGGGCGTTCGTCGCCGCCCCCGGCGATGTGCCGTGGCACGTGCTCCTCGTGGACGACGTGTACACGACGGGCTCGACGGTTTCGGCGGGCGCGAGCGCACTCCGTGCCGCGGGCGCCAAGCGCGTCGACGTCGTGACCTTCGCGCGCACGACTCGCTGAATCGCGCATCACGGCTGGCGTCCTCCCGGGAATGGCGACCGCTGACCGGCCGCCTGCGTTAGGCTCAGGTGGTCGGCTCGACCGCCACCTAAGGAGGGGTTGATGAGGCTTCAGGTGAAGGGGAAGAACCTCGAGGTCACCCCGTCGATCCGCGAGTACGCCGAGCGCAAGCTGTCGAAGCTCTCGAAGCAGCTGGCCGAGCAGACGCAGGTCGAGGTCGAGCTCTCCGAGCAGAAGAACCCTTCGATCGCCGAGCGGGCCGTCGCGGAGGCCACGATCTTCACGAAGGGGCCGACGCTGCGCGCGCGTGAGGCGACTCCGGACATGAAGGCGTCGATCGACCAGCTCGTCGACAAGCTCGAGCGGCAGGTCAAGCGCTATCGCGAGCTGCGCCGGCTGGAGCCGCGCAGGCACGCAGATTTGAAGCAACCTGATTTGAAGCAACCTGATCTGAAGCAGCCTGATTTGAAGCAGGCTGATTCCGACGGCGACGCTCCGTAGATGGTTGATCGGCAATTGGCGCACCCGCGGCTGGTGGCCTGGATGCGGCGCATCTCGGCCCGGTCGGGCTTGAACGTAGGCCCGCTATGCCCTGCGCCCGACCCGGCCGAGCTGCTTGATCCAGACCATCCCCGCGAGCACTCGAATTACCGATCAACCATCTAATGGCGCTGTTCCGCCGGCGCAAGGCGCTCCACGAGCGGCTGGCCGAAGCCGGCGGCTTGGCGGCCGCGCCGACAGGTGCGGGCGGCCTGAACGCCCAGCCGCCGGGCTGGGACGGCGCGCCGAGCGGCGTGACGGGGATCCACGGCGTGCCGCAGGCGCGGCGCTGGGACGCGGTCGCGAGTGCGGAGGCACCCGCGCTGCGCGGCGACACCGTGCACTTCGTTGCGCTCGACGACGGCACGCTCGTGGTCGACGAGGACGAGCCGGACGCGTCGCTGACGCCGCTCGCCGACGCCGTCGAGGCCACGATCCCGCCGCCCTACCGGGCGGAGGCGGTGCGGCGCAGCGAGGACACCTGGGCGGTCGCCGCGAGCCGGATCGCGATCGCCGAGCTGCCCGAGCTGCACGGGGACGAGGCGGAGCTCACCTCGACGCGCGAAGGCAAGGTGCTGAAGGTCGACGGCCGTACGACGCTCGGCTCGGCGCGCGGGCTCGAGCGTCTCGGCGAGACGGTGGGCAGCGAATACGTCGTCCGCGCCACGCGGCTCGAGGGCGACGTGTGGGAGGTCGACCCGACGGCGCTGTAAGGCCTCCCACGGGCGCCTGAACCTCCCTGTCGCGGCTCGAGGAGGCCGGCACGCGCTCGCGAGGCCCGGCGCGGCCGACGCGGTACCCTGTCCTGCGATGTCCTCGGCTCTCGGAACCTTCGAAAAGGCGCTTCGCTTCGGCGAGGGCCGGCGCATGAAGCGGCTGGCCGAGCAGGCCGCCTACATCGCGACCCTCGAGCCCGATTTCCAGAAGCTCTCGGACGAGGAGCTGCGCGGGAAGACGGTCGAGTTCAGGCAGCGGCTCGAGAACGGCGAAACGCTCGAGGAGCTCCTCTTCGAGGCGTTCGCCGCGGTGCGCGAGGCGCGCGTGCGCGAATCGGACCAGCGGATCTTCGACGTCCAGATGATGGGCGGCATCGTCCTCCACGAGGGCGACATCGCCGAGATGAAGACCGGTGAAGGAAAGACCTTCGTCGCGAGCCTAGCCCTGTACCTGAACGCGTTGCCTGCGCGCGGTGTCCACCTCGTCACCGTCAACGACTACCTCGCCCAGCGCGATGCGGAGTGGAACCGCGGCGTCTTCGAGCGGCTGGGCGTGACGGTCGCGTTCATCGAGGCCAACATGTCGTTCGAGGCGCGCAAGGCCGCATACGACGCCGACGTCACTTACGGCACGAACTCCGAGTTCGGCTTCGACTATCTCCGCGACAACATGTCGATCAGCCTCGACGGCGTCGTGCAGCGTGGGCACGAGTACGCAATCGTAGACGAGGTCGACTCGATCCTCGTCGACGAGGCGCGCACGCCGCTGATCATCTCTGGCGAGCCGACGATGGCGGCGAAGATCTACAACGACTTCGCACGTGTCGCGAAGACGCTCGACGGGGTGCCGTCCAAGGGCACGAAGCTCGACGACGAGCAGCTCGCGCAGGAGCACGACTACCTCTACGACGAGAAGCACAAGACCGTCGCGGCGACCGAGTCGGCGATCGAGAAAATCGAGCGCGCACTCAAGATCGACCACCTCTACGCACCCGGGAACACGCAGCTCGTCAACCACCTCCACCAGGCGCTGAAAGCAGAGGCGCTGTACAAGCGCGACGTCGACTACGTCGTGCAGGACGGCGAGGTGAAGATCGTCGACGAGTTCACCGGCCGCATCATGGAAGGCCGCCGGTGGAGCGAGGGGTTGCACCAGGCCGTCGAGGCGAAGGAGGGCGTCCCGATCCAGGAGGAGCACCAGACCCTCGCGACGATCACGCTGCAGAACTACTTCCGCCTCTACGAGAAGCTCGGCGGCATGACGGGTACCGCGAAGACCGAGGAGAAGGAGTTCGTCGAGATCTACGGCCTGAACGTCGTCGAGATCCCGACCAACGT
>JBJMKB010000025.1:0-6225 GCA_045806045.1 Gaiellaceae bacterium | reverse complement strand
TGCCGCCGAGCTCGGGCTCCTTCTCGATGCACGCGACCTTCGCGCCCAGCTGGGCTGCGCGGATCGCTGCGGTATAGCCACCAGGCCCTCCGCCCAGAACGGCGACGTCGACTTCCATCTCAGCTCCTCAGTCGGTTTCCGGCGCCGATGGTATCGACGGGCTACGGCACGAGGACGATCTTGCCGAACTTGCCGCCGGCCGCGAACGCGTCGTACGCGTCCTGCGCGCGCTCGAGCGGGTACGTCGCGTGGACCGGCACGGTGACGCGGCCCTCGGCGAGCAACGGGAGCACGTCTTCGCCGAGGCGGCGGACGACCTCCGCCTTCTCGTTCCGCGTCCGGCCGCGCAGGTGCGAGCCGTGCATGCGGCCGCGGGCCCGGATCAGGTGACCGAGCTCGACCTCGACCCGCGAGCCGGCGCTCGTCCCGATCAGCGAGATGCGTCCCTTGAGGGCGAGCCGTTCCAGGTCGCGCGCGATCAGCTCGCCGCCGACGAGCTCGAGGATGACGTCGTAGCGTCCGGACGGCTCGGTGTCCACGGCGCCCAGCTCGACGATCTCGTCGAAGTGATGGCGCGCCCATCCGGTGACCAGTGCGCCTGCCTCTGCACCGAGCTGCACGGCCGCGACACCGACGCCGCCCGCCGCGCCGTTCACGAGCAGCCGCTCCTCCGGCATCAGCTGCGCCTGCGTGAAGAGCGCGTCGTGCGCGGTCGCGAACACTTCCATGAAGCCGCCCGCCGGCGGCCAGTCGACGCTGTCGGGGACGGGCAGCGTGTGCGACTCCTCGACGGCGACGACCTCGGCGTGGCCGCCGCCGGGGAGCAGCGCCATCATGCGCCGCCCGTCTTCCGTCTCGCCCGCACACTCGAGCCCCGGGATGTCGGGCGGGGCGCCGGGCGGCGGCGGATAGTCGCCGCGGACCTGCATCAGGTCGGCGCCGTTGATCCCGGCGGCGCGCACGCGAATCAGGATCTCGCCGTCTCCCGGAACGGGATCGGGCCGCTCCTCGATCTCGAGCCGTCCGTCGACGATTACCGCGGCTCTCATTCTGGGATGCTTACCTGATGAGGCTCGAAGGAATCCACCACGTCACGTGCATCACCGGCGATGCTCCGGCGAACGTCGAGTTCTACGCGGGCGAGCTTGGATTGCGCATGGTCAAGAAGACGGTCAACCAGGACGACCCGACCGTCTACCACCTCTTCTATGCGGACGAGAAAGGCTCCGCCGGAGCCGACATCACGTTCTTCGAGTATCCGGGCGCTCCCAAGGGCCGCGCGGGCGACGGGATGGTGCACCTCGTCGCGTTCCGCGTCGGCTCCGACGAGTCGCTCGATTGGTGGCGCGCACGCGTCGGAGGCACGATCGAGGACCGTGGGCTGACCTTCGAGGATCCGGAGGGCCTGACGCTGCAGCTCGTCGTCGACGACTCCGGCGAAGACCCGCTGACCGCAAACGCGCCGGACATTCCGGAGGAGCACAGGCTGCGCGGGTTCGCGGGTGTGCGCGCGTACGCATCGGATCCGTCGCGCAGCGAGCGGCTGTTGAAGGCGCTCGAGTTCGAGGACTCGTGGGAGGCGCGCGGAGAACGGCGGAGCGGTTTCTACCGCTACGACGCGCCGCCGCCGGAACGCGCCTTGCAGGCGGCGGGGACCGTGCACCACGTCGCGTTTGCGTCGTCGATCGATGAGCACGAGGCGTGGCGGCAGAAGGTGATCGAAGGCGGCGGCCAGCCGACACCGGTGATCGACCGCTTCTACTTCAAGTCGATCTACTTCCGCGAGCCGAGCGGCGTCCTGTTCGAGATCGCGACGATCGGACCCGGCTTCACGGCGGACGAGCCGTTCGAGACGCTCGGGGAGTCGCTCTCGCTGCCGCCGAACTACGAGCAGTACCGTGCGCAGGTCGAGCAGATCCTCGCGCCGCTGCCGAACCCGCGAGCCGCGCGCGCGTCGTGATCGCTCGCGAGCGGCCGCCGGCGGGCGAGGCCGCGGGCGCACTGGTCTTGTTCCACGGCCGCGGCGCCGACGAGAACGACCTGTTCCCGCTGCTCGACGTGCTCGACCCCGAGCGCCGGCTGCACGGCTACACGCCGCGCGCGCCGCTCTCCCTGCCGCCCGGCGGCGCGCACTGGTACATCGTCCCGCGAGTCGGCTATCCGGATCGGGAGACGTTCCTCGCCGCGTACGCCGAGGCCTCGGAGTGGCTCGACTCGCTGCCGTACTCGCGCCTCGTCCTCGGCGGCTTCTCGATGGGCTGCGTGATGGCGCTGTCGTTGTCTCTTGGCGTCGGACGCCCGCGCCCGGTTGCCGTGTGCGGCTTCTCGGGGTTCATCCCGGTCGTCGACGGGTGGGAGCCGGACCTGTCATCGCCGCCGCCGGTCGCCTACGGGCACGGCACTTACGACCCGGTGATCCCGATCGACTTCGGCCGCCGCGTGCGCGAGACGCTGGAGTCCGCCGGCGGCGAGCTGTTGTATCGCGAGTACCCGCTCGACCACACGCTGGATCCCGGCTTTCTCGTCGAGGTTCGCGACTGGCTGGCGCCAAAAGTCGCGAGCTGAACCTGGTTCGGTTTTTGAACCAGGTTCATGAGTTTTGACACTTGCGTTGCAGGTGTCTCGCCGAGATTCGGCAGGCTCAGGGCATGCGTCCGAAGCATGCGGGGTTGTTCCACGTCACGAGTCGTTCCATCAACGAAGAGCACATCTTTCGTGACGACCGCGATTACCTCGCCGGGATCCACATCCTCGCGGGTCTCTGCGCGGGCGGCTTCCTCGTATGCCACGGCTTCTGCTTCATGCCGACGCATTACCACCTGCTCGGCTCGTTCGACGACGAGATGCTCGAACGCGCGATCCATCGACTCAATCGCCGCTACGCGAGCGGCTTCAACCGGAGGCACGGGCGACGCGGTCATGTGTTCGACTCGCCGTACACGTCGATCGAGGTCACCCGCGAGAGCCACGCCGAGCGGTTGCCCGACTACATCGCGGAGAATCCGCCGCGCCGACCTTGGCCATGGAGCAGCTACGACGCGAGGTTCTCCTTCGTCGTGCCGCTGCCTTGGGATCAAACTCAGGAACCTGGTTCAGAGAGCGAACCAGGTTCCAACCGCGAGCCGCTGCCTTGGGCGGAAACTCAGGAACCTGGTTCAGAAAGCGAACCAGGTTCCAACACCCTCACCATGACGAGCCCGCCTTCCGACTCGCCGTGGGGGGCGAAGCCGTTGCGCTCGTAGAAGGAGACGGCCGGCGAGTCTCGTTCGACCGAGAGCGAGACCTGCTGGTGGCCCTCGGCACGCGCCTTCTCGAGGAGCGCGTCGAGGAGCTCCTGTCCCAGGCCATGGCGGCGGCGGGACGGGACGACCGAGATCGACAGCTCCGGCGTCTGTTCGTCGACGAAGCCGTAGCCGGGCTCGCCCGCGCGGAAGAGTCGCATCCACGCGGCGCCGACGCGGTTGCCCGTCTCGTGTGCGACGACTGCAACGTCACCGGGACGGCCCCAGTTGTCGACGTAGCGGGTGAGCGGGATGTCGGCGTCGAGTGCGTTCACGCGCCAGCCGTAGGCATGCGCGAGCATCGAGCGCATGAACGGCACGTCCGCGGGCGAGCCCTTGCGGATCATGCCGTCACTCATCGATCGGTTGCGCGAGCTGCACGCGGTTGCCGTCCCAGTCGAAGACGTCGACGATCCGCATCTGGCCCGCGAGCTCGAGCACGGTGCCGACCTCGACGCCCTCCTCCCGGAGCCGGTCGGCGTCCGCCTTCGCGTCGTTGACGTCGACCGTCGCGACGCCGCCGCTCAGCGTCGGCTCGCCTTCGGCGAGCGCGATCCGCATCTCGCCCTTCTCGAGCTTCGACCACTTGTCGTCCCAGTCGACGAACGTCTCGTCGAAGCCGAGCAACCGTTTGTAGAAATCGCGTCCGCGGTCGAAGTCGCGTACCAGGTACCAAACCCTCGGCGGGCTCACAACGCGAGCGCGGGCTCTTCCAGGAACTGCTTCACCGTACGCAGGAAGTCGGCGCCCTCGGCCCCGTCGACCGCGCGATGGTCGACGGTCAGCGTCATCGTCAGCATCGGCCGTACGACGACTTCGCCGTCGCGCGCGACAGGCGTGTCGATCGTCGCGCCGATCGCGAGGATCGCGGCCTGCGGTGGATTGATCACCGCCACGAACTGCTCGATCCCGTACATGCCGAGGTTCGAGATCGTGAACGTGCCGTTCTCGAGATCCTGCGCGGTCAGCTTGCTCTCGCGCGCGCGGCCGACGACGTCGGTCCGCGCCGCGGCGATCTCGGCGAGCGACTGCCGCTCGACCGACCGCAGCACCGGGACGACCAGGCCCTGCGGCGCCGCGACGGCGATGCCGACATTCGCGGTCGGGAACTTGAGCAGCGCATCCTCCGTGTACTGCACGTTGACGTCGCGGTGGCGCATCAACGCCTGCGCGCTCACCTTCGCGAGCACATCGGTCACAGTGATGCGGACGTCGGGGTTGAGCTCCCGCGCGCGCGCGACGAGCTCATTCGCGCGCGTCATGTCGGCGCTCACCGTCAGCTGGAAGACCGGCGCTTCCCACGCGGCGGTGAGACGGCGCGCGATCGTCTTGCGGATGTTCGTGAGCGGCACCGACTCGATCTCGCCGCTCGGCACCGCCGCCGGCGCCGCCTGCTTCGCAGGCTCGCCGCGCTCCACGTCCTCGGCGATGATCCGCCCGTCGGGACCGCTACCCGCGAGCGACGAGAGGTCGATGCCGCGCTCGCGCGCGATGCGGCGTGCGAGTGGAGAAGCCTTGATCCGGCCGCCGTTCGATGCGGCGGGAGCGGGAGCGGGCTTGGGGGCGGAAGCAACCTCTCGAACCTGGTTCGGCTTTGCCGAAACAGGTTCGGGTGTTTCCTCAGGCGTCTCCGCGGCGGCCACCTCTTCGCCGGCCTTCCCGATGTAGGCGATCGTCTGCCCGACCGGCGCCTCGCCCTGCGGCAGCACGATCTTCAGCAGCACGCCCTCGTAGTCCGACTCGACCTCCTGCGTCACCTTGTCGGTGTCGATCTCGAACAGCGGCTCGCCCTTCGCGACCGCGTCGCCTTCGTTCTTCAGCCACTTGTTGATCGTCCCGGCTTCCATGCCTTGACCGAGGCGCGGGAGCTTGACCTCGCTCGCCACCTACTTGCCCACCGTGCGCCTGACCGCGGCGAGCACGTCGTCGGCATTCGGCACGACGAACTGCTCCATCACGGGCGCGAAGGCAAGCGGCGCGAACTTCGCGCCGACGCGCTCGATCGGCGCGTCGAGGTAGTCGAACGCCTTGTACTGCAGCACGGCGGCCACCTCGGCGCCGAAGCCCATGCGTGTCACGGCCTCGTGCGCCACGACAACGCGATTCGTCTTCTGCACAGACTTGACGAGCGCGTCCTCATCGAGCGGCTGCAGCGTGCGCGGGTCGATCACTTCGACGGAGATGCCTTCGTCCTCCGCCGCGCTCGCCGCCTCGAGTGAACGGTGCACGAGCGGGCCCGTGGCGATCACCGTCACGTCTGTGCCTTCGCGCAGCGTGCGCGCCTTGCCGAGCGGGATCGGCTCGATGTGCTCGGGCACGTCGCCCTTCACCGGGTACAGCAGACGATGCTCGAAGACGATGACGGGGTTGTCGTCGTAGATCGCCGACCAGAGCAAGCCGCGGACGTCCTCCGGCGTGGACGGGAACGCGACCTTGAGCCCAGGGATGTGGACGAGCCACGCCTCGAGCTGCTGCGCGTGCTGCGCGCCGGGCGACCAGCCGGCGCCGCCCTGCGTGCGGATCGTCAGCGGCACCTTGATCTGCCCGCCCGACATGTAGCGGTGCTTGGCGGCCTGGTTGACGATCTGCTCGAGCGAGAGCGTCAGGAAGTCCTCGTACATGATCTCGACGATCGGTCGCATCCCCGCCATCGCAGCGCCGATGCCCGCGCCGACGATCGCCATCTCGGAGATCGGCGTGTTGCGCACGCGCTCCGGGCCGAACTCTTCCAGCAGCCCCTGCGTGACGCCCATCGAGCCGCCCATCTCGGCGATGTCCTCGCCCATGATGAAGACGTCCTCGTCCTTGCGCATCACCGCTCCGAGCGCGTCGCGTACTGCCTCGCGATACGTGATCTCAGGCATAGACGTTCTTGAGCGCGTCTTCGGGCTGCGGATCGGTCCCGTTCTTCGCGTACTCGAGCGCGGTGTCGACGATCTCCGTC
>JBJMKB010000024.1:0-23176 GCA_045806045.1 Gaiellaceae bacterium | reverse complement strand
CTCGCGATGCAGGCGGTCGGCCGCGTCGGCGGCGAGGTCGTGGAGGAGGTGCGCCGCCAGTTCCGCGAGCACCCCGGGATCATGGAAGGCACGGAGCGGCCGGACTACAGCCGCGCGGTCAGCATCGTCACCGCCTCGGCGATCAAGTCGATGCTCGCGCCTGCACTGATCCCGATCGGGTTCCCGATCGTGGTCGGGATCATCAGCGTCAAGATGCTCGGCGGGCTGCTGATCGGCACGATCGTGACCGGCCTCTTCCTCGCGATTGCGATGACCTCGGGCGGCGGCGCCTGGGACAACGCCAAGAAGTCGATCGAGGACGGCGCCTACGGCGGCAAGGGCTCGGAGGCGCACGCGGCGTCGGTCACCGGCGACACCGTCGGCGACCCGTACAAGGACACCGCCGGCCCCGCGATCAACCCGATGATCAAGATCGCGAACATCGTTGCGATTCTGATCATCCCGCTGCTCGTCTCGATCCACGGGTAGTCGCTCGCGGTAGCGCGGGGCCTTCGGGCCCCGCGCTACGTTCTCTCCATGAACACGCGCCGACCGGCGACGGCCATCGCCGGTTCCGTGCTGTCGGTCGCGGCGGCGACGGGACTCGTCTACGCGCTCAGGCCGATCGCGCCGACGCTGAGCCTCGGCGTTCTCTACACCCTTGCCGTCCTTGGCGCTGCGATCGTGTTTGGCCTCGGCTACGCGATCGCCGTCGCGCTGGCGTCGATGCTGGCGTTCAACTTCCTGTTCCTCGCGCCGGTGGGGACGCTGACGCTGGCGGATGGTCGGAACTGGACGGCGCTTGCCGTCTACGTCGTGACGGCGATCGTGGCGAGCGAGCTCGCGACACGGGCTCGGCGGCGTGCTGCCGAAGCGGAGCAACGAGAGCGCGAGGCGGGGCTGCTCGCGGACGCGGCTGCCGCATTGCTCCAGTCGTCGCCGCTCGACGAGGTCCTCGGCCGCGCGGAGGAGGTGCTTGCGGGCGGAGACGCCGTCGCACGCCGGCGATTCGACGCGGCAGTCGACTCCCTCCGAGCGCTGGCTGCGGAGCGCGAACGGCTCGACTCGCTGCAACGTTCCGATGCGATCAAGACGACGGTGCTGCAGAGCGTCTCGCACGACTTCCGCACGCCCCTCGCGACGATCGCCGCCGCCGTCGACGGACTGACGTCGACCGAGCTCCTCCTGACGGATCGGGATCGCGAGGACCTGCTGGAGACGATCCGCCTCGAGGCGGACCGTCTCATCCGGCTCGTCGAGAACCTGCTCGACCTTTCGCGTCTCCAGATCGGCGCCGCGGCGCCGCACTTCGCGCTGTGGCCGGTCGACGAGCTGATCGACCGCGCCGTCGCGGAGGTGCGCGAGCCGGAGCGCGTCTCGGTCAGCGTCACGGACGGTCTGCCGCCCGCGTCCGTCGACGACGTCCAGATTCAGCGCGTGCTCGTGAACCTGATCGAGAATGCCCTCAAGTTCTCGCGCGCCACCGTCGACGTCGTCGCGCGCCTCGACGCCCGCTCCCTGGTGATCGAGGTCCTCGACCGCGGTGGCGCCGGTTCGCCCGGAACCGGCATCGGTCTCGCAATCTCGCACGGGTTCGCGGCGTTGAACAACGGCACGGTGCTGCTCGAACCGCGCGCCGGCGGTGGCATGGCGGCGCGCCTGGACCTGCCGGTATGACGCGCGTCCTCGTCGTGGACGACGAGCCGCAGTTCCTGCGCGCGCTCGCCACGAACCTGCGCGGCGCGGGGTACGAGGTCGACGCTGCCGCCACGGCGAGCGAGGCGCTCGCCGCGGCGGGGCTGCGCCCGCCCGACGCCTTCGTCGTCGACCTTTTGCTGCCCGACGGCAGCGGAACGGATCTTGCCCGCGAGTTGCGCACGTGGACGGCCGCACCGATCGTGCTCGTTTCCGCTCTCGGCGAAGAAGAGGAGAAGATCGCGGCGCTGGATGCGGGCGCGGACGACTACGTCACGAAGCCGTTCGCGATCGGCGAGCTTCTCGCGCGCCTCCGCGCCGTCCTGCGGCGGGCGGGGCCTCCGGGCGATCCCCTCGTCCGGGTCGGCTCGATCGAGATCGACCTCGAGAAGCACGCGGTATCGGTCGACGGCCGTCCGGTGCACCTGACGCCGCACGAGTACCGCATCCTTCGTCTGCTGGCGCTGAACGTCGGGAAGCTGCTGACACACCGGACGATCCTGCGCGAGGTGTGGGGGCCGGCGTACGGCGATGAGTCGAACTACTTGCACGTCTACGTCTCGCAGTTGCGTCGCAAGCTCGAGTCTGACCCGGCACGGCCGCGCCACCTCTTGACGGAGCCCGGCGCCGGCTACCGTCTGGTCGATTCTTGAGAAAGACTTGAGCCTTCGCGCCCCGATCCTCAGACGGCACTGAGGCGGGCGTTCCTACCGTGGCGGGGTGAACCTGCTCGCCCCGGTCAAGGTCTGGGAGGCTCGTCGCGCGGTCAAGGCGGCGAGGCGCCGCGCGGATGCCGAGATCCTCGCCTCGCGCCTTCCGTCCCCGCGTCTCGCGTGGAGGATCGAAGAGCTGGTGGGCGAGCAGAATCGTGTCGACCTCGGACGTGCGCTGACGAACATCGTGCACACGGCCGACGAGGGGGTTCTCCCCAGTGCCTCGCCAGTCGACCGCTCGGCCGTCCGGGTATGCCGGCCGCAGTTGCTGGATCTCGCGAGCCGGCTGCACGATCTCGACTCTCCAGTCAGCGCGCGAGGGGTTCTGCTCGTGGAGGGGATGCTGGCGGACGGCTCGGGGCCGCTGTACGGCCGCGCGGACCCTCGTCTCCTGCGGGCGGCGCTCGACGACGTGCGGGCAGAGCTCGACGGTGTCGTTGCTCGCTGATCTGCACAAGCCTCGTCTGAAGCGCGTCTTCGTCGGTCGCCCGATGGCGTCGGACGAGATCGAGGAGACGCTCCTTCCGAAGTGGCTCGCGCTGCCGATCTTCGCGTCGGACCCGCTTTCCTCCGTCGCCTACGCGACCGAGGCTGCGCTCGTCGTGCTCGTGACGGTGTCTGCGACGGCAGCGCACCTCGCGTTTCCGATCTCGCTCGCGATCGCAACGCTCCTGGCGATCGTCGTTCTGTCGTACAGGCAGACCGTCCTCGTCTACCAGAGCTCGGGCGGGGCGTACGTCGTAGCGAAGGAGAACCTCGGGCGCCTCCCGAGCCTCGTCGCCGCCGCGGCTCTGTTGACCGACTACGTCCTCACGGTCGCCGTATCCGTCGCAGCGGGCGTGCTCGCACTCACCTCCGCAGCCGCGCCTCTTCGTGGGCACGAGCTGACGCTCTCGCTCGGCTGCGTCGTCCTGATCACGCTTGCCAATCTGCGCGGCGTGAAGGAGGCGGGCATCCTCTTCGCGATTCCGACATACGCGTTCGTTGCGTCGATCTTCTCTCTGATCGGCGTCGGCGTCGCGGATTGCGCGACGGGAGGTTGCCCGCAGGCGGTCGTCCCGCACCCGGTCACGGCGGGGACAGGTGTGATCACGACGTTCGTGATCCTGCGCGCGTTCGCCTCCGGCTCGACCGCGCTCACCGGCGTCGAGGCGATCGCCAACGGCGTGAACGCTTTCAGGCGCCCGCACGGCGCCAACGCCGCGAAGACGCTCCTCGTGCTCGGCGCCATCGCGATCGCGATGTTCGTGGGCGTCTCGTGGCTGGCGGTGCACATGCATGCCCTGCCGTCGGCGACAGGGACGCCGTCGGTCCTGTCCGAGGTCGCACGAGCGGTGTTTCCTTCGTCGTCGTCGCTCGGGTTCATGTACTGGATCGTCCAGGTGTTGACGCTCGCGGTCCTCGTCCTCGCGGCAAACACGTCGTACCAGGGCTTCCCGCGACTGGCCGCGCTGCTCGCACGCGACGGCTTCTTCGCGCGCCAGTTCACGAATCTCGGCGACAGGCTCGTCTTCTCGAACGGGATACTCGTACTGGCGGCAATCGCCTGCGGCCTGCTCTGGGCATACGACGCGAGCGTCGACTCGTTGATCCATCTGTACGTGATCGGCGTGTTCACGGCGTTCACGCTCTCGCAGGCGGGGATGGTGCGGTACTGGTGGCGGACGCGGCATCCGGGCTGGCTCCGTCGCAGCGCGATCAACGCCGTCGGGGCGTCGGCGACGGGTCTCGTCACCGGGATCGTCGTCTGGACGAAGTTCGCCCAGGGTGCGTGGCTGGTGACGGTCGCCATCCCGCTCCTCGTGCTGCTGTTCCTCGGCATCGACCGCCACTACAGGCGGTTCACGCGGCGTCTCGATGCGGGCATCGATGCGGTGCGCGCCGCGGGCCGGACGACGAACAAGGAACTCCTGTGGATCGAGTCGATCGACGTCGCGACGGAGGGGGCGCTCTGGTACGCGCGCGCGATCGCGCACGACGGCCCGATCCGAGCTCTGCTCGTGCCGGGCAAGCACACCGATCCGGGCATCCGGCCGCGCTGGTGGGACTTCGCGCAGAACGAGCCGCCGCTCGAGGTTCTGTCTGCGAAGGAGGGGAGGATGCAGGCGCTCCTCGAGCAGGTCTGGGCAATACCCCGCGGTGAGTCGGACTTCGCGACGGTCGTCGTCCCGGAGCAATTCAGGCGTGCCTCGCTGTTTTCCGCGGCAAGGCGCACGTCGTTCCGCGTGAAGCTGCGCCTGCTCTCCGAGCCGGGCGTCGTCGTCACGGACGTTCCGGCCGTCACCATGCGGCGAAGGCCCGAGGGTAGGACGCCGCAGCGGCTCGTCGTCCGCGTGCTCGTGGCGAACATTCACGGTGCGTCCCTACGCGCGATCAACTACGCGGAGAGCCTCGGCGTGGAGGACACGCGCGCCGCCTCGTTCGCGTTCGATGAGGAGGAGGGCAAGCAGCTGGCGGAGGCCGCCTTGCGTGCCGGCGTCACCATGCCGCTCGACGTCAGCAGCGCTCCGTACCGGGACATCGGAACGCCGCTTCTCGCCTATATCCGCCGGCTGACCGCCGACCCCGACACCGTGGTGAACATCGTCATGCCCGAGATCGTCGTCCGGGGGTGGGCTCGCGCCCTTCACAACCAGCGCGCGCTCTACCTCAAGCGGACGCTCCTCTTCGAGCCGCACGTGATCCTCTCCAGCGTCCCATACCAGCTCTTTCGCTGAATCTCACAGCGTCAGAACGCAAAGGGCCCCTTGTAGATCTTTTCGGACGTCGGGCTACCACCCTTCGCCGTTTCAGTACCGTGCCGACGTGCGGAACCGCGTGCTGATCTTCGCGGAGGCCCTCGACGTCGCGACCGAAGGGGCTGTCTGGTACGCGCGACGGATCGGCGGCGGCGAGTTCGGCGCGGTGCACGTTCCCGGCAAGGCGACCGATTCCGGTATCTACGCGCGCTGGTTCGACTTCACCGGCGGCGAGCCGCGCCTCGACGTCCGCCCCCCGGGCAGCGACCCGACCCGGGTCGTGCTCGATGAGCTTGCGGGGCTGCGCGAGGGCGCGGACGACGTCGTCACGGTCGTCCTGCCGGAGCAGTTTCGGAAACGTTCGCTGCTCGCCGCCGCGCAGCGCGCGCAGTTCCGGCTCAAGCTGCGCCTGCTCACCGAGCCGAACGTCGTCGTCGCCGACGTCCCGGCCGTGACGTCGGAGCGCAGGCCCGAAGGGCATGTACCGCAGCGTCTCGTGCTGCGTGTCCTCGCGGGTGCGCCCGACGCGGCGGCGCAGCGCGCGGTCGAGTACGCGCGCGGGCTTCCCGGCGTCGACGAGCTTCGCGGCCTCCACTTCGGCGAGCGCGACTGGAGCGACGAGGAGCTCGGCATCCCCGTCGACGACGCGCCGCTTCCCGGGCGGCTCGGCGACGCGATTCTCACCGAGGTGCGCAAGCTCACTCTCGACCCGGAGGCCGCGGTCAACGTGATCCTCCCCGAGCGGATCGATTCGCGCCTCCCACGCCTGCGGAGCCGGAGGGCGGTCGCGATCAAACGCTGTCTCCTCTTCGAGCCGCACGTCATCCTGAGCAGCGTCCCGACCACGGCATAGAGTGCCCCGGTGCCTCGGCGCCGGAGACAGAGCCACGGGCTGGAGCGCGTTCTCGGCGCGCCTGCGCTCTTCGCGACCGCGTACGGCAACGTCGGCTCGTCGATCTATTACGCGCTCGGTCTCGTCGCCGGAATCGCGCTCGGCCTCACCCCGCTCGTCTTCATCATCAGCGGCCTGATCTTCGCCGCGACCGCCGCGTCGTACGCCGAAGGGACCGTTCGCTACCCGGAGGCCGGCGGCTCGTCGAGCTTCGCCCGTCATGCGTTCAACGAGCTCGTCTCGTTCGGAGCGGCGTGGGCGCAGATGCTCAACTACGTGATCACGGTCGCTATCTCGGTGATCTTCGTCCCGCACTACCTCTCGATCTTCTACGCGCCGCTTCGCACGACGCCGTGGGACGTCATCGTTGGCATCGGGTTCACGTACGTCCTCGTCGGGATCAACATCGTCGGGATCAAGGAGGCCGCGCGGCTCAACATCTTCCTCGCGGTGATCGACTTCGCGACACAGCTTCTGCTCGTGCTGCTCGGCTTCTTCCTGATCTTCCATCCGCACGTGCTGTCGCAGAACGTCCACTGGGGCGTTGCGCCGTCGTGGAGCGCGTTCCTGCTCGCGATCCCGGTCGGGATGATCGCGTACACCGGAATCGAGACCGTTTCGAACCTCGCCGAGGAGGCGCGCGACCCGGTGCGCTCGATTCCGCGAGCGATCTCTTGGGTGGCGATCGCCGTGTTCGCGATCTACTTCACGCTGCCGTGGATCGCGCTGTCGGCGCTGCCGGTGGAGAAGCACGGCGGTCATTACGTGACGAGGCTGGGGCAGGGCCCGCCGCACGGTTACAAGAACGATCCTGTGCTCGGCCTGGTCGACAACCTCGGCCTGCACGGTGCGCTGCTCTCGGGCGCGAAGGTCTACGTCGGCGTCCTCGCCGCGACGATCCTCTTCATCGCAACGAACGCCGGAGTGATCGGCGCATCCCGCATCACCTACTCGATGTCCACGCACCGGCAGCTGCCCGAGGTCTTCCGGCGGTTGCATCCGAAGCTGAAGACGCCCTGGCTTGCGTTGATCGTCTTCGGCGCGATCGGCCCCACGGTCTTCCTGCTCTCGGGCAAGGTCGACTTCCTCGCGCGCATGTACGCGTTCGGCGCCCTGCTCTCGTTCACGATTGCGCACGCCTCGGTGATCGCGCTGCGCGCGAAGCACCGGGACAGCGAGCTCGAGTGGAAGGCGCGGCCGAACATCACGATCCGCGGAGTCTCATGGCCGTTGTTCGCAATCGTCGGAGGGTTGGGCACCGGCATCGCCTGGCTCGTGGTCGTCGTTCAGGACGCACCGACGCGGTATGCGGGCCTCGCGTGGCTCGTCGCGGGCTTCATCTTCTATGCGCTCTACCGCCGGCGGCTCGGACTGCCGCTCATGACCACGAGGCGCGCCCCCGTGCCCCTCGGGCCTGCGCTCGCGCTGGAGTACCGGTCGATCCTCGTGCCGATCGTCGCCGGCCCGCAGTCGCGCGAGGCCGTGGAGGTCGCGGCGCGGCTCGCGACGGAGCGTGCCGGGCAGATCGTGCTGCTGCGCGTCGTGGTCGTGCCGCTCGAGCTGCCGCTCGACGCGGATCTCACCGAGCAGCTCGAGGAGGCGGACCGGCTGCTGGACGACGCGCGTGCAATAGCCTCCCCGTACGGCGTGCGGATCGTCGAGCGCATCGTGCGCGCGCGCAATGCCGGGGGCGCAATCGTCGAGGAAGCAGATCGCCGCGCCACGGAGATCATCGTGCTCGGCGCACGCCGAGGCGGGTACAAGACGATCTTCGGCCCGACTGTCGAGTACGTCCTGAAGAACGCGCCGTCACGCGTGATGGTCGCCGCCGGGAGGAAGGTGGCATGAGCATGTACCGGAATGCCGTCCAGCTGATCGCGATCCTCATGATCGGTCTGGGCGTCGCGCTGATCGCTCGCACGCTCCCGCACTTCGGCGTTGGCATCCTGCTCGGGCTGCTCTTCGTCGCGGCCGGTGCCGGGCGGCTGCTCATGCTGCGGAGACGGAGCTAGCGTGGCGAGGAAGCTTCCGGGTCTGACGCGCGAGCTCGACGCGCGTGCCCTCTTCTCGGTCGCCTACGGCGAGATCGCGTCGTCGATCTACTTCGCGCTCGGCGTTGTCGCGGCGCACGCGCTCGGCTTCTCGCCGCTCGTGCTGCTGCTCGTCGGCGTGCTCTTCCTGATCGTCTCGTTCTCCTATGCCGAAGGCACCGCCGCACTGCCGGAGACCGGCGGCGCCGCCACCTTCGTGCGGCGAGCGCTGAACGACCTCGCCGGGTTCATGACCGGGTGGGCGCTGTTCCTCGACTACCTGATCGTGATCGCGCTCTCGGCGCTCTTCATCCCGCACTACCTGTCGGGGGCGCTGCAAATCGCCGCGCTCGACCGAAACCCCTGGGACGTGATCGTCGGCGTGTGCGTGATCGCCGCGGTCGCGCTCGTTCGGCTCGTTCGGCGCCCCTCGCTCTACGGCATCGGGATCGTGGTGCCGGCGCTCGACCTGTTGACCCAGATGCTCCTGGTCGCGCTCGGCTTCGCGTACCTCTTCTCGCCGCACAAGCTGACGCAGGGCCTCTCGCTCGGCACGCATCCGACGTGGCACTCCCTCGCCTACGCGCTGCCGCTCGCGATGCTTGCGTTCACGGGCCTCGAGACGGTCGCGAACCTCGCCGCGGAGGCGCGTCGGCCGGGCACCGACATTCCGCGCTCCCTCTTCGGTGCGATTGCGACGGTCGTCACCGTCTACGTCGCGATCGCGGTCGTCGGGATCTCGGCTTTCCCCGGGCCGAACACGGAGCTCGGGACGAAGTGGATCCGCGCTCCACTCCTCGGGATCGCCGACCGGCTACGCAGCGAGCTGCCGTGGCATCTCGGCGACGCGCTGCGCTTCTACGTCGGGGTGACCGGTGCGCTGATCCTGCTCGCGGCCGTCACGACGTCGATCTCGGGCTTCTCGCGCCTCGCCTATTCCCTCGGCGAGCACGGGCAGCTGCCGCGCAGCTTCGGAAGGCTGAGCCGGCGCGCGCACGTGTCGCCGCAGGCGATCGCGGCGGCCGCCCTGATCGCCTCGGCGATCGTGATCTGGACGTCGTTCCTGAAGAACGACGTCGCGTTCCTCGCGTCGATCTTCTCGTTCGGCGTGCTCCTCGCCTTCACGGCCGCGCAGCTGGCCGTGATCAAGCTGCGCATCGACGAGCCCGACCTGCCACGCCCGTACCGCGCGCCGTTCAACGTGCGGATCCGCGGCGCGGAGATCCCGTTGCCGGCCGTGTTCGGCTCGATCGCGACGTTCGCGATCTTCATCGACGCGCTGGCAACGCACCGCGGCGCGCGCTACGCGGGTCCCGCGTGGCTCGCCGTCGGCATCGTCGTCTTCATCGCGGTCCGCGTGGCGCACGGCGAAGGGCTGATGGAGCGGGTCGAGGCGCCGGACGAGCGGCCGATCGAATCGTCGCTCACGTTCAGGCGGATCCTCGTGCCGATGAAGCTCGGGATCATCGGCGAGGAGATGCTCGCGACGGCGATCCGCCTCGCGTCGGACCACCTCGCCGAAGTGCAGGCGCTGTACGTGATCCGCGTGCCGCTCGACCAGCCGCTCGACGCGGAGCTGATCGAGGAGGAGGAGCGCGCCGAGGCGGCGCTCGCGGAGGCCAAGCTCCTCGGCGCCGACCACGACGTCACGGTCGAAGGCGCGATCGTCCGCGCGCGCGGCATCGGGCCGGCGATCGTCGAGCGGGCTCTGGAGACCGACGCCGACCTGGTCGTCCTCGGCTCGGCGCCGCGCTGGCGCCGCCAGTCGCGCTTCTTCTCGCCGACGGTGGACTACGTCCTGCGCAAGGCGCCCTGCGAGGTCCTGATCGTCGCCTTCCCCCAGAACGTCATGGACGAGGAGCTGGCCGCGACGTAGGCGCGGAGAGTACGCTCCGCCGCTGTGAAAGCAATCGTCATCGGGTCGGGCCGCGTCGGCTCCGCCGTCGCCCTCCAGCTGCAGGGCTCGGGCTGGGACGTGACCGTGTGCGACGAGAACGAGGACGCGCTGGGCCGCCTCGGCGAGGGGTGGACCGGCGGCTTCGTCGTCGGGCACGGGATGGACCTGCAGGTCCTCCGGGAAGCGGGGATCGAGGAGGCCGACGCAGTCGTGATCACGACCGACGGCGACAATACGAACCTCGTGATCGCGCAGGCGGCCCAGAAGCTGTTCCAGGTCCCGACGGTGATCGTGCGCATCCTCGACCCGGCGCGCGCGCAGTTCTACGCCTCGCGCGGCATGCGGATCGTCTGCCCGACGTCGTCGGCGATCGAGACGCTCGTCGGCGCCGTCCGCGAAGCGGAGCGCGCATAACGATGTACGTGCTGATCGCAGGCGGCGGGAAGGTCGGAACGAACCTCACGCGTTCGCTGCTGCGCGCCGGGCACGAGGTGACGCTGATCGAGCAGCGCCCGTACCGGTTCGACAAGCTCGAGGCTGAGTTCGAGCACCAGGTGATCCGCGGCGACGCGACCGAGATCTTCGTGCTCGAGCGCGCGGGCATCCGGCGTCCGCCCGACCTGCTCGTCGCGGCGACCGGCGACGACGAGGACAACATCATCATCTGCCAGCTCGCGCGCGAGAAGTACGGCGTCGGGAACGTGATCGCACGCATCAACGACCCGCGGAACCAGCCGTACTTCGACCTGCTCGGCATCTCGCCAACCGTCTCTGCGACGGGAGCGATCCTCGCGCTGATCGAGCACGAGGTGCCCGAGCACGGGCTCATCCACCTGCTCGAGCTGCGCAAGGAGAACCTCGAGATCGTGGAGGTGACGATCGACGAGCGCGCGAACGCGAAGGGCAAGCGTGTCGGCTCGCTGAAGCTGCCCGACGGTGCGCGCCTCATCTCGGTCGTCCGGAACGGCACCGCCGAGATCCCCGACGAGAGCACTCAGCTCCAGCCGGGCGACCAGGTGCTCGCGATCCTCGAGCCCGGCAAGGAGGACGAGCTGCGGCGCGTCCTCCTCAAGGACTAGCCCAGGAACCAGATTCCCGCGTAAAACGTGGTACCCCGTTCACCCTTTGGGTGACTCGGCGTCGGCCGCCGCTCGCTACCGTGTCGCCGTGCGCCGCCGCCCCGCGCCGACCCTCTTGCTCGCCTGGTGTGCCGCCTTTGCCGGCGCACTCTCGATCGCCTCGGCGCTGACGCCCGAGATGGCGAACCGGCTCGACCTCGTGCACGGGGTTCTCCCCCCGGGCGTGCCCGGTGCCGCGAGGACGCTCGTGCTGGCGCTCGGCCTCGGCCTCGTCTGGCTCTCGCGCGGTCTTGCCCGTCGCAAGCGCCGCGCGTGGTGGCTCGCCGTCGTGGTCGTCGCGGCGTCTGCCGTCCTGCACCTCGCAAAGGGCCTCGACTTCGAGGAGGCGACCTTGCATCTGGCTCTTCTCGTCGCGCTCTACCGCACGCGCAGGCAGTTCGTCGCGCCGGGCGATCCGGCGACGATCTGGCCGCTCGTCCAGGTCGGCGTCGCGCTCGCGCTGAGCGTGCCGCTGCTCCTCGTCCTCCTCTACGAGACCGACGATCTGTCACGCCGCGTCGAGCTTGCGTTCCTGCTGCTGATCGGCGGCCTTGCGGTGCGCGCGATGTGGCTCTGGCACCGGCCGCACCCCGTGATGGCGCCCGCACATGACGACCGCGAACGTGCGACCGAGCTCGTGCAGGAGCACGGCACCGACAGCCTCGCGTACTTCGCGCTCCGCAAGGACAAGAGCTACTTCTTCTCGCCGAGCGGCAAGTCGTTCCTCGCCTACCGCGTGATCGGCGGGACGGCGCTCGTCGCCGGCGATCCGATCGGCGATGTGTCGGAGCGCCACGATCTCGTGCAGGAATTCGTGCGCGTCGCGCACACGAAGGGCTGGCGCGTCGCGGTTGCGGGCGCGTCGAACGAAGCCCTGAGCGACTACGCGGCGCTCGGGTTCAAGTCGCTCTACCTCGGCGACGAGGCGGTGATCAGGCCGGCCGAGTTCTCGCTCGAGGGGCGCGCGATCCGCAAGGTGCGCCAGTCGGTCTCCCGGCTCGAGAAGAGCGGGTACGAGGTGCGTGTGCTCTCGACGGCTGCCGCCGACGAGCCGCTGAAGTGCGAGCTTCGCGCCGTCTCGGAGGAGTGGCGCGGGAACTGGCCCGAGCGCGGGTTCACGATGGCGATGGACGCGCTGTTCCTCTACCCGGACACGGTGCTTGCCGTGGCGGTCGCCCCCGACGGTTCGGTCGGCGGCTTTCTGCAACTCGTGCCCTCGCCCGCGAGCGAGGGCTACTCCCTCGCGTCGATGCGCCGGCGCAAGGACACGCCGAACGGCCTGATGGAGTACCTGATCACCGAGACCGCGGGCTGGGCGCGTGCGCAGGGCGTGACCGAGGTATCGCTCAACTTCGCCGTGTTCGCCGACTTCCTCCGCACGGACGAGGAGGCGACGCGATGGACGCTCGCAGCTCGCTGGGTGCTGCTGAAGGCAGACCGGCTGTTTCAGGTCGAGCGCCTGCACAGCTTCAATCGCAAGTTCTTCCCGCATTGGCGCCGGCGGTATTTCTGCTTCGAGCGGTGGAGCGACTTTCCGCTGGCCGGCCTCGCGTACCTGCACGCCGAATCGCTGTTGACGCCGCCCGGTCCGTGGGTCAAGTCCCCGGACCTCGCCGCGCGATGAGGTGGCTCGCGGCGGTCGTCGTCGTGCTCGCTGCATTCGCGCCCGCGGTCGCAGGGAGCGGCGCCTCGTCGAAGGACTGGCCGCAGTTCGGCTACGACGCAGCGCGGCACAACGCGAGCCCCGACTCGACGATCACCGCACAGAACGTCTCGAAGCTGCGGCGCTCGCAGGTGCGGCTGGACGGCACGGTCGACTCCTCGCCGATCGTCGTCGGCGGCAAGATCGTCGTGACGACGACCTACGGGAAGACGGAGGCGCTGAGCACGGCCGGGAAGGTGCTCTGGCGCTTCACGCCTCCCTCGTACTCGTCGATTGCCGGGAGCGCGCGGATCACGAACGCGACGCCGGCCGCCTCCGCCGATCGCTCCGCCGTCTACGCGGCGGCGCCCGACGGCCGCATCCGCAAGCTGCGCCTCTCCGACGGCAAGGTGCTGTGGACGACGTCGATCACCCGCGACCCGACGCACGAGAAGATCACGTCGTCGCTCAACATCTCCAGGGGGCTCGTAATCGCGGCGACCGGCGGATACATCGGCGACGCGCCGCCGTATCAGGGCCACGTCGTCACCATGTCGGAGCGAAGCGGACGGATAGCGCACGTGTGGAACTCACTGTGCTCGGACCGGCACGCGATCATCGTCCCGCGTACCTGCGGCTCGAGCGACTCCGCGATCTGGTCCCGTAACGGTGCGGCCGTCGACCCGGCAAACGGGACGCTCGTTCTCGCGACGGGGAACGGCCCGTGGAACGGCAGCACCGACTGGGGGGACAGCACGATCGTTCTCTCGCCGGACGCGTCGCGCATGCTGCGCCACTGGACGCCCACCGACCAGAAGGCGCTCGAGAGCTCCGACTCGGATCTCGGCTCGACGAGCCCGGGGCTCCTCGACGGTGGCTACGCGGTGCAGGGCGGCAAGGATGCGAAGGTTCGTCTGCTCCAGCTGCACCGGCTGCCGGGCGTGAACGCGCGGCTCGGCGGTGAGCTGCAGACGATCCCGACGCCGGGCGGAGGCCTGTTCAGCGCACCGGCGATTTGGAAGGGGAAGTGGGTGTTCCTCGCAACCGACGGCGGCACCTCCGCGTGGTTCCTCAAGGGCGGGCGGTTGCGGCCGGTGTGGTCGAACGGCAACGCCGGCACGTCGCCGGTGATCGCCGGGAACCTGCTGTACGTCGCAGGCAACGGTGCGGTGCGCGTCTATGTGCCGGGAAGCGGCAAGCCGGTCGCGACGCTTCCGTCCGGAAGCGTGCACTGGCAGAGCCCGGTTGTTGCGGGCGGTCTCGTCGTCATGCCCGAGGGCAACGCGAACGAGCACGCGACCTCGGGTGTGATCGACATCTACAAACTGCCGTAGCGCGGGCGCCGAAACGAGATTCGTTCAGCCGGTTCGGCGCCGGCGAACTTGCGGCCCCTGCACGCCGAGCGCCGCGTACGTGATCGCCTGCAGCGACTCGTTCAGGTTCCGCAGCTCGTGCGCGATCACCGTCAGCTCCTCGCGGCGCTCCTCGCGCTTGTTCATCCGCGCGAGCTCCTCGACAACGCGGTCGAGGCGTGTGAGGAGGGCCTCGAGCTGGCGGTCGGTTACCTCGTGGCGTTCCATGGCTCGATCTTAGAGCGCCAGACGGCCAAGCCGATGAGCGCGCCGACTGCGTCGATCGCAACGTCGATCGGCGACCCGTGCCGCCCGCGTACGAAGAGCTGGTGCACCTCGTCGCTCGCCGCGTAGGCGACCGCGAGCGGGAAGGCCAGGAGGTAGGAGCCCGCCGCCCGCGCCAGGAGCACCGCGAGGATCGCGTACTCGGTCATGTGCGCTCCCTTCCGCAGCACGTAGTCCCATGTTCCGAGCCCCGAGTTGAGCGACGGGATCGACGAGAGCGCGAAGATGACGGCCGCCCAGACGAGGACGGGAAGCCAGCGGGAGATCATCGGGCGCCATGGTAGAGTCGGCGCCCCAAAGGACGATCGGCGAGGGAACCCGGTGCGAATCCGGGACGGTCCCGCCGCTGTGAGGGGAGATGCCCTTCGCCACGAGCCACTGGCGCGAGCCGGGAAGGCGGCGAAGGGGGAGCCCCGAGTCAGAAGACCTGCCGGTCGCCCTTCATACCGAACCCCTCGCGGAAGGGAGGATTCGTGCACAACCGTCTTACTCTTCTCATCGTGGCGTTGCTCGTCCTCGCCGGTGCGTCCAGCGCCGGGTCGGCGGTCACCCGCATCCCACATCGCATCGTCTCGCTCTCGCCGACGGCGACGGAATCGCTGTTCGCGGTCGGCGCCGGCGGACAGGTGATCGCGGTGGACGACCAGTCCGACTACCCGAAGACCACTCCGCGGACGAAGCTGTCCGGCTTCACGCCGAACGTCGAGGCGATCGCGTCCTACAAGCCCGACCTCGTCGTCCTCTCGTTCGACACCGGCGGCGTCGTCGCGTCGCTGCACAAGCTGAAGATCCGCGTCCTCGTTCAGCCCGCCGCGCAGGACCTGACGCAGGCCTACGGCCAGATTCTCGAGCTCGGAGGCGTCACCGGCCACGCGAGGAAGGCGAAGGCGGTCGTCGCGGGCATGAAGCAGAGCATCGCGCGCGTGCTCGCGCGCGCGCCGCACGACTCGTCGCTCAAGGTCTTCCACGAGCTGGAGCCGGATCTCTATTCGGCGACGTCGAAGACGTTCATCGGAAAGATCTACGCGCTCTTCGGCCTGACCAACATCGCCGACGCGGCCGACTCGACCAACAGCGGCTACCCGAAGCTGTCGAACGAGTACATCATCGGCTCGAATCCGTCGCTGATCGTTCTCGCCGACACGCGCTGCTGCGGACAGACACCGCAGACGGTCTCGGCGAGGCCGGGCTGGAACACGATCTCTGCCGTCCGCAACCGCGCGATCGCGCGCATCGACGACTCGATCGCCTCACGGTGGGGGCCGCGCGTCGTCAACTTCGTCCGCGCCGTCGCGAGCGCCCTTCGGATCGCCCGGAGCTGACGCGGTGCGCTCGACGCCGCTCTGGCTGCTCGGGGCTGTGCTGTTCGCGCTGGTCGCGCTGGTGGTCGGCGCGCTCGTCGGGCCGGTGCACCTCGGCATCGGCGGCGTGCTGCAGGGGACGTTCGCCCACGCGTTCGGCCTCCACTCGCAGCTCTCCGCGACCGACGACGCGATCCTCTGGCAGGTCCGGTTGCCGCGCGTCGTCCTAGCGGCGATCGTCGGCGCGACGCTCGCGACCGCCGGCGCCGCGTACCAGGGTGTGTTCCGCAACCCGCTCGCCGACCCGTACCTGCTCGGCGCGGCCGCCGGCGCCGGGCTCGGTGCGACGATCGCCGTCGTCTACGGGCCGGGGGGAGGTCTCGCGGACGACCTGCTCCCGGTCTCCGCGTTCACGGGTGCGGCGTTCGCGGTCGTCGTTGCCTACGTGCTCGGCCGCTCCGCCGGCGCGGGTGCGAGCGCGGCCGCGCTGGTGCTCGCCGGAGTCACGGTCGCATCGTTTCTCACCGCCGTGCAGACGTACGTGCAGCAGCAGAACGTCCAGACCGTGCAGGAGGTCTATTCGTGGCTGCTCGGACGCTTGGCGACGTCCGGCTGGCACGAGGTGCTCATCGTGCTGCCGTACTCCGTCGTCTCGTGGACCGTGATCCTGCTCCACCGCCGCCTGCTCGATGTCCTCGCTGTGGGGGACGAGGAGGCCGCCGCGCTCGGCGTGCGCGTGGCGCGCGTCCGCCTCGTCGTCGTGGTCGCGGCGACCGTCGGGACGGCGGCCGCCGTCGCGGTCAGCGGACTGATCGGGTTCGTCGGGATCATCGTCCCGCACACGATCCGCCTGCTCGCCGGCGGGAGCTACCGGCTGCTGCTCCCGCTGACGCTGCTCCTCGGCGCCGGGTTCCTCGTCTTCACGGACGTCCTCGCGCGCACGATCATTTCGCCCGCGGAGCTGCCGATCGGCGTCGTGACCGCGTTCTTCGGCGCGCCGTTCTTCGCGGTCGTCCTGCGGGCGAGCAGGAGGGGCCTATGATGGCCGTCGCGCTGCACGAACTCTCGGTGTCGCTCGGCGGCGCGGAGGTGCTGCACGGCGTGTCGACCTCGGTGGAGCAGGGAGAGTGGGTTGCGGTGATCGGCCCGAACGGGGCTGGCAAGACGACGATGCTGCGCGCGGTCGCATCGCTCGTCGACTACCGCGGCTCGGTCGAATTGCTCGGCGACGACCTCCATCGGCTCTCGCGCAGCGAGCGTGCGCGACGCATTGCGTTCGTCGCGCAGATCCCGACGATGCCGGCGGAGATGACCGTGCTCGAGTACGTGCTGCTCGGCCGCACGCCCTACATCGGCTACCTCGCCACCGAGCGCCGTAGCGATCACGATGCGGCCGCAGCGGCCATCGACCGGCTCGAGCTCGGCGCCTTCGCTCGCCGGCGGCTCTCGTCGCTCTCAGGAGGAGAACGGCAGCGCGCGGTCCTCGCGCGCGCGCTCGCACAGGACGCGCCGCTCCTCTTGCTCGACGAGCCGACGACCGCCCTCGACGTGGGGCGGCAGCAGCAGGCGCTCGAGATCGTCGACGAGCTGCGGGCGACGGAAGGTCTCACGGTGCTCTCGGCGATGCACGATCTGACGCTCGCGGGCCAGTACGCAGACCGGCTCGTCCTGCTCGACCGTGGCCGCCTCGTCGCCGACGGCTCCGCCGGAGCCGTGCTGACGCGCGCGCTGATCTCGCAGCACTACCGGGCCGAGGTCCGCATCGTCGGCGACGCCGACTCCGGGCTCGTCGTCGTGCCCGTCCGCACGGGGTCGCGCGCCTCGTGAGCCTCGTCGTTTTGCTCGGGGGCGCACGCAGCGGCAAGTCGCGACTGGCGCTCGAGCTCGCGACCGGAGAGGTCACGTTCATCGCCACGGGTGAGCCGCGAGACGAGGAGATGGCCGAGCGAATCGCTGCGCATCGCGCTGAGCGTCCCGCCGGCTGGACAACGGTCGAGGAGCCGATCGAGCTGCGGCGCGCGCTCGAGAATGCGCGCGGCACCGCCGTCGTCGACTGCCTCTCGCTGTGGGTCGCGAACGCGCTCGAACGCGGCGGTGCCGCCTCCGTGGAGGCGGAGGGTGCCGAAGCGGCGCGCGTTGCGGCCGAGCGCGACGGGCTTACCGTCGCGGTCAGCAACGAGGTCGGACTCGGGGTCGTGCCGGCGAACGAGCTCGCTCGCGTCTATCGCGACGTGCTCGGGCGCGTCAACGCTTCGTGGGTTGCTGCGTCCGAGCGCGCGTACCTCGTCGTCGCGGGCCGCAAGCTTGCGCTCGAGCCATGACCGCGGCCGACGACGCACGCGCCAAGCTCGACGCAAAGACGAAGCCGCGCGGCAGCCTCGGCCGCCTCGAGGAGCTCGCCGTGCGGGTCGCCGCGATCACGGGCGACGCGAGCGGCGCGCCTCTCACCGCGGCGGTCGTCGTCGCCGCGGGCGATCACGGTGTCGCGGCCGAGGGCGTCAGCGCCTATCCGCAAGAGGTGACGCGGCAGATGCTCGCGAACTTCGAGGGCGGCGGCGCCGCCGTGTCGGTGCTCGCGCGGGCCGCGGGCGCCGAGGTGCACGTGGTCGACGTCGGCGTCGGAACTCCGACCGGCAACATCGCGGTCGGTCCTGCGCTCGAGCGTGCGGAGGCCGCCGAGCTCGTGCAGCGCGGCCGGACGTTCGCGCGCGAGCTCGGCGTCGGGATCGCCGTGCCGGGCGAGATGGGAATCGGCAACTCGACCGTCGCGAGCGCGCTCGCCGCAGCGCTGCTTGGCCGCGAACCTGCCGAGGTCTGCGGTCGTGGAACGGGCCTCGACGCGGCCGGGGTCCAGCACAAGATCGACGTCGTCCGCCGTGCGCTCGCGGCCAACGACGTCGACCGCGCGGATCCGCTCGGCGTCCTGGCTGCCCTCGGAGGTCGCGAGCTCGCGTTCCTCGCCGGCCTCGTGCTCGGGGCAGCCGAGCTGCGCATGGTCGTGCTGCTCGACGGGTTCATCTCGACGACGGCCGCGCTGGTGGCCGAGCGCATCGAGCCCGGCGCGGTGGGTTCGATGATTGCGGCGCACCGCTCGCCGGAGCCGGGGCATTCGCTCGTGCTGGCGGAGCTCCGCCTCGAGCCGCTGCTCGATCTCGGCCTCCGTCTCGGCGAGGGGAGCGGGGGAGCGCTCGCGCTCCCGCTGCTCGCTGCGTCGCTCGCGATCCTCTCCGAGATGGCGACCTTCGAGTCGGCCGGCGTCACGGATGCGGGCCGCTAGGGCGTCGCTCGCGGCGGTCGCGTTCCTCACGCGGTTGCCCGTCGGCCGTGCCGTGGTACTCAGCGGCGAGGACGTCGCACGCGGTGCGCCGTTGTTCCCGCTCGTCGGAGCGGGGATCGGTGCAGTGGGCGCGGGTGTCGCGCTCGCTGCGTCCCCGACGCTCTCGCCGCTCCTTGCGGCGGCGCTCGCCGTCGCCACGATGACGGCACTGACCGGCGCGCTGCACGTGGACGCGCTCGCCGACACGCTCGACGCGACCGGCGCCTCGTCGCGGGAACGTGCGCTGGAGATCATGCGCGACTCGCGCATCGGCAGCTACGGCGCGGCCGCGATCGTGCTCGACCTGCTGATCCGAAGCGCGGCGATCGAGCAGCTGCTCGTTCGCGGCGGCGTCCTTCAGGCCTTGGTCGCGGCGGCAGCGCTCTCGCGCGCGTCGTCGGTCGTGCTCTCCGTACTGCTGCCGTACCCGCGCGTCGAGGGCGGCCCGGGGAGCGTGCTCACCGGCCGCGTCCCCGCCTGGGGCGCGGGCGCCGCCGTCGTGCTTGCGCTCGGAGTGGCGATCGTCGCGCTTCGCGGGGATGCAGCTGGCGTCGCGGTCGGCGTCGCCGCGACGGCGGCGCTGCTCGCGCTCGTCTACCGAGCGTGGCTGGGCGGTGCCACCGGGGATGCGCTGGGCGCGGCCACGGAGGTGTCCGAGGTCGTCGCGCTCGTCGTCGCGGCGGCCCTCGCGTGAGCCTGCTCGTCGTCTGCCGGCACGTCGCGGGCGGCGACGACGGCGCGTCGCTCGCCGCGAGGGTGCGCGCGTACGAGCCGGAAGCGGTCTACTCGAGCCCGCTCGAGCGCGCTCGCCGCACGGCCGACGCCATCGGCTTGCCGGTGAGCCTCGACGATCGTCTCCGTGAGATCGACTTCGGCGACGTCGAGGGGCTCGGGTTCGACGAGCTGCCCGCCGACCTGCGGCGCGGGCTGCTCGAGGAGCCCACGCGCGTGCGGTTTCCGGGCGGCGAGACCTACGAGGAGCTGCGTGTCCGTGTGGCCGAGGCGCTCAACGAGATCTTCGCCCGCCACGATCGTGCAGCGGTGGTCACACACGCGGGCGCGATTCGCGCTGCCTTCGCCACCTGGCTGATGCTCGACGAGCGCGCGATCTGGCGCATCGACCAGCGTTACGGCGCGCTGAACCTCGTCGAGCTCGTCGAGGGCACGCCGATCGTGCGGTTGCTCAACGGTTGAGCAGGTACTCGACGCGACGGCCCGCCGGCCGGTAGCCGAGCCGCCGGTTGATCGCGAGCATCGGTGCGTTCGTCTCGTCGTTCGTCGTCACGAGCTGCGTGACGCCGTTCGCCGCCGCCCACTCGATCGACGCGAGCTTCACCGCGCGCGCCAATCCCCGTCCACGGTAGTGGCGCCGCGTGCCCGTGAACATGCTGGTCGCCCGACCGACATCGTCGACGATCAGCAGCGAGACGGCGGCGGCTTCCCCGTCGGCCATTGCGACGAAGCTACCGTCTGGCGCGAACAGAGGATGCGCGAGCACGTGCTGCTCCCACTCGTCGTACGGCATGTGATCCACCGGTTCCGTGGCGGGCACATCCTGGGTCACCTCCATGTCGACCCGGTAGACGATCGTCGGATCGACATCCGCAACGCGGCGGAGATCGACGTCGGCTGGTGGTCGCTCGGACACGGCGCGCGGGTCCAGCGTCGATTCGACCTCGGCGCGCACCTCGTGGAATCCGCGCGCTCGTGCAAATGCGACCCCTGCGTCGCTCTCGAAGAACATGACCATCTGCGAGGTGGCGCCGATCGCACACACATGGTCGTCTACGAGCTCGAACAGCTTGGAGCCCAGGCCGCGGCCGCGGTGCGAGCTATCGACGTCGACCGACACCCAGCCCGTCGTCGAACCCTCTGTGAAGAAGTTGCGGAGCCCGTACGCGCTGGCCACGATCGCGCCGTCGTCCTCCGCGACCCATCCCTTCCGCCGCGCGCGCTCCGGCACCGTCGCGACCCGATGTCGCCACGAGGCGGGGGAGATGACGATCGTAGGCGTCGACGCGCGCGACAGCGCGACGACGCCGTCGGCATCGCGCTCCGGATCGACTTCGCGGATGGTCATACTCGCCATGTGCTCGCCGCCATACTGACGATCGGGAACGAAGTCGTCTCCGGCGACACGGAGAACACGAACGCGTCGTGGCTCGGACGGCGCCTCGAGGAGCTCGGCGTGAAGGTCGTGATGAGCGCGGCGATACCGGACGAGCTCGACCGCATCGTTGCGTTCGTGCGGCGGGAGGCTCCCGCCGTCGACCACCTGATCGTGACCGGCGGTCTCGGCGGCACGCCCGATGACATCACGCGCGAGGCGCTCGCGGCCGCATTCGAGGTCCAGCGGGAGGCGGTGCCCGAGGTCGAGGCCGACCTGCGCGCGCGGTTCACCGGCAACCCCGACTACGTCGCTCCCTGGGCTGCGCTGCCGCGGGGGTCGCAGCCGCTCGAGAATCCGCTCGGCGGCGCGCCCGGCTTCAGGATCGAGAACACGTGGGTGCTGCCCGGCTTGCCGAGCGAGATGAAGGCGATGTTCGACCGCTACGCAAACGAGCTCCGCGCCGACCGCCCGATCGGCTCCTGGCGGCGCCGCTACCGGACGCGCGAGTCCGTCATCTCGCCGGCGCTCGCCGAGGCGACCGGGCGGTGGCCGGACGTCCTCGTCGGCTCGTACCCGAGCTTCGGGACGGAGGGGCCGGAGGTCGAGGTGGTGCTCAAATCGTCCGATCCGGACCTGCTCGGAGCGGCCAAATCGTGGCTCGAGAGCGAGCTCGACCGCCTCACCTGACCGCTACCGTGAACGGCGTGAGCGCGACGCATCCGGAGACCTATCTCGCCGACCTGAACCCCGCCCAGCGCGAGGCCGTGCTGACGACGGAGGGGCCGCTGCTCGTGATCGCCGGCGCGGGCTCTGGTAAGACGCGCGTGCTCACGCACCGGGTGGCGCACCTGCTCACCGCGCACGGCGTGAAGCCGAACGAGATCCTCGCGATCACGTTCACGAACAAGGCCGCGAACGAGATGAAGGAGCGCGTCGAGCGCCAGCTCGGCAGGGTCGCGCGCGCGATCTGGATCATGACGTTCCACTCTGCGTGCGGACGGATCCTGCGCAGCGAGGCGGAGCGGCTCGGGTATCGCAGCAGCTTCACGATCTACGACCAGGCCGACCAGGTTCGCCTCGTGAAGGCGTGCCTCGAGGAGCTCGAGCGCGACCCGAAGCGCTTCGTCCCGCGCGGCATCCATTCGCAGATCTCGAATGCGAAGAACCAGCTGATCGGCCCGGACGAGTACGCCTCGCGCGTCGCGAGCTTCTACGACCAGACGGTTGCGGATGTCTACTCGCTCTACCAGCGCCGGCTCTTCGCGTCGAACGCCGTCGACTTCGACGACATGCTGATGCTGACCGTCGACGTCCTGCAGCGCTTCCCGGAGGCGCGCGACAAGTGGGCGAAGGCGTTCCGCTACGTGATGGTCGACGAGTACCAGGACACGAACCACGCGCAGTACGTCTTGCTGCAGCTGCTCGCGGAGGTGTCGAAGAACATCATGGCCGTTGGGGATCCAGACCAATCGGTCTATGGCTTCAGAGGCGCCGACATCCGCAACATCCTCGAGTTCGAGCGCGACTTCCCGGACACGAAGGTGATCCCGCTCGAGCAGAACTACCGCTCGACGAACACGATCCTGCAGGCCGCGAACAACGTGATCTCGCACAACCGCGAGCGCAAGGAGAAGAACCTCTGGTCCGATCTCGGCGAAGGCGAGCCCGTCCGCGTGGTCGAGACGGAGGACGAGCACGCCGAGGCGCGCTTCGTCGCGGCCGAGATCGCCGCGCGGATCGAGGAGGGCTACAGCTCGCGGGAGATCGCCGTCGTCTACCGGACGAATGCGCAAAGCCGTGTGCTCGAGGACGTGCTCGTGCGGCAGGGCATTCCGTATCAGGTGATCGGCGGGCCGCGCTTCTACGAGCGCGCGGAGATCAAGGACGCGATCGCCTACCTGCAGGTCCTCGACAATCCCGCCGACGCCGTCTCGCTGATGCGGATCGCGAACCGGCCGCGGCGCGGGATCGGCGACACGTCGATCGCACGGCTCGTCAACTACGCCGACGGGCTCGGCACGTCGCTGTTCGACGCGATGGGCCACGCGAACGAGGCGGGCCTCGCCGCGGCGTCGGCGCGTGCGGTG
>JBJMKB010000023.1:0-26402 GCA_045806045.1 Gaiellaceae bacterium | reverse complement strand
GCCATGTCGGCGATCATGAAGTTGACGCCCTGGTGCATCGCGATCGGCACGTCGAACGTGACCCGCTCCTTCGCGTACTCGACCGCCAGCTCGTAGGCGGCCTGCGCGACGCCAACCGCGCCGATCGCGGTGCCCGGCCGCGTGAAGTCGAGCGTCTGCATCGCGAGCTTGAAACCGTCCCCCTCGCCGCCGAGGCGGTTGGCCGCGGGCACGACGACGTCCTGCAATGCGAACGCCGAGGTGTCGGTCGCGCGCTGGCCCATCTTGTCAAGGTGCTGCTCCAGCACCACCCCGGGCGAGTCCATCGGAACGATGAACGCAGAGATGCCGCGATGGCCCTTCGAGAGGTCCGTCTTCGCGAAGACGACGGTCCAGTCGGCGTAGCCCGCGTTCGTGATGAACGTCTTCGAGCCGTTGAGGACGTACTCGTCGCCGCGGCGCTCGGCCGTGGTCTTGAGCCGCGCGACGTCGGAGCCCGCGTCCGGCTCCGAGAGTCCGAAGGAGCAGAGGATCGGCGACTCGATCAGGGGCGGCAGCCACTTGGCCTTCTGCTCGTCGCTGCCGGCGAGGATCACCGGCCCCGCGCCGAGGCCGTTCGCGCCGAGCGACGTTCCGATGCCCGTGCAACCCCAGTTCAGCTCCTCGCCGACGAGCATGCCGTCGAAGGTGTTCAGCGCGACCCCTCCATGCTCGGCCGGGACGTGCAGGTTCATGAGGCCGAGCTCGTGCGCCTTCGCGATCACCTCGACCGGGTGCCGCATGTGGACGTCGTGCTCGGCGGCCACGGGCCGAATCTCCTTGGCGGCGAAGTCGCGCGCGAGAGCGCGGAGCTCCTTCTGCTCATCCGTGAGGGCGAACGAGACGCCCGTCGCGGTCCCTTCGACCGTTGCCATCCTGCGCTCCGAAAGTTGATTGACGAGTCAGTCAGCCAGGGTAGCTGGCGCCGGCTCGGCCGGCAACCTCGCTCCCCGCGCGAGCGGAAGGCGAACGGCGAAGGTCGTGCCGCCCCCTGGGGCGCTCTCGACCTCGATCGTCCCCCCGGTCTGCCCGACGATGCCGTGCACCGTCGAGAGCCCGAGACCGGACGAGACGGCGAGGGATTTGGTGGTGAAGAACGGCTCGAAGATGCGCGCCTGCGTCTCGGCATCCATCCCGATTCCCGTGTCCACGACGGAGAGCACGGCCGATGCTCCGTCGGCCACCACGGCGATCGTGAGCGTCCCGCCGTCCGGCATCGCGTCGCGCGCGTTCACCGCGAGGTTCATCACAACCTGCTCGAGCTGCGTGTGGTCGGCCCGCACGACCACGGGTTCCGGACCGGTGCTGGTCGTGAGCCGGACGTCCTCGCCGATCAGCCGGCGGAGGAGCGTCTCCATCCGGTCCACGACCTGGCGCAGGTCGATCTCCTGGGTCTGCATGATCTGGCGACGGCTGAAGGCGAGCAACTGGCGGGTCAGATCGCTCGCGCGGACCGCGGAGTCGCGAATGGCCTGGATCTTCTCGTCCGACCGCTGACGGAGGAGCAGGTCGCTGTAGCCGATCACCGCGGTCATCAGGTTGTTGAAGTCGTGCGCAATCCCGCCCGCGAGCTTGCCGATCGCTTCCATCTTCTGCGCCTGGCGTAGCTGCTCCTCGAGCTCCCGCCGTCCCGTCACGTCCTCGACCAGGCTGATGCCGAGACCGTCCTCGACATCGAGGGCGACGTGGACATGGGTGTCGACCACCGAGCCGTCCTTGCGCACGTAGCGCTTGTCGATCGCGTAGGCGTCACGCCGACCGGCATCGAGCTCGCCTTGGACCTTGCTCCAGCCATCGTCCGGGTCGGTGATGTCGGTGTAGTGCATCTGCGCGAACTCGGCGGCGCTGTATCCGAGCATCCGTTGCAGTGCGGGATTGGTCTCGGCCATCATCCCGTCGCGTCCGACGCTGATCCCGATCGGCGCGCGCTCGAAGATCATCCGAAACCGCCGCTCCGACTGTTCGGCCTCGCCGCGCGTGCGCTCGAGGTCGCCCACGAGACCGGTGACGCGTGCGGCGACGAAGAGCGCCATCAGTGCTCCGATCACCGCGAATGGGTAGACGTCCACGGCTCCGGTGATCGCTAGCTGGATCGCGGGCGCGAGGGCGACGACCACGAGCGACAGTCCGAGGAAGATCACCCGCCGGATCGGCAGCGCGAGCGGGGTCGCCGCGACGAGCTGCTTCATCGACGGGTGCAATGCTGCGGCGCCGGCGAGCACATAGGCGCTCATCCAGCCGGCGTCGCGCCACGTCCCGGCGACGTACGACCCGTCGAGCGCCGGCAGGATGTACCAGCAGTCGGACGCGACGAGCAGCAGCACCGAAAGCACGAGTGCCCGACACGCGAACGACCGCGAACCGCGCACGAGCACGAGCCGGACGACGAGGGCGAGCAGCAGCAGGTCGACGACCGGGTATGCGACGGAGAAGAAATACGCAACGCCGGCGCCGCTGCCGAAGCTCCCGGAGAAGAACGCGGCCCAGATCATGACCCCGAGTGCGAGAGAGAGCACCCCGGCGTCGAAATAGGAGGGCAGGTCGCGCTGCGGCGACGCGTGCCGGATCAGGAGGACGAGCGCAACGGCGAGCGCGAAGTCACCGCCGAGGTACGCGTAGTCCGCGGCCGAAGGAAACGGCGCGAGCCCGCTGTAACCGCTGAAGTAGACGATGTCGGCGATGCCGAAGATCGCCTCGACGACCGCGAGCACGAGCCAGCCGGCGAGGTTCGGCGGTCGGTGCACGAACGTGCCCACGACGATCGCGGCAGCGGCCAGCAATCCGAGCGATTCGTAGACCGGATAGATGCCGCCGAAGACGACGTACGCGGCGGTCGCGAGCGCGCCGACGCCGAGGTAGGCTCGGACCGCATTGGTGTCCACCATGTCAGTATCGCCAGGCCGCCTGACGACCCGTCTACCCGCTACAGGTGACGCGCCTCCCTGGATCGGGTCGACGGCTTGCCGGCGCTCGCTAGGCTGCCGCCGTGAATTTCGAGCTTTCTGACGAGCAGCGCCTGATCCAGGACACCGTGCGCTCGTTCGTCGACGAGCGCGTCCTGCCCGTCGCGGTTCAGAACGACATCGACCACAAGCTCGATCTGGAGCTGATCGAGGGGATGGCCGAGCTGGGGATCCTCGGAATCGTGATCCCGGAGGAGTACGGCGGCGCCGGCCTCGACTACGTCGCCGAGGCGCTCGCGTGCGAGGAGATCGAGCGCGGCGAAGCAGCGTTCCGCACGCTCATCTCCGTGCACGTCGGGCTCAACTCGCTCTCGCTCCTCAAGTACGGCACCGAGGACCAGAAGCAGCGCTGGCTGACGCCCCAGGCCAAGGGCGAGAAGCTGGCGTGCTTCGGCCTGACGGAGCCGGGCGCAGGCTCCGACGTCGCGGCGATGCGCGCGACCGCGCGGCGGGAGGGCGACGTCTACGTGCTGAACGGGCAGAAGAACTGGATCTCCTATGCCTCGGTCGCGGACCATGCGCTCGTCTTCGCGAAGACCGACCCGTCCGCCGGGCACAAGGGGATCAGCGCGTTCGTGCTCGAGAAGGGAATGAAGGGCTTCACCAGCGCCGACACCGAGCACAAGCTCGGGATCTGGGCGGGCTCGACGGGCGAGCTCTTCTTCGAGAACGTCGAGGTGCCCGCCGAGAACCTGATCGGGGACGAAGGTCAGGGTTTCGAGATCGCGATGCACTCGCTCGACCAGGGCCGGTTCACGGTCGCGGCCGGGGCGGTCGGCGTCGTGCGTGCGTGCCTCGAGCGTTCCGTCGAGTACGCGCGGGAGCGTGAGACGTTCGGCCAGCCGATCGGCAAGTACCAATTCGTCCAGGACATGATCGCGACGATGGTGCTCGGCTACGAGACGTCGAAGCTGCTCGTCATGCAGGCGGCGTGGATGAAGAACGAGGGCAAGCGCAACACGCGCGAAACCTCGCTCGCGAAATGGCACGCGACGGAATCCGCGTTCGAGGCAGCGCATCTCGCGATCCAGATCTTCGGCTCGTACGGCTACTCGGCCGAGTACGGCATCGAACGGTACTTCCGCAACGCGCGCGCCCCGATCATCTACGAGGGAACGACACAGATCCACAAGATGATGCAGGCCGAGCACGCGCTCGGATACCGGCGCCTCAACGGTCGGAACGGCGACGCGTCCCCGCTCTGCTCGTGGGCGCCGGCACTCTCGCCGGTGCACGCTTAGCGCAGGTCACCGACGAACTCGTAGAAGTCGCCCCCGACCCAGGGATAGGCGCCTCCTACGTCACAGAGACCCACGCGAGCGGGGTTGTCGTAGACGTACGCGCACACGCGCCCGAGATCGTCCTCTTCGTCGAGGGAGAATGCTTTGAAGCGTCCTTGGAAGAGATGACCGGTTCGCTCGTACTTCTCGTTGAACGCCTCCGCGTAGCGAAAGCTCAACCGGTGCATGCCCTTCGACAGCTTCTCGAGCTCGGTGACGACAACGATGTGAAAGTGATTCGGCATGAGCACGTACGCGTAGACCGTCCATCCGAATGCACGCACGACACGCCGATACAAGCGAAGGAACGACGAGTAGTCGTCAACGTCACCGAAGATCCATCGACGTTCGACGCCTCGGTTGATGACGTGATACGCGCCAACCGGCGGAAGAACGTTGCGCGGGTGACGTGCCATGCACGCGAGCGTACGCCGTAACGTCGCGTTGCGCATCGCCGGATCCGACCGTGTCCGAAGCCGTCATGCCCAGGGACTGTCCCCCGCCATGACCGCAACCGTCACGGCCGAAGGGGCCATGGCAGGGGACAGTCCCTCGCCATGGACGTCGCGGACGTCGCTCCGGCGGACATGCCCGGGGACAGTCCCTGGAGATGTCCGAACTGGCGGTGTTCGAAAGGGCTAGGTTTCGCCGTCCCAGTAGTCGACGGCGTCGCCGAGCTTGAAGAGCTTGCCGGGTGGCCAGACACCGACCTTGTCCGAGTCGGGATAGACGGCGGCGCCCGGATCGCCCTTGTTCGAGAGGATCGCGACTCGCAGCGTCTCGTCGGTGTTGTTCGTCACCTTGTGCGCACCGTCGGGGCCGTCTGGGAAGAACGCCGCGTCCCACGCGCGCAGTTCACGGTCTCCCTCCGGCGTCCGCAGCGTCGGTCGTCCCGTGAGAACGACGAGCCACTCCTCGAAGCCGATCTCGTAGTGGTACGGGCAGATGCTCTGGCCGGGCGGCAACTCGTAGACGGACATGCCGAGCAAGCTGCCGCCCACCGCGGGGCCGATGCGCGCATAGGACGTGTGGTATCCGTCGGGATCGCCCGCGTCCTTCTGCACCTCGACGTCGAAGAGGTTCACGACTCGCCCTCCCAGTACTCGACCGGCTCACCGAGCCGGCCGCGGTGGGAGAAGCCCGGCCCGTGAAGCTTGAACTTCCCGCTCTCGGGATAGACGGTGGCATCGCCGAGCGGCGCGACGCTCGACGGCATCGCGAACCGGGCGGTGACGCTGCCGTCGTTTCGCACCGCGTGCGCGCCGTCAGCCCCAGCCGGAAAGCACGCGACGTCCCCCGCACGCAGCACGCGCTCGCCGCTCGGCGTGCGCAGCGTCAACTCGCCCCCGACCACGAGCAGCCACTCCTCCTCGTTCAGCTCGAAGTGATACGGCCACGCCGACTGGCGCGGCTCGACGTCGTAGACGGTGAGGCCCGTCAGCTTTGCCCCGAGCTCCCTCGCCAGGTGCCGCATCGCGAAGCGGTGTCCGTCCGGTCCCTCGTCGTACGGCGAGAGCTCGCCGTCCAGCAGGTTGAAGACGCGCTCGCTCACGCGGCGAGCCCCGCGTACGCGACGTCGACGACCGTCGCGACCGCGCGTTCGACGTCCTCCTCGGCGGCCGGCAGCTGGCCGAGCACCCAGCCCGTCAGGATCTCCTCGAGCGCGCCGTACACGACCCACGCCGCCAGCTGCGGGTTGCAATCCGCCCGCACTTCCCCGCGCGCCTGCGCGGCCTCGATCATTCGCTGGAGCGAGAGGAAGATGCCCCGCACCTCGTCGATGCGGCTTCCCAGGTCGGGGCTGCGCGCGATCTCGCGCACGAGCACGGCGACGACATCGGGGGTCATCAGCCACGAACCGAGATAGATCCGCGCGAAGCGCCGCAGCTGCTCGCGCAACGGCACACCTGCTCGCTCGATCCGGTCGGTGTCGGTCGCGAGCAACTCCCAGACCTCACGAAAGATCGTCTCGAGCACCTCCTCCTTCGAACGGAAGTAGTGGTAGAGGAGCCCGTGCGCGACGCCCGCCTCCTCGGCGATGTCGCCGACGCGCGCGGCGTGGAATCCCTTCGCCGCGAAGACCCGTACGGCTGCGTCCAGCAGGTCCCTGCGTCTGTCGGCGGTTCGCTCGGTCAACGTTCGCGCAGCATAATCGCGCAGGTGAAGCCGCTCGCCGACGTCACGGTGGCAGATCTCACGCGTTATCTGCCCGGCCCGTTCGCAAGCCGCGAGCTGCTTCGCCTCGGCGCGCGCGTCGTGAAGATCGAGTCGCCGGACGGGGATCCCGTTGCGACGACGAACGCCGACGCGTACCGCGCGCTGAACGACGGGAAGGAGGTCGTGTCATGGGATGCTCGTACCGAGCCGCCGCCTGCCGTGCTCTCCGACGCCGACGTTGTCATCGAGGGATTCCGGCCCGGCGTGTGGGAGCGGCTCGGCGTCCGGTTGCCCGACAGCGCAATCCTCTGCTCGATCACCGGCTACGGCCTCGACGACCCGCGAGCGCTGCACGCAGGTCACGACCTCAACTACCTCGGGTACGCGGGCGCGCTCGCCGACACGGCGCCGGCCCTGCCGCCGGTCCAGATCGCCGATCTCGGCGGCGGCGCGCAGGTAGCGGTGATCGAGGTGCTCGCGGCGCTGCTGAACCGCGGCCGGACCGGAAGCGGCGCGCGGATCGTCGTCTCGATGACGCACGCCTCGCATCGTTTCGTCGCCCACCGCCTCACCGGCGAGCCCGTGCCGCGTCTCCTCACCGGCGGCGTCGCCTGCTATCGCCTCTACGAGACGTCCGACGGCCGCCACCTGACGGTCGCCGCGCTGGAGCCGAAGTTCTGGCAGAACCTCTGCGACCTGCTCGACCGCCCGGACCTGACCGATCGCGCATTCGACGCCGAGTTGCCTGAGCTGGCCGAACTCTTCCGCACGCGAACGCAGCGTGACTGGCTCGAGCTGCTCGAGGGTCGGGACACCTGCGTCGGCCCGGTCCTGACGCTCGCCGAAGCCGCGACCGCGCTCGCCTGATCAGCCGAGCGTGTGCGGCCTGCGCAGCGCGCCGGCGTCGGCGACCCGCTGAAGGCGCCCCTGCGCGTGCCATGCGCCGAGCGCGGCGACGAAGACCGCGCCGGTCCCCATGAGCATCGCCTGCGCGGCAATGCCGAAGGCGACGGCCTCCTCGGCGTGAATGCCGGAGGCGACGAGGATCGCGGCGCCGGCACCGGCTTGCATCGCCGCGCCGGCGGGGGCGACCGGAAGCACCGCCGACGCCGATGCCGCACAGACGAACGCGAGTGCAAGCGCGAAGTCGGTGCCGAGCCCGAGCGCGGCGAGCAGCACGAACACGGCGAGCGCGCGCAGCGTCCAGGAGACGGCGACGGCGCCCCAGGCCCACGCTGCTTCGCGCGGGGGAGTCGAGTTCTCGCCGACCCAGCGCCCGAGGCGGAAGCGCGCGGAGACGTCGAGCCGCGCGAGACGCGGGAGTGCGATGACGAACGCGGCCGAGAGCACGCCGGCGACGGCAACGACGATCAGGCCCGCGTGCAGCCAGCCGTCGACGTGGGCGACTGCGATCGCGACCGACGCGAGCGGCGTCAGCGCGGCACTGTCGAGCAGGCCGAGCAGGAAGATCGAGAGCGCGACGGCGCCGAAGCTCGCGCGCCTGCGCCGGCAGCGCCGGACGACCGCGACGCGGATCACCTCGTCGCACCGCCCCGGCAGCGCGATCCCACCGACGGAGGCGGCGCCGCCAGCGGCCGCGAGCGTGAGCACGGCCGGACGCTGCTCCTGCTTGAAGAGACGCTGCCAGCCCCACGCCTTGATCACGTAGGCGGCCAGCATGACCAAGCTGGCAAGCGCGACCAGCCAGAAGTTCGCGTGGTGGAGCGGCCAGCCCGCGTGCCGGAAGTGGCGCGCGACGAGCGCGGCCACGCCGGCGGCGAGGAGGACGAAGAGGATGTTGAGCAGGCGCTTCAGAGAGGGCAACTACCGCGTCATCGGCAGATCGGCCCTCACCTTGTAGCCGGTTCGTCCCCCGGCGGAGGGAGAAGGCGCTCCGAGACGTTCCCGAGCGCCCGCGTGAGCTCGCTCGGGATCACCCACACCTTGTTCGCGTCTCCCTGGGCGATCTGGGGCAGCACCTGGAGGTACTGGTAGGCGAGGAGCTGCGGATCCGGGTTCCCGTCGTGGATCGCCTTGAAGACCGTCTCGATCGCCTTCGACTGGCCCTCGGCGGACAGGATCGCGGCCTGCTTCTGCCCTTCGGCCTTGAGGATCGCCGACTGCTTCTCGCCCTCGGCCGTGAGGATCTGCGACTGCTTGATCCCCTCCGCCTGGAGGATCGCGGCACGCTTCTCGCGGTCGGCGCGCATCTGCTTCTCCATCGTGTCCTTGATCGACGGCGGAGGGTCGACCGACTTGAGCTCGACGCGGTGGACGCGGATGCCCCACTTGCCCGTCGCCTCGTCCAGGTTCCCGCGCAGCTGGTCGTTGATCTTCTCGCGTGAGGTGAGCGTCTCCTCGAGCGTCATGCCGCCGATCACGTTACGCAGCGTGGTCACGGTGAGCAGATCGATCGCGTTCACCGGATTCGCGATCTCGTACGTCGCTGCCTTCGGATCGGTGACCTGGAAGTAGATGACCGTGTCGATGTTCACGACGAGGTTGTCCTGCGTGATCACGGGCTGCGGCTCGAACGAGACCGCCTGCTCGCGCAGGTCGAGTAGCGGGCGCACGCGGTCGATGAACGGGATCACGAGCGTCAGCCCGGGCGTGAGCGTCCGCGAGTAGCGACCGAGCCGCTCCACGACGCCGGCCCGCGCCTGCGGGATCACACGCACCGTCCGCGCCAGTAGCACGAGGACGAACAACACGAGCACGCCGAGCACGATCAACGCGGCCACCAACGACCTCCTATTCGGCGACGAGGGCGGTCGCGCCCTCGATCTGGATGACGTCGACGCTTGCGCCCTCGTCGAGCACCTGCTCGTCGAGGTACGCGCGTGCCGACCACTCTTCGCCTCCGATGCGAACGCGTCCGCCGTGCGCGTCGACCTTCCGCGTCACCAGCGCCTTGCGGCCGACGAGCGCGTCCGTGCCGGTGCGCGAGATCGCAGGCAGGCGCACGTGCCTGCGCGCGACCGGGCGCAGGAACGCGAGCGACGCGAGCGAGCCGACGATGAAGACGATCAGCGATCCGACCGATCCGGCGCCGAGGAGCGACGCGACTCCCGCAGCGACCGCGGCCAGCGCCACTGGGCCCAGGAAGAACAGCCCGGGCGTCAGCACCTCGCCCACGGCCAGCGCAATCGCAACCACGACCCACACCAGCCAGCCCACGCCTTGAACGATAGTGGTTCAGGGGACCAAGCCGAGCGCGGCGGGCAGGCCGCGAAGGTCGTCGAGTCCCTGGCGCTCCGGAAACCGGCCCTCGCGATCGACGAGGACAGCGTTCATGCCGACGGCACGGGCGCCGTCGATGTCGTCCTCGATCGTGTCGCCGACCATCACCGCTTCGCCGGGCGCCACCTGGAGCAGCTCGAGCATGCGGCGGAAAATCGTCTCGTGCGGCTTGGTCTTGCCGTGCGCACGCGACGTGAGCACCGCGTCGACGGCGAGTCCGTGGTGTGCGACGAACTCATCGAGGTCGCGCGCGCTGTTCGACAGCAGGCCGATCTTCAGGCCGCGCTCGCGCAGCGCTGCCAGCACCGGGAGCGCATCGTCGTAGAGCTCGAAGTGATACGCGTGCGCCCAGGCGCCTTCCATCTCGACGGCGGCGCCGTACGTGTCGCCGTCCCCGCCCATTCCCTCGATGATCCGCTGGGTGAAGAGCACCCAGATCTCCTCGTCGTGGTCGAGCTCGGGGTGGCGCTTCAGCGTCGCGAACGCATCGCGGCGCGCCTCGTCGTAGCGCGCGGGGTCGAGGGTGAGTCCGTATCGCTCGCCGAGCCGGCGATATCCCTCGGGGCCGAGGTCCGGGCCCGGCCGCGCGATCGTGTAGTCGACGTCGAAGATCACGGCTCGCAGCACGGCGCCGACGATAGCCTCGGACCGTGACGAGGCGCCCAGGCACGCTCGCGGCGTTCCGCAGCCGCGACTTCCGGCTGCTCTGGAGCGGGCAGACGATCTCGTTCGTCGGAGACGCGGCGTTCATCGTCGCGCTCGGGTGGCGCGTCACCGACCTGACCGGCAAGGCCAGCTCGCTCGGCTTCGTGCTCGCGCTCGAATCCCTCGCAATGCTGACGACGCTCCTCTGGGGCGGCGTGCTCGCCGACCGCTACCCCCGCAGGCTGCTGATGATCTCGTCCGACCTCGCGCGCGCCATTGTGATGGGCGTCTTCCTGACCCTGGACCTGACGGGGCAGCTCAACCTGACGTGGATCGCCGTCCTGGCGTTCCTCTTCGGAGCGGCGGACGGGTTCTTCCAGCCCGCGTTCGGCGGCATCATCCCGCTCGTCGTCGAGCAGCCGATGCTCCCCTCGGCCAACTCGTGGATCGGGATCGCGCGCCAGGGCAGTGCGATTGTCGGGCCTGCGCTCGCCGCGACGCTCTACGGCACCGTCGGCCCGACGCTCGTCTGGGGGCTCGAAGCAGGCTCGTTCGTGGTCTCCGCCGGCGCACTCTGGCTCGCGCGGCCGCGCGCGATCGAAGCGGGTCCGTCGCTCGGCATGCGCAAGGAGCTCGGCGAAGGCTTCCGGTACGTCATGAGCACGCCCTGGATCTGGACGGGGATCGCCGCCGCGACGGTGATCTTGATGGTCGCGATGTCGCCGTACTTCGCGCTGCTGCCGCGCGTCGTGCAGGCGCACTATCACCGCGGCGTCGGCTCCTATGGCGTCCTCTTCAGCGCGATGGCCGCGGGGATGGTCGTCGGCTCCTTGCTGTGGGCTCGCTGGACCCCACGCCGTTTCCGCGTCGCGATCTGCTTTGCCGCATTCGGGATCAACGACCTCGGGATCGTCGTGCTCGCGCTCTCGCCCTGGTACCAGCTCGCGGTCGTCGCGGCGGTGTGGCGCGGCTTCTGGATCGGGATCGGGGGTGCTGCGTGGATGACGCTGATCACCGAGCTCGTGCCCGAGCATCTGCTCTCACGCGTGCTCAGCGTCGACATATTCGGCTCGTTCGCACTCACTCCCGTCGGCTACGTGCTCGCCGGCGCGGTGGCGACGGTCGTCCCCGCGACGACGATCCTCGCGGTGGGGGGCGCGCTCGGAATGCTGCTGTGGTTCGTGCCGTTGACCTGGCGGAGAGTGAGAGAGGTGGCATGACCGATCCGTTCGAGCTGTTGCGCGACGCCAGGACGATCGCCGTCGTCGGCGCGTCTCCGTCGCCGTCGCGGGAGAGCCACGGGGTGATGCGCTACCTCCTCGCACAGGGCTACGACTGCATCCCGGTGCGCCCGGACTGCGACGAGGTGCTCGGCATCGCGTGCGCGCCGACGCTGCTCGATGTCGACCGGCCGATCGACATAGTCGACGTCTTCCGGCGGCCGGAGTTTTGCGCCGACCATGCGCGGGAGGCGGTCGACGCAGGCGCGAAAGCCGTGTGGCTCCAGCTCGGCATCATCTCGCCCGAAGCACGATCGATCGCCGAGGCCGCGGGCATCGGCTACGTCGAGAATGCCTGCACGGCCGTCGTGCACGCGCGCGGTTTACGGACCTGATCTCGCGGCATTCCCTCCACATGGCATACGGATTGCTCTTCCTGCGCGCCGTGGTCGGGCTGATCTTCTTCGCCCACGGCACCCAGAAGCTCTTCGGCTGGTGGGGCGGGCCGGGGCTCGCCGGGACGCGCGGCTGGCTCGGGAGCATGGGGTTCCGCGCCCCGGGTGCGATGGCCCTGCTCGTCGCGCTCTCGGAGACGAGCGGCCTCCTGTTCGCGCTCGGCTTCCTGACGCCGATCGCGGCGCTCTTGATGACGGCGTCGATGGTGGTCGCGATCGGCTCGGTCCACTGGCGCAACGGCTTCTGGAACACGGGCCAGGGCTACGAGTTCAACCTCGTGCTCGTGGCCGTCCCGGTCGCGATCGCCGCGACCGGTCCGGGCCGGATCTCGGTCGATCACGCGCTCGGCTGGGACGACAACCTGAGCGGCCCGATCTGGGGCCTCGCCGTCCTGACGCTCGCGGTCGTCGGCGCGCTGTTCGTGCTGACGGTGATGCGCGAGCGGCAGACGGCCGCCGCGGCATAGAACGGTGAAGGGCGGGCCGTCGGCCCGCCCTTCACCTTCATCGGGGTGCCGAGATTTGAACTCGGGACCTCTCCGACCCGAACGGAGCGCGCTACCAGGCTGCGCCACACCCCGCGACGGGTCACAGGTTAGCGAGCCTCGAAGAACTCCAGGGCCGCACGGGCGCACACGTCGGGGCGCTCGCCGATCAGGAGGTGTCCGCAATCGGCGATCACCCGCAGCGGGGCACGAAGGCGGCGGGCGTACTCGAACCCGTCCTCGATCGGGACCTGGCGGTCGCGCGCGCCCCACAGGACGAGCACGGGGCAGCGCACCTTCTCGAGATCGACGCGCGGATCGTCGCGCGCGAGGGCGAGGCCCGCGCCGACCGCGTCCGTGTGGAGCGCCGGCCCGCGCAGGAAGCCGTGCACCGCGCGCTCGGTCAGGAGCTCCGGGTTCGACACCTCGAACCGTCCGAAGACGAGCCGCCGAAGGCGAGGAGAGCGGGCGATGGACTCGACGCGGCGGCCCGCGATCCTCCCGGGCTGCACGATGCCCGCCAGCGTGATCGTGATCTCCGCGAGCCGCGTCGAACTGGAGATCCCGGCGGACGCCGCGAGCACGAGTCGCCGCACGAGCCGGGGGTGGCGCTCGGCGAGCCGTAGCCCGACCACGCCGCCGAGCGAGTGCCCGAAGACGTCGGCGGGCTCGTCGAGCACGCCCGCGAGCACATCCGCGAACCCGGCGAGGCTCGGCGCCGCCGGGAGCGGCGTCGAGCCTCCGTGCCCCGGCAGATCGGGGACGATCAGCCGGCGCCCGCGGAGGAGCGGCGCCATCGGCTCGAAGTTCCAGGCCGCCCCGCCGTAGCCGTGGATCAGGAGGAGCGGCCGCCCGTCTGCCCCGTCGAAGCCCGTGCTCTCGAAGACCCTGAGCCGCACCCCACGCCGCTCGTAGAGCCGCGGTTCGAGCCCGCGCAGCAGATCCGTCGCATCCGTCATCCGGATCGATTATTCTCAGACCACGATGAATGGCACGGCGACAAGGCGGGGCGAGTGAAGATCCCCGCCTTGCCGCAACAAGCTGGAGACCTGGCCCGCTAGCGCACCGTGCGCGGCGGGCTTTTTCGTGGAAGGAGCGAGATGGCCAACCACCTGACGCCCGACGAGCTGTCGAAGGAAGTCGGAATCGAACGCGACGAGGTGATCCGCATCTGCCTCGAGGAGCACGTGCCGATCTACCACGGCAAGATCGACAAGACGCTGTTCTCCGCTCAGCTCGAGGCGCTGGGAGCGCTCCCCGCTCGGCACTGACCGACGACGAACGGGTTACTTGGAGGCGGCGGCGCGTTTACGCGGTGCCGCCTTCTTCTTTGGTCCACCCGCTGCCGGCTGCTTCTTCGAAGCCGCCGCGACGGACGCCTTCAAGGCCTCCATCAGGTCGATCACCGGCGTCGGTGCCTCTTCGGCGGGCACCTCCAGCTCGACGCCGGAGAGCTTCGCCTCGAGCAGCTCGCGCAGCGACTCGCGGTACTCGCTCCGCAGCTCCTCGGGCTCGAACGGCGCCGCGAGCGACGCGATGATCTGCTTCGCGAGGTCGAGCTCCGGCTTGCGCACCTCGGCGGCGGAGACCGCCTCGTCGATCTCGGCATGGTCCTTGACGTCCTCGTGGACGAAGAGCGTCTCGAGCGCGAGGGCGTCGCCCATCGGCCGGATCAGGCAAAGCTTCTCCTTGCCGGCGAGGACGAAGCGGCCGAGCGCCGCGACACCGGCTTCCTTCATCGCCTCGAGGAGCAGCACGTACGGGCGGCGCTGCGCCTCGGCGCCCGCGGGCACGAGGAAGTACGTGCGGTCGTAGTAGACGGGGTCGACCTCCTCGAGCCGCACGAAGCGGTTGATGTCGATCGAGCGCGACGTGTCGCGGTTCTCGATCGCCTCGAGGTCGGCGTCCTCGACCATCACGAACTGGCCCTTCGAGACCTCCCAGCCCTTGACGAGCTCGTCCGACTCGACGTCGCGCTCGTGCACGGGACACCAGCGCTTCTGCTTGATCGGCGAGCCGCACTCGCGGTGCAGCAGCCGGAACGAGATGTCCGACTGCCGGGCAGCCGGCTTCGTCGCCGGCGCGAGGCCGACGGGGATGCTGACGAGCCCGAAGCTCACGGATCCATTCCAGGTTGTGCGCATCTGCAGGTGAAATCGTACCGGGACGGCCTGGATTCGCGCTCCCGCGCCGGGTTCCTGCGGGTTACAGTCGTGCGAGTGGAGCGCCCCCGGACGATCGCGAACCTCTGGCGGGACGCGGTCGCCGCTCGGCACGAGGATCCCGCATACCTCCAGGAGGTCGGCGGGGAGTGGCGCGAGGTCGGCTGGGCGCAGGCCGAGGAGACCGTGGACGAGCTGGCGAACGGCCTCCTGGCGCTCGGCATCCAGAAGGGCGACGCGTTCGCGATCCTCGGCCGGACGAGCCTCGAGTGGGCGCTCTTCGACTTCGCGCTCGCGTGCGTCGGCGCAGTGGTCGCTCCGATCTACGCGAACAGCTCCGAGCGGGACGTGCAATACCTGCTCCGCCACTCCGACGTCGTCGGGGTGCTGGTCGAGGACGACGAGCAGCGGCGAAAGGTCGGGAGCATCGACCACGTCATCTCGTTCGACGAGTTCGACGAGCTTCGGGAACGCGGCCGCGCGTTCGCCGCGGAGCATCCGGCCGCGCTCGACGAGCGCGCGGACTCGATCGGCGAGGACGACCTGTTCACCTTCATCTACACCTCGGGCACGACAGGCCCGCCGAAGGCCTGCATGATCCGCCACCGCAACTACTACGCGATGGTTCAGAAGGGCGACGAGATGGAGGAGCGCCTGATCGAGCCGGGAGACACGATGCTGCTCTACCTCCCGCTCGCGCACAACTATGGCCGGCTGCTCCATCTCTCCGCCGCGTACATCGGGTTCACGATCGCGTTCCTGTCCGATCCGTTGCGCGCGGCGACGGAGCTGCCGCGTGTGCGGCCGACGCTCTTCCCGAGCGTGCCGCGGGTCTACGAGAAGATCCACTCCACTGTCGTCGCGAAGTTCGAGGAGGAGACCGGCATACGGAGGAGCTTGATCCGCTGGTCGCTGCGGACGGGCTACAAGGTTTCGAAGCTGCGCCAGGCGAAGCGGACGGTGCCGCGCACGCTGCGGTTGAAGCACCGCATCGCCGACAGGCTCGTCTACGCGAAGGTGAAGGCGCGCCTCGGCGGCAGGCTGCGCGTCGCGAATGCGGGCGGCGCGCCGCTCTCGCGCGACATCGCGGAGTTCTTCCACGCGATCGACATCCTGATCCTGGAGGGCTACGGCCTGTCCGAGGTGACGACCGCGGCGACGGTCAACCGCCGCAACGACTTCAAGTTCGGGACGGTCGGCAAGCCGCTCCCCGGCGTGGAGATCCGCATCGCCGGCGACGGCGAGATCCTGATCCGCTCGAACACGGTCTTCGCCGGGTACTACCGCGATCCCGAGGCGACGCATGCCGTGCTCGACGACGACGGCTTCGTGCACACGGGCGACGTCGGCCACTTCGACGAAGACGGCTTCCTCGTCATCACCGACCGGAAGAAGGACATCATCGTCACCGCCGGTGGAAAGAACGTCGCGCCGCAGAATCTCGAGAACGAGCTGAAGGCCCATCGCATCGTCTCGCAGGCGCTCGTCGTCGGTGACCGCAAGCCGTACATCGCGGCGCTCATCACCGTTGATCCCGAGGCCGCGGACGGCACCGACGTGCACGCTGCGGTGCAGGCGGCGGTCGACGCCGTGAACGAAGAGCGGTCACGGTACGAGCAGATCAAGCGCTTCGCGATCCTGCCGCGCGAGCTGACGCTCGAACAGGACGAGATCACCCCGACGCTGAAGCTGAAGCGAAAGGTCGTGCTGGACCACTTCGCCGACGAAGTGGCGCGGCTGTACGACTGACCGCTCGATGCGGTCAGTCGTACGCAACCTGATTCCGTGTCAGCGGAACCAGGTTGCTGCGTTTCGCACGTCGAAACTCACGATCCTGGTTCACAAACCGAACCAGGTTCAAAGGATCCGGCGGGCGCCGACGTACGTCGACGTGTACCAGCCTTCGGAGAGGCTGGAGATCTTCACGACGTCGCCGGTGTGCGGTGCGTGCACGAACTGGTCGCCGCCGATGTAGATGCCCACGTGGCCGAGCCCGTCGAAGAAGACGAGGTCGCCGGGCTGCAGCTGGTCGCGCGATACCGGGACGCCCGCGCCGTACTGCGCGTACGACGAGTGCGGAAGCGAGACGCCGACCTGTGCGTACGCCCACATGACGAGCCCCGAGCAGTCGAACCCGCCGGGCGCCGAGCCGCCCCAGACGTAGGGCGTGTTCAGCTGCGAGAGCGCAACGCCCACGACACCGCCGTGCGTCGGCGGGGGCGCGACGACCGTGTCCGATTGCGGGGCGATCGCCGACACGCCCACAACGGTGTCCTGCGTCTGCTGCTGCGCGCGATGTTGCGCGGCGAGTCGCGCCTGCGCGACCGCGGCCATCTGCACCTGCCGGGCGCGATCCGCCGCGACCATCCGCGCTATCTCGCCCTTGATCGACGAGAGCAGGTTGTTCCCCTGCGCGATCTGCGACTCGATCGACACCTTTGCCGCGGCCCGCTGGGCGACGACCCGCTGCTGCGATTCGCGCGCCTTGGCGAGCACCTCTGCGCTGTGCTTGATCGCGGTACGGAACTGCTTGACCTGCGCAAGGACGCGAGCGTCCTGCCCCGTGATGCTCTTTGCGCTGTCCATGCGTGTGAGCATGTCGTCGAGACTGCGTGCACCGAGGATCACCTCGAGGGTCGATGCCTCGTCGGAGCGATAGAGCGTCACGAGCCGCTCCGCAATGATCCGCTGGCTCGCCTTGAGGTTGTGCTTCGCGAGCTGCAGCTCGCGACGGTTCTCGCTCAGGTCGCGCTGGATCTTCGCGAGCTGCGCGGTCGACGCGACGTACTGCGATCGCGCCCGCTCGAGCGAATCCGAAAGGTGCTGGAGCTGACCCATCACCTGTTGCGCCTGTGCGCGCTTCGAGGTTATCGAGGGGTCGGCAAACGCCGGGACTGCCGCCAGGAGGGCGATACAGATCCCCGCGAGAACGTACGGCGCCCGTCCCTGCCTACGAATGACAACCCCCGGTCCGGGGGCGGGACGGACGCACCGGGAGGGGCCGGTACGTCACGAGTTCAGGAGGCTAGCAGGGGTTTCGGACGAACGTCAAACACACAACTGTCACAAACGCGCCCGAAACGTGCCACTTTCTGCCCGAAAGCGGCATTCCCTTCTTCGGCCGTATGGTACGGTCCGCCTCCGTGCTTGGGCAGGCACACACGCCGCGTCGGCGCTTGTTGCCGTTCGCTGCAGTCGCCCTCGTCGTGCTCGCGACACCGGCGGTCAGCGGTGCGATTCCGTCGCACGGCTCTGCTGCGCTGCGCGCCCACGATGCAGCGCTCGCGGCCAAATCGCGCGCTGCGGTTCTCGATCTGTACTCGATCGACCAGCATCTCGCCGCCGCGCAATCGCGCCTTGCCTCGCTGCACACGCAGCAAGAGTCGCTGCAGGCGGAGCGCGCGCTCGTCGCCCAGGAGCTTGCGATCGCGAAGCGTGGCACGCAGATCGCCCAGACGAGCCTCGGCGCCCGTCTCCGCCTTCTCTACGAGCAAGGGAACGTGGAGCCGCTCGAGATCGTCTTCGGCTCGAAGACGCTCGACGAAGCGCTCACGAACCTCGAGAACCTGAGCCGGATGACAGGCCAGGCGGAGGACATCCTGCGCCAGTTGAAGGCGGCACGCGTGACCGCCGCCGGCGCATCGCGTCGCCTCGCGCAGCAGGACGCGGCGCTCGCCGCATCCGTGCGCGAAGCACAGGCAACCGCCGGCTCGCTCGCTGCCGAACGTGCCGCTCGCACCACGTACATCGGCTCGCTCGCCGAGCAGCGACGGCTGACGCAGGGGCAGATCGCGGCGGTCGTGGCCCAGGCGACCTCGGCTCGCATCCGCAGCCAGCAGCTGACGCGCACGACCACAGCCGGCACCGTTGCCGTCCCGAGCCCGTCCGCCGTCCCCACGTTCGATGCCGGCCCGTCGGCTCCCGCTCCCGCTCCCGCTACCACCCCCGCTGCCGCCCCTCCGTCAATCGGAGCACCCGCCGGACGGACGATCACCGTCTCCGCAACGGGGTATTCGCTCCCGGGCCACACGGCGACCGGGCTCCCGGTGGGCTGGGGCGTCGCCGCCGTCGACCCGTCGGTGATCGGGCTCGGCACCCACATGACCGTGCCGGGCTACGGCGAAGCGGTGGCCGCCGACACGGGCGGCGCGGTGGTCGGCACGACGATCGACCTCTGGTTCCCCACGCTCGCGCAGGCGAACGCCTGGGGGCGCCGCACGGTGACGATCACGCTGCACTAGTACACTGGTCGGCCCGGTCACACGCCCAGGTAGGCCGAGCTGAGCGAACCAGCAGACATCAGCGAGCACACAACCCCCCGCGTCCTCCTCGTGGACGACCACGACCTGTTCCGGACGGGGTTGCGCAACCTGCTCGAGGAGCAAGGCGTCCAGATCGCAGGCGAGTGCGACAACGGGACCGACGCGTTGCGGGCCGTGCGCGAGCTCGCACCCGACGTCGTTGTGATGGACCTCAACATGCCGGGCATCAGCGGGGTCGAGGCGACGCGGCAGATCTCGATGATCGCGCCGCTCACCCGCGTGCTGGTGCTGACGATCTCCGACCAGGACAGCGACGTGATGGACGCAATCCTCGCCGGTGCGTGCGGCTACCTGTTGAAGGACGCCTCGATCACGGAGCTGATGCAGGGAATCAAGGCGGCTGCGGTCGGGGAGTCGCTCGTGTCGCCCACGATCGCGTCGAAGGTGCTGCAGCGCGTTCGCGCGTCGAGCGCCTCGCACCACGAGGCCGAGATGATCCAATCGGAGCTGTCCGACCGGGAGATCCAGGTGCTCAAGCTGATCGCGAACGGGAAGGACAACGCGGTGATCGCCGCCGAGCTGCACATCAGCCCGAAGACGGTCAAGAACCACATCTCGAACATCCTGATGAAGCTGCAGATCGATAACCGGATCCAGGCCGCCGTCTACGCAGTCCGTTCCGGGATCGTCTAGTGCGTCAGGCGGCGGAGCTGTCGACGCGAACGTCGTCGGCGCGGCGGCGCAGCTCCGAGAGCACACCCCGCAGCTGAACGAGATCGCCCGCGTTGCCGTCGAGCCGCTTCGCGAGCGCGGAGAGCTCGCGTGCCTTCGTCGCCGTATCGCCGCTCTGCAGGCTCTGTGTGACCTCGGAGATGCGCCGCTCGAGGCGCCACTTCTCCGCCTCCAGGAAAAGGGCGTGCGCATAGCCGTCGGTCAGCGTCCGCTCGATCGCGTCGAGGTCGCGCGTCGAGCCGCGCATCAGCACGTTGATCTTTTCGAGGAGGTCGATCACGAGTTCCGCCCGCCACCGATTCTTCGGAGCCGCGGCCGCCGCAACAAGGGCCGGGAGTCCCATCTTCGCCCTGGCCGAGGCCCACCGCTTCCTCGGTCACAATGGCAGCCGTGCGCCGGATCCTTCTCGTGGTCGTCCTCCTAGTCGTCTCGGCCTCGGTCGCGAGTGCCGCGCTCCTTCCGCTGCCCACCCGGCTCGCCAACGCTCTCGCCGTGCCCGGAAACCCTGCAGCGGCATCGAGCGCCGTCGCGGTCGACCTTCAGTCGGGCCGGGTGATCTTCGCGCGCCATCCGGACCTGCCACTCGCGCCGGCGTCGAACGAGAAGCTGGTCGTCTCGTTCGCTGCGCTCCGCGAGCTCGGCCCCGGCTACCGCTTTCGAACCGAGCTGCTCGGGCGCGGCCATCAGGAGGACGGCGTCTGGTACGGCGACGTCTTCCTGAAGGGCTTTGGCGACCCGACGCTCACGTCAGTGCAGGTCGAGCGGCTCGCGGCGCAAGTCCGGCAGCTCGGCATCACGCGTATCGCCGGTCGAATCTACGCCGACGAGTCCTGGTTCGACGCACGCCGCATGGCGCCCGGTTGGAAGAGCTCGTATTTCATCGGGGAGTGCCCGCCGCTCTCCGCGCTCGTCGTCGACCGCGCATGGTACGACCACCACACGGCGCGCCAGCCGGCGCTCGCGGCGGCGGGTCGCCTGAAAGCGCTGCTCGGTAGTCACGGCGTGGCCTCGGGCGTCGTCGGGCTCGGACGCGCGCCCGCCGACGCGTACGCCCTCGCACAGGTCGAGTCCGACCCGCTGTCGGCCGTCCTCGCTGCGATGGATCGGGAGAGCGACAACTTCTCCGCCGAGATGCTGCTCAAGACGCTCGGGGCAGAGGTCGGTGCGAGCGGCACGACCGCGAATGGGGCAGGGATCGTCGTACGCGACCTCGCTGCAGCGGCGATCCCGCTCGCCGGGGTGCGCGTCGCCGACGGCTCGGGCCTCTCGCTCGAGGACCGGCTCACGGCGCGCGCGCTTGCGGCGCTGCTCGTCGTCCTGTGGAACGACGTCGACCTGCGCGATCCGTTTCGCGCGTCGCTGCCGGTTGCCGGCGTCAGCGGCACGCTCGAGAAGCGTCTCCGGACGGCGCCCGCACGCGGCGTGGTGCGCGCGAAGACGGGAACGACGGACGAGGCGTCAGCGCTCAGCGGCTACGTGCGCGACCGCTACGGCTTCGCGGTCGTGCAGAACGGCCGGCCGGTGCACACGTGGTCTGCGCGCAAGGCGCAGGACCGCTTCGCGGCCGCGCTCGCCTCAGCGGACTAGCAACGCTCGCAGGTCGTCCTCGGTCTGCAGCGGCACGCCCGCCTTCTGCGCCTTGGCGACCTTCGAGCCCGGGCTCTCGCCGACGAACACGGCGGTCGTCTTCTTCGAGACGTTGTCGGACACCTTGGCGCCGAGCGCCTCGAGTGCCTCGCGGGCATCCTCACGCGACATCGTCTCGAGCGTCCCGGTGATCACGTACTGGTTCCCGGTCAGCGGCCCCTCCACGGGCTTGTCCTCTTCGTCGAGCTCGAAGCGAAGGCCGATCGCGCGTAGCTCGTCGACGAGACGGCGGTTGTCGTCGTCGGCGAACCATTCGGCAACCGCCTCGGCACGGTCGGGCCCGAACCCCTCCACCTCGGCGAGCTCCTCGGGCGTTGCGTTCAGCAATGCGTCGACCGTTCCGACACGGCGGGCGAGGTTCTGCGCGAGCACCCACCCGATCCCCGGGATGTTGAGCCCGAGGAGCACGCGCGAAAACGGAACGCGCTTGCGGGACGCCTCGATCTGCTCGATCGCACTCGTCGCCGAGATCTCGCCGAAGCCGTCGAGCTGGAGGAGCTGCTCCTTCGTCAGCCGGTAGAGCTCCGGCAACGAGCGCACGAGCCCCTGATCCCACAGTGTCCGGATCGTCTGCTCACCGACGCCGTCGATGTCCGCCGGGCCTTCGACCCAGTTGATGAGGGTCTCGAGACCGCGCGACGGGCAGGCGCGATTCGGGCAGCGGTGCATCGCCTCGCCTTCGGGCTTGACCACGCGGGCGCCGCACAACGGACAGTGCGTCGGCATCGCGAACGGCTTCGTCCCTCTGCGGTGCGCGCCGGCAGGCCCCACGATCTGCGGGATCACGTCGCCCGCGCGCTGCACGATCACGTCGTCGCCCTCGCGGATGTCCTTGCGGTTGATGTCCTCCTCGTTGTGCAGCGTCGCGCGCGAGATCGTGACGCCGCCGACCTCCACGGGCGCGAGGATCGCCCACGGGTTGAGCGCGCCGGTGCGGCCGACGCGGATCATGATCTTCTCGAGCTTCGTCGTCGCCGTCAGCGGCGCCCACTTGAACGCTCGCGCCCAGCGCGGGCGCGAATGCAGCGCGCCGAGCCGCCGCTGCTGGTCGTAGTCGTCCACCTTGATCACGATCCCGTCGATCTCGTAGTCGAGCTCGGCGCGCTTGCGCTCCCACTCCCGGCAGGCCTTCGCGACCGCCTCCATCGTCTCGAACCGCTCGGCGAACGGATTGATCGGGAAGCCGTGGCTCTTCAGCCATTGCAGCGTCTCCCAATGTGTACGCAGCTCGGCGCCTTCGTGCGCGCCGACGCCGTAGGCCCAGAACGAGAGCGGGCGCGAGGCGGTGATCGACGGGTCCTTCTGGCGCAGCGACCCGGCGGCCGCGTTGCGCGGGTTCGGCGTCGGCTTCTTCTCCTCTGCGATCAGCCGCTCGTTCAGCTCGCGAAAACCGGAGAGCGGCATGTAGACCTCGCCGCGCACCTCCATCAGGCGCGGCGGATCGCCGCCGAGCATCCGCAACGGGATTGCCTGGATCGTGCGCAGATTGACCGTCACGTCCTCGCCGACCTCACCGTCACCGCGCGTTGCGCCGCGCGTGAACAGACCCTCCTCGTAGGTCAGGTTGATGGCGAGCCCGTCGATCTTCGGCTCGGTCACATACGCGACGGCCTCGTCACTGTCGAGCCGCTTGCGCACGTCGTCGGCCCACTTCTCGAGCGCCTCGTTGCTCGTCACCTTCTCGAGCGATCCCATCGGCGTCAGGTGCGTCACCTTGCGGAACCGCTCGGACGCCGGTGCGCCGACGCGCTGCGTTGGCGAGTCGGAAGTGACCAGCTCCGGATCCTCGCGCTCGAGCGCGACAAGCTCGTCGTAGGCGCGGTCGTACACGGCGTCCTCGACCGAGGGCTCGTCGAGCACGTGGTACTCGTGGAGCCAGCGGTTCAGCTGCTCGCGCAACTCGGCGGCGCGGGCGCTAGACAATCTCGAGCAGCTCCTCTGCCGCATGGATCACGACGTCGGCCCCGGCGAGCTTGTCGGCCGTATGGATGCGTCCCCAGCTGACGCCGACCGCGTGCACGCCGGCCGCGTTCGCGGCCTGCATGTCGAAGGGCGAGTCGCCGACGTAGACCGCGTCCTCGGGCCTCGCGCCGAGGCGTTCGAGCGCGAGCAGCAGCGGCTCGGGATCCGGCTTGTGCCTCGCCGTCTCGTCACCGCCGACCACGGTCTCGAACAGGTGCTCGATCGGCAGGCGCGCGAATGCGAGATCCACGGTGAGACGGCGCTTCGCCGTCACGATCCCCAGCCGGTGGCCGCGGGCCTTCAGCGTCGCGAGGACGTCTTCCATCCCGGGGCAGCATTCGAGCGTCTCGTGGAGCGGCTCGTTGTGCTCGCGGTAGACGCGCACGAGCTCGTCGACGCGGCTCGGGTCGAGCGCCACCATCTGCGCTTCCAGGCCGGGGCCGCCGACCGCCTTCATCAGCTCGCCGTCGTCCCACTCACCGCCCACGACCGTCTCGGCCGCGTGCCGCATCGAGGCGAGGATGATCGCGCCGGAGTCGATCACCGTGCCGTCGAGGTCGAAGAGGACGACCGGAAACCGCATGGTTTCGATCGTAGCGAGGGGTTCTACAGGTGCAGCGACTCGCGGATCTGGTCGAAGAACGGGCGGCGCGACGGCGGCGCGAGGAACTGGGCGAGCCGCACCGCCTCCTCCTCGGAGACCGACACCGCCGCCTCTGCGACATCGACGTTCCAGATGCTCAGCCGCACCTGCGGCGGCCGCTCCTCGCTCGCGAAGTACCGCGACACGCGGAGCGCCTTCGCCGCGTCCGCCGGGACGTCGGGGTGCGGCGCGAAGAACTCGACGAGCTTGCTGCGTTGCGGCAGCGCGCACCAAGGGCAGTAGCGGAACCTGTCCTCGACGCCGTTCCCACAGTGCCGGCACGTATGCACCCGCGCATCTTCTCCCCCGGAACGCTGCGGATCAACCGTACGAGACGCCCGTCAGGTACAGCCCATGCGGCGGCGCCGTCGGGCCGGCGTCGCTGCGGGGCCGTCCCTCGAGCAGTGGCGCCAGCTCGCCGCCTCGGAGCATCGTCCCGACGAGCGTTCGCACCATGTGCCGCAGGAACGAGTCCGCGGTGATCTCGAACGCCACGAGGTTCTCGTCGAGCTCGATCCACCGCGCGCTCTCGACCGTGCGCGTGAACCTCTGGTGCTCGGTCTCTGCCGGCGTGAAGGCGCGGAAGTCGTGCTCCCCGAGCAGCGCGAGGGCGCTCGCGTTCAGCGTGTCGAGATCGAACGGACGCGGCCACCACAAAGAGCGGCGTGCCTCGAGCGCCGAGCGCTCGCGGCGCCGCCAGACGCGGTAGCGGTAGGACCGGGAGCGCGCGTCGAAACGCGCGTGAAAGGTCTCGGGCGCGACGTCGGCCCAGACGATCGAGAGGTCGTCGGGGAGCACGGCGTTCAGCGCCTGCGGCGCGCGGCCGGGCGGCGGCCCGCCCTCCACGTCGACGGAGACGACGTTCGTGAGGGCGTGGACCCCGGTGTCCGTGCGTCCGGCCACGGCGAGACCCTCTACGCCGCCGTACAGCTCGCCGAGTGCCCGTCGCAGCTCGGCTTCCACCGTTCGGGCGCCGGGCTGCCTCGCCCAGCCACGGAAGCCCGTGCCGTCGTACTCGATCGTTAGCTTCAGGCGCACGTCAGGCGCTCCTGACGGCCCTTGTAAGGTCTGCCTGATGCTCTAGTCACTTGTCGTCCGTTGGATACACTCTAACCATGCCGGAAGAGCACCACTTCCTGCTCCAGCGGGTGCAGCCCGCCATGGTCGGGCTGATCGACGGGTCGCTCTCCACGCTGGCGCCGATCTTCGGGATCGCGTTCTACACGCACAAGCCCCACACCGCCTTCATCGCCGGCCTCGCGACCTCGATCGGAGCGGCGATCTCGATGGCGTTTTCGGAGGGCCTGTCGGACACAGGCGAGCTGACGGGTCGGGGCAACCCCGCCGTGCGCGGCTCGATCACGGGCGTCGGCACGTTCGTCGGGGGCATCCTGCACACGCTGCCGTTCCTGCTCACGAACTACCACGTCGCCGTGGTGGCCGCCGCGATCGTCGTGGCGTTCGAGCTCATCGCGCTCGCAGTGATCCGCTGGAAGTTCTTCTCGACGGGCTTCTTGAAGAGCCTGCTGGCGGTCTCGGTCGGCGGAGCGGTGATCGCCGTCGTCGGCGCGCTCATCGGCTCGAGCGGATAGCGCCGCGCACCACGTACGGTGCTAGGCACCGACCTAGGTCGAACTACGCCTTCGGCGCTTCGCCGGAGGTCTCGTCGACCTCAGCAGCAGGCTCGGCCTCCGCAGCGGGTGCTACGGCGGGGCCGTCCTCGGTTTCCTCGGCGGCGAGGACTTCCTCGGCCGCCTCCGGATCCTCGACGCGCTCCTCCTCGGTCTCCGGCAGCTCCTCGGCCGCCTCGACCGGGACGTCCGGCACCGCGCCGGCAGGCTCTTCGGCGGCAGGCTCTTCGGCGACGGGTTCCTCCACAACCGGCTGCTCCACAACCGGCTCCGGCGTGCGCTCCTCGAGCTGCGCGGCGACGTACTCCTCGTCGACGAGCTCGAGGTAGGCCATCTCGGCGGAGTCGCCGGCGCGCGGGCCGAGCTTCACGATCCGCGTGTAACCGCCGGGACGATCCTTGAAGAGCGGCGCGACGTCGGCGAACAGCCTGTGCACCACGTCGCGCGAGCGCAGGAACGCCGTCGCCTGCCGGCGCGCGTGCAGGTCGCCGCGCCGGCCGAGCGTGATCATCTGTTCGGCGATCGGCCTGACGGCCTTCGCCTTCGTGATCGTCGTCTTGATGCGCCCGTGCTCGATCAGCGCACCGGCAAGGTTCGCGTAGAGCGCCTTGCGGTGCGCCGAGTCACGTCCGAGCTTCTTGCCTGCGCGCGCGTGCCTCACGGCTATTCGGCTCCATTGGAGCCGCGAAGCCCAAGACCGTGCTGGGCCAGCGTCTCCTTGACCTCTTCGATCGACTTCTTGCCGAAATTCGGGATCGCGGCGAGCTCGGACTCCGACTTCGTGACGAGATCGCCGATCGTCTCGATCCCGACCCGCTTCAGGCAGTTGTACGAGCGGACGCCGAGCTCGAGCTCCTCGATCGGGAAGTTCTCCATCCCGTGGGCGAGAGACTCGGTCGG
>JBJMKB010000022.1:0-56471 GCA_045806045.1 Gaiellaceae bacterium | reverse complement strand
TCCGCAGCTCGTCCGCCTCGGCGCGGACCTTTGCGTCGCCCGACTTCGCCTGCTTCTCGACACGCTCGAGGCGTCGCTCGACGTGGTCGCGGTCCGCGACGAGCAGCTCGAGCTTGAAGTTCTCCAGGTCCTCCTCCGGCGTCGCGTCGGCGCCGAAGCCGCGCAGCACGACGAGCAGCGCGTCGACCTGCCGCAGGTTGCCGAGCTGCGAGGCGCCCGAGCCGGGAATGTCCTGCACGCGAATCGTCGCGGGCGTGATCTTGCGCGCCTTCACGACCGCGGCAAGCGCCTGCAGCCGGTCGTCGGCAATCGGGGCCATGCCGACGTTCGTCTTCCCGTAGTCGCCTCCGCCCGTCTTCGTCAGCGCAGTGAAGAGCGACGTCTTCCCGCTGCCCGACGGGCCGACGATCCCGACCTCGAGTGCCACGAGCGCGGAGGGTAGCTACTTGTCCGCTTCGCGCTTCTCGAGCTGCTTCTGCAGCGAGACGAGCGCTCGATGCTGCAGCGACTTGATCGCGCCCTCGGTCTTGCCCAGGATCGTCGCCGCCTCCGCATTCGCGAAGTTGAACACGAACTTCAGCGTCAGGACCTGCTGCTGCTCCGGCGAGAGGTCCTCGATCAGTTCGAGCATCGACTTGCGGCCGATCGACTCGAGCGCGCCGGCCTCCGCCGAAGTGCCTTCGTCCGGCTCCGGCTCCGGCACGTCCTCCTCGGGCTGCCACCGTTTCGTCGCACGGAAGTGGTCCATCGCGAGGTTGTGCGCGATCCGGAAGAGCCAGGCGGAGAACGGTGCGGACTGCCACCGGAACTTGCCGATCGACTCGAGCATCTTCAGGAAGGTCTGTGTCGTCAGGTCCTCCGCGTCGTGCCGGTTGCCGACGCTGACGTGCAGGTAGCTGTAGATCCGATCGAAGTGGATGAGGTAGAGCTCCTCGAGCGCCCCCCGATCCCCCTTCTGGGCGCGGTCGACCAGGCCGCGCACACGCGCAGCCTCGCTCTCCTTCTTCCTGGCTACCGCCTCGCTCATCCCGACTCGTTCAGGTTCCCCCGGGGCGTGCCGCCCCTAACCCTGTTCGACGCAGTTCTACGCAACCGCGCCGAAGCCGACCCGGCTCTCGCGGCCGAATCGCTTGACGTAGACGACCTTCGCCACGGAGATCGTGTATCGGCCGTCCTCGGCCTCGAAGCTGAGGCTGTCGTGCGCGCCGGCGAGGGCGCGGTCCAGATCCTCGGCCGTGGACGCCGGGACGTAGACGGTGAGCACCTGATTGCCCTCGAAGGCGATCTCGAGCCTGATCCGGTCAGTGTCTGTCATCGCTGACGAACTCTGCCAGAACGCCGCCGGTCGCCTCCGGGTGGACGAACGCGACCTGGAGGCCGAAGATGCCCTGCCGCGGCTCCTCGTCGATCAGGAGGACGTCGTGGGCCTTCAGCCGGGCGATCTCCGCGGCGACGTCGTCGACCCGAAACGCGACGTGGTGCATGCCCGGACCGCGTTTCGCGACGAAGCGACCGACCGGCGTGTCGGCGGCGAGTGGCCGCAACAGCTCGATCCGGCCTGCGTCGCAGATACGCAGCGACGCCGCCTCCACGCCCTGGTCCGGCACCTCCTCGCGGTGCTCCAGCTCCGCCCCGAACAGGTCGGAGTAGACGAGGATCGCCGCATCCAGGTCGTCGACGGCGATCCCGAGGTGGTGGACGGCGTGCACGGTCACGCCGAGCGCCGTTCCCGGTCGAGCAACGGGTACACGACCGGAGGCTAGTTGATCTGCGTTTAGAGGCCCGACGGATCTGCCGGCAACGCGCGAACGACGCCGACCGAGTCCGAGGAGCGCGAGTCGGGCTCGGTGCCCGAGAACAGCTCGACGAGCTCCTCGCGCGAGAGTGTCTCCTTCTCGAGCAGCGCCGCCGCCACGCGGTCGAGCGCCGCACGGTGCTTGGAGAGCAGCCGCTGAGCCTCCGCGTAGGACTGGTCGGTCAGCCGCGCCTGCTCGGTGTCACGCAGTCGCTTCGTCTCCTCCGAGAGCGCGTAGTTGTCGGCACGCAACGTCCGCGAGGTGACCGAGTCGCCCATGCCCCACTCGAAGACCATCGCGCGTGCGATCTGCGTCACCTTCTCGAGATCGTTGGCGGCGCCGTTCGTGACGCGGCCGAACACGATCTCCTCCGCCGCGCGGCCCCCGAGCGCCATCACCATCCAGTCGAGCAGCTCCTCCTTGGTCTCGAGGTACCGCTCCTCTTCCGGAAGGTGCAGCACGTAGCCGAGCGCGGTGCCGCGGGCGATGATCGTCGCCTTCTGCGGCTCGTTCCCGACGAGGTGGCTGAGCAGCGCGTGCCCGCCCTCGTGATAGGCGAGGATCCGCTTCTCCTTGTCCGTGACGACGCGCTTCTGCTGCAGGCCGGCGACCACGCGCTCGAGCGCGTCGTCGAAATCGACCATCGTCAGCTTGGTGTGATTCTTGCGGCCGGCTCCGATCGCCGCCTCGTTGCAGATGTTCTGCAGCTCCGCGCCGGTGAGGCCCGCCGTCTGGCGTGCGACGCTCTCGAGATCGACGTTGTCGTCGAGCGGCTTGCCGCGCGTGTGGACCTCGAGGATCGCGCGGCGACCCTTGAGGTCGGGCGGCTGGATGAAGATCTGGCGGTCGAACCGGCCCGGGCGCAACAGCGCGGGATCGAGGTCCTGCAGACGGTTGCTGGCACCCATGACCACCACCTGATCGCGCGGCCCGAAGCCGTCCAGCTCCACGAGCAGCTGGTTCAGCGTCTGGTCCTGCTCGCGGTTGAAGCTGGAGCCGCTGCGCGCCATGCCGACGGCGTCGAGCTCGTCGATGAACACGATCGCCGGCGCGTTCTTGCGCGCCTCGTCGAACAGCTTGCGGATCCGCGCGGCACCGAGGCCGGCGAACATCTCGACGAATGCGGACGCACTCTGCGCATAGAAGCGCGCGCCGGACTCGTTCGCGACGGCCTTCGCCGCGAGCGTCTTACCGGTCCCGGGAGGACCGTGGAAGAGAATGCCTTTCGGCACGCGCGCGCCGAGCGCCTCGAAGTGGTCCGGATCGCGCAGGAAGTCGACGATCTCCTGCAGCTCCGCCTTCGCCTCGTCGAGACCCGCGACGTCCGCCCATGTGACCGACGACGACGAGCCGGGCGTGATCTCCATCGGCTTCACACGCGGCATCAGCTTGACCGTCTTCCAGAGGAGCCAGACGACGACGCACATGAGGAGGAAGAAGCAGACGGGCAGCCACGTCAGCGCGAAGTTCGAGACGAACGCGTTGAAGTCGAATCCCTGGCCGTGCGGGGCGACGGCCTGGAGGGGCGTGTCGGTGATCGGGTTGAGCGCGCGATGCGCCTGCGCGGGAACCCAGTGCAGGAGGTCGCTGCCGTCCTGGAGGGCGTATTGGGCGGCGACCATCGGTTCCCCATCGGCAGCCTCGGGCCGGGCCTAAAGCTCTCCGGCGACCTCCCCGGTCGTGGCAAACCGCACGCCCTCCGCACGCCACGCGGCGAGGCAGCGAGCCGTCCGGCTCTCGTCCAACCCCCGCGAGGCATCCTCGACGAAGGTCACCTTTCGCCCGCGTGCGAGCAGCCCGCGGATTGCCGCGTCGTTGCACACGTCCGTTGCGACGCCGAAGAGGACGACGTCGTCGGGGTCGAGCCGCTCGAGGAGCCGAGCGGCATTCGGGTTCGTGAACACGTCGAATGATTTCTTGAGCAGCAGGAACTCGCGTCCTCGAAGCCACTTCTCGGGGACCTCTGTCAACGCGAGCGGCACGGGATCGGCCTGCTCGGTCTCGGCGATCTTCTCGGCGCCGCGCGTCCCGCGCAGGCAGTGCGGCGGATACGTCGTCGTGTAGTCGGGCTCGTCCGAGATCTCGGCGTCCGTCAGCTCGTGGTCGTCCGCCGACGCGACGTGCGGAATCCCCGCGGCCCGAGCCGCCCGGACGAGCTGTGCCATGGCCGCGACGGCATCCATGGCGCCCGGAACGGCGAGCTTGCCGTCGGTGTGGACGAAGTCGACCTGCGTGTCGACGTCCCAGAGAACCTTTCCGGACAACTCAGGTGACGAGCTCGAGCCGGGAGCTCGGCCGGTAGCGGCGGCCGACCTTCGCCGACGGCTTGCCGTCGGTCATGACGATGTCGCCGGTGAAGTCGTTCGAGCCGCGGATCAGCGACGAGCCGACGCCGTAGGCGTCGACGGGTACGCCGTCCTCCTCGAACTCGCCGATCTTGTCGACGGTGAAGCCCCCGGAGACGACGATGCGCACGGCGTCGAAGCCCTCGTCGTCGAGCGCCTTGCGGACCTTCCACACGAGCCGCGGGTTGACGCCGGTCGGCGTGAAGTCGCCCATCTCCTCCCAGAGCGAGCGGTCCACGAGCGACTCCGAGGTGTCGAGGCGGACGCCCCAGAGCCTCGAACCGAGGGCGCGGGCAACGTCGAGAGCGGTTCGGACGGAGTCGTTCTCGAAGTCGACGAGCACCGTGACGTTCATGTCGTCGGGCGCCCAGTCCGCGAAGTGCTTCGCCGCCGCGACCGTGTTGCCGCCGTACGCGGCGATCAGCGCGTGCGGCACCGTGCCAAGCCCGCTTCCACCCCACCACGACGCCTGCTCGTCCGTCGTCACGCCGATCGGCGCCCCGACGATCTGTCCCGCGACGTACGCGGCGTAGCCGTCGCCCGTCTGCACGCGATGATGGTCGTGCCGCGCCGGCATGAAGATCACCGGCTTGCCGTTCGCCGCGCGCAGCACGCTGACGACGTTCGTCGTGATGAGCGTGCGACGCGCGAGCGTGCCGAGATAGACGGTCTCGAGGTGCGCGAACGTCGTGTAGTCGCCTTCGATCGTCAGCACCGGCTCGTGCGGCTCGATCGAGTCGCCATCGTAGAGCGCATGCACGGTCAGGCCGTCGAAGTCGTCGGCGCAGAGCTTGAGGATGGCGATCGCTTCGTCCATGCCTCCGAGGTAGGCGTGGCGCTTCTGGAACACCTGCATGACCACGTGCGGATGCCGGCCGTCCTCGAGCAGCGTCGCCCGCGTGTGGTTGAAGTACGCGTCCGTGTACCAGCCTGTGCGCATCTTCTCCACCGGCAGGTCGAAGATCGACGGGTCGAGGCGGCGGCGCGTGGTGATCACGGCTCGAGTCCCGTTTCTTCCAGCTGCAGGCAGGCCTGGAGCGCTGCTTCGGCCACCTCGACTTGCGCGGGCGTCGGCTCGCGCGTCCCGACGCGGTGCTGCAGCTCGTGGCCGGGCTTCGCGAGCGCACGCGAAACGACATGGTCGGGGTTGCGCGTCATCCACCCGAAGATCTCCACCGAGGCCGCGATCGAGCCGACCGCTCCCGCAAGCTTGGCTGCGGGACGGAACCGCGCCGGGACGCGCTCGGCGGCGACGTTGCCGATCGCGGTCGTGATGAGCATCGGCGCGAGCAGGTGCGAGCCGCAGCGCTCGTGCTCCTTCGGCCGCGCACCGCCGTGCTCGTAGCCGCCGATCGACATGTGCTCGGCGCCGTGATAGGCGGCGAGCTCGCCGCCTCGCAGCGCGAAGGCCGCAGGCGCGACGGAGAGCAGCGCGGTGATCAGCTCGCGTGCGGCTGGGCGGAGCCCGCTCGCGCGGAGGCCGCGCAGCACGATCGCGCTGCCGGCCATCGATGCGAGCACGCGCGGACGTTCCATCGGCAGCTCCGCCTCGGGCAGCGCGCGCTTGACCTGTGGCAGGAGCGCGAACACCTCGGCGATCCGCGCCGGCCCGCGCAGCAGAGGGCTTCGGACGTTGGCGGCGCGGAACCGCTTGCGCCGCGCGACGACCTTCAGCTCGCCGTCGGCGGTCCGGACGGCGCACGCCCACGCACGCGGACCGTGCACCAGCACGCCGTTGGCGAGCGCCATTCCGCCGAGACGGACCCTCTCGGTCACGGGCGAGAGCGTAGCCGGAGCACAGCCTGCAGCCGCGCGGCCTCAGGCCCCGGACGCCCGTCCCCGACCGCGCGGCCGTCGAGCGAGATGACGGGCATCACCTCGCGAATCGACGAGGTGGCGAAGACCTCGTCGGCCGCCAGCACGTCGGCGAGCTCGAACTCGCCCTCCGTCGCATTGGACAGCTCGAGCACCAGGCCGCGGGTCACGCCCGGCAGCACGCCGGTCCCGACCGCCGGCGTGAGGAGCTGCTCGCCCCTCCGCCACCACACGTTCGCCGTCGGCAGCTCGCGCACGATGCCGCGGACGACGAACAGCGCATCGTCCGCACCCGTGCGCTCGGCGAACCGCCGCGCGGCGAACGCCGCGGCGTAGGAGGTCGACTTCACGCCCGCGAGGAGCTCGGGCGCGTCGAGCTCGACGGAGACGAGCGCAAGCCCGCGCTCGCGCTCGGCCTCGAGGTCGCGCGGAAGGGAAGCTGCGGTCACGACGAGCGTTTGCTCCGTGCGGTAGACGCGCAGCACGTGGTCAGGCGGTGCCGCACCGACGACGAGCTCGACGAGCTCTTCGACTCCGTCGGCGGGAGGGAGCGCGAGCGTGCCGATCGAGAAGCGCAGCCGCTCGAGATGCCGGTCGAGCAGGAACGGCACGCCGCCGTAGGTCGGCAGCGTCTCGAACGCCGCCGATCCGCGCAGCAACGACTCGTCGTCTGCGCGGAAGACCGGCTCTCCCGGACCCACGAGGCCGCGTCCCGCGACCGCAACGGCGAGCAGGCTCACGCGCGGACGAGGTCGCGGACGGCAGCGAGCAGGGGCCGCGCCTTCACCCACGACTCCTCGATCTCCGCCTCCGGGTCGGAGTCCCAGACGATCCCGCCGCCGGCCCACAGGTGCACGCGGCCGTCTGCGACCGCGAACGTGCGGATGGTGAGCGCGAAGTCGAAGTCGCCGTTTGCGTGCACGGTGCCGATCGCGCCCATCGACGCGCCGCGGCCGACCGGCTCGAGCCTGGCGATGTGGTCGATCGCGGCGATCTTGGGCGCACCGGTGATCGAACCGCCGGGAAACGTCGCGCGCAGAATCTCGGCCAGCGTGACGTCGTCGCGCAGGCGCCCCTCGACTCTCGAGACCAGATGCGTTACGCCCGCGAGCTCGCGTTGCGCCATCAGCTCGGGCCACCGGATCGAGCCGGGCTCGCACACGCGCGAGAGGTCGTTGCGCTCGAGGTCCACGATCATGATGTGCTCTGCCGCGTCCTTCTCGTCGTCGACGTCCTCGCCGAGCGGACGCGTGCCCTTGATCGGCATCGTCCAGAGGCTCCGCCCGCGGCGCCGCAGGAAGAGCTCCGGCGACGCAGAGACGATCGCCCAGCCGTCGGCCGCGAGCGGGCGCGGGTGCAGGGGATGAAGCGGCGCGAGCGCGGCGGCCAGGCCTTCGGAATCGCCCCGAAACGGCGCCGAGAGGTGCTGCACGAGGTTGACCTGGTAGACGTCGCCGCGCGCGATCGCGGCCCGCACCTCGTCGACTGCGGCCGCGTAGTCGGGCGAGGACCAGGTGGGCTCCCACTCCCCGACCGAGAACGTGCCCCGCCGCGGCGTATCACGCCTCGGTCCGTCACGGCCCCGGACGCGAGCCGCGAGGAGCGGCAGGCGGCAGGGCTCCGCCGGGGACGGCCACGGCTCGCGACGTAGCGGCGCCGAGAGCCCGTAGCCGAGATAGACGTCGGCGACGTCGGCGCCGCGAACCTCCGCGGCGACCCACGACTCGAGCGCCTCGAACGCCCCCTCCGCTTCGTGCAGCTCAAGCACAGACGGTCTGCGCCGCGTGGCGCAGCCACCGAACGCCGAGCTCGAGGTCGGTCACAGGCACGCGCTCGTCCGCCGAGTGGATCAGCCGCGCGGCCGTCTCCGAGTCCATGTCCCGCGCCGGGAAGAACCCGTAGGCGACGGTGCCGAACGCCTCGCGCATCCAGTGCGAGTCGGTGAAGCCGGCGACGCAGATCGGCGCGGCCGCCGCACCCGGCTCCTCGGACTCGACGAAGCTCTCGACCGCGTCCCACAACGGGCCTCCGATCGGAGAGCGCGTTCCTCCCTGCCGCTCGTAGTTGACGAGGTCGTAATCGCCGTCGCCGAGCCAGGCGCGCAGCGTCGCCTCGGCCTCCTCCGGCGTCTGGCCCGGGAGCAGGCGCGTGTCGACCGTGATCTCGCAGAGCGCGGGAATCACGTTGCGCTTGTCGGACGCGTGCGCCTTCGTCGGCGACACGGTCATTGCGAGCAGCGGCTCGATCAGCTCGGCCGCGAGCGGTGCGATCGAGCGCGCGCGAGCGAGCGCATCGGTGGGCGATGGGACCTCGCCGAGGAGCGCGCGGAGGAAGCCCTCCACCTCGGGGATCAGCTGCGGCTCGACCTCGAGGGTGCCGAGGCGAGCGACGAGCGGCGCCGCCTTCACGAGCGCGTTGTCGGCGATGCTCGGCATCGAGGCGTGGCCGCTCCGTCCGTGCACGCGCAACACGAACGGCGACGACATCTTCTCGGCCGCCGCACAGAGGTAGAGCACCTTGCCGCCGAGCTCGACCCGGTCGCCGGCACCTTCGTTGACGGAGAAGTCAGCACGCACCGCGTCCGCGTGCACGTCGACGAGCCACCGCAGTCCGAACCCAGCGCCCACCTCCTCGTCGGCAGCGGCGATGAAGATCAGGTCGCCCGAACCGCGCCACCCTTCGCGTGCGAGCGTGGCGAGCGCAACCGCCGACGCTGCGACCTCGCCTTTCATGTCGAGTGCGCCACGTCCCCAGACGGTGCCGTCGACGAGCTCGCCGCCGAACGGGTCGCGCTGCCATTCTTCCGCGCTTGCGAGCACGACGTCGGTGTGCGAGAGGAACGCGAGCGACGGGCCGTCCCCGGTCCCAGGGATCCGCGCGACGAGGTTCGCCCGCTCGGGCGAACGCGCGTAGAGATGGCATTCGACCCCCGCCCCCTCGAGATACTCCCGCAGCACGTGCGCCGCGAGCGTCTCGTTCCCCGGTGGGTTCGTCGTGTCGAGCCGGATGAGCCGCTGCAGCAGCAGCGCAACCTCCGGCCCCGTCGAGCCTGCGCCGGCGACCTCGCTCACTTGCGCCGGCCGAGCACGAGCAGGTACCGGCGCGGCGCGCGGACGATGCCGTCCTTCGTACGGTAGGTCTCGTAGAGCTCGACGAACGCACGGTGGAACTCCTCGCGCCCTTCTTCGTCGAGCCGCGCGATCAACGCGACCACCGGCGGCGCCGACTCGGAGAACAGCTTCCAGATCTCCTCGCCCGAGCCCGCCTCGAGCCACAGCGTCCCGTCCTCGAACTCGAGCTCGAAGTCCTCGCCGAGCATGTCCTCGACGTGGTCCTCGCGTCCCCACTCGTACGCCTCCCGGCCTTCGATCGGGTTCTCGGTGAATCGCCGGTACAGCTCACCGAGCTTCGAGTTCGGCTTCCACGCGGTGAAGCCGAGACGGGCGCCGGGACACGACACGCGCGCAACCTCCGCGGCGACGTTTGCGTGGTCGGGCGCGAAGATCATCCCGAAGTTCGAAACGAGAACGTCGAAGCACGCGTCCTCGTAAGGCAGATACTCGACGTCGCCCCGGTCGAACGTGACCTGCAGACCCTCTTCGGCCGCCCGTTCGCGAGCCTTCGCGACCATCGGCTCGGCGAAGTCGATCCCCGTCACGTTCGCGCCGGCACGCGCTGCACGCGTTGCGAGCTCCCCCGTTCCCGTCGCCAGATCGAGCACGCGGTCGCCCGGCCGGATCTCGAGCAGGTTGACGAGCTGGTCCGCGACCGGCGCCAGCCGCGCCGAGAACCGTTCGTACGTCCCCGTGCTCCATACCTCGCTCATGTCGACTTCGTCGTCGCGTCGACCGCCACGACCAGAGCATACTTTCGGCGTGGGCGACCTCTTCAGCGAGGCTGCCGGGCGGCGCCTCGGGGCCACTGCGCCGCTCGCGCAGCGCCTTCGGCCGACGACGCTGGACGATTTCGTCGGCCAGGACCACGTCGTCGGGCCGGGCCGGGCGCTCCGGCTCGCGATCGAGCAAGACCGGGTCCCGTCGATGATCCTCTACGGCCCGCCGGGATCGGGGAAGACGACGCTGGCGCGCATCGTCGCCCAGACGACAGGTGCGGAGTTCGAGGAGCTCTCCGCCGTCCAGGCCACGGTGGCGAACGTGCGCGAGGTGCTCAAGCAGGCGCGCGAGCGCCTCGGCACGAGCGGCCGGCGCACGATCCTCTTCCTCGACGAGATCCACCGGTTCAACAAGGCGCAGCAGGATGCGCTGCTACCGGGCGTCGAGGAGGGGCTCGTGACCCTGATCGGAGCGACGACGGAGAACCCGTACTTCGAGGTCAACTCGGCGCTCCTCTCACGCACGCAGATCTACGAGCTCGAGCCGCACTCGATCGAGACGTTGCGCGGCGTCGTGGTGCGTGGCGCCCAGGCACTCGGCGCGCAGGTGCCGGACGACGTCGAAGCGATGATCGCGACCCGCGCCGGCGGCGACGCGCGCAATGCGCTCAACATCCTCGAGCTGTCGGTGGAGACGGCGAACGCCGAGGGCGTCGAGCTCGAAGAGCGGCACGTCGACGATGCCGCGCGGAAGCGGCCGCTCGCCTACGACAAGGGTGGCGACCGCCACTACGACTTCATCTCCGCGTGGATCAAGTCGACGCGCGCCGGCGACGTGCAGGCGTCGGTCTACTACCTCGCCGCGATGCTCGAGGGTGGAGAGGATGCGCGGTTCATCGCGCGGCGGATGATCGTGCTCGCGTCGGAGGACATCGGCAACGCCGATCCGCAGGCGCTGCTCGTCGCGGTCGCGGCGGCTCAGGCGGTCGAGCATGTCGGGCTGCCCGAGGCGCGCTTGAACCTCGCGCAGGCCGCTGTCTATCTCGCGCGCGCGCCGAAGTCGAACGCGTCGTACGTCGCGCTCGGGAAGGCGACGCAGGACGTCCGCGATCGCGGCCATCTGATGCCTCCCGCAGCGCTGCGCTCGGCGGCGTACCCCGGCGCGAAGAAGCTCGGCCGCGGCCAGGGCTACGTCTACCCGCACGGCGACGAGCGAGGGTTCGCCGTCGACTGCCTTCCCGAGGAACTCGCGGGGAGCGTGTACTACGAGCCGTCGGGAATCGGCGAGGAGGTCGACCTCGAGCGGAGCGCTCGAGCGGAGCCGAGCGATCCGCCGGCCGAGTGACGCGTCAGAGGATCCTCGCCCCGAGCGCGCTCGCGACCAGCTCCACGGCCAGGCGCCCCGTCTCGTTCTCGCGGTCGAGGACGGGATTCACCTCGACCACCTCCAGGGAGTCGAGCCGGTTCGACTCGGCGACGAGCTCGAGCGCGAGGTGCGCCTCGCGGTAGGAGAGCCCACCCCGCACCGGGGTGCCGACGCCGGGCGCGAACATCGGGTCGACGGCGTCGAGGTCGAGGCTGACGTGGAGGAACGTCGCGTCGTCGAGAAACTCGAGCGCCTCGGTGAGGACCCGTTCGACTCCGAGCCGGTCCAGGTCGTTCATCGTGTAGACGCGGACGTCGAGCTGCTTGATCAGCTCCCGCTCGCCGGGATCCAGCGAGCGGATACCGACCAGCGCCGCCCGTTGCACCGACGGCGTCGGGTAGACCTCGGACTCGAACGCCTCGCCCGCCGCGCCGAGCGCCGCGGCGAGCGGCATGCCGTGCACGTTGCCGCTCGGTGAGGTGCTCGGACGGTTGAGGTCGCCGTGCGCGTCGATCCAGAGCACGCTGCCCGAGCCTCGAGCCTTCGCCATCCCGCCGAGCGTGCCCATCGCGACCGAGTGGTCGCCGCCGAGCACGAGCGGGAGGAAGCCCTCGCCGACGGCGTCGGCGACCATTGCGGCCACCTTGTCGCACGCCTGCTTGATCGGGCCGAGGTAGCGGCAGGTCTCGCTGCCCTCGTCGATCGCTTCCGGGACGGGCGACCGGATGTCGCCCCAGTCGGCGACCTCGCGGCCGAGCTCGCGCACACGCGCGTCGAGCTCGGCGTAGCGGATCGCAGAGGGACCCATGTCGACACCGCGGCGGCCCGCGCCGAGGTCGAGGCCGGCTCCGATGATCGCCACCGGCTGCAGAGTTTCCGCTGAGTCCACGGCGGGGAATCTACGGGAACTCCCTATGGCCGACGGCCCGATCACGGTCCTGCTGGCGGACGACGACGAGCTCTTCCTCGAGTCCCTCCGAGCGTTGATCGACAGACAGCCCGAGCTCGCGGTCGTCGCGGCGGCGCACAACGGGGTCGAGGCGCTCGAGCTCGCCGACGAGCTCGAGCCGGACGCCGTCGTCGTCGACCTCCACATGCCGCTGCTCGACGGGATCAGCACCGTGTCGCGTCTGCGCCGCGACCACCCGAGCGTCTGCCTGATCGTGCTGACCGGCGACTCCGACTCGAACCTGCATCGTGCGGCGATCGACGCCGGCGGAGACGCCGTGCTCGAGAAGCACGAGATCGCACGGGCGCTGGTCGACCGCCTCGCGGACGTCAGACGGCCCAGGACCGCCTGAAGCGAAGCTGGGCCTCGGTCGGGCGGTCGAGGTCGATGCCGAGCGTCGCGAGCTTCGTGCGCGCGATCAAATCGTCGAGCTCGCCCGGGAAGCGGTTCAGTCCCGCGGGCACGCCGCCGGTCGCGAGGAGGTGGACGGAGAGGGCCTGCACCGAGAACGACAGATCCATGATCTCGATCGGGTTCCCGTCGAGCCCGGCGATGTTGACGAGCGCGCCGTCGACGAGCACGTGGACGCGCCGGCCGCCCAGCACGTACGTCTTGACGTTCTCGCGAGCGTCGACGACCTGGTCCGCGCGTGCCGCGAGCGCCGGCACGTCGATCTCGCGGTCGTGGTGCCCGGCGTTCGCGAGCACGACGCCATCCTTCAGGTGGGGGAACGCGTCCGCGCCGACTGCCTCGACCAGGCCCGTCGCGGTGATGACGACGTCGGCGTCCGACAGCGCACGGGCGAGCGGCGCCACCCGGAAGCCGTCCATGTGCGCGATCAGGGCCTCGACCGGATCGAGCTCGACAACGGTCACCCGGCCGCCGAGACCGTCCGCGGCACGCGCGAGGCCCTTGCCGACGAAGCCGTAGCCGACGATGCAGAACTCGCGACCCGCCGCGAGCAGGTTGGTCAGCGCGAGCAGCGCGGTGATCGCCGTCTGCCCGGTCCCGTATGGGTTGTCGAACAGGTGCTTGCAGCGCGCGTCGTTCGCCGCGACCGCCGGGAACGGCAGCCGCCCTTCGGCCTCGAGCGCACGCAGGCGCGCGACGCCGGTCGTCGTCTCCTCGCTCACGCCCTGCAGCCGCTCCTAGAGATCGGGCCGGTGCTGCGCGATGCGGCGCGTCAGCTCGAGGCCGTCGTCGATCACGAGCTCGGGACCGCTCGCCGCGACGTCGAGCAGGTCGGCGGTGAACTCCTCCTGCGAAACGCCGTGGCGCGCGTGCACCTCGACACCTTGTTCGACGAGCGCGGCGCAGACGGCGTCCTGGGTGGAGAGCGGATTGCTCCCGGCCGCAACGACCTGCGCGCCTGCCGCCTGCAAGGCGAGCACGAGGCATGCCGTCTTCGCCTCCAGATGCACGACGACGGCCACCGTGCGGCCGCGAAGGGCACCGTCGTCGAGGCGATCGTGCAGCGCCTCGAGCACGGGCATGTGCTGCGCTGCCCACTCGATCCGGCGACGGCCTTCGGTGGCGAGGGACGGGTCCGCGATCCGGGACACGGCGAGAGGATATGCAGCGACGCCGCTACACTTGCGGCCGCGGCGAGGTAGCTCAGCTGGTAGAGCACACGGCTGAAAACCGTGGTGTCGCCGGTTCAAGTCCGGCCCTCGCCACTCTCATCCCAACGTGTAGGATCGGCGCCGATCGACCAAGGAGCTGAGATGCGCCAAGCGTTCATGTCAATCGAAATGGACTTTGTGACCACTTCGGAGGGTATGAACCTTGCTGCAACGCACGCTCAACTTGGGGATCCTGGCGCATGTAGACGCCGGTAAGACGACACTCACCGAACGCCTCCTCTACGAGGCAGGCGCCATCGAACGGATCGGCAGTGTCGACGCAGGCACGACGCAGACCGATTCGCTTGCGCTGGAACGGCAGCGCGGAATCACGATCAGGTCCGCCGTGGCGTCCTTCGCCCTGGACGACCTCCACGTCAACCTGATCGACACGCCCGGCCATCCCGACTTCATCGCGGAGGTGGAGCGGGTGCTCGGCGTGCTCGACGGCGCGGTGCTCGTGATCTCCGCCGTCGAGGGCGTGCAGCCGCAGACGCGCATCCTGTTCCGCGCGCTGCAGCGGCTGGGCATCCCGACGTTGTTCTTCGTCAACAAGACCGATCGCGTGGGAGCCGACGAGACACGCGTGCTGCACGACGTTGCGGCGCGCTTGACGGCGGCTGCCACGCCTGCGTCGGATCCGGAGCTCCCCGAGCTGCTCGCCGAGCACGACGACGGGTTCGCGGCGGCCTACCTGGACGGCGAGCTCACGGAGCAACGGGTCCGCGACACGCTCGCTGCTCAAACGAAGCGCGCACTCGTTCACCCGGTCTTCTTCGGCTCCGCGATCACGGGCGCGGGGATTGCCGAGCTGACGGCCGGCATCGGCGAGCTGCTGCCTGCCTCGACGGGCGATCCCGACGGACCGCTTGCGGCGACCGTCTTCAAGATCGAACGCGGGACGAGCGGCGAGAAGATCGCATATGCCCGGGCGTTCTCAGGAACGATCCACACACGGGACCGCGTGCACTTCGGCGACGGCCTCGAGGCCAAGGTGACCGCGCTCGCCCTGTTCGACCGTGGAGACGCCGCGCGGCGGCCGTCGGTGTCCGCCGGCGGCGTCGCAAAGCTCTGGGGCCTCGCCGGGATTCAGGTCGGCGACGGGATCGGAGAAGCGGCCGCCGACACGGCTCGTCAGTTCCCGCCTCCGACGCTGCAGTCCGTCGTCGTCGCGCACGACCGGGAAGCGCTGCGCAACGCGCTCGCGCAGCTCGCCGAGCAGGACCCGCTGATCTCCGTGCGGCAGGACGACGGCCGGCACGAGCTGTCGGTCTCGCTGTACGGCGAGGTCCAGAAGGAGGTCATCCAGGCGACGCTCGCGAGCGACTACGGCCTCGACGTCACGTTCCGCGACACGACGCCGATCTGCGTCGAGCGGCCGGCAGGAACCGGCGAGGCGATCGAGCTCCTCCACGCCGAGTCGAATCCGTTCGACGCCTCGATGGCGCTGCGGATCGAACCTGCGCCCGACGAGGCCGGCGTCCGCTTCCGCATGGACGTCGATCCGCGCACGACGCCGCTCTACCTCTACAAGACGTTCGAGAGCTTCACGGAGCACATGCGCGATTACGTGCGCGATGCATTGCAGCAGGGCCTGTGCGGCTGGCAGGTCACGGACTGCATCGTGACGATGACGGATTGCACCTACAGCCTCGCCGACGGACCGCCGTCGCGGCGCGGGCCGCTGAGCAAGGCGGCCGACTTCCGGAAGCTCACGCCGCTCGTCCTCAGGCACGCGCTCGAGCGTGCGGGCACCGTCGTCTGCGAACCGATCGTTCGCGCGAGCATCGAGACACCGTCCGAAACGGTCGGAGCGGTGCTGGCCGCACTGGCACGCCTCGGCGCCTCGTCGGTCGAAGCGCCGTCGCTGCGCGGGTCGCTCGCCACGATCGACGGCGTCCTCTCCGCCGAACGTGCGCAGGAGCTCCGGCGGCAGCTGGCGGGACTGACGGGTGGAGAAGGCGTCGTCGACACGACCTTCGCGGGCCACCGGCCGGCGAGCGGCACATGAAGATGCACGAGAACGAGGTGCTGGCCGATCCGCCGCTCGTGCGGCGCCTGCTCGCCGAGCAGATGCCTCAGTGGGCCGGCCTCCAGGTCGCCGAGGTGCCCCTCGGCGGAACGGACAATGCCGTCTACCGGCTCGGAGACGACCTGGTCGTCCGGCTGCCGCGCATCGAGTGGGCGGTCGAAGCGCGGGCAAAGGAGCACCACTGGCTTCCGCGGCTCGCGCCGCTGCTGCCGGTCGCGATCCCGGTCCCGCTCGCGCTGGGGAAGCCGGGCGCCGGCTACCCGTGGCCGTGGTCGGTGTACCGGTGGCTCGACGGCGCGGATCCCTCGATCCACCACGAGATCGACCGGGACGCTCTGGTTCCGGATCTCGTGCGGTTCATCGAGGCGATGCACCGCATCGAGCTGCCGGACGGCCCCAGCGTGTGGCGTGCGGGGCCGCTCGAGGTCGCTGGCGCGGCGATCGAGAAGGCGCTCGGCGTCCTCGGAGGCACGGTCGACCAGACCGCCATCCGTTCGGTGTGGCAGCGCGCACGGGCCGCCCCGCAGTGGAACGGGCCGCCGCGGTGGGTCCACGCCGATCTGGATGCGCGCAACATCCTCGTCGCCCGCGGCCGGCTGAGCGCCGTCATCGACTGGAGCGGCGCCGGTGTCGGCGATCCCGCGTGCGACATCGGGGTGGCGTGGAAGGGGCTCTCGCCGGCTGCACGCGCCGAGTTCCGCGCCGCGCTCGACGTCGACGACGCGACGTGGGAGCGCGCACGCGGCTGGACGCTGACGCAGGCGGTGAATGCGCTCTCCTACTACACGCCGCTCACCTATCCGATCCTCGCCCGGGAGGCGGAGCTGTGGCTGACGTCGGTGCTGGAGGACACGTGACCCCACAAAAAGAGACGTCCGGACCGGTGCTACCGCGTCGCGAACGCCTCTGTGGCCTCGAGCTTACGCCTTCCGGGCGAGGAGCGACAAGCCGCCTCCGGCCGAGAAGTCTGCAACGTGCGCAAACCCGCGCCGCTCCAGCTCGGCGCGGACGCGTTCGAGCGGGACCCAGATCGGCGTGCCGGCGCCCATGCTGAACGAGACGGCGACGTGACCGCCCGGCGCGGCGACGCGCGCGAGCTCGTCGAAGAACGGAATCATGTTGTTCAGCGTCAGCAGGTCGAAGGCGCCGTCCTCGTACGGCAGCCTGGAGGCGTCGCCGACGTCGTAGCGTTGATCGCCGTGGCGCCGCGCCTCGGCGATCATCCCGGGCGAGAGGTCGACGCCGGTCACCTCGGCGTCCGGCCACCGCTCGGCGAGCAGGCGCGCGACCGCGCCCGAACCGGTGCCCACGTCGAGCGCGCGGCGCGGACCGGACGGCAGCGCGTCGAGCGCCGCCGCGATCGCTGCAAGCCGCTCCTTCGAGACACGCGTCGCGTCCCATTCGGGCGCGAGCCGGTCGAAGCTCCGCGTCATCGACGGGCGGAACAGCCGCCAGAGGAACGGCGCGCGGACGACCACGTCGGTGACGAAGCGCGCGAAGCGCTGCCCGAACGTCATGGCGCCGCGACCCGCAGCTCGTCGCCGACGCCCACCCCCGTCAACCGCGCCGCGTCGCCGTTGCTGATCGCGAGGGTGACGAGGCCGTACGAGTCCTCGTAGAGGATCAGCTCTCCAGGCCCGGCGTCGGCGAACGTCCCCGCGACGATCGCGTAGTACGCGTCGAACGTGAGCCTGATCTCGACGCGCTCGCCCGGTCCGACACGAAGCAACTCGAGATGCTCATGGCGGAGGTTCGTCGCGACGTTCCCGAACCGGTCGATCCCGAGGACGGTCGCGGCAACCTGCGCGCGGCCGGCGCGCGGCTCGGGAACCTCGACGCGAACGAGTGTCGAGGGATCGACGGGCGGCCCGAGGTCGTGGATCGGCACACCCGAGGCGAGGTGCGCGGCGGCGGGCGCGAAGATGTCGCGTGCGTGGAAGGTGCGCGAGACCTCGGGGAGGCGGTAGCGCTCGTCCGTCAACTCGTGTGCCGCCTCGACGCCGGGCTCGTCGGCGGCGAGCATCAAGAGGCCGTTGTCCGGCCCGACGAAGGTCCGGCCGTCGGCGGTCCTGACGGCGACAGCACGACGGTTTCCCCCGACGCCGGGGTCGACGACCGCGAGATGGACGCCGACCGGCATGAACGTCGTCGTGTCGCGCAGGACGAGCGCGCCCTGCAACACCGCCTGCGGCGCGATGCCGTGCGTCAGGTCGATCACGCGAACCTCCGGCGCGATGCGAGCCATCACCCCGTGGCAGGTGCCGACGAAGTCGTCCTGCAGACCGAAGTCCGTGAGGAAGGTGATCACGCCCAGGACTTCATCAGATCCCGCACCGCCGCGACCAGCCCATCGAGGTCGTGCGTCGCCGCCTCGGCCGCGACCGACAGCCCCACGGACCGGGCGACCCGCGTCGTCTCGGGGCCGATGCTCACCGCCGGCGCCGAGCCTCCGACACCTGCGTACGCGCGCGCAGCAGAGCCCGAAGCGAGGACGACCACGTCGCCCTCGGGCGGGTCAGGCGTGAGCAGGCGTGTGCGATAGAGCGGGACGAAGTCGGCGCCGAGCTCCTCGATCGGCCGGCGGCGGGCACCCTCGGCGGCGGCGAACAGCACACGCCCGGCGGGTCGAGGGAACTCGCGCAGCAGCCCGTCCTGCGACGCCTCGCTCGGCACGAACGCAGGCTCGATCCCATGCAGGCGAAGTGCCTCGACCGTGCCGGGCCCGACCGCGGCGACGCGCGGCAGGTTGACGCCGCGCCGCGCGATCTCGTCGGCGCCGTTGGGGCTCGTGACGATCAGCCAGTCGTATCCGGCGGCGTCGATCGGCTCGTGCGAGTTGCGCTCGATCTCGATCAGCGGGCACTCGACGACCTCGGCGCCTGCGGCCTCGAGTGCGGCGACGAGCGGCCGCGCCTGGGCGCGTGGCCGCGTGACGATCACCTTCACCGCGCGAACGCGACGAGCTGCTCGGCGAGCAGCACCGGGTCGTCGCCGCTCCTGCGCTCGATCCAGCTCCCGTCCTCCGCCGCGACGAGCGCGTGCAGCGTCGTCCCGTCGTGGAACGCTGCCACCGGTGCGAGGCAGCCGGCGCCGACGATCGCGACGCAGCGCCGCTCCGACTCGACGCGCCGCCGCGTCTCCGGGTGGTCGGCGCCGGCGACGAGCTCCTCCTCTCCCGCGCGCACCTGCAGCGCGAGCGCACCCTGCGCGGCCTCGGGGAGCATGACGTCGGTGTCGAGCCGCGCACCGATCTCCGCGGTCAGCCCGAGCCGGTCGAGGCCGCACGCCGCGAGCACGATCGCGTCGAGGCCGCGCTCGCGTCCCTTGCGGATGCGCGTCTCGACGTTGCCGCGAAGCGGCTCGACCGACGTGCTCGGCTCGGCGGCGAGCAACTGCGCGCGCCGGCGAACCGATGCGGTGCCGATGCGCATGCCGGGCCCGAGCGTGTCCGCGCCGACGAGGGCGTCGCGCGGGTCGTCGCGTTCGAGGTACGCCCCGACGGCGAGTCCTTCCGTGTCGGTGGAGGTCATGTCCTTCGCCGAGTGCACCGCGACGTCGATTCGCCCGGCGAGCAATGCCTCCTCGATCTCCTTCACGAAGACGCCGCGCTCGCCGATCTGGCCGAACGGGCTCTTGCGGTCGCGATCGCCGGCGGTCGTGATCGGCACGAACGCGAGCTCGACACCGGGCCGGCGCAGCGCAGCGCCCGCCTGCTCGGCCTGCGTGAGCGCGAGCCTAGAGCCGCGAGACCCGATGCGAACGAGCACACGACGTCCTCCCCACGCGGGCGCTCCGGCCGCACGCCGGCTGCGCGAACTTGACCCGCAGGAACGCCGACGGCGCGACGACCGGCAACGGCCGGTGGATATGCCGCTTGCCTTCCGGGCCCGACTGTTCACTCATCGCTGCTCGTCCTCGAGCCCGAACAGGTGCCGAACGGCGTCTGCATAGGCAGCACCATCGGCACTCACGGCCGCTTCCTTCATCCTGATCGTCGGCAGGTGCAGCAGCTTGTTCAGGATCTGCGCCGTCACGGACTCGATCGTACGGCGTTCGTCGTCGCTCACACGCAGCTTCGCGAGCTCGGCCGACCGGATCTCCTCGGCGCGCGCCCGCAACGACGCGATCGCGGGTACGACCTCGAGCGACGCCCGCCAGGCACGAAAGCGCTCGGCCTCCTCGGCGACGAGCTGCTCGGCCCGCTCCGCCTCGGCCCGCCTGCCCGACAGCGTCTCCGCGACGACCGCCTCCAGGTCGTCGATGTCGTAGAGGAAGCAGCCGTCGAGCTCGCCGACCGCCGGCTCGACGTCTCGCGGTACCGCGATGTCGATGAAGAAGAGCGGCCGCCGGCGCCTCTGTGGTACCTGGTCGGCGCGCAACACGAGGTCGGGCGACCCCGTCGACGAGACGACGACGTCGATGTCGCCGAGATGCGACGCCGCGTCGGCCAGAGGAATCGCCGAGCCGCCGAAGCGATGCGCAAGCTCACGGGCGGTGTCGACCGTGCGGTTGGCAACAAAGGCGATCGTCGCGCCGCGTGAGGCGAGGTTCGACGCGGCGAGCTCGCCGATGCGGCCCGCGCCGAGCAGCAGCACCCGCCGTCCCTCCAACTCGCCGAAGACCTGCGCGGCGAGCGCGGCGGCGGCCGACGACACGGACGCGGGGCTCTCGCCGATCGCCGTCTCGGTACGGACGCGCTTGCCGACCCCGAGCGCCTGCCGGAAGACGCGGTCGAGCAGAGGGCCGGGCTCGACGCTCTCGTACGCGGCACGCACCTGGCCGAGGATCTCCCCTTCGCCCGGCACGAGGGAGTCGAGACCGGCCGCGACACGGAAGAGGTGCGACGCGGCGTCGTCCTCGTGCAGGCGGTAGAGCACGCCGTCGAGCGGCTCGCCCGCGAGACGTTCGAGTGCGGCGACGGCGTCCTGCTCGTCCACGCCCGACAGGTAGAGCTCGGTGCGGTTGCAGGTCGAGAGGCACACGGCGTCGCCGAGCGTGTGCGCGAGTGCGGACGCGTCGCCCAGGCCGAGCGTCACTCGCTCACGCAGCTCGACCGGTGCGACGTGGTGCGACAGACCGACCAGCGCGAAGGTCATGCGAAGTGGCTTCCTGCGAGCGCGACCCGCGCGACGATCACGAGCGCGAAGCCGGCGAGCGCGATCACCGCGGCCCGGTGGCCGCGCGGGCGCGCGGCGAGGAACCCGCCGTAGACGAGCCACGTCAGCACCGTCACCGCCTCGAGCGCGTCGATCGACCCGCCGCGCTGCTGCTGCCGGGCGATCCCGATCGCGAGGCCGAGCGTGAGCAGCGGAACGGAGACGAAGATCGTGCGGTGCGCGAGGCGCTCCAGCGACGCGAGCGGCGGCAACCGCAAGCGCAGGATGTCGGCCGCGCGACGTTTCAGCCGGCGCTCCTCCCAGAGGTAGAGAGCGGCGAGACCGGCCGCGAGCGTGAACCCGGCGAAGGCCGCGAGCACGAGGCCCACGTGCAGCAGGAGGAAGAGGTTGCCGTAATCGGGGCGCGCGCCCGTGCGGGTACCGCCGCCGATCCGCGCGGCCACGAACAGCACCGCGACGAGCGGCATGACGGTCAATCCGAGCAGCCGGAAGCGCGGCCGGCAGCCCCAGATCAGGTACGCGCCGACGACGAGCCACACGAAGAGGTTGAGAGAGCCCGCCCAGCTCGACCACGGGAAGCCGTCGGCACGCGCTGCCTGCGCGATGAGCAGCGCCGTCTGCGCGATCCAGCCGAGCCGAACGCCCCACGTCGCTGCACGCGACGTGCGCGCCGAGGCGTAGGCGACTGCGGCCTCGCCGTAGCCGAGGAGCGCAGGCCAGAAGAGCGCCTCAACCACGGCTGCGAGCCTTCTCGACGAGCTCGCCGAGCTGTCGCTGCATCCGCTGCAACTTCGCCGCGATGATCGCGACCCACGCGAGCACGGCGACGAATACGACGAGGTATGCCGCGGCGACGTATTGCCACTCGGACGGCGGAGCCTGCGGGACCGGGGTCACGTCAGCAGCTCGCGAAGCTCGCGCAGGTGCGAATCGATCCGCTTCCCCGCCAGCTCGACCTGGTACAGCGTCGCGAAGAGCCCGAGCACGGCGAGCAGCGAGACGCAGAACGTGAAGAACTGCGCGCCCGTCATCTGCGGACCGTGCGAGTTGAACACCTGCGGGTGGATCAGGCTCTGCGAGAGGCGGATCGCGAGGAACGACACCGGGATCAGCACGACGCCGAAAAGCGCGTAGACGGCGCTCATCCGCGCGCGGGCCGGGCCCGGGTCGATCGAGAAGCGCAGCATGAAGTACGCGCAGTAGAAGAGGAACAGCACGAGGAAGAGGACGAGCTGGTTCTCGCCCCACGACCACCAAACGCCCCACGACGCCCTGGCCCAGATCGAGCCGGTGATCAGCGTCAGCGCCCCGAAGATCACGCCCTGGTGGATCGCCACGTAGCTCTCGAGGTCGGCCCGCTCGTCGCCCACGCGCAGGTAGCGGAGCGCCTTCCACGCCCCCCAGCCGAACGCGGCGTACGCCGTCAGCGCGATCGGCACGTGGAAGTAGAAGATCCGCTGCGAGAAGCCCTGGTCGGCGTCGGTCGGCGCGTAGAAGAAGATCAGCGCAAGCGAGAGCCCGATCAGGCCGGTCGTCGCGGTCGCGAGCACGGTGGGCTTCACCACGGCTCGAATCGTAGTCCTCGCTCTCAGACTTCCGAGACGACGTACTCGAAGGCCGCCCAGCTGAGGAGCGCGAAGATCGCGTCGTAGAGGGCGAGGAACCAGAGGTAGCCGCCGACGCCGCCGACCACGATGGGGACGGCCGCCGGCAGGAAGAGGAGCGGGAGCAGCAGCTCGCGGGCACGCCCCGCGACCGCCATCGCGCCGAAGAGCGTCCCGACCGTTGCGATGCCGACGTCCGCGAGCGCAACGGCCGCGACGGTCCGGCCGTCGATCCCGGAGAAGAACGCCCCGAACGCGGGCAACGCGACGACCTCGGCTGCGACCAGGAACGCGAGCACGGCGAGCGCCTTCGCGAGCCAGATCGCGCTCCGGTCTGCCGGCGTGAGGATCAACGCGTCGAACATGCCCTGCTCGCGCTCGGCGACGAACGCACGCGTCAGCCCAAGGAGCGCCGTGAAGATCAAGGCCGACCAGAGGAGGCCGAGCGAAGCGGTGTGCCCCGCGCCGCGCGGCAGCGCGAAATGGAAGATCGTCAGCGCGGAGACGACGAACAGCAGCATCGACGGCAAGGTCTCCTTCGCCCTCAGCTCGAGCAGCAGGTCCTTGCGCGCGAGCGCTCCCACATCCGAGAGGTACGTCACGCGAACGCCAGCCGCTCCGTCGCCCGTCGCGCCACACGTTCCGGCTCGTGCGTCGCCACGACATACGTGCGCGCTTCGTCGAGCACTCCGTCGAGCAGTGCGGCGCCCTCGACATCGAGCGCGTTGTACGGCTCGTCGAGCAGGAGGTGCGTGGGCTCGTGCAGGAGCACGCGGCAGAGCCCGAGCCGCTGCTGCATCCCGCGCGAGAAGCTCGACACGCGCTCGTGCCTGACCTCCCAGAGGCCGAAGCGCTCGAGCAGCATTCCGATCCGCTCGCCGCGCTCGGCAACACGGTAGAGCCGGCCGAAGAGCGTGAGGTTCTCGAGCGGCGTGAGCTCGCGATAGACGAGCGGCTCGTGACCGAGGTAGCCGACGGTGTGGCGCAGGGGCAGGCGGAGCTCGCCTGCCGTCGGTGCCGCGAGCTGGGCGAGGACACGCAGGAGCGTCGTCTTCCCCGACCCGTTCGGGCCTGTCACGAGCAGGAAGCCGCCGTCGGCGACCTCGAGATCGACCCCAGAGAAGACGCGCCGGTCGCCGTAGCGCTTCGCGAGGCCCCGCGCGGAGATCACCTCGACACCGCGATCGGACGAACGCCGCGATTCGTGCCGCCGCGATTCGTGCCGCGGGTCACAGCACGTCCGCGAGTACGAAGACGAAGAACGCGACCGAGATCACGCCGTTCATCGTGAAGAACGCCGTGTCGAGCCGGCGCAGGTCGCCGGGGCGCACAAGCGAGTGCTCGTAGAGAAGGAGCGCACCGACCGCCGCCACGCCGACCCAGTAGAGCACGCCGACGTGCAACCCGACCCCGGCCGCGACGAGCAGCGCGATCGTCGCCAGATGCAGCGCGCGCGCACCCGCGAACGCGCCGCGCTCGCCGAAGCGCGTGGCCCAGGAGTGCAGGCCTTGCGCCCGGTCGACGTCCACGTCGAAGAGCGCATAGAAGAGGTCGAACCCGGCGATCCACGCCGCGACCGCGGCGCCGAGCGCCCACGCCTGCCACGGCAGCTCGCCCTTGATCGCGGCCCATGCGCCCACCGGCGCGAGCCCGTCCACCGCGCCGAGCCAGAGGTGGCACAGCCACGTGAAGCGCTTGAGGTACGGGTAGACGACGAAGGCGACCACGGGGACCGGCGAGAGCCAGCGCACCAGCGGGTCGAGCTGCCAGACGGCGGCGAGGTAGAGCGCGAGCGCCCCGGCGCAGAAGGCGACGACGCCCCACGTCGTGAGCGCACCGGAGGGGAGCTCGCGCGTTGCCGTGCGTGGGTTACGCGCGTCGATCCGCGCGTCGATCAGGCGGTTGAGCGCCATCGCGAGCGACCGGGCGCCGACCATCGCGAGCGTGATCCACAGCAGGTCGTGCGCGGACGGGACGCCGTGCACCGCGAGGAACGCGCCGACATACGCGAACGGCAGCGCAAAGATCGTGTGCTCGAACTTCACGAGCCGGTAGTAGAGGCGGGCGATGCGCATGCGTGAAGGCTCAGGTCTGGCGGTGCACCGTAGCGCCGTCGGCGAGCAGCGCGAGCGCGTGGCCGAGCGCCGGTCGGAGGATCCGGTATCCGTCGCGGCAGCCGCCTGTCGAGCCGGGGAGGTTGACGACGAGCGTGCGACCGACGACGCCGGCGACCCCGCGCGAGAGCAGGCCGTGCGGCGTCTTCGCGCTCGAATCGGCACGAAGCGCCTCGGCGATCCCGGGCGCCTCGCGCTGCAGGACGGTCCGCGTCGCCTCCGGGGTGACGTCGCGCGGCGCGAGCCCTGTGCCGCCCGTGGTGAGCACGAGAGCCGCCTCGGCGGCGAGCTCCTCGATCGCGGCGGCGATCTCGCCCGCCTCGTCCGCCACGAGGCCGCGCTGGACGTCATAGCCGTCGGCGCGCAACAGCTCCTCGAGCAGGTCGCCGCTCGAATCCTCCGCCTCCGCGCGCGAGACGCGGTCCGAGACGGTGAGAACGGCCGCCCTCATTCCTTGACCTTCTCGAGCAGCTCGACGGCGAACGTCATCCCCTTGTCGATCGCCTTCGCCATGTCGTAGACCGTCAGCGCGGCGATCGACGCAGCGGTGAGCGCCTCCATCTCGACACCCGTCTGCGCCGTCGTCTCCGCGGAAGCGACGATCTCGACGCCGTCGTCGAGCACGCGCGTGTCGACCTCCACGTGGGTGAGCGGAAGCGGATGACACAGAGGGATCAGCTCCGACGTGCGCTTCGCGGCCATGATCCCGGCGAGCTGCGCCGTCGTCAGCGCGTCGCCCTTCGGAAGCTCGCGCAGCCGTGCGGCCGTCTCGGGCGCCATCCGTACGACCGCGCGCGCCGTCGCGCGCCGTCGCTGCGCAGGCTTGTCGCCGACGTCGACCATCCGCACCGCACCCGACTCGTCGACGTGCGACAGGTCGCTCATCGTCTGCGCCGTTTCGCGAGGGCGGTGACGGCCATAGGCGAAGGTTACGCCAGGTCTCCGAGCACGCCGCGCAGCCACGCCCGGACATCGTGCTCGCCGACGTGTGCACGCAGCGCCTCGGCCCGCCGGCGCCGCTCGTCTGCTCCCATCGACAGTGCGCTGTGCAGGGCGTCCGCCTGACCCTGCACGTCGAACGGGCTGATCGTGAGCGCCCACTGGGCAAGCTCGTCGTGTGCACCGGCGTTCTCCGACAGGACGAGCACCCCGTCCCGTGTGTTGATGAGCGGCCCCTCCTTGGCGACGAGATTCATGCCGTCGTAGACCGGGTTCACGAGGAGCACGTCGTACTGCCTGTACGCGGCGAGGGACCGGGCGAAGTCGTCGGAGACCTGCAGCACGATCGACTCGGGGTGCCGCCCGTTGACCGCGCGCACCTCGTGCTCGATCGCCGCCCGGTATTCGACGTACTCGGGAATCGCCTCGCGCGACGGATCGAGGCGCGCGAGCATCTGCACGCGGCCGCGCCATTCGGGGTGCTCGTCGAGGAGGAGGCCGAAGGCGGTGAACCCGCGAACGATGTTCTTCGACGGGTCGGTGCGGTCGACCCGCACGACGAGCCGCTCCGGACGCGGAAGCGTCGTCTCCGCTGTGTGAACACTCTCGCTTCCGGCGAGCACCTCGAACTCCGCAACGTCGATCGAGATCGGGTGATGCACCACGCGCGTTGTGCCCGTGCCGCCGACCACGTCGTCACAGCTTCGGGCGAAGTTACGCGCCCAGCGCGCCGTGTGAAAGCCGACGACGTCGTTGGCGAGCAAGCCGTCGTGCACCTGCCGCCGCATCGCCTCCGGCAGGATCGACCAGTCGACCGGCCAGGGGATGTGCACGAAGTGAGCGAGCTTCGCGTCGGGGCGCGCGTCGCGGACGTAGCGCGGGGCGAGATAGAGGTGGTAGTCGTGGAAGAACACGGTCGCGCCAGGGTTGTCGTCCAAGCAGGCAACAACCCTCTCGGCAAAGGCGCGATTGACCGTCTCGTAGCCGTCGCGCCACGCGCGGTAGAACTCGCCGTCGATCACGGGACGCACCGGAGCGTTCCACAACGAGTGCTGAATGAACCAGAGCATCGGGTTCGCGACGACCTCGTAGAACAGGCGGTACGCCTCTCGATCGTGCGCGACGAGGCTTCCGCCCTCCGCCGCGACGACACGATCCTCGTCGGTGGTGGCGCTCGCGATCCACGTCACGTCGCCGAGGCCGCGCAACGCCGTCACGAGGCCGCCGGCACCCCGGCGCTCGACGCGGGCTCCCGTCGCGTCGCGGTCGTAGGTGACGGGCCCGCGATTCGAGACGACGATCAACTCGAGCACCTACAGAACCGTGATCGTGCTCTCGCCGGTGTCGTTGCCCGCAAGCCCGTTGAAGAGGACGAGCCAGTCGCGGAGCAGGCGCGGGGTGAGGAAGTGCCGCCGCACGTGCTCCTTCGCCCTGAGCGCGCGTTCGTGCGCCTCCACCGGATCGCGCAGCGCCTCGATGCATGCGCGCGCGCACTCGTGTGGTGAGCTCACGAGCCAGCCCGTCCGGCCGTCGTCAATCTGGGCAACAATCCCTCCGACGCGGCCCGCGGCGACCGGCCGCGTCTTCCACAGCGCCTCGGTAACGGTGAGCCCGAACCCCTCCCGCGTCGATTTCTGGATCACGACGTTCGAATGCACCTGGAAGGCGTTCACCTCGACGGCGCCCACGTTGTTCATGTTGCTCAGGATGTAGATGTCCGGATCGCCGTCCGCATGCGCGACAGTGCGCTGGTAGTAGTCCCACCCCTCGGGGTCGTCGTGTGCCATCGAGCCGACGAGCGCGAGTTGCACCTCGGGAAAGCGTTGCTTGACCTCGCGATAGGCGTCGATCACGCCGAGCGGGTCCTTCCACGGGTCGAAGCGCGACACCTGCGTGAGCAGCGGACGCTCGACGTCGATACCGAACTGGTCGATGATGTACGCGGCGTCCTCGGGCGAGAGCGCCATGTTCTTCGGCGTCAACGGATCGATCGCCGGAGGCCAGATCACAACCTGCTTCAGGCCGTCCGTCTGCGGCGCGTACTCGCGCATGTGGAAGATCGACGCGTCATACCGGCGGATCGACGGCAGCAGGACGTCGAAGACGGCGGCGTTCGGCGTCGAGAAGTCGATGTGCCCGCGCCAGATCCACTTCGCGGTCCGCTCGGGGAACGAATCGATCATCGCGACCGGCTGCGGGTCGTGGACGATCACGTAGTCGTAGGCATCCGGCTCGAACCGGGCGGCGTTCTCGGCGTTGTAACGGGCGAAGATCTCCCGTTCCTCGCGCGTCAGCGAGCGCGGGTCCCCCTGCAACCCGTTGTGGATCGCCTTCGTCACGTTGAAGAACTCGTCCGCGCCGTTGATGATCCGCCACTCGACGTCGAGGCCCGCGTCCTTCATGAGCGGCACCAGCGTGTAGTTGATCTCGGCGACGCCGCCGCCGAACGCGGTTGCGGAGAGATGGACGACCCGCTTGCCCTGAAGAGGCTCGGCGAGCCGTCGCACCTCGTCCATCAGCCCGCGCGAGACGAGCGTCGCGTAGTCGCCGAGCGACTTGTGCCCGACGTTGACGAGTGGCAGTTGCGACAAAGGGGAGGCTCGAGGTGTTCTAGGAGAGGTGCTTCACGAAGCGGAGAGAGGATCCTCCCTCCGCGCGCTCGCGGATCTCGAACTCGTCGGCGAGCGCCTCGATGATCGCGATCCCGAGGCCGCCCTCGGAGAGCTCCTCCGCGTCGAGCGCGGTGCTCGGCCCCCTCGGCGGCTCGAACCCCTCCCCCTCGTCGACGACCTCGACGACGAGCTTGTCCTCGTGCAGCTCGTAGAGGATCTCGACGTGGCCGTCGCCTCCGGCGTATGCATGGCGGACCGAGTTCGTGCAGGCCTCCGTCAGCGCGAGCTTGAGGTCGCCGAGGACCTCCTGCGGTAGCGGCTGTTCGCGAAGCCGTGCGATCCCCGTCAGGGCGAGCCGGCCGAGCGTGATGTACTCCGGCTTGGCCGGGATCGTCAGCCGGATCGACTTCAGGTGCCCGTTACCGTGCGCCACGCGCTTCATCTCCTGACCGCCATTCCCGGGGATTCGGAAAGGTAAACGTCGAATATTCTGCCGAATCCTCTCCGGAACGGTTCGGCCTACTGGCGGGATTCCCTCTGAGGTCCGTTCCTTAACCCGTTCCTCAGCCGGGGGGCGGCCGGGCATCGAGCGTCACCGGAACCGTGCGACGCGCCTGGCCGCGGACGACGGTGAAGCGCACCTTCTGCCCCGGTACGAGCTTGCCGGCCACGATCCGGACGACGTCCTGCGCGCTTCCGACCGGAACGCCGTCGATCGCCACGATGGCATCGCCGCCGACCCGGAAGCCGACGCCTTCGTAGACCTCCTGGCGCGTGCCGGGCACGAGGCCGGCCCGTGCCGCGGCGCCGCCGGGCTCGACGTAGTCGACGAGCGCGCCGCGCTTCGTCGCGTACCCGAACTTCTTCGCGACCCTGGGAGTCAGATCCTCCGTCTTGATCCCGATGTAGGCGTACCGCACCGAGCCGGTCGCGAGAAGCTGCTCGAGCGAGCGGCGCGCCGAGTCGATCGGAACGGCGAACCCGACGCCTTCGAACCCGGAGCTCGTGTCGCTCGAGCGGATCTGGGCGTTGATCCCGATCACGCGGCCGCGGGCGTCGAACAGCGGGCCCCCCGAGTTCCCATGGTTGATCGGCGCATCCGTCTGGATCGCATCGACGAGGTCGTACTTCGACGTCAGCGACGGGATCGAGCGCCGGATGGCCGAGACGACGCCGACGGAGAGCGAGTCGGCGTTCCCGAAGGGGCTGCCGATCGCCGCCACCGGCGCGCCGACGATCACGCGGGAGGAGTCGCCGAGCGGGACGGGGTCGAGCGCGTGCTGGGACGGATCGACCCGGAGGACGCCCACGTCGGCGAAGAGATCGACACCCACGGGAGCGGCCTCGACGCGGTCGCCGTCCGCGAACTCGACATAGATCGTCCGTGCCGTGGTCGTCTTGGTGCTCTGGCCGGCCGTCGTCACCACGTGCGCGCTCGTCAGGATCAGCCCGTCGCGGGAGATCACGAACCCGGATCCCTGCCCCGAATGGGCATCGGGAAGCGCGGCCGAGTCGAAGTACGAGACGATCGTCACGACGCCGGCCGCCCGTCTCCGGTAGATCTGGGCCGGTTGGAAGCCGTTCCCGAGCAGGGGCTTCGCGGCGACCACCGGCGCGTTCGCGTCGCCGGTCGTGGGCACGGATTCGCGGACGACGACGGTCTTTGCCGCGCCCGAATGGAGCCAGCCGCCGGCCTTCGCGACGACGAGGACGAGCGCTCCGCCCACGGTTGCTGCGATCAGGGCGAGGGCTGCAACGGGGCCGGCGCGCAAGGCGTTCACTGTAGCCGGGATCGCGCGTGGGTCGCGAGATTCGGCTCCACCAGGGCGAAGCGAGCGATTTCACGGGGAAACGGCGACGCGAGCGATTTCACGGGGAAACGGTCCGAGCTCAGACGAGCTCGCGGTCGCGGTCGGCCGCCTCTGCGGCGAGCACGAGGGTGAACCGCGTCCACCCATCCTGCTCGTCGAGCTCGATCCGGCCGCCGAGCACCTCGGCGAGCTCGCGGGCGATCGCGAGCCCGAGCCCGCTGCCGGAGGCCTTCGTGCCGTCGAGACGGAAGAAGCGCTCGAACACGTGGTGGCGGAGATCCCCAGGGATCCCGGGCCCGTCGTTTGCGACCGTGAGCGTGGCGCGCCCCCCCTCGACCCGGGTCGAGACCCGCACCGTCGTCCCCGCCGGCGTGTGGACGAGCGCGTTCTCGATCAGGCCACGCCCGATCTGGAGCACCCGGTCGGCGTCGCCGAGGGCCGCGGCCAGGCCGGCGTCGAGCTCGAGGCGGTGGTCGGCGGCGGCGGCGCGCGGGCCGGCCTCGGCGGCAAGCTCCGCCGCGAGCTCTCCGAGCTCGACCGGCTCGTTCGCGACGGCGAGCCGGCCGGCATCCAGACGGGACAGGTCGAGGAGGTCCGTCCCCAGCTTCGTCAGCCGCGCCACCTGGTCTCGCATCTGGGCCACGAACTCCTGGCGCGTCTGCTCGTCGACCGAGGGGTCGTCCAACAGCTCGAGGAACCCGCCCAGCGAGAAGAGCGGCGTGCGAAGCTCGTGCGAGGCGTTCGCGATGAACTCGCCGCGCGCGCGGTCGAGCCGCAAGAGCCGCAGGCGCATGCGCTCGAAGGTCCGAGCCAGCTGCGCGAGCTCGTCCGAGCCGTAGTCGACGACCGGCCGGTCGAAGTTCCCGGCGGCGATCTCGTCCGCCGCGGCTTCCAGGCGGCGGATGCGACGGGCGAAGACGCTTGCTCCGGCGTAGCCCAGGAGGAAGGTGAACGCGACGGCCAGCACGCCGGCGAGCAGCACCCGTCGCCGGACGACCCCGACGACCTGCAGCTGGTCGTGCATCGAGGACGAGAGCATCACGACGTAGGAACCGAGCGGGTAGGCGACCTCCGCGTACTCCTGGCCGTGCCGGGTCACGGTCCCGCGGGCGAGCGTCCGGCGCTTGATCGCACGGAAGGCGACCGGCTCGTTGACCAGGTCGGAGGGACTCGCCTCGACGTCCGAGTCTGCGAACGGCGTCACGAGCAACGGCGTGTCGCTCGCGAGGTTGAAGACGACCACCCGGGCGTTGACGCGCGGGGCGTACTTCTGGGTGAACGTCTGCTTCGCCCAGGGCTCGACGGGGAAGTTCGGGACGATCCGGGTGCGGAGCGACGCCTCGAGGCTGCGGAGCTGGCTGTTCTCGAGCGAGGCCCGGTAGGAGGGAACGACGATCAGGTAGACGATCGCGAGCACGCCCGCGACGATCGCGAGAAGCGCCACTGCCAACCTGCCGCGGACGCTCCGAAACGGGCTCACCGGTCGCGGAACCGGTAGCCGACCCCGCGCACCGTCAGGATGTACTCGGGCGTCCGCGGCTCCGCCTCGAGCTTTTCGCGCAGGTGCCGCACGTGGACGTCGATCGTGCGGGGGTCGCGGTAGTCGGCGCTCTTCCAGAGCGCTTCGAGCAGCATCCGGCGGCTGAAGACGCGGCCCGGGGAGGACGCAAGCGTGCGCAGGAGCTCGAACTCGACGTAGGTCAGCTGCACCGGGGCACCGCGGACGGTCACGGTGCGCCGAGGCACGTCGATCGTGAGCTCGTGATGCTCGATCAGCTCGTCGTACACGTCGGCCGGGGGGTGCGGCGCCCTCGTGCGACGGAGGAGCGCCCGCACGCGCGACCGGAACTCGCGAATCGAGAACGGCTTCGTGATGTAGTCGTCGGCGCCGAGCTCGAGGCCGATCACCTTGTCCAGCTCGTCGTCCCGGGCCGTCAGCATGATGATCGGCACCGTGCTCGTCGCCCGCAACCGCTTGCACACCTCGAGGCCGTCGAGCCGCGGGAGCATGATGTCGAGCACGACAAGATCGACCGGCTGCGCCGCGAACTTCTCCAGCGCCTCCTGTCCGTCGGCCGCCTGCACCACCGTGAACCCGTCGCGCTCGAGCGGAAAGGCGAGGACCTTGCGGACGGATTCCTCGTCGTCGACGAGGAGGATGGTGGGAGAGGCCTCGGCCATCACATCTGTCCGCCTGCCAGGATAGCCCCGTCATGGCGGCGACCCGGACTCCCGCACGCCGTCGCCGCGCGCGCCGCGGATCGCTCGAGCGGCCGGTCAACGGCCGCCTGTACCGCAGCGCGTTCCTCGTGCTGTCGCTCCCGCTCCTCATCCTCGCGTTCAGCATCGTCCGGCCATCCGGGCTGACGGCCCCGGCGCTGCCGCCCGACTTCGAGGGCGGGGCGACGAAGGCGCTCGCCACGGACCTCGCGCGCTCCTATCAGGACCGCGCCCCCGGTGCGCCGCAGGCGGAGCAAGCGGTGCAGTGGTTCACGGAACGCATGGCGCCGTACCGGCTGCCCGTTTCCACCGACACGTGGCGAGCGTCTGCCCCCGGAATCGGCCGCGCAACTCTTCGCAACGTCTGGGCCGTCGCCGCAGGCGCGTCGAGCGACGCGATCGTCGTGCTCGCACACCGGGACGACACCGGCATCGGGCCGGGAGCAAACGACGACGCCAGCGGCACGGCGGCGCTCGTTGAGCTCGCGCGGACGTACGCGCAGACTTCGGCGGGTGCGCCCGTGCCCTCGGCGCACACGATCGTCTTCCTCTCGACCGACGGGGGTTCCTTCGGCGGTCTCGGCGCCGCCCGGTTCATCGAACGATCGCCTTTCCACATCACCGCCGCGATCAACCTCGATGCGATCGCAGGGTCCGGCCCGCCGCGCCTCGTGATCGCCGGCGACGTCCCGCGATCCCCGGCCGCGATGCTCCTCCAGACAGCGGCGCGGCGCGTGGTCGAGCAGACGGGCAGCGCGCCGCGCCGGCCGAGCCTCCTCGGGCAGCTCGTCGACCTCGGCTTCCCGTTCACGCTCTACGAGCAGGGGCCGTTCGTCGCGCACGGCATCCCCTCGCTCACGCTGACGACGGCGGGCGACCGCCCACCGGATGCCTTCACGGACCGGCCCGAGGCGCTCGACGGAACGAGGCTCGGCCAGCTGGGCCGCGCGACGCAGCAGCTGATCGGATCGCTCGACCAGGGACCGGACCCCGCCCAGTCGACGACGAGCTACGTCTGGCTCGGGGACCGCATCGTGCGTGGCTGGGCGATCGAGCTCGCGCTCGTCGGGCTCCTGGTCCCGTTCTTCGTCGGCGTCGTCGACCTGTACGCCCACTGCCGGCGGCGGCGCATCCCCCTCGTCCCCGCAGCGAGAAGCCTGCGCAGCCGCCTCTCCTTCTGGCTGTTCGCAGGCGTCGCGTTCTACGCCTTCCGGCTCTTCGGCGCCTGGCCCGGCGGCGGCGCTCGGCCACCGAACCCGGCGGTGCCCGCGGTCGGCGACTGGCCGGTCCTGGCGCTGCTCGGCTTCGGGACGGTGCTGCTGCTCGCCTGGATCGTGACGCGGCAGCGCCTCGTGCCTCGGCGAGCGGTCGGAAGCGACGAGCGCCTCGCGGGCGAGACGGCGGCACTGCTCGCCCTCGCGGTCGTCGCGTTGCTCGTATTGGCAACAAACCCGTTCGCGCTGATCTTCTTCCTCCCGGCGATGCATCTGTGGCTGTGGCTGCCGCAAGTCCGAAGCGGGCAGCCGAGCGCTCGCATCGTCGTGCTGGCCGCCGGTCTCGCAGGTCCCGCGCTGCTTTTCTGGTCGTTCGGCGGACGGTACGGGCTCGGCTTCGACACGCCCTGGTACCTCGCCGAGCTCGCGGCGGTCGGCTACGTCCACGTACCCGCGGTCGCGATCTCGCTCGCGTCGGCGGCCTGCGCCGCACAGCTCGTAACCGTCGCGTCGGGGCGCTATGCGCCGTATCCCGACCGCGAAGAGCGTCCCTCCCGCGGGCCGCTGCGCGAGTTCGTCCGACGCATCGTGCTCACGGTTCGCGCGAGACGGCGCGTAACCGAGGAACGGCGCCGCGCGTTCGGGGGGTAGTGCCTCGGTTCGCGCGCATCGTCGGGACGCTGCTCATCGCGGTAGGCGTGCTCATGCTCGCATGGGTCGTCGTCGTGTGGCGCTGGGAGGATCCGTTCACCGCGCTCTACACGCACGTCGAGCAGACGCGCCTCTCGCACCGCTACGACAAGCGCGCGGCGGCCTTCGAGCCGCACCTGTCGGGAGACCTCGCGGCCGTCGAGCGACAGGTGGCGCGGGAAGCAGGCGACTACCGGCGGTCGCTGCACGTCGGCGACCCGGTCGGACGCCTGAGGATCGGCCGCATCGGCCTGAACATGGTCGTGGTCCAGGGCACCGACCACGACACGCTCAAGAAGGGGCCTGGCCACTATCTCGGCAGCGGGTTGCCCGGCGAGGGACGGCTCGTGTACGTCGCGGGACACCGGACCACCTACCTCGCGCCCTTCGCCTACATCAACGACATCCGCGCCGGCGACTTCATTCGCTTCGAGCTCCCGTACGGGACGTTCAGCTACCGCGTCGTCGCGCACTACGTCGTCGCCGACAACGAGGTGTCGGTTCTCCGGAACCGCGGCCGCGAGCTCCTGCGCCTGCAGGCATGCCACCCGCGCTTCTTCGCGACGAACCGCTACATCGTCGACGCGAAGCTCGTCGCCGTCGCGCCCGCGGGTGGTGCGTCCTACAGCCCGCTCCCTAAATCGGCAGCCACCTGACCTGCGCTCCCGGCTCGAGCCGACCCTCTCCGCGCGGCACGAGGACCAGCGCATCGGCCGTCGCAGCACGCGCGATCATGTGCGACTCCTGCCCCGCGATCGGCTCGAGGAGATCCCCCGCACGCCGCGCGCGCACGAGTTGGTCGCGATCGGCGCTGCGCGTCAGGGGTAATCCGAGCCGCCCGTGCAGGTAATCGGGGCCGGGATGACGCGCACCTTGAAGCGCGCGCAAGGCGGGGCGGACGAACAGCTCGAAGCCGACGAGCGAGGACACCGGATTTCCCGGCAAGCCGAACACGAGCGTCGCGTCGCGCGTCGCGAAGACGACCGGCTTGCCGGGCTTCACCGCGACGCGCCAGAAAACCTCGCTCGCACCGAGCTCGGCGAAGAGGCGTCGCACGAGATCGTGCGGGCCGACCGAGACGCCGCCGGAGGTGATGACAACGTCGGCGTCGAGCGCGCGCGCGAGCGCCGCGCGCGTCGCGTCCGCGTCATCGGCGACACGCTCGAGCACGGTTGCATCGGCACCCGCGGAGGCGAGCTGCGCGGCCAGCAGGACCGAGTTGGACTCGTAAATCTCGCCGGGCTGAAGCTCCGCACCGGGCTCGCGCAGCTCGGTTCCGGTCGCAAGCACCGCAACGCGCGGGCGCCGGAAGACGCGTACGGCCGCGACGCCGGCAGCCGCCAGAGCGCCGAGCTGAGGAGGACCGAGCACGGACCCCGCGTCGAGCACGATCTCACCCGACCGGATGTCGCCGCCGCGCGGCCTGATGTTGTCCCCTTGGCCAACAAGCTCGACCGCGACCTCGCCAGCGGTCCGCGCGGCCGTCCGCTCGACCGGTACGACGGCATCGGCACCGCCCGGCACGACCGCGCCCGTGGAGATCGCGATCGCCTCGCCCGCACGGAGCTCCCGGCCGGACGGACTGCCCGCGGCGGACTCACCGACGACGCTTAGCTCGCCGGGGGTATCGCCGGCCCGAACCGCGAAGCCGTCCATGGCGGAGCTGTCGAAGGGCGGGAGGTCGCCTGCGGCGAGGCCCGGCTCGGCGAGGACGCGGCCCGACGCGGCCGAAACGGCCACCTCCTCGGCGTCGAGCACCGTCACGCGCGCGAGCACCATTGCAAGGGCTTCGTCGATTCCCGGCAGGGAGCTCACGGCGGATCACGATAATCACGCGACATGGCCGACGAGCTGATCGCCGGACGCTACCGCTTGCTCGAGCCGCTCGGCCGCGGCGCGATGAGCTCCGTCTGGCTCGCAGAGGACGAGGAGCTCGGGCGGCGCGTGGCCGTGAAGATGCTCGGTCCGACCGCGGACCGCCAGCGCTTTCAGCGCGAGGCGCGAGCCGCAGCCGCGCTCTCGCACCCGAACATCGCGGCCGTCTACGACTACGGCGAGGCCGCCGGACGCCCGTACATGGTGCTCGAGCACCTGCCGAACGGCTCCCTCGAGGAACGGCTGAAGCGGGGGCCGCTCGACGACGAGGAGACCACGCGCATCGCGACGGAGATCGCGGCGGGTCTCGCGCATGCGCACGAGCGGGGACTCGTGCACCGGGACCTCAAGCCGGCGAACATCCTCTTCGACGGCGAGAACCGCGCCAAGATCGCCGACTTCGGAATCGCGCGCATGGGCGACGACGGAACGCTGACCGAGGCCGGCACCGTGCTCGGCACCGCGTCGTACATCTCGCCCGAGCAGGCGGCCGGCGTCCCCGCAGGACCTGCGAGCGACGTCTACTCGTTTGGCGTGATGCTGTTTCGAATGCTGACGGGGCAGCTCCCGTTCGTGTCCGGAAACGCAATGGAGCTCGTGCGCATGCACCGGGACGACACTCCGCCGCCGGTCGCGGCATTTCGAGAGGATGCGCCGCCGCGCCTCGAGGCCTTGGCGGCCGCAGCCCTTGCGAAGGACCCGGCAGCGAGGCCCGCCGACGGCGGAGCGCTCCTCCGTCAGCTGCGCTCCGGCGACGATTCGGCGACGACGATCCTCGGCACGCCCATTGCGTCCGACGCGACGCAGATTCTTCGCCGTCCGCCGCCTCCCGGCCGGCGGCGCACGCTGCCGCTGCTCCTCTTGGCCGCCGCACTTCTCGTCGCAGGCGGCGCGCTCGCATTCGTCGCGACACGCAGCGGCGGCGGCACGCCTGCACCGAGCACCGGCCTGAGCCTGCCGACGGTGTCGACGTCCAAGCCGACCACGCAGCCGGCGACGACCGCGCCCACGACGACCGCGAAGACCACGACGACGACTCCCAGCACCACGAGTCCCAGCACGACCGCACCGACGACGACTCACCACGTCACCACCACGGCTCCGACGACGACCGCGCCCACGCCCACGCCGTTGCCGACGGTGCCGGTCGTGCCGCCCACGACGACCGCTGCAACGACGACTGCGACCACGACCGACACGACGACGGCGATCCCGCCGCCGCCCACGACGATCCTCCCGTGAGGGCGCTCTACTTCGGCACGTATGACCGAGGACACCCGCGGAACGTCAACGCGATCGCCGCCATGCGGGCGACGGGCATCGACGTCGAAGAGCGGCACGCGAGCGTTCGCCGCGGCGGCTGGCTCGGTGCACTCAACGTCGTCGTCGCCGAGACGAAGCTCTTCGTGTCGAGGCCGAGCGCCTTCGACGTCGTGATCGTCGGCTATCCGGGCCACTTCGACGTTCCGCGCGCACGACGGCTCGCAGGCGGGCGCGCGCTCGTGTTCGACGCCGTCCTGTCGCTGGAGAACGAGCTGGTCGAGGTGCGTCGGCGCATCGGGGCGCGGTCGACGACGGCACGCGTGCTGCGCGCCGTCGACTTCCAGGCGCTCCGTCTCCCCGACCTCGTGGTCTGCGGAACGCGCGTCGAGGCCGACTACCTCGAAGAACGAGGCGCGCGCCGGACCGAGGCGATCTTCCTCGGTGCGGACGAGGGGCTCTTCTCCGAGACGTGGGCGCCGGCGTACCCGTTCTCGGCGTTGTACGTCGCCGATCCGTCGCACGACGTCGTCGACGAGGCGATCGGGATGGCCGGCGTGCCGGTGGACGTGCTCGACGCCGGTGACCTCCGGGAGGACGACGCCGGGATCCGCTTCGGTCACGCGGGCATCGTGCTCGGCAGCTTCCGCGAATCGCGCGCGATCCCCCCTTCCGTCTTCGCTGCCCTCGCAACCGGAGTGCCGGTGATCACCGCCGACACACCTGCCGCGTGCGAGCTGCTCGCCGACGGCGACTCGGCAGTCCTGGTGCCGCCGGACGACCCACAGGCGCTGGCGAGCGCGATCGCGCTGCTGGCGGCTGACGAGCCATTGCGCGCGCGAATCGCGGCCGGCGGACGCAGCGCCTTCGAGGAGCACGCGAGCCGCCGTGTGCTCGGCGAGCGCTGGCATGCAGCGCTACACGGGAATGCGCTGCGGCAGGAGATACGCGCAGAGCGCGACTGAGATGACCACGGCCGCGTCGTCGTCGTCGTAGGCCGACAGCGCGAGCGGCCAGAGCACGTACCACGCGATCAGGTACGGGAGCGCCGGAAGCAGAAGCGCCAGGGCGAGGCCGAGCCGCGCACGTCCGCGCGCTGCTTCGCGCAGCAACCACACGTAGGCGACGCAGTAGCCGGCCGCGAATACCCACCATGGAATGCCCGTTCGCCGCGGCAAGGCGTAACTCGTCGTTCGCGCGGCGTCGCGCGCGAGCGGTGTCACCGCGTGCAGCCAGTGCAGCCTCCAGAACACCGTCGCCAGCGCGAGGGTCGCAACGACGGTGACCGCGAACGCGACATGATCGACGCGGCGGCGGCGCGAACGGGCCTCCAGGCCGCGTAGTGGGAGCAACAGCAGAGGCACCCACTTGACGAGCACCGCGAGCGCCCAGGCGACACCGGCGGCGCGGGTCCGTCCTCGGTCGCCGAGCGCAAGGGCGACGGCGACGAGCGCGATCATCAACGCGTCGTTGTGTCCGCCGCCCGCAAAGTGCACGGCGACGACGGGGTTCCAGCCGACGAGCGCCGCCGCGAAAGCGCGCCGCCGTGCGACGAGCCACGTCGTGAGCAACACGCACGCCGCGGCCAGCGACTTGAAGGTCCAGGCAGCAACGCCCGAGGAGGCTGTCAGGGCAACGGGCTTCGAGACGAGCGCGAAGGCGGGACCGTACGCAGAGGTCTCGTGCAGATATGCCGCGCCAGCATGCGGCGCGGAGACCCGGTCACTCGACGGCGTCTGGCGGTACGGGTCGTGCAGGCGGGCATAGCTCCAATACGTCCACGCATCGGTGGAGACGAGGAGCGGCGCCGCGAGCGGCGCGAGCTGGATCGCGCACGCGAGGATGAAGACGGCACCGAAGCGCGCGCCGCGGCGCACCAGCACGAGCCCGACGACGTAGGCCGCAAAGGCAGCGGCCAGCAGAATGACGAACGCGAGCCCGAGCGCGCCGTTGCCGTGAGCGCGTCCGCCGCCGACCGGCTCCAGCGGCGAACCGGGGAGCCACGCGACCGCCACGCACGCGACGACGAACGCGAGCGTCGCGCCACCCGCGAGCGCGGCGCTACGGGATCTGGCCAGGGGGCGGCGACGGCTCGGTCGTCGTCGGCGGGGGAGGCGGCGCGGTCGCGGGCGGCGGGGGAGGAGGTGCGGCCGTGGTCGTCGGGGCAGGCTTCCTCGGCGAGGGCGCGGTGTGCTTCGCCGGCGTCGACCGGGCGGGCGGCTGCTGCGTCGCCGCTGCCGTCGTCGCCGGCGCGGACGGAGTCGGCGCGCTGTAGCTCGGCGTGTAGTACGAGCCGAAGCTGCCGTAGCTGCCGCGCGTGATCGAGTGGTAGACGGGGTACTTGTCCGGCAGCTCGAAGCCGAGCACCTTGTGATGCCAGAGCGCGCCCGCCATGTACTCGTGCCAGATCGGGACGGGGAACGTTGCGCCGGCCACCGACACCCCGTGGACGTTCGTCATCGGGCGCTCGCCTTCCGGATAGCCCATCCACACAACCGTGCAGAGCTGCCGCGTGTAGCCGTCGAACCAGGCATCGGCGTGGTTTTCCGTCGTGCCGGTCTTCCCCGCGTTGACGTGGATACCGTCGCCCGATCCGGCTCCGGTGCCGTAGAGGGCGTTCTGGCGGAGCACGTCGGTCACCTTCCAGGCGACGGCCTCGGAGATCGCGCGCCTCGTCTGCGGCTTGCCCCAGCCCGAGTCCTTGTCCTGGTGACCGCCGGGCAGGATCACCTTCGTGATCGCCATCGGCTTCGCGTAGATCCCCATCGCGGGGAACGTCGCGTACGCCGCGGCCATGTCGAGTGGCGACACCGAGAGCGTCCCGAGCCCGATCGACGCGACAGGAGTGTCGGGCAACATGCGCACGCCCAGCCGATGCGCCATCTGCCACACGTAGCGCGGGCCGACGTCGAGCGTCAGCTGCGCGTAGATCGTGTTGTCGGAGGCGAGCGTGCCGCGCGTGACCGACATCGACCCGCGGTAGCTGTTGTCGTAGGTGTGGACCGACCACGGCGTCTGGCACCACGGGCCGATCGAGCAGGTGAAGGGCGCCGAGGTGTAATAGGTCGAGTCGGGATCGATGCCCCTCTCGATCGCGGATGCGAGGACGAACGTCTTGAACGTCGAGCCGGGCTGGCGCGCGGACTGGGCGGCAAGGTTGAACTGGTTCCCGGCGCTGCGCACCACGGTGGTCATCGCGCGGATCGCTCCCGTGCCGGGCTCGACCGAGACGATCGCCGACGCCGGATCCGTCTTGTACGGGAGGATGTCGCGAATCGCCTTGTCCGCAAGCCGCTGCAGGCGCGGGTCGATCGTCGTGTAGACCTTGAGCCCGCCCTGCCGAACGGTGTTGGCACCGTACTGGCGGTCCAGCTCGTCGATCACGTACGAGAAGAAGTACGGCTGCTTGATGCGCGTGTAGATGAGGCCGGCCTTCAGGTTCAACGTGTTCGAGCGCACCGCACGGCTGTACTGCGCAAGCGTGATGGCGCCGTTCTTCGCCATCGCGCGCAGCACCTCGTCGCGCCGGTCGAGAGCGGCCTGCGGGTTGTGGTAGGGGTCGTAGTCCGACGGCGCCTGGGGCAGCCCGGCGAGCAGTGCCGCCTGCAGCAGGGTCAGCTGGCTCGCGTGCTTCGAGAAGTACGTCTGCGCCGCCGCCTCCACCCCGTAGGCGTGGTTCCCGTAGTAGACGGTGTTGAGGTACTCGTTGAGGATCCACGGCTTCGGGTACTTCTGCGCGAGCTTGATCGAGAGGCAGGCCTCCTTGATCTTGCGGTTGAACGTCCGCTCCTGCCCGGTGTAGAGGTTGCGCACGAGCTGCTGCGTGATCGTCGAGCCGCCCTGCAGGACCTTGCCGGCGGTCACGTCCTTCCACGCGGCGCGCGCAATCCCGACGTAGTCGACGGCTCCGTGCTGCCAGAAGCGGCGATCCTCGATCGCCACCGTCGCCTTTGGCAGCCACTTCGCCATCTGTCGCGTGGCGACCGGCTCGCGGTTGCGCTCTGCCGGAATCGACCCGAGCAGCGAACCGTCCTTCGCGTACACGAACGAGTTCTGCCCGATCTCGACGGGGCGCAGCGTGTTCAGATCGCAGCTCGCGGACAGCGCGGCGCCGGTGCCGAAGCCGACCGTGAGCAGCACGACGAGGAGCGCGATCGAGATCGTCCCCGCGATGAGCCCGGCACGGCGGCGGCGCTGGACGCGTCCTGCGCGCTTCCGCTTCCGAAAGCGCTGCGCCAGGATGAAGTCGAGATCGTCGGGCTTGCGGCGCGGGCTCACGAGCCGATCACCCCTTGCTGCTTCAGCTTCTCGGCGATCGCCATGCGCAGCTCGCTCTCCGCGCGCTCCTTCTGACCGTCGAGCGGCACGCGCTTCCGGACGACGATGGTCGCCTTGTCTGCAAGGTCCGTGACGTATACCTCATCGGCGATGCCGTTCAGCGAGCTCGTCACCGCCCGCAGGTCGACGGTGGCGGGCACCTGTGTCGTCACCTCGGCCACCGTTTCCCGGCTGCGAATCGTCGCATTCCTGATGCTCTCCGACGCGAGCTTCTCGTTCGGCACGACGAGCCGGTCGTTCCCGGGAATGCGGATCCACGTGTACGTGAGCCCGATCTCCTCCACGACACCCCGCGTCCCTTCGATCTCGACCTCGTCCCCCAGCCGCAGAGGCTGCGTGATCGCGATCAGGATCCCCGCGACGACGTTCCCGATCGTCCGCTGGCTCGCGAACCCGATCACCAGACCGACGACCGCCGAGGATGCGAGCACGCCGCCGGCCAGCGCCCGCACCTGCGGAATCACGAGCAGCGCCGACATCACGCCGACGAAGACGATCGTCGAGAAGATCGCTCGGCGAAGGACGTTGTAGCGGGTCGCCGACCCGGGCGCGAGCGTGTGGCGCGAGATGCGCCAGTCGACGGCCTTTGCGGCCGCGGACGCGGCGACGACCACGGCGAGCGCGATCAGCAGGTGCTGCCAGAACGGAGACACGACCCTCGCCTATTCGCTCCAGTCGATGGGTTTCCGCCCGGCGTAGCCCTCTTCGAGGCCGTGCCAGAACTCGACCGCGTCTTCCCCAACCCGCCAGCACAGGAACACCTCGCCGCCCTTGCGCTCGGCGGGGAAGTCCAGCAGTCCGAGGTCGAGGTCCTTCAGGACGACTCCGAGCTCCTCGAGCTTCTCGGCGCAGGCGATCGCCGCCTCGGCGAGTCCCGTCAGCTCCGACTGCGCCGCGTTCAGGTCGGTTGCCGCGTAGCCGCCGCCGTTTCCGCCGATCGCCATCACGAGCCGGCCCTGCTCGCGCTCGAGCTCGCGCATGCGCGCGCGGACCGCGACGAGGCGCTCGGCAACCGGGCGCACCTCGGAGAGGGCGCTGTTAGCCTCGGCTGGAGTGAACGACCGCTCGGCCACCACGCCGCATGGTATGGACGACCGGCGGCGACTCGCGCTGTGGCTCGCGCTCGTCGCGTTCTTCATCGCCCTCCAGTACCTCGGCCGGACGGAGGGCGGGCCCTCGGGCGACCCGCTCTACAGCTGGTCGTTCGCCATCGGCTCGGTCGTTCAAGAGGCCGTCGTGCTCGCGATCGTGCTCGCCCTGGCCGGCTTCAGCCTCGACCGGCTCGCGCTTCGCCTGCCGGAGCGGAGGTGGCGCGCCCTTGGGCTCCTCATCGCCGCGTTCGTCGCGATCCAGGTCTTCGGGTTCGTCTACTCCGCGATCGCGCATCCGGGGAACGAGCAGGGGCTGACGCCGGATCGCTGGGAGCCGCGGCACGCGGCCGCATACATCGTCAACGCGGCGATCATCTGCACGCTCGTTCCGGTGACGGAGGAGCTCACGTTCCGCGGCCTCGGGTACTCGCTGCTCCGACCGTACGGCAAGTGGCTCGCGATCCTCGGGGTGGGCCTGCTGTTCGGCCTCTCGCACGGGCTGCTCGTCTCACTCCCCGTGCTCGTCTTCTTCGGCTGTGCCCTCGCGTGGGTGCGCGAGCAGACCGACAGCGTCGTCCCGGGGATGATCGTGCACGGCGCGTTCAACCTCATCGCGCTCGTCCTCGCCGTCACCGCTCAGGGCTAGATTTCGCTTAAGAGGCTAATGCACCGCGTCGCCTTCGTCGCGCTCACGTTCCTCGCGTTCGCGCCCGCCGCCCGGGCCGGTTGCGGCATGGTCGCGACGCCCGCCGGCGGAGCGGCGCCGCTCGCGGTCACGTTCACCGCGACGTGTGAGTCCGCGACGTACAACTGGGACTTCGGCGACGGCCAGGTGGCGGCCGGGCGCACCGTCGCCCATTCCTTCGCAGCCGGCTACTGGCACCCCACGTTGACGACCGACGCCGGGCCGGAGCCGGCGGCGCCGGTGACCTCGATCTCGCTCGCGCTGCGAGCGCCGCCGGTCGCGAGGTACGCGCAGTGGGTGGTGCTGCACGCGGCGGTCGTGCCACGCCTGCCGGTCACGTTACGCGGTCGCAGGTTCGTGAACGGTGTGCTGCGCGTCCGCGTGCTCGACACGGCGCCGTGGGTCGCGCAGGCAAACGGCGTGCGGTCGAATGCCGCGCGGATCCGCGTCACGCCGAAGCTCGTCGTGCGCCTCGCCGGCTCGCCCGTCGTCGGGGCGAGGCTCCGCGTCGTCGCCGCGCTGCATCCCGCGAGCGCAGGTCGCGTGGTTGCGCCGCGCATCGTCGACACGCGTCGCGCACGGGTGGCGCGCATCACCGTGACGACGAAGGCGGCCCCCGGCTGGACGCGCGTGACCACGACCGTCACTACGGCGATCGTTCAACCGTCGCTCGACTACGGCGCTCGGGGACCGAGCGTTCGCGCGCTCGAGAGTCGCCTCGCCGAGCTGCGCTATGCGGTGCACCGTGACGGTTACTTCGGGGACGACGACGTGGAGGCGGTGTACGCGTTCCAGAAGGTCGAGCGCATTGCGCGCACGGGCAGGGTCGACGCGTCGGTCTGGAGCAGGCTCTTCGCCGCGCGAACGCCGGTGCCGCGCTACGGCGGCGACCACATCGAGATCGACAAGGATCGGCAGGTGCTCTTCGTCGTGCGCGGCGGGATGGTGACGCTGATCGTCGCCACGTCGACCGGCGCGACCGGCAACACGCCGCTCGGCGTCTGGCACGTCTATCGCAAGGTCGGCGGCTTCGACTGGGTCCTCTACTACCCGAGCTACTTCCTGCGGGGGTTCGCGATTCACGGCTACCCGGACGTGCCGCCGTATCCCGCGTCGCACGGGTGCGCGCGCATCCCGATGTGGATCGCGCAAACCCTCTACGCGCAGATCCCGTACGGTTCGACGGTGATCGTCTACGCGTGATCGACGAGCTGCGCGCACAGATCTCGGCAACCGACCGCGAGCTCGTCGCGCTGGTCAATCGTCGCATCGGACTCGTTGCGGAGCTCAAGCGCTACAAGGACGAGCACCGGATCGCCTTCGTCGATCCGGAGCGCGAGGCGGCGCTGTTCGACGAGCGCGCGGCCGAGAACGAGGGGCCGCTGAGCGACGAGGGCCTGCGTGCGTTCTACGCCGAGCTGCTCGCGCTCACCAAGCGCGAACTCGGCTAGTCGTCGTCCTCGGCCTCGACGTCGACGTCCTCGGCGTCGCCCTCGACCTCCGCCTCCACGAAGTCCTCCGCGGAGACACGGTCGAGGAAGCGCTTGAACTCGTCGACGATCTCTTCCTCGTTGACCTCGTCGCCTTCCATCTCGATCGCGGACTCCTCGATCACGTCGTCTGCTGCGAAGATCGGCGCCTCGGCCCGGACGGCGACGGCGATCGCGTCCGACGAACGGGAGTCGATCTCCACTTCGTTGCCGTTCTGGGCGATGGTGATCGATGCGTGGAACGTGTTCTCGCGGAGCTCCGTCACCGTCACGCGAACGACCTCGACGTCGAGCTCGCCGAGGATGTTCACGAGCAGGTCGTGGGTGAGGGGCCGCGGCACGGTCGCGCCTTGCAGCTTCGTGAGGATCGCCGCCGCCTCCGAGTGGCCGATCCAGATCGGCAGGTAGCGGTTCCCCTCCGCCGTCTTCAAGAGGACGATCGGCTGCTTGCCGACGAGGTCGAAGGAGACTCCGTAGATCGACATCTCCACCATCAGGTCCTAGGTTACCCCCGGCCTGTGGTGCAAACGCGCCGCCGCTATCATGCGCCCGCGCGGGCGATTAGCTCAGTTGGTTAGAGCGCCGCTCTGATAAGGCGGAGGTCCCTGGTTCGAATCCAGGATCGCCCATTCAGCTTCGCGTCCGGATCTCCGTCTGCGAGACGGCGAGCTTCTCCCGTGCCGTTTGCGAGCGCGCCAGGTCGACCACCTTGTGCGCCTCCGCGATGCATGCCTGGATCCGTTCGTCGGCCTCGCGCATCTCCGCGCGCAGCCGCCCCGCCTCCGCCTCGTCCCCGTCGTACACGGCACCGCCGAGCGCGTATTGCAGCTGCGACTTCCTGCGCGCGCAGCGGCTCGCGTCGAGCCGGAGGCGGGCGATCTCGCGGCTCGCGTGCGTCCACGCGCGGACAGAGGCGCCGGTGAAGCCCGCGAGCGCTCGCGTGTGGTCGACCGCGGCGGCGGCGACTCGGTCGAGCGCCGACGAGCGCCGGCGTCGCGCTTGCTCCGCGTAGATCGCGCCCAGCAGAAGCGCCGCGAGCAGGAGCAGAAGACCGACCACGAGCGAGCCCGTCACGAGCAGCACGACGCCGGCACCGAGGAGAACGGCCGCGAGGAACGCCGCCACGAGATGCGGCGTCAGGCCGAAGTAGCGCGGCTCGGCGCGCTCCCACGACGCCGGCGTCTCCGCGGAGGGGGCCGGCACCTCGAGCCGCTGTGTCTCGTCGTCCGGGCCGCCCATCGGCCTCAGTGCAGCGCGCGCGTGCGATGGACATAGTCCTCCACCGCGTGCAGGAAGCTCTCGTCGCACGCCAGCTCGGCGAGCGTCACCTTCGTCTCGTCGTCGAGGTCACGGTCGTCCTCGAGCTCGCGGAGGAACGGCTGCAGGCGGCCGTTCTGGGAGAGGTGGGCCATCCGCAGGAAGAGGTTCCGCGTGTCCTCGTCCTGGGAGATCGCCTCGAGCGATTCGATGTCCTGCAGCCACAGCCCGTCCACGAAGGTGCAACGCCCCGCGGTACGCGCGGGTTACGGGGCGCCGAGACGTTCGAGCGCCTCGGCCAGCTCCTCGAGCTGCACCTCGCCGTCGACCGGGATGTGCAGCCCCGCCGAGCCCACCTTGGCCTCGAAGCCGGTGAGCAGCCTGACGGCGTCCTTCACGCGTGCGGCGAGCGCCGGATCGACTGTCGTGGCGCGCCGCTCCTTGGTGCGCGCGCCCGCCCAGCGCGCGGCCCGCTCCGCCGCGCGAACGGAGAGACCCTCCTTGACGATCCTCTTCGCGAGCCTTCGGCGGCCGTCCTGGTCGGGCACCGAGAGCACCGCGCGTGCGTGGCCCTCCGTCAGCTCGTTCCGCCCGATCATCGAGAGGACGTCTTCGGGCAGCTCGAGCAGGCGGATCCGGTTCGAGACGGTCGGCTTCGACTTGCCGACGCGCTCGGCGACCTCGCCGAGCGAGAGGGCGAACTCGTCGATCAGCATCGCGTAGGCCCGGGCCTCCTCGATCGGAGACAGGTCCTCGCGCGCGACGTTCTCGACGAGGCCGAGGAGCAGCGTGTCGCGGTCGTCCGCCTCGCGCACGACTGCGGGGACGGTCGCGATGGACGCCTCCTTCGCGGCGCGCCAGCGGCGCTCGCCGGCGATCAGCTCGTACCCGCCTTCGAGCCGCGGCCGGACGACGACGGGCTGGATGAGCCCCTGCGCCTTGATCGACTCGGCGAGGCCGCTCACTCCCTCATGGTCGAAGCGCTTGCGCGGCTGCTTCGCGTTGGGGTGGATCTGGTCGACGGGGATGTGTCCGAGCTCCGGGGCCGCGCCGCCGATCAGGACCTCGAACCCTCTACCGAGACCTCTCCTAGGGACGGTCGACAAGCTCCATCGCCACCTTCCAGTAGGCCTCGGCGCCGCGCGAGCGCCGGTCGTAGTGGGTCACCGGCAAGCCGTGGCTCGGCGCCTCGGCGACGCGCACCGAACGCGGGACGACGGCGTCGAAGACGAGGTCGCCGAAATGCCGGCGCACCTCCGCCTCGACGTCCGCAGAGAGTCGCGTGCGCGCGTCGGCCATCGTCAGCAGGACGCCCGCAATCGCGAGCCTCGGGTTCAGCCGCGTCTTGATCAGGTTGATCGACTGAACGAGTTGCGCGAGCCCTTCGAGCGCGTAGTACTCGGTCTGCACCGGCACGATCACGCGATCCGACGCAGCGAGCGCGTTCACCGTCAGCGCACCGAGCGAGGGCGGGCAGTCGAGCAGGACGAAGTCGTAGCCATCGGTCTGCTGCAGCGCGTCCGCGAGATACCTGTCGCCGTCCTCGCGCTGCGAGAGCTCGACCGCGGCGCCCGCGAGCTCGGGCTTCGACGGCACGAGGAAGAGGTTCGCGAACGCGGTCGGCTTCGCGAGCGACGACAGCGGCGCGCCGTCGAGCAGGTCGTAGGTCGACGTGCCGTTCGCGCGCATCCCGAGGCCGGAGGTCGCGTTCGCCTGCGGGTCGAGGTCGACGACGAGCGCACGCTCGCCCGCCTCGGCAAGGCATGCTGCGAGGTTGATCGCGGTCGTCGTCTTGCCGACCCCGCCCTTCTGGTTCGCGAACGCGTAGACCTTGGCCGGCACAAGGCCAATCTAGCCGCGTCGCCGGACGCTGAAAGACGCGCCGCAGCGAGATCTGGCGCACTTTGGGTCTAGGCGAGCGGGCGCTTCCTGGCCATGCCCGTTCGGCGCGGGAAGCCGGGCGGCGTCGGGCCCAGCTTGCGCAGGACGAAGAAGCCGGGAGGCGAGTCGGCGAGGTCGGCGGCGAGGTGTGTCGCGGCTTCCGCGACGCGGACCGGTTCGGCGGACGGGCCGACCCAGAGGATCGCGGCGCCGCCTTCGCGCACGAGGGGCAGGCACCACTCTGCGGCGGTCGCCGGGTGCGCCAGCGCCTTCGCGACCGCGACGCCCGCCCAGTCCGTCTCCTGCTCCTCGGCACGGCCCCAGACGACGCGCGCGTTCGGCGGCGCCCAGCGCTCGAGGAACTCCGCCTTCCGCCGCTCCGCTTCGAGCAGCACGACCTCGCGGTCGGGGAACGCGTACGCGAGCGGGATGCCGGGTGCGCCTCCGCCCGAGCCTACGTCGACGATCGGGCCCTCGAACTGCCGCACGAGCTCCACGCCGCGCAGCGAGTCGGCGAGCAGCACGCGACGCGCGTCGTCGACCGACTCGAGCGCGGTCAGCCCCGGTGTCGCGACGACCGCGGCGAGCCAGTCGTCGAGATCATGCAACGGGGAAGACGACGACATACCGATTCGGCTCCGACCCCTCACTCGAGGTCTCCACCCCGCCGACTTCCTTCAAGCACTCGTGCACGACCTTCCGCTCCACGGACGTCATCGGCTCGAGCAGCACCCGGCCGCCCTCGGCGCCCGCCTGCTCGGCGGCGCGCAGCGCGATCCCCTCGAGGGTCGCGCGGCGCCGGTCGCGATAGCCCGCGGCATCGATCGTCACGGGCTTCGCATCCCCCGCACGGAAGAGCGCCGCGTTCGCAACCGACTGCAATGCATCGATCGTCTGACCGTGCTTCCCGATCAAGAGGCCGAGATCCCCGCCGCTGCACGTGACGAGGAGCTCCGCGTCCGTCTCGGTCACATCGACGCGCGCTTCGATGCCCATCGCCCCCACGACACGCTCGACGATGCCGCGCGCGCGGGACGCGGCGTCGCTCTCGGCGTCGCGGAGCGACGGCGGCCGTTCCGCTGCGGTATCGACCGCAACGTTCGCGATCACGCGAGCCGGCGTGTACCCGACGCCGAGGAGGCCGCGCTGGCCTTCCGAGACGACCTGGAAGTGCACGTTCGACTTGTCGATTCCCGGCGCCGCGCGTTCGAGGTCGCGCAGTGCCTTCCACTTCGCCTCGCCGACCGTCTCGCCCGTCGCTTCGACGGACAGCTCCTCGCTCACCGCCGCGCGCGGCCTTTCTTCTTCACGCGCCGCGTCTGCGGCGGGCCTTGCTTCGGCGGCGTCGGCCCGGCGACCGCACCGTTGCCCGACGTGCCGTCGTCCTTCGGCGGCGTGCGCGAGGAACGCTTGGGGCCTGCGGGCGGGTCGCTCGCAGCCGCCGGCTTCGGAACGAGCCTCCGGGTGACGAGCCCCTGGCCGACCGTCCAGAGGTTCGTCGTCATCCAGTAGAGGATCAGGCCCATCGGGAACTGCGCGACGAACGTGATGAAGACGATCGGCAGGAACATCATGATCCGCCGTTGCGTCTTGTCCATCGTCGCGCCCATGAAGTACGTCGACGCGACCTGCGAGCCGCCGTAGATCGCGAGCAGCAGGAAGCCCGACCAGTGCGACGTCGCCTTCGCAGAGATGCTCGGAACGATGTGCAGCCACGAACCGGTGATGTGCTTCGTGCCGTGCTTGAGCGTGAAGTACAGCGCGATGAAGACGGGGAACTGCGCGAGCAGCGGCAAGCACGACGCGGCCGGGTTGATGTGGTTCTCCTTGTAGAATTTCATCAGCTCTTCGTTGAGCTTCTGGCGGTCGCCCTTGTACTTGCGCTGGAGCTCCTTCATCTGCGGCGCGTGCGCCTGCATCGACTGCATCGAGTGGATCTGCCGCACGGTCAGCGGCACGAGCACGATGCGCACGAGGATCGTCAGCGCGACGATCGACCACGCCCACGGCAGACCGACGGTGCCGTGGAAGAAGTCGAGGATCGACTTCATCACGTCTTCGAGCGGCTGGAGGATGCTCGCGACGATCACTGGTTCGTCCGCTTCGGCGGGCGGGCGCTCATGGGTAGTCGACTCCCCCGTGCGACCACGGGTTGCACCTGAGGAGGCGCCACGCGGCCAGCGGCAGCCCGCGCAGGACACCGTGCTTGCGGATCGCGAGCGCCGCGTATTCGGAGCACGACGGGTGGTACTTGCACGTGTTGGCCGGGAGAAGCGGCGAGATCAACAGCTGGTAGAGGCGGATGGGCGCGATCGCGAGGACTCTCATCACGCAGCCGCTTTCGACAGGACCTCGTCCACGCGCGCTTCGAGCCAGTCGTGCCCGTTCGCCTCCGCCGCCTCGGGCAGGCCCTGCCGAACGACGAGCACGTAGTCGTTCGTCGGCGGCTCGCCCTCGAGGCGTCCGCGCACGATCTCACGGAGCTGCCGCTTGATGCGGTTCCGTACGACGGCGTTGCCGACCGCCTTCGGGACGGCGAAGCCAAGTCGCGGCGCGCCCACTGCCTCCTCCCGCACGAACCAGTACAGCGTGAGAAAGCGGGTCGAGACCGACCGGCCGTGGCGGTAGACGGCATCGAAGTCGCGAGAGCGGGAGAGTCGGTTCCGGCGCTGCACGGTGTTACAGCAACACCGACGCTACGCCGAGAGGCGCTTACGGCCTTTGGCGCGGCGGCGCTTGAGGATCGCCTGGCCCGCGCGCGTCGCCATGCGCGCACGAAAGCCGTGCTTGCGCTTGCGGCGGCGAACGTTGGGCTGATAGGTCCGTTTCATACGAAAGGGCCGACGAGAGCCGGCCGCGGGCGAGTATAGCCGGACCGTTTCGGCACCCGGTTGTCCACAGGGGTGGGGAAGAGGAAAAGCCGTGGAAAGCGGCCGCTCTGCGCACTCCGCGCAGCGGCTGTCCACACCTGTGGAGACTCGTGTGGAGGCGGTGGAAACCCCTGCAAAATGCGCCAATCGGCCCTTGTGGACGAGGCGAGAAATCCTCATTGAGAGCGGCTCGAGACGCTGCTATGCTCGCCACCCCCAGGGGTCGAATCGAAGGAGCAGGCAGCAGCGTGGAGCGGCAAATCGAGCTGACGGCGGACGGCCTCTGGAACGACGTTTCCGCCCGGCTCCGGGAGGCGCTCAACGACACGACCTACACGACCTGGTTCGGAGAGGTCGGCGGTGCGGAGCTCGACGACGAGACCTTCGCGGTCGCCGTCCCGAACGACTTCACGCGCGAGTGGATCGAAGGCCACTTCCTCGACCTGATCCGCGCGGCCGTGAAGGACGCGAGCGGCTCCGAGCTCCGCGTCCAGCTGAGGGTCGAAGAGTCGTCGGCTGCCACTCCGGCCGCCCCCGCGAGCGCTATTCCGAGCTCGGTCACGCCCTTGCCGGCCGAGGTGACCTCGCCGCGCGTCGAGATCGCCGGGATCAACCCGAAGTACACCTTCGACTCGTTCGTGATCGGCTCGTCGAACCGCTTCGCGCATGCGGCGGCGCTCGCCGTCGCCGAGGCGCCCGCCCAGGCGTACAACCCGCTCTTCATCTACGGACACACCGGGCTCGGCAAGACACACCTCCTGCATGCGGTCGCGAACTTCGTCACCGACCACGGCGGGGGTCTCACCTGCCGCTACGTGACGTCGGAGACGTTCATGAACGACTTCATCAACAGCCTCCGCGACAAGCGCATCGAGGGCTTCAAGCAGCGCTACCGCACCTACGACGTGCTGCTGATCGACGACGTCCAGTTCTTCGAACACAAAGAGCGGATCCAGGAGGAGTTCTTCCACACCTTCAACTCGCTCTACGAGGCGGGCCGGCAGATCGTGATGTCGAGCGACCGGCCGCCGCGGGACATCTCGACACTCGAGGAACGGCTGCGCTCGCGCTTCGAGTGGGGGCTGATCACCGACATCCAGCCGCCCGACCTGGAGACACGCATCGCGATCCTGCGCAAGAAGGTCAAGAACGACCAGATCGAGATTCGCGACCCCGAGCTGCTGACGTTCATCGCCTCCCGCGTGTCCACGAACATCCGTGAGCTCGAAGGCGCGCTGACGCGTGTCGTGGCGTTCTCGTCGCTGACCGGGCGCCCGCTCTCGGTGGACCTCGCCCAGGACGTGCTCAAGGACGTCTTCCCGCAGGGAGAGAGCGCGCAGATCTCGATCGAGCGGATCCAGGACCTCGTCTGCGAGCGTTTCGGCGTCACGATGGCGGAGCTCACGGGCGACCGCCGCTCGCAGAACATCGTGTATCCCCGGCAGGTCGCGATGTACCTCTCGCGCGAGCTGACGGACTCGTCGCTCCCGAAGATCGGCAAGGAGTTCGGCGGGCGCGACCACACCACCGTGATCCACGCGACGTCGAAGATCGCGCGTCTGATCCGTGAGGACAGGTCTGTGTACAACCTCGTCCAGGAACTCACAGCTCGCGTCCGACAGGCACGCTAGGCGCGGACCCTGTGAACAGCGTCTTCTTGTCCCCCGTCCGCCCCCACAGCGAAAATGGCTCGCACACTCGGAACGGCGGGGTTCTCCCCGGACCCACAGGCCTTATGACTACAACGAGGTTCTTTTAAATGATTGATAGTGAAATAGTGGTGGGCACCGGCTTGAGGATTACCGTCTCGAAGGACGAGCTTTCGTCCAAGCTCGCGATCGTCGCCCGCGGTGTCTCGACGCGTACGGCCGTGCTCGTCCTCGGAGGGATCCAGCTCCGCGCGGAGGCCGGCCAGCTTCATCTCGCCGCGACCGACATGGAGGTCTCGCTGCGCTCCTCCGTGGACGCGCAGGTTGCGGGCGAAGGGACGGTCGTGGTTCCCGGTCGCCTGCTCCTCGACATCGCCCGCTCGCTTCCCGACAGCGACGTCACGATCGAGCACAAGCCGGAAGAAGCCGTCGTGGTCGTCACCGCCGGCACGGCGAACTACCGGCTGCACACGTACTCGAGCGAGGACTTCCCGAGACTGCCCGAGGTCGACACCGACGGGCTGTACACGATCGATCGCGAAGCGCTCGTCGAGACCGTCTCACGCGTCGGCCGCAGCGCGTCGCGCGACGAGAGCCGCCCCGTTCTCACGGGGATCCTCGTCCGGTTCGAGCCGGGCAAGATCGTGATGGCGGCGACCGATTCGTACCGGCTTGCGGTGAAGGAGACGCCGGTCGACGGGTCACTCCCCGAGCTCGAGGCGATCATCCCGGCCCGTGCGCTGCAAGAGCTCGGGCGCATTGCCGGTGGCGCCGACGAGGTGCAGCTCGGTCTGCAGGAGAACCACGTCGTCTTCGGCGCGGAGGGCACGTGGCTCACGACGCGCCGGATCGACGGACAGTTCCCGAACTACCGGCAGCTGCTGCCGGAGCAGTTCGAGTACGAGCTGCTGCTGCCGCGCGAAGAGCTGCTCGAGGTCGTTCGCCGCGTGTCCTTGATGGCGCAGCGCAACTCGCCGATTCGCGTTCGCTTCGCGGAGGGCGAAGCGACCATCTCCGCCATCACGCAGGACGTCGGCGAAGCGCGTGAGTCGCTCCCGGCGCCGTACAACGGCGACCCGATGGAGATCGGCTTCAATGCCGAGTTCCTGCGCGACGGTCTCGACTCCGTCGACTCGGACTCGATCAAGTTCAAGCTGATCAGCCCGCTCCGCCCGGCGGTGCTCGAAGGCGAGTCCGACGACTACGTGTACCTGATCATGCCGATCAGGCTTGCGGGCTGATCGTCGACTCGGTAACGCTCCGCCACTATCGCTCGTACGCGTCGCTCGAGCTCGCGCTGGAGCCCGGGATCGTGCTCGTCGTCGGCCGCAACGGCGCCGGCAAAACGAACCTGCTCGAGTCGCTACATGTCGCGACGCAGGGTTTCTCGCCGCGTACGCGCCAGGACGCGCAGCTGATCCGGTTTGGCGAGAACGCCGGCCGCATCGTCGTCGCCGGTCGGCGCGGCGCGTCGCGGGCGGAGGCCTCCGTGACGCTGCGCCAGGGACAAGCGAAGGAGGCGCGGCTGAACGGCGCGAAGCTTCCGTCCGCCGAGTCGCTACGCCGCGAGTTCTCGACGCTCGTGTTCACACCCGATCGCCTCACCGTCGTCAAGGGTGGGCCTGCAGCGCGCCGCGCGTACTTCGACCGCGTGCTCGGGAGGCTCTTCCCTGCACGTGCGCCGGTGCCGCAGGACTACCTCGCTGCGCTCGCGCAACGGAACGCGGCGCTCCGGCGCGTGCAGTTCGGGGCGTCCGGACGTGACGCGCTCGAGCCGTGGACCGAGCAGGTCGCACAACTCGGCGCGGCGCTCGTTGAGCAGCGGCGGGCAACCCTCGCTGCGCTCGCACCCGGCTTCGCCGAGCGTGCGGACGAGCTCGGGCTACACGATGCGACGCTCGCGTACGACGCTTGGCCGCCGACCGTCGAGCAGCTCGAGCAGCGGCTCGCGCGCGATCTCGAGCGCGGCACGACCGGTCTCGGCCCGCACCTCGACGACGTGCTCGTCGCCAGCGGGACCCGCGATCTGCGCCAGTTCGGGTCTCAGGGTGAGCAGCGACTCGCTGTCCTCTCGCTGCTGCTCGCCGAGGCGGAGCTCCTGCCGGCCCGTCCGCTCCTGCTCCTCGACGATGTGCTCTCGGAGCTCGATCCCGGCCGCCGCGAGGTGCTTGCGCGGCGCGTCGCGGGCATGGGACAGACGATGATCACCGCAACGCACCGCTCGGCGCTGCCGGTCGAGCCTGGACAGGTCGTGGAGGTGGAGCATGGCATGGCACGAGCCCAGCCGGCTCGGTCCTGAGATCCGAAAGGAGCTCTCGCAGTTCGGACCGCAGGCCGGGATGGCCGAGTTGGTTGACCGCTGGCCGGCTGCCGTCGGCGCCGACATCGCCCGCAACGCCTGGCCCGCCCGGATCGCACGCGACGGAACCGTGCACGTGAACACGGCCGATTCTGTGTGGGCGTTCGAGCTCGGCCAGCGCGCCGTGGAGATTGCGCGGAAGCTCGAAGCGCCCCTCGTGCGCTTTGCTCCGGGACCGCTTCCGGAGCCCGACGATCTGCCGGTGGACAACGCCGTTTCGACCTCCCCGGAGGACGAGGAGCGAGCCCGCGCGATCGCCTCCTCGATCAGCGATCGAAACCTGCGCGAAACTGTGCAAAAAGCGGTGTCTTTCGGCCTCGCACGGGGGCGGGACAACCACTCGATCTGATAGACTTTTCGTGCCTCGCAAAACCTTGGTTTTGCAGGCATTTCTTGATTATGGCGAAGACTCAGGCAAAGGCCGGCTACGCGGCCAAGGACATCACCGTGCTCGAAGGGCTCGAGCCCGTCCGCCTGCGCCCCGGCATGTACATCGGCTCGACCGGTATCCGAGGGCTTCACCACCTGATCACCGAGCTGCTCGACAACGCCGTCGACGAGGCCCTCGCGGGCTACAACGACTCGGTCGAGATCACGATCCACCCCGACAACTCGGTCACCGTGCGCGACCGCGGCCGCGGCATCCCGGTCGACGTGATCCCGGAGCAGGGGATCTCCGCCCTCGAGGTCGTCCTGACGAAGCTCCACGCCGGCGGCAAGTTCGGCGGCGAGGGCTACAAGGTGTCGGGCGGCCTGCACGGCGTCGGCCTCTCGGTCGTGAACGCGCTCGCAGAGTGGCTCGTCGCGGAGGTGGAGCGCGACGGCAAGGTCTATCGCCAGGAGTTTTCTCGCGGGGCACCCCAAGGGCCGCTGCAGGAGGTCGGGACGGCCGGCGAGACGGGAACGACGATCTCGTACCTTGCCGACGCCGAGATCTTCGACGAAAGCGTGTACGACGCGGCCACGTTGCTCTCTCGCTTCCGCGAGACGGCGTTCCTGACGCGCGGGCTCAAGGTCGCGTTCACCGACGAGCGGGCAGATGCGGGCCCGCCGGTCGAGTTCCACTACGAGGGCGGCATCAAGGACTTCGTCGGCTACATCAACGAGACCAAGGACACGGTCCACAAGCACATCGTCTACTTCGACAACGCGAGCGACCAGGGCGAGGTCGAAGTGGCGATGCAGTGGAACAGCTCCTATCAGGAGTCCGTCTTCACGTTCGCCAACAACGTCAACACGCACGAGGGTGGTTCGCACCTCTCCGGCTTCCGCTCCGCGTTGACCTCGACGCTCAACAAGTACGCGCGCGACAAGGGCCTCCTGAAGGAGAAGGAGGACAATCTCGAAGGCGAGGACGTGCGCGAAGGGCTCGCGGCGGTCGTCTCCGTCAAGCTGCAGGACCCGCAGTTCGAGGGTCAGACGAAGACGAAGCTCGGCAACCCCGGCATCGCCGGACTCGTCTCCACCGCCGTCAATCAGAAGCTCTCGGAGTTCTTCGAGGAGAACCCGACGGACGCGCGCCAGATCGTCAGCAAGGCGATCGCCGCGCAGCGCGCCCGGCAGGCTGCACGCAAGGCGCGCGAGCTGACACGCCGCAAGAGCGCGCTCGAAGGCTCGTCGCTCCCGGGCAAGCTCGCG
>JBJMKB010000021.1:0-7478 GCA_045806045.1 Gaiellaceae bacterium | reverse complement strand
GGAAGGTCAAGGCGGAGGCCGGCGGCGACATCCAGGAAGCGATCGACATGAGCTACTACATGGGCGGCGAGGGCCGCCGGCTCTTCGGTCAGACGACGCCGTCGGAGCTCCGCGACAAGTTCATGATGAGCGTACGGATGCCGGTCGGCGTTGTCGGCGCGATCACGCCGTGGAACTTCCCGATCGCGATCCCTGCGTGGAAGCTCTGCCCGGCGCTCGTCTGCGGCAACACGGTCGTGCTGAAGCCGGCGGAGGACACGCCGCTCCTTGCGCAGCGCTTCGTCGACCTGCTGCACGAGGCTGGGCTGCCGGAGGGCGTCGTGCAGATCGTGCACGGCTACGGCGAGGAGGCGGGCGACGCGTTGGTACGCCACCCCGACGTGCCGGTGATCACGTTCACGGGGTCGCGCGAGACGGGCGTGCTCGTGACGAAGAACGCGGCGGACGAGCTGAAGCACGTCCATCTCGAGCTCGGCGGCAAGAACGCGATCATCGTCATGGACGACGCCGACGTCGACCTCGCCGTCGACGGCATCGTCTGGTCCGCGTTCGGCACTGCGGGCCAGCGCTGCACGGCCGCGTCGCGCGTGATCGTCCAGCGTGGCGTCTACGACGCGCTGCAGAAGAAGCTCGTCGAGCGCGCGGAGAAGATGCGCATCGGCGCGCCGTGGGAGGACGACACGGAGATCGGGCCGGTGATCAACGAGTCCGCGGTCGAGAAGATCCACGCGTACACGGGAATCGGGAAGGACGAGGGAGCGAAGCTGCTCACCGGCGGCGAGCGCGTCGACGGCCAGGGCTTCTACTACCGGCCGACGGTCTTCGCGGACGTCGACCCGCAAATGCGGATCGCGCAGGAGGAGATCTTCGGCCCGACGACGGCGCTCATCCCGGTCGACTCGTTCGAGGAGGCGGTGCGCGCGGCGAACAGCGTCAAGTATGGGTTGTCGTCGTCGATCTTCACGCGCGACGTCAACAAGGCGTTCACGGCGATGCGCGACCTGCAGACCGGCATCACCTACATCAACGCCGGTACCACGGGCGCGGAGGTGCACCTCCCGTTCGGCGGCATGAAGCAGACGGGCAACGGTCACCGCGAAGCGGGCCAGGCCGCGCTCGACGTCTTCACGGAGTGGAAGTCGATCTACGTCGACTACAGCGGGAAGCTCCAGCGCGCCCAGATCGACAACGTCTGAGCCCCCCGGAACCTGGTTCGGTTTGTGAACCAGGTTCCCGAGTTTCGTCTGTTGGTCCGGAACCTGGTTCGGTTTTTGAACCAGGTTCCCGAGTTCCGCCTCGTCCGCTACGTGTAGAGCAGGATGTGGAACATCTCGATGTCGAGTCCGTTCGCCGTGCAGCTGATCGCCTTCGCGAGGCCGTCGTCGGTGACGTCGAAGCGCAGCACGAGCACGTAGTCGAACTCGTCGAGCGAGTCGATCTGGTCGAGCCGGAAGCGCGCCGACGACGTCTGCTCGCGCTCGACGAAGAGGAGGTAGCCCTCGACGTTGTTCGCCTTGTCGAAGTCGTGCCCCTCGTGGAGGGTGAACTCCCAGTTCTGCCTCGGCGCCGCCCATTCCTCGATTGCCGATGCGAAGTCCGCGAGCCGGTCGTCGACCTCGACGACGACCTCGTCGAGCGAGCGCTCCGCGGGCGTGTTCCTCGGCTGCACGTGGAGCTTCGCCACGTCGTTCGGGTACCCGGCGGGTAGGCTCGGAAACCGTGAACCGGAAGCTCGTCGTCTTCGTGCCGCCGGACGCGCTCGAGGTCGTGCGCGCGGCGCTCTTCGACGCGGGCGCCGGCCGGATCGGCGGCTACGAGCGCTGCTCCTGGTATGCCGAGGGCACCGGCACGTTCGTGGGCGGCGACGGTACGGAGCCCGCGGTCGGCGAGCGCGGGGTGGAGGAGCGCGTGCCCGAGCTGCGTCTCGAGACGGTGTTTCCGGCCGAGCGGCACGACGACGTCGTCGCCGCGTTGCGGGCGGCGCACCCCTACGAGGAGCCGGCGTTCGACGTCTACGAGCTCGTCGCGTGAAGGCACGGCTCTTCACCGACGGCGGTGCGCGCGGCAACCCCGGCCCGGCGGCTTACGGCTTCGTCCTCGAGGCGGACGACGGAACGGTCCTCGCCGCGGAAGGCGCGGCGATCGGTACGGCCACGAACAACGTCGCGGAGTACAGCGGGCTCGTCGCGGGACTGCGCAAGGCGATCGAGTTGCACGTGCCTGAGGTCGAGGTCGTCTCCGACTCCGAGCTGATGGTCAAGCAGATGCGCGGCGAGTACCGCGTGAAGAACGAGGCGCTGCGCGACCTGTACGAGATCGCCGTCAGGCTCGCGGACAAGCTCGAGGACGTGGAGTATCGCCACGTGAAGCGCGCGCACAACGAGCTCGCCGACCGTCTGGTCAACGACGCGCTGGACGCGGCATGACGGTCCTCCATCCGTTCGGCGCGGCGATCGAGGCGGGCGACGAGGATGCGGCGATCGCAACGCTCGCCGACGACGTCACGTTCCGCTCGCCGGCGGTGTACAAGCCGTACCGCGGCAAGGAGGACGTCGAGGCGCTGCTCCGGCTCGTCGCAACGGTCTTCGAGAACTTCCGCTACACGAACGAATGGCGCGACGGCCGAACGACGATCCTCTTCTTCGAAGCGAACGTCGGGGACCGCGAGCTCCAGGGCATCGACATCCTGGAGGAGAACGAGGACGGCCTCGTTGAGCAGCTGACAGTGATGATCCGGCCGCTCTCGGGCCTGCAGGCGCTTGCGGGCACGATCGCCGCCCGCCTGGGCGTCACCTGACCGCGGCTATACTGGCGCCCGTCCGCGGATGTAGCTCAGTTGGCTAGAGCGTCTGCTTGCCATGCAGAAGGTCGTGGGTTCGAGTCCCATCATCCGCTCTGGACGCCCTCCACGTTCAGTTCCAGGAACGTGGAGGGCTTTTCCACCTGAAGTCGACCGTCGGCGGAGGATTAACGGGGCCGCTGCAAGTACGCCGGCTCAACACGAAGAGGGGCCGCTCCCGGCGCTGCGGAACGGTTTCGCCGCTTGTCGAGCCTCCATTCGAAACTCTGCAATTGACCGACCTTGTTCGCGGGGTCGCTATCAACGTCGAGGAAGGCTTAGCCGTGTTCGCCGCCAGATGACATCGATAGACAATCCAATCCTCAATTCTCCGCGCCCTTTCGTGGACGCAGGATCAGTGGCGCGCCGCTGGCGGACCGTCCGCGTGACCGGCACCGGCTGGACGACGTCGAACTTTGACCCGAGTGGCGCGTGATCCGACTAGGACTTCGTGAACTTGAACAGCGCGATGTTCATGCTCCCGTCCTTGAGGGCGACGACAAGTTGCCGGCATGTTCCGGCCCACGCCGGCTGGGTCTTCCAGACGTACGTGTACTGGTCGTTCGTGGCGTCATAGGTCAGGTTGCTGTTCCCGGCCGAGGCGATGGTTTCGAGGCCGGTCGGCGCACCCGAGTCACAGTCAACCGCGCGCGAGGCCGGGTACCCCTTCACGAAGATCGCGAAGCCTCTGTTTCCACCGAGGCTGAACTTGACCGGCACGCCGCTCCCCGCCTTCGCCCGGTTCGGTGTCGGAGCAGGCTCAACCGGGGTCAGAAAGCCGCTGAACGCGTACATCGGCCGGCCGAGGTTCCAATGGCTCGCCTGCGATGTCCGAATCGTGATCAAGATCGAGTTGTCCGCGTTCACCGTCGGGGGTTGCAGCTCGCACGGATCCGGCGTGGCGCTCGTCCCGGCCGAGGCGGAGCAATCGGCGACCGGACTTCCGTCGCGGAAGACCGTGATCGCGCTCGGGCCGGCTCCGTTCACCAAGGTCTGATCGACGAGGAACGTGATCACCAGTGGCGTCGTTGGCGTGGCGGCAGGCGCGCTGATGTCAACCTGCTGCCCGAAGAAGGAATACCCCGTTGGCGGTGGCAGGGTTGTCGCCGACTCGGCGATCGTCACCAGTCCCGCGTTAGGCGTGGTCACCGCGGTCGCCAAAGGATCGGACGCACTCACCACGGAGCCGGTGGAGAGTGTTCCACCGGCCGGCTCGAGCGCCTGCACGACGCTGGCGCCGCCGTCGAAGCGGGCGAGGCAGAAGAAGTAACCATGAGTATCCGAGGGGAAGCAGGCCCCGCCGACGACGATCTTCCCGTCACTCTGAAGGGCCACCCCCGCGAAAGCGTAGTCGCCGCCGACGCCGACGATCGCGGTCGCCGCCAGCGTGCCGCCGGTACCGAAGCCGAGGTCGAGGCTGCCGTCGCTGTTGTAGCGGGCGAGACAGAAGACTGCGGGTCCGATGAAACACGTGCCGACGGCGACGATTTTCCCGTCACCCTGAAGGGCCATCGCGGTCATTACGGAGTCGCCGCTGGCGCCGACCGCTGTGGTCGTTGTCCCGCTGGCGCCGAAGGTGGTGTCGAGGCTGCCGCTGCTGTTGTAGCGGGCGAGACAGAACTCCCTGGTCGAGCCGATCAAGCATGTCCCGGCGGCGACGATGCTCCCGTCAGCCCGGATGGCCACGGTGGGAACAACGTTGGTCGTACCGATGGTGGTGGCCACTATGCCGCCGACACCAAAGGTGGTGTCGAGGTTACCGTCGCTGTTGTAGCGAGCGAGACAGAACTCGTCGATCGCGCCGATAGTGCATTGCCCGGCGACGACGAGCTTCCCGTCACCCTGGACGACCACCCTGAAAATACCGGGGACGCCCGTACCGATGGCGGTGGCCACTATGCCGAGGACACCAAAGGTGGTGTCGAGGTTACCGTCGCTGTTGTAGCGAGCGAGACAGAACTCGTGAATCGCGCCGATAGTGCACTGCCCGGCAACGACGAGCTTGCCGTCACCCTGGACGGCCATGGTGCGGACGAAGGCGAACGCACCAATGACGGTCGTCACCTCGCCGCCGCTGCCGAAGGAGGTGTCGAGGCTGCCGTCGTTGTTGTAGCGGACGAGGCAGAAGACGGCGCCGCCGCTGCACGGCCCCGCGGCGACGATCTTCCCGTCGCTCTGAAGGGCTACTGCTTGCGCACGGTCGCCGGGGTACACGGTGACGGCGGTCATCACCGTGCCGCCGGGACCGAAGCCGGGGTCGAGGCTACCGTCGGTGTTGTAGCGGGCAAGGCAGAAAACGTTGTTTCCGGTCGGGGTGAAGCAGAACCCGGCAGCGACGATCTTCCCGTCACCCTGGACGGCCAGCGCCGAGGCGTAACCGGTGCTGAGGCCGATTGGGGTCGTCACCTTGCCGCCGGTGCCGAAGGTCGGATCGAGGTCGCCGGCCGCAGCCTGCGCCGAGAGCGGCATCGCCACAAAGAAGCAAAGGGCCGCGCCAATCGCGAACGCGGCGCGGAATCGTATAGCTCTCATCTCGTCCTTCCTGTCGGCCCGATGCCGAGTCCGGAACGCGAGCGCTGCCAAAGCGCGACAGCTAAGAGCGACGTCGCTCGCTTGCCGCAAACCGCACGAACAACCGACCGTACTCTCATCGCTTCCCTGAATCAATGGCCCTCTACCGGTGCTTGAGCTCGCCCCGGCCGCCAGACCGGTTATTGGCGATGGTCTGCTCGAGCATGCGATTACGGCTCTCTGCGCCTGCCGTGGAGCGAACTGCGGCGAGATCGCGTCTCGCCGGCCCTTGGGGCACTCTCGAACCTGGAACGGTTCCTGGCGTGGGAGTCGGCGAATGTCGTCGATCGCGACCTCAGCCGACTCCTGCGCTTGCCGAAGCTCTGTGAGGTGGCCATGAAATCTCGTCCCGATTACCGGCCAAGCATGAGGAGGTGGAGCGGTTGCTGACCCAGCTGGGAGCTCGGCCAGGCCCCGTGGATTGACGCCGATTCCGCGCCAGACGCGCTGACGCCGCCTGGTCGGCGTCGCGATCGGGCTCGCCGCCCGGCTAGCTCGTGGTTCCGCCGAACTCGCGGACGGCACAGGTCGGGCAGTAGAGCGCGAGGGCCGGCGGCTCGTCCAGTTCCGGTTCGTCGACCCGGTAGGCGCGCCAACCGCTCCAGCGGAGCCCGCTCAGGGTGCCGCATTCAGTGCAGGTTGCGACGTTGGCCTGTCTTTGGCGATCCCGGCTCCTCGCGTCCACTGTGTTCCTCTCGTCTGCTTGCCTACGAAGCATGTGCCGGGACGGCGCCGGCATCTCCCACCGTTCGGCTCGACTGACCGCGACTTGTGGATTGCCTCGAACGAGTGATGCCGTCGCAGGTTAAAGGCCGTTCCGGAGGTCGCCGAGCGTCTCCTGGCTGAACCTGACGTCGGAGAACGTCGCCTTGCAGCCTTCCCCGAGCGGCGACTGTGCGAGGAAGCCGGCCTCGAGCGCTTCGCCGGGCGCGAGCGCGAAGTGGCGCACGAGATGCCACCGCTCACCGTCGGTCGAGTAGTGGAAGGCGTGCGCGCGGCCGACGCGCGCGACGCGCAGCCAGACGGCGTTGCCGTCGACCACCACCGAGTTGCAGTCGTCGGAGACGCCTCGCGTCACGACGGAGACCACCATGGGCTCCGACTGCGGCGAGTACTCGAAGCAGAGCTTCGCCCAGGTCCGCTCGTCCCGCCAGAGCGCGAGGACGCCGGCGTCGAACGTCGCGGCGAACTCGACCTCGACACGCGCAGCGAGCAGGAAGTCGCCCTCGACCGCTTCGAGGCGAGACGGCGCGTCGAGCTTCGCCTCGCCCGACGCCGGGTCGACGAACCAATCCGTGCGGGCACCGGCGACGATCGTCAGCGACCCCTCGACCATGCGGCGAGTATCGCGGATGCCGAGGTTTTTGGCTCATTGACTGACAGTTCAGTCGGCGGCCGCGGTTTGGGACCGTTTACGACCGGGGTATTGCAGCGCCGACGAGCGCGCCTCGCCCAGCGGCGCGCCATGACCTCAGGGAGCTCACACATGACGCATTTCCCACGGCTCCGCCGGGAGCTCGTGATCGCGACCCTGGTCGTCCTGACGGGGACGGCTGCGACGATCGCGATCGCCTCGGGCGGCCACCACTCCTTCCGTGCGCACACCAAGGTGATCGCTTCCGGGTGCCACGCGGGCTACGTCGCCGAAGGTGCGCACTGCGTGCGCGTCGGCAGCGTCGAAGGACCCATCGAGAGCTTCACGCTCGCCGAGCAGCGGGCGATGAAGCAGACGGCACCCTTCCAGACCGTCGCGCCGGGTGCCTACGCCAACGCGATGGCGCAGCGCGCGAAGAAGCAGAAGACCGGCGGATCCTGGACGCCCATCGGACAGACGCCGCTGCACGCCGACTCGCCCGACTACGCCGGCACCGACCCGGTCGTGAACTCCGGCCCGAGCATGCTCGGCTGGAAGAGCCTCTCTGGACGCGTGACTGCCTTCGCCTACGACCCGGGCAACGCCAACCGCATCTTCGCGGCACCCGCGACAGGCGGCATCTGGGAGTCGACGACCGGCGGCGGGGGCTGGCGTTCGATCGGTGACAAGATCCCGTCGCAGGCGATGGGCGGC
>JBJMKB010000020.1:0-8085 GCA_045806045.1 Gaiellaceae bacterium | reverse complement strand
TCGAGATCGGCGGGATCTACTGGCACTTCGTCGACGTGATGTGGATCGTCGTCTACGTCACCGTCTACCTCCTCTAACAGACGATGCGGAACCCTTTCCGGAGCGAAGCAGACGCGTTCCGGTTCGTCTGGTTGACGATCGGCTACTTCGCGCTGATCGTGATCGGATCGCTGATCGACGTGTGGGTCGGAGTCGCGGCGTTCGTGGTCGTGACGAGCATCGCCTTGTGGTGGCTGCTCCGCCGCGGCGATCGCGAGGCGCCGGTCGCGCAAGCGCCCGCGGCGAGCCCCGCGGGCGAGCACCGTATCCTCGTCGTGGCGAACGAGACGGTGGGCGGGCCTGAGTTGCTCACGGAGATCCGCCAGCGGTCCGAGGGACGGCGCGCGCTCGTGCTCGTCGTCTCGCCGGCGCTGAACTCGCCGCTCCGCCACTGGGTCTCGGACGAGGACGAGGCTCGGTCGGCGGCGAAGCGGCGTCTGGACGAGAGCCTCGCCTCGATGCGCGCAGCCGGCCTCGACGCCCGCGGCGAGATCGGCGACGGCGATCCGATCCAGGCGATCGAGGACGCGTTGCGCACGTTCCGCCCGGACGAGCTGATCGTTTCGACGCATCCCGAGGGCCGCTCCCACTGGCTGGAGCGCGGCGTCGTCGGCAGGGCGCGCGAGCGGTTCGCACTCCCAGTCACGCATGTCGTCGTCGATCTCGACGCGGACGCAGACGCGCGCTGATCGTCGAGCTCGTCGATCCGTTGCCGCTCCGCGACGAGCTGCGCGAGGTTCATCGCTCCGCCCTCGGCGCCGGCGCGCTCTCGGACGACTGGGCGGCAAACCGGCTGCCGCAGCACGCCGAGAGGAAGGACTTCGTGTTCCTCGTCGCGCGGGAGGAACGCGAGCTCGCGGGCTTCGGCTACGGCTACACGGGCGGTGTCGGCCAGTGGTGGACCGAGAACGTCGCCAGGTCGCTCACCGCGGCGCAGCGGCAGGAGTGGATCGAGCGGCCGCACTTCGAGATCGTCGAGCTGCACGTCCGGCCGTCGTTCCAGCGGCGCGGCATCGGCAGCGCGCTCCTCGCGCAGCTGCTGACCCGCCAGCCGCACGACCGGGCGCTCCTGTCGACGCAGACGGGCTCGCGCAAGGCGCGCAGCTTCTACGCGAAGAACGGGTGGGGCGAGCTTGCGAGCGTCGACTTCGGCGCCGGCTACCCGCCGTACCTCGTCCTCGGCCGGCGCATCTGAACCTGGTTCGGGTTTTGAACCAGGTTCATGAGTGTCGGCCCGCCGCGGTCAGCGAGGGAAACTCGTCAACCTGGTTCAAAAACCAAACCAGGTTGAGTGGGGATGGATCCTGGTTCAGAGAACGAACGAGGATCGTGCTTACTTGCCAGCGACCGAGCTGACGTACTTCGCGACCGCTTTGATCTCCGTCGGCGTGAGCGTCCCCTTGAACGGCGGCATCGCGCCGCCGCCGACCTCGACCTGATGCGCCACGACAGGCTCGGACGGCTTGAGCGCGTCGAGATCCGGTCCGACCTTGCCGGTTGCGCCCGCGTCCTTCAGCGTGTGGCACGAGGCGCAGTTCGCCTGGAAGATCGCCTTGCCGCTGGGAGCGGCCGCGGTCGTCGTGGTCGTGCCGCCGCCCGACGGCGCCGGCGGGGCGGCGCTCGCCGCGGTGACGCCGCAGTTCGGGTTGGCCGAGCACTTCGCCACGTAGAGCGCGACCGAATCCGCATCGAGCCCGGTGACGATGTTCGGCTTCATCGGTCCTTCCGGATCCGCGTACGCGATCTGCCCGCGGACGACGTCCGCGATGTCCTGCTGTGCGAAGCCCTCGTCCTTGTCCGAGGAGAACGCGTCGTCCAGGTTCGGGCCGATCGTGCCCTGCGACTTGGCGTCGGCGAGCGTGTGGCACGACCCGCACTTCTGGACGAAGAGGGCCTTGCCCTGGCTCGCGTCGCCCTGTGTGACGCGCCCGACGGCGCCGCAGCCCGTCGCAACGAACGCGACGAGGAGAACCGCGGTCAGTGCAAGCGTCTTCAGCAGGCTGAGGTGACCTACGACGAGGGTTGGGAGACGCCGTCGAGCTTCGAGACTGCCTCGTCGCGCGTCGCGTAGATCGCGAAGACCCTGTCGAGCCCGGTGATCTCGAAGATCTTCGTGATGTTGCGGTCGCTGCAGACGAGCGAGAGCTGGCCGTCGTTCGTGCGCAGGCGCTTCACGCCTCCGACGAGCACGCCGAGTGTGGTCGAGTCGATGAACGTCGTGTTCGAGAAGTCGACGATGACCTGCTTGCCGCCCTGGCCGATCACCTCGAGCAGCTGCTGCTTGAACTCGGGCGCCGTATACAGGTCGACCTCGCCCGCGAGCGAGATCACGTAGGCGTCGTCGGAGAGCTGCTCGGTCTTGATGTCGAAGTTCATGACTTCCCCCGGTTCGGTGGCAGGCGGAGCGCCGCGTGAGTCTAACCGCCGGTGGTCGGGGCCGTGCTGGCAGGCGTCGCCTTGAGCGTCTTCAGCGCCTGCTTGACGCGCGGAGCGAGCGGGTCCGTCGGCGCGAGCTTCAAGAACTTCTCGAACGCGGCGATGGCCGTCTTCGTGTCGTTCGCCGCTTGGGCGGCCTGGCCGAGCTGGATCTGAGTCGTCGCGTCGTTCGGGTTCAGCTTGACGAGGCGCTGGTAGACGCCCTCGGCGCTCTGCTGGGCGCTCTGGTAGCTCGAGTACGCGGCGCTCTGCTTGGCCGACGAGAACTGCTGGACCGCGTCGGCGATCGGATCCTTGAGCGCGCTCGGGTCCGCGAACGCCTTTCCGAATGGCGTCGTCGCGGCGGGCGCGAACGTCGCTCCCGGCGAGGTCTGCTGAGCGGCTTCCTGCTGCGCCGCCGTGTAGTCCTGTGCGTAGGTCTGGGCAAGCGTGTTGTACTGCGAGGCGAGCTCTCCGAGCGCGCTCTGGTCCTTCGGGCGTAGCGCGGTGTAGCGCTCGAGCGCCGCCACGGCGTCCTTCGTGCGCTGCTTCTGCTCGAGCGCCGTCGCCAGGTTGCGCCACGCGGTCGCATCCTTCGGATGCTGCACCGTCTTCTTCTGGAGCTTGGAGATCGAGGCGCCGCCGCCACCGTTCCGCGAGAACAGGTTCTGCAGAGCGTCGCTGATGCCCGTCGAGCCGGAGCCGACGCCAAGGAGGACGAAGCCGAGGACGAACGCGACCGCCAATGCGACGTACGCCCACTTCGCGTGCGTCCGCAGGCGTTGGAAGAAGAGCTCCTCTTGCCACTGCGGCGGCTTCTGCTTCCGCTGCTTTTGCGCAGGCGCGGCCCCGGTCGCTAGAGCGCGAGCATTCTGTGCCGTGCGGCGCTTGCGGTGCTGCGTACCTCTCGCCACTGTTCCTCTTCCTCGCTTGCGTACCGGGTCTGTCCGTCGACGACCGTCTCGAGCACTCGCTCCGGCGAGCCACCGAAGACGACGGCCGCCGCGGGATCCTCGACCGGATGGTACGGGCTTCCCGCGAGCGACACGACGGCCAGGTCGGCGCGCTTTCCGGGCGTCAGGGTACCCACCAGCGAGTCCATTCGCAGCGCGCGTGCCGCGTCGAGCGTCGCGAGCTGCAGCGCATCGGTCGCGAGGAGCGCCTCGGGCCGCTTGGCGCGCGCGCGCGCAGAGTAGATCGCCGTGCGCATCTCCTCGAACATGTCGAAGGACGGGGTCGAGGCGGGCGAGTCGGTGCCGAGGCCCACACGCACGCCCGCTGCTCGCAGCTCGGCGAGTGGCGCCACGCCGCAGCCGAGGAGCGCATTGGAACGCGGGCAGTGCGCGACCGGGACGTTCCGCTCGGCGAGGAGCGCGATCTCGGCCCCGTCCACCTCGACGCAGTGCGCGCAGAGCAGGTCCGGGCCGAGCACCGGCTCGAGCGTTTCCACCGCGCGCTTCCCCGTCGGTTCGACGAGGATCGGGATCCCCTGCAGCGGCCCGGTGCCGTGCTCGAGCCACTCGTTCTCGCTTGCGCTCTCGGCGAGGTGCGTGCCGACGGGGATGCCGAGTGAGAGGCACCAGCGGTAGGTGTCGACCGAGCACGTGTAGGGCGCGTGCGGGGAGACGCCGATGCGCACGAGCTCCGTCTCCTCGATCCGTGACCGCTTCTCGTCGAACTGTCGTTGTGCGTCCGCCGGGTCGGCAGCGAATACCTCGAGGTAGACGATCGCGCGCAGGCCGAGCCCGGACGACGCGGTCGCGGCAGCGCCGGCGAAGCTGTAGTCCGCTGTCGTCGTGATCCCGGCACGCAACGAGTCGAGGACGCCGCAGCGTGCGACCGCGACCATCGCGTCCGGGTCCAGCCGGCTCTTCCGAGCGACGTGCGTCTTGATCCACGGTCCGAACGCCTGGCCGTCGCCGAACCCCGCGTAGACGGCGTACTCGAGGTGCGAGTGCGCGTTCACGAAGCCGGGCACGATGGCGGCGTCCGGGAAGTGGCGTTCTGCGCGTCCGCGCGTCACCTCGACGATCGCGCCGTTCTCGTAGCGGACGAGCCCGCCCGCGATCGGCGGGCCGTCGACCGGCAGGACCCAATCGGCAGAGACCTCGGTCACTGAGCGGCGATCGCCGACGACGAGCGCGCGGCACGGCGGTCGAGCAGCGCCGACACCCAGATCGACGCCTCGTAGAGGACGATCAGGGGGATCGTCTCGAAGATCGTCGTCACAGGGTCGACGCCCGGTAACGCGACTCCGACGCAGCACACCGCGAAGTAGCCGACCCGGCGGCTGCGCCGGAGCTGGCGTGTCGAGATGATCCCGATCCGCGTCAGCCCGATCACGAAGATCGGCAGCTCGAACACGATCGCCATCGCGACGAGCACCCTCGCGGCGAAGCCGATGTAGTCGCGCGCGCGGATGAGGTTGGCGTACTGCGCCTGGTCGTAGTTCGTCAGGAAGTGCGCCGCCGCCGGCAGTGCGAGGTAATAGCCGAAGAGGAGCCCGACGACGAGGAGCGCGGTCGCGATCAGCACGAAGATCCGGAGCATGCGCTCGTGGGCCGCATCGAACGCGGGCAGGAAGAAAGACCACGCTTGCCAGATGATCACGGGCAGCGCGATCAGGAATCCGGCATAGAGGCTGAGCCACATCGCGGTCAGGAACGGCTCGCCGATCGTCAGCGTCGTCAAGCGCCGGTGCCCGGTCGGCAGCGCGTGCGTCAGCAGCGCGATCAGCCGGCGGTGAAAGACGAATGCGAGGAGGAAACCGCCGAGCACGGCCCCGATGCAGACGAACAAGCGCTGGCGCAGCTCCTCGAGATGCTCGACGAGCGTGGCCTCCTCGCCGTGCCCGAGGCGACGCGGCAGGCGAAGCGAGCGCATGGGCCGCTAGCGGACGGTTTCGTTCTCGCGGGTTGGCGCAGGCGTCGTGGTGTCCTGCGTTCCGACCGGGAGCTGCGACGTCTGCGTCGGCTCCGCCGGGGTGTTGCCCGTCACGGAGTCCTTGAACTCGCGCATTCCGCTACCGAGCGAGCGTCCGATCTCGGGCAATCGCTTCGCACCGAAGAGCAGGAGGGCGACGAGCAGCAGCAGGATGATCTCGGGAGCGCCGATGTTCGGCATGGAGCCAGCCTAGCAGCGTTTGGGTGGGATTCCGACGCGGGCACAAGCCGCTTGGCGATGACGAAGAAACCCCTCTCCGAGCAGGTGATCGTGGTGACCGGCGGTTCGGCGGGGCTCGGACGGGCCGTTGCGCGCCTCGCGGCGGCGCGCGGAGCACGTGTGGTCGTGGCCGCTCGCGGCACCGACGGGCTGGACGGGACGGCCGAGGAGCTCGGCGAGCGCGGCCACGTCGTGGCGGCCGACGTCGCGTCGCTCGACGAGTGCCGGCGGATCGTCGAGGAGGCGATCGACCGCTTCGGACGCATCGACACGTTCTGCTCGAACGCGATGGTCACCGTCTACCAGGAGGCGCGCGACCTCCGGCCGGACGAGCTGCGCCGCGTGATGGACGTCAACTTCGGCGGCGGGGTCAACTGCTACTGGGCGGCCTTGCCGCATCTGGTCGAGACCAGGGGCACCTTCGTCCAGGTCGCCTCCGCGCTCTCGTATCGCGGGATCCCGCTGCAGGCCGCGTACTGCTCGTCGAAGGCGGCGCTCCGAACGTTCTTCGAGACGGCGCGGGTCGAGCACCGCAAGCACGGCGTGCCGGTGGACATCTCGGTCGTCCTGCCCGGCGCGATCGACACACCGCAATTCGACATGGCGCGGCAGTACGTCGGCAAGCAGCCCCGGCCGGTCCCGCCGATCTACGAGCCGGAGCCGTTCGCGGACGGCGTCGTCCACTGCTTCGAGCACCCCGTCCGCGAGCTGCCGCTCGGCTGGGGCGCCCAGAAGCTCCTCTGGGGCCAGAAGCTCGCGCCGCGCCTCGGCGACGCCGTGCTCCTCCGGAACGGGTGGGAGGCCCAGCACACGGGGGAGGAGAAGCCCGTCGGCTCGCCCGACAACCTGCTCGAGCCGCTGCCCGGCGACCGTGGCGCCAGAGGCCGGTTTACGAGGGAAGCGCGAGGAAGCACCCTCTGGACGTCGGTTCGCCTGCGCCGCCGCCTCGTCGGAACCGCGCTCATCGCGGTTGGCTTGGCTACGATGAGTGTCACGACCGGACGGGCGAAATCGCTCGTTCGCTAGCCCTCTAGGAGTCCGCTTGGCAACGCTCGAGTTGAAGAATCTGCACGTCGCGCTGGAGGACGGCACCGAGATCGTCAAGGGTGTCGACCTCGAGATCTCGTCCGGCGAGGTCCACGCGATCATGGGCCCGAACGGCTCGGGCAAGTCGACGCTCGCCTACGCGATCGCCGGCCATCCGGCCTACGAGGTCACCGAGGGCCAGATCCTGCTCGACGGCGTCGACATCACCGAGGCCGGGGCGGACGAGCGCGCGCAGGCGGGGCTCTTCCTCGCCTTCCAGTACCCGCACGCGATTCCCGGCGTCACGGTCACGAACTTCCTGCGGCAGGCGTTGAACGCCGTGCGCAAGTCGCGCAACGGCGGCGTCGACGACCCGATGCCGGTGCCGGAGTTCCGGAAGACCTTCCTCGCGAAGATGGACGACCTCAAGGTGAGCCGCGAGCTCGCGTCGCGTTACCTCAACGACGGGTTCTCCGGCGGCGAGAAGAAGCGCGTCGAGATCCTGCAGATGGCGATGCTCCAGCCGAAGATCGCGGTGCTCGACGAAACCGACTCCGGTCTCGACATCGACGCGCTGAAGATCGTCGCGGAGGGTGTGCGCCGGCTCGTCGGCCCCGACATGGGCGCGCTCGTCATCACGCACTACCAGCGGATTCTCAACTACATCAAGCCGGACTTCGTCCACGTCTTCGTCGGCGGACGTATCGTCGAGGAAGGCGGACCGGAGCTCGCAGAGCAGCTCGAGGCTTCGGGCTATGAGAAGTGGGAAGAGGTGGCAGCGTAATGGCGCAGACGCAGACCGAGTCCGAGATCGTCCAGGGGATCGGCTCCGACTACGGGACCAAGTACGGGTTCTCGAACCCGGACGAGGCGAAGGACTACTTCTTCAAGTCGGGGCGCGGCCTCTCGCACGAGCTCGTCGAGGCGATCGCTGAGCACAAGAGCGAGCCGGAGTGGATGCGGAAGTTCCGCCACAAGTCGCTCGACTACTTCCTCGCGCGCCCGATGCCGACGTGGGGCGGGATGCCGTCGCTCGCGGAGATCGACTTCGACAACATCTTCTACTACATCAAGCCGACCGAGTCGCAGGCCGACGCGTGGGACGACCTTCCCTCCGACATCAAGGACACGTGGGACAAGCTCGGCATTCCGGAGGCCGAGAAGAAGTACCTCGCAGGCGTCGGCGCGCAGTACGAGAGCGAGGTCGTCTACCACAAGCTGCAGGAGTCGTTGACGTCGCAGGGCGTGATCTTCCTCGACACCGACACCGCGCTTCGCGAGCACGAGGACGTCTTCAAGCAGTACTTCGGGACGATCATCCCGCAGAACGACAACAAGTTCGCCGCGCTCAACTCGGCCGTGTGGTCGGGCGGCTCGTTCATCTACGTGCCGCCGGGCGTCAAGGTCGAGCTGCCGCTGCAGGCCTACTTCCGCATCAACGCG
>JBJMKB010000019.1:0-9139 GCA_045806045.1 Gaiellaceae bacterium | reverse complement strand
GAGGATGTCGCCGGCTCGGGCGCCGAGCAGGAGCAACCCGCCGAAGGCGAGCGTGTAGGCGTTCTGGACCCACGAGAGGCTGCCGGCCGAGAAGCCGAGGCTCTCCTGGATCCGGGGGAGGGCGGAGATGACGATCGAGAGGTCGAGCACGATCATCAGGTAGCTGGCGAGGATGATCGCCAGCGTGCGGGTCGTATGGAGCGAGTGGTCGTTCGAAGGCACGGAGCCCCTTTCGTTGCAGAAGGTGCTAAAGTGGAGGCCACCTCCAGAACATCCGGAGACAACCTCCGGTTAGTATACGGAGGAACCCTCCGGTTGTCAAAGCGATGAGCGAATTGTCAAAAGGGATGAGCGAAACAGCCCCGATCCAGCTCCAGCGCCCGATGCGGGCGGATGCGCGCCGCAACTACGAGAAGCTCGTGGCGGCTGCGCGCGAGGCCTATACCGAGGACGGGACGTCCGCGTCGCTCGAGGACGTCGCCGAGCGCGCCGGGGTCGGGATCGGCACGCTCTACCGCCACTTTCCGACGCGGCAGGCGCTGCTCGAGGCGGTCTACGCCGAGGAGATCCAGAACATGGCCGACGCGGCGAGGGCGCTTTCCGCGCTCGAGCCGTGGGAGGCGCTCGCGACGTGGCTGCGGCAGTACGTCGGCTTCGCGGCGACCAAGAAGGCTCTCACAGAGGCGCTCCTGGAAGTCGATCCCGAGTCGGACGTGCTCCTCGCGTGCCGCACGGCGCTGCTCGGCGCCGGGAACGGGCTGATCGAGCGCGCCCAGGAGGCGGGCGTCGTCCGTCCCGACACGAGCTTCACCGACGTCGGCCGGCTGATCAGCGGCGTCGCCGTCGTGCCGACGATCGACCCCGAGCAGAAGCAGCGGCTGATGGAGCTCGCGCTCGACGGCCTCCGCTACAAGGCTTAGCGCTTCAAGGTTTAGAGCTTCGGCGGCAGCGAGCGCGCGTAGCTGCGCCCCGCCAACTCTTCGTCGGACGCTCGTAAAGGCGGGAAGGAGGCGCCCGCCTCGGGCCGAACTGGTCCGGCTCGTGCGCCGTCTCGTTCTGATCATCTGCGCCACCGTGGCGCTGGCGGCCGCCCCCGCGGTTCAGGCCGCCTCGAATCCGCAGGTCGCGGGCCTTCAGGTCGCGCTGCGCGCACACGGGCTCTACCTCGCCCAGATCGACGGTATCGCCGGTCCGCGCACAGCCGCGGCCGTCGCGGCGTTCGAGCACAAGCACGGCCTGCCGCTCGGCCCGGCGAACGCGCGCTTCCGCGCGGCGCTTGGACCTCTCGGCCGTCCCCTGTTCGGGACACGGGTGCTGAAGCGCGGCGACTTCGGCTGGGACGTCTCCGTGCTGCAGTTCCTGCTCACGCGTCGCGGCGTGTACTCGGGCGCGCTCGACGGCTACATCGGGAAGGAGACAGCCGCCGCGCTCCGCCGGTACCAGCGGGTGATGCACCTGCAAGCGGACGCGGTCGTCGGACCGCGCACCCTGTCGGCGATCGTGCGCCGCGACAGCGTGCCGGTGCGCACGCAACCGACGCCCGCGCACGTCGTCGTGCACGTGGTTCGCCAGGGCGACAACCTCACGGCGCTCGCCAGGCGGTACCACACGACGATCGTTGCACTCGCCGCCGCGAACCATCTCGATCCCGCGAAGCCCATCGTGATCGGACAGCGGCTCCGAGTTACGGCGGTTTCGCCGCCCTCCCTCACGCCTCAGCGCCTCGACGTTCGCGGCATGCTCGACCAATGGTCCGCTCGCGTGGGCGTCGACCCGCACCTCGTGCGCGCGCTCGCGTGGATGGAGTCCGGATTTCAGACCGACATCGTCTCGGATGCAGGCGCGCGCGGTGTGCTGCAGACGCTGCCCTCGACGCGCCGCTACGTCGAGACCGTTCTCGCCGGCCGCACGATCCCGGCGACCGTCGACGGCGACATCGAGGTCGGACTGCTCTACCTCAAGCACCTCCTGAACGCGTTCGGCGGCAGCGAGCACCTTGCGCTCGCCGGCTGGTACCAGGGCGAGCGCGCTGTGAAGGAGCACGGGGTCTACAGGGTTTCCAAGCCGTTCGTCGCAAACGTGCTCGCGCTCCGCACGCGGATGTAACCTCGGATCATGCGGGTCGCGTTGTGCCTCGCTGCGGCGACCCTGGTTGTGGTTCCGTTCGCGGCCGCGTCGCGCAACGGCCCGGAGCCGTTCAAGCCCGTGCACCGAGTGCTCCAGTGGGAGCAGACGCGCGCCCTGCGCATCGCGCTGCGGAAGGGCGAGCCGATCTACTGCGGTGGTGGGAACGCAAATGTGGTCGCGCTCACCTTCGACGACGGCCCCGGTCCGTACACGGCGCAGCTCCTGTCGATGCTGCAGGGAGCGGGCGCGCATGCGACGTTCTTCCTGATCGGCAATCGTGTGCAGTACTGGCCGGAGACAGCGCGTGACGAGGCGCGCCTAGGAGCGGTCGGCAACCATTCGTGGTCGCATCCGCGCTTGACGCACCTACCGCGGTGGCTCGTCTGGGCAGAGCTCCTCCGCACGCAGTACACGGTCTCGCAGTCCCTCGGCTGGAAGCCTCGCATGTTCCGCGCGCCGTACGAGCTGCACGACGCGCAGACGGACTCGATCGCCCGCTCGCTGGGCCTGCTGCAGGTCTTCTGGTCCGCGATCTCCGGCGACGACCGCGCGCATCCGACGGCGAAGTCCGTCGCGCGCAATGTGATCGGCGACCTGCACCCCGGCGCGATCGTGCTGCTGCACGACATCCATCCGTGGACGATCGCCGCGATGCCCGCGATCCTCGCCGCCGCGCAGGCGCGGGGCATCCGGCTCGTCTCGGTGCCGGAGCTGCTCGTGCTCGATCCACCGGGCACGCACCAGCACTGCGCGTTCGCCCCGGGCGGCGACTGAGCTTCTAACTCGCGAGCTGCTCGAACGCGCGGTCGAAGACTTCGCGCGGCTGAGCACCGGGCACGAGCAGCTTCCCGTCGATCACCCACGCGGGCACGCCGGTCACGCCGACCGACACCGCCTCGTTCGTCGATGCGCGGACGCGGTCGGCGTAGTCGTCCGTTGCGAGCACACGCTCGACGTCGTCGGGCGGCAGGTCGTGCGCGAGGCGGCGCAGCTCGCCGGCGTCGCCGATATTCACGCCGTCGCGCCAGTACGCGTCCATCACGCGATCGTGGAACTCGTCTTGCCGTCCGAGGTCGCGCGCGAGCTCGCCCAGCCGGAGCGCGGTCAACGAGCTCGGCACCACGTCGGGGTTCGGGTTGTAGTCGAGTCCTTCCTCTGCGAACCGGTCGCGGAGCCGACCTTCGAACGATCCGTAGCGCGCGAGCAGGTCGGCGCGCGGAAGGCCCGCCGGCGGATATTCGGGATGGAGCTCGAACGGAAGCCACGTCACCTCGGCGTCGTACCGGCGCCGGAGCCAGTCGGCCAGCGGTTGGCCGAGCCGGCAGAACGGTCAGATGTAGTCCGACCAGACGAGGATCTCGTGGACAGCCACGACGGGACGGTAGAAGATCGAGCTGTGCTGCCGCTCCTCCTGGTCACGACGCTCATCGGGATCCGCACGCCGTCGCACAACATTGCGTGCGTCGACACCGGGCCGAGCCTGATCTGCCACATCGGGCGGGCGGGCTACTCCGGCGCGCTCCAGCGGCGTTGCGGCTCCCCGCCCACGTCGCTCGACTGGCACGGGTTCGAGCTCCGCGCGAGCGGCAAGGGGCAGATCGTCTGCAGCGGTGGCGTCCTCGTGATGGGCAACGTGCGCTACACGACGCTTGCGTACGGCAGGACGTGGCGGAGCGGCTCCTACGCGTGCACGTCGCGCATCGGCGGGCTCACGTGTACGAACCGCGCCGGGCACGGCCTCTTCATCTCGCGCGCGTCGTGGCGCGTCTGGTAGGCCATCGCTCTGTCGGGGTGCGGCGGTGCGTCTCGATCGCCTGCGGCCTCGCGCTGGTCGCCGCTGGACTCGGTGGCGCCGGAAGCGCCTCGACTGTGCCGACCGCTCCCGTCAGCTCTGCGCTCGGCGACCTCGTCCGCGCAGGAGTGCCCGGCGCCGTCGCACTCGTGCGCAACAACGGCAAGACCGTGGTGCTCGCAAGCGGCTACTCGGATCGGGCTCGACATACGCGGATGCGCGCGAGCGCCCGATTCCGCGTCGGAACCGTGACCAACACCTTTGTCGCAGCTGTCGTCCTGCAGCTCGTTGCAGAACGGCGTCTGAGCCTCGACGAACCGGTCGTGCGAATCGTCCCGGGCCTGCTGCCCCCGTCGTACGCGTCGGTGACGATCCACGAGCTCCTGCAGCAGACGAGCGGTCTCTACGACTACATGGCCGACGCCCGGTGGTACGGACCCTACGGTGCGCATCGCCTCGCGTTCCGGCCGGCGCCGCGCCGGCTGCTCGCGCTCGCCGTCTCGCACCCGCCGGTCGCGGCTCCGGGCGTGCGCTACCTGCCGTCGGCGACGAACTATCTCGCCCTCGCGCTCGTCGTCGAGTCGGTCACACGGCATCCGCTCGGATTCGAGCTCGCGCGCCGCATTTTCGGCCCGCTCGGTCTGCGGCACACGAGCTTCGGGGCATCGGCCGGGGCCGGGCTCGCGCACGGCTACACGCGCACCGGGGCGGGGCTTCTCGACGTCAGCCGCTTGAGTCCGTCGGCGGACTGGCCGGCCGGCGCGCTCGTCTCAGACGCGCAGGACGTCGCGCATTTCTACCGCGCGCTGCTGGGCGGCCGCCTGATTCGCCGCGACCTCCTGCGCAAGATGAAGTCGATCGTCTGGTTCGAGCGAATCACATATGACGGCTACGGGCTGGGGCTGCAGGTGACGAAGTCGCTGTGGATCGCAAAGCACCTGCGACCGCTCTGCCGGCCCGCGTGGGGGCACACCGGCTATCGCCCCGGCTACCTGACGACCGCCTATTCGAGTCTCGACGGCCGCAGACAGTTCGTCATCCTCGTGAACGAGGACGACTTCAGCCTCCCGTGGCAAGCGCCGTCGGCGATCTCCGACGCGGCCCGCGCTGCTTACTGCGGCTGATGGTCTAGTAGCGGTCGTCTAGTAGCGATCGAGCTCGACGAGCCGCTCGTCGCTGATGCCGAAGTGGTGGGCGACCTCGTGCAGCACGACGTGCCTGATCCGCTCGCCGAGCAGCGCCGGGTCGTGACCGTAGAGGCGCTCGAGCGGCCCGCGGTAGATCGTGATCTTGTCGGGCAGTGCGCCGCTGTAGTTGCTGGTCCTCCGCGTCAGCGGTACACCCTGGTAGAGACCCAGAAGCCGTTGCCCCGCAGGCGGTTCGTCTTCGACCAGGATCTCGAGGTTCGAGATCCGCTCGCGCAGATCGGGAGGGAGCGAGTCGAGCGTCTCCTGGATCACGCCCTGGAAGTCCACCGTCTCAGGCCTCGAGCGCGAGCAGGTCGTCCACCGTCTCGCGGCGGCGGATGAGCCGCGCATCGCCGCTCGCAACGAGCACCGCCGCGGGCCGGGGCACGGCGTTGTAGGTCGACGACATCGAGAGCGTGTAGGCGCCGGTCACCGGCACCGCGAGGATGTCTCCCCGTCGCGGCTCCGGCAGCTCGACGCGCTCGATCAGCACGTCACCCGACTCGCAGTGCTTCCCCGCCACGGCGTACGCGCCCGCCGCGCCTTCGCCGGCCCGGTTCGCGAGCAGCGCCGTATAGCGCGCGTTGTACATGGCAGGCCGGGGGTTGTCCGACATGCCGCCGTCCACCGTCACGTACGTGGTGGCCGCGCTCGCACGCTTGACCACCCCGACCGTGTAGAGCGTCACGCCCGCACGCGAGACGAGCGACCGACCCGGCTCGAGGATCAGCTGCGGCGTGGGGAGGCCCTGCAACGGCCATGCGCGCTCGAGCTCGCCGACGAGACCGCCGACGAACTCACCGATCGTGAAGCTCGGCTCCTCCGGCACATGACGAACACCGAGGCCGCCGCCGAGATCGATCACCTTGGGCGTCCACCCGAGCTCTGCTCGCAAGCGAACTGCGAAGCTCGCGACCCAGTCGACTGTCATCAGCGATGCGCCGAAGTGCATCAGCTGCGACCCGACGTGTACGTGCAGGCCTTCGGCCTCCGGCAGGCGGCGGATCGCCTCGACCGCGTCGTCGGGTGGAAGGCCGAACTTCGATCCGTGATGCGCGGTCTTCACGGCCTCGTGCGTGTCGGCTTCGATGCCGGGCGTGACGCGAACGAGGAACCGTTTCGCGCCGATAGCACGCGCACGCTCGAGCTCGTCGAGGGAGTCGACCACGATCAGCGCCCCCTCCTCGGCGGATCGGCGCAGGAGCTCGTCTTCTTTGTTGTTGCCGTGGATGACGAGACGATCGCCGCCGATGCCCGCACGGAGCGCGAACTCGAGCTCGCCGGAAGTCGACACGTCGGCTCCGAGCCCTTCCTCCGCAAGCAGTCGAAGCACCGCGACCGACGGGAACGCCTTCGTGCCGTACGCGACGAACGCACCGGGCGCGGCCTCGCGATAGGCGCGAGCGCTCGCGCGGATCGTCGTCTCGTCGTAGACGACGAGCGGGGTCCCGAACTCGCGGACGAGCTCGGTCGTGCGGACGCCGCCGATGACGAGCTCGCCGTCGTCGACGCGGGCGCTGTCCGGGAGCAGCTCGCCGATCACGCCAGGCATTGTGCTGGTCGGATGCTCGTTGCGCTCGCCGACGCCGTTTACCGCCGCCCGCGCGCGATTGCCGGAGCGGCCCTCGTCCTGGGAGTCGTGGCGGCTCTCGTCGGCGCCTCGACGCCGTCGCGGCTTGCGTCCAGCGACAACGACTTCCAGGACAGCGGCACCGAGAGCTTCCGGACGCTCGACGTCCTGTCCCGCGCGAGCGGGGTCCTGCCCGGGCCGTCGCTGGTCGTCGTCGCGACGCCGCGGCAGGCCGCACGGGCCGTTGCGATGCTGCGGCGCGACCCGGCGATCGCGCGAGTGGATCCGCGCGCCGCCCTCTCGCGCGACGGCCGGCTCGTGCTCGTCACCGCCTCGTTCGACTCCAACGGCCCGCGTGGTGTCGAGCGACTCGCGCGGACGCTGCCGGGCATCGTCGGCGGCGGCGCGCTCGCGAACGACCAGGTCGGCAAGCAGTCGGAGCGCGATCTGGTGCGCGCGGAGCTGATCGCGTTCCCGCTCCTGCTGCTGCTCGCGCTGTGGATCTTCCGCGGCGTCGTCGCGGCGCTGCTGCCGCTCGCCGGCGGGCTGCTCTCGCTCTTCTCGACCCTCGCACTGCTCCGGTTCGTCAACGACGTGCGCCCGATCTCGGTGTTCGCGCTCAACCTCGTGACCGGCGCGGCGCTCGGGCTTGCGATCGACTACAGCCTCCTCCTCGTTTCACGCTACCGCGAGGAGCTTGCGCGCCATGGCCCGGGACGGGAGGCGCTACGGGCGACCCTCGTGACCGCCGGACGCACCGTCGCCTTCAGCGCGGTCACGGTTGCGGCCGCGTTCGCATCGCTGCTCGTCTTCCCGTTGCCGTTCCTGCGCTCGATGGCGGTGGGAGGCCTGATCGTCGCGCCGCTCGCCGGCCTCGTCGCGCTCACGCTGCTGCCGGCGCTGTTCGCGCTCCTTGGCGGGCGGGTGAACGCGCTCGCCCCGGCGCGGTGGCAGCGCGCTGCCGAGCGGGCCGCGCGGCCCGACGAACGCGGAGCGTGGTATCGCTTCGCGCACTGGGTGATGCGCCGGCCGGGACGCGTTGCCGCCGGCTCGGCGACTGTGTTGATCGTGCTCGGGCTGCCGTTCCTCGGCGTGCGCTTCGTCGCCGTCGACGCCACCGTGCTCCCGTCGAGCTCGAGCGCGCGCAAGGCCGACGACGCTCTGCATCGCTTCTTCGCGCCCGGGCTCGACGCGCCGCTGCACCTCGCGATGCGCTCGCCTCGGGTCCTCCCGCGGATCCGCCGGCTGCCCGACGTGCTCGCCGTCTCGACGCCGAGGCGGCTCGGCGAGCACCTGTGGTCGGTCGAGGTGATCCCGCGCACGGGCGCGATGGAGTCGCCGACGAAGGACCTCGTGCGTGCGGTGCGCGCGCTGCCGGGTGTGTCGGTCGCCGGTCGAACCGCGTGGTACCTCGACACGGCCGCCAGCCTGCGGCGCCACCTGCCCTACGCGCTCGCGATCCTGGCGACGACGACGTTTTTGCTCCTGTTCGCCGTCACGCGCTCGCTCGTCCTGCCGCTGAAGGCGCTGCTGATGAACGTGCTCGGGCTCTCGGCGGCGTTCGGCGTGCTCGTCCTCATCTTCCAGGACGGCCGGCTCGAGGGCCTGCTCGGATACCGGAGCCAGGGCGCGCTGGAGCTCACGCAGCCGGTGCTGCTGTTTGCGATCGCGTTCGGGCTCGCGACCGACTACGGCGTCTTCCTGCTCTCGCGGATCAAGGAGGCGCACGACGCGGGACTCCCGAATCGCGAGGCGGTCGCGCTCGGCCTCGAGCGGACCGGCCGAGTCGTCACGGCCGCCGCCCTCCTGTTCTGCGTGGCGGTCGGTGCCTTCGCCACCTCCTCGATCCTGATCGTCAAGGAGCTGGGGCTCGGGATCGCGCTCGCGGTCGCGATCGACGCCTCCCTCGTCCGGGCGCTCCTCGTGCCGAGCCTGATGGCCCTTCTCGGCGACTGGAATTGGTGGCCCGCGAGCAGATTCCGCCGCTAAGATGCGTCCAATGGAGTTGCTGCTTAGCTGAGTCAGGGAGCCACCGCGGCTGCGCCGCGTCAGTTCCCCACGGCCTCTCCTCCCGAGAGGCTTTTTCGTCTTTAGGAGCGATTGGTGAACGAGTACGACGCACACACGATCGAGCAGAAGTGGCAGGCGGTCTGGGAGGCCGAGCAGGCCTTCCACGTCGACAACCCGCCGCCGGATGCGCCGCCCGACGACGCGCACTTCTACATGCTCGAGATGCTGCCGTACCCGTCCGGGACGCTGCACATGGGGCACGTCCTGAACTACACGCTCGGCGATGTCGTCACGCACTTCCGCCGCCGTACGGGCCACAAGGTGCTGCGCCCGATGGGATTCGACTCGTTCGGCCTGCCCGCGGAGAATGCGGCGATCAAGGAAGGCGGACATCCCAGCGAGATCACAGAGCGGAGCATCGCCGCGATCGAGCACCAGATGCACCGCATGGGG
>JBJMKB010000018.1:0-12751 GCA_045806045.1 Gaiellaceae bacterium | reverse complement strand
CGAGGTTCACGAGCCGCCCGTCGGCGATGAGGTAGATCCGGCGGCCGTCGCCGAGCGTGAACTCGTCCACGAACTGCCGCAGGGTTCGGGTCCCCTTCGCCAGGCCGCGCAGCGCCGGGATGTCGATCTCGACGTTGAAGTGGCCGGTGTTCGCGAGGATCGCCCCGTCCTTCAGGAGGCCGAAGTGCTCCTGCGCGAGCACGTGCTTGTCGCCCGTCGCGGTGACGAAGATGTCGCCGATCTTGGCGGCGGCCTCCATCGTCAGCACCTCGAAGCCGTCCATGACGGCCTCGAGCGCACGCATCGGGTTGATCTCCGTGACGATCACGTGCGCGCCCATGCCCTTCGCGCGCATCGCGACGCCGCGCCCGCACCAGCCGTAGCCGGCGACGACGACCTTCTTGCCCGCCAGGAGGACGTTCGTCGCGCGGATGATCCCGTCGATCGTCGACTGCCCCGTGCCGTAGCGGTTGTCGAACAGGTGCTTCGTCTTCGCCTCGTTCACCGCGATGATCGGGAAGCCCAGGGCGCCGTCGCGTTCGAGCGCGCGCAGCCGGATGACACCAGTGGTCGTCTCCTCGGTGCCGGCGATCACGTCGACGAGCTGCTCACGCCGATGCGCGTGCAGGACGCCGATCACGTCGGCGCCGTCGTCCATGGTGATCTGCGGCTTGTGATCGACCGCCGCCTCGATGTGCTGGTAGTAGGTGTCGTTGTCCTCGCCCTTGATCGCGAAGACCGAGATGCCGAACTCGTCGACGAGCGCAGCCGCGACGTCGTCCTGCGTCGACAGCGGGTTGGACGCGCACAGCACGACGTCCGCGCCGCCGGCCTTCAGCGTGCGGGCGAGGTTGGCGGTCTCGGTGGTCACGTGCAGGCACGCGGCGATGCGGTGGCCCGCGAGCGGCTGCTCCGCCTCGAAGCGCTCGCGGATCGCGGCGAGCACCGGCATCTGCCGGTCGGCCCACGCGATCCGCCGCACGCCTTCGGCGGCGAGCGCCAGGTCCTTGACGTCGTAACGCTTCGATTGCTGCAAAGCCATAGAGCCTCTTTCTCTCGGGGTGTCAGGCGGCCAGGAGCCGTTCATGCTTGCGCTGCTCCCACTCCACCCAGGCCGGCGATGGTCCGTCCGGCGTCGCAGGCTGCCCCGCGAACCAGGTGTCGAGGGCCGCGCGGAGCGCCTGGTCGCCGCGCAGGCGGGCGACGAAGGCGACGTCGGCGATGTCGGCGCCGAAACGGCGCTTCAGCTCGGCGAGCGAGCGCAGCTGGTTGAGCTCGCGCAGCGAGTAGAGCCGGTAGCCGGACTCGCTGCGCTCGGGGACGACCAGGCCGGCCGTCTCGATGTAGCGCAGCATCCGGGGCGACCAGCCGGTTTGATCGGCCGCCTCGCTGACAGTGGTTCTCCGCATCGAAGCAACCCTAACACAGCTGTGCGAAGGATTGTGCGCCCGTGTTACAAACCTCGTTACCTATTCGGCGGGACGGCCGTAGCGGTCTTCAAGGCGAACAATGTCGTCGAGGTGGGGCGTCGAAACCTCGAGGATCGTGGTGTCTTCGAGCGCGCGCACGCGATGCACTGTCCCCGGCACGTAATGGAAGGCGGCGCCGGGCCCGACGACCTCTTTGCCGAGGGCGGCCTTGCCGAGCGCCCCGACCTCGATCATCGCGCGCCCCGACTGGACATACCAAGATTCGTCCTTCACGCGGTGGAACTGGAGCGAGAGCTGCTCGCCTGCGCGGACGAAGAGAATCTTACCGACGTAGCGGTCGGTCTCCGCCCACACAATCTCGTAACCCCAGGGCTTGTCGATCCGGCGCGGCTCGAACGCGAACGCCTCGAGCCCTTCGAGGTTTGGGGAAAGTCCTTCGTCGGCTGACACGTGAGCGAGTGTATTGCGCCAGCCGCGAAGACGCGTGGTATAGAGGCGCGCATGGAAACGATCCTGCTCGCGGGCGGCCAGGCAAAGCGTCTCGGCGACGCAGCCGCCGGGCTGCCGAAGGCGCTCGTGCCAGTCGCCGGCGCGCCGCTCGTATCCCATACGTCCCGCCTCTTGGCGCGCGCGGGCGTCCAGCGGCTGATCGTGAGCTGCGCCGACGGGCAGGGCGAGCTCTTCGCGCGCGCGCTCGGCGACATCGGGCCGGAGATCGTCCTGGCGGAGGAGCCGGAGCGGCTCGGGCGCGGCGGCGGCCTGCGCTTCGCGGCGGGATTTCGCTCCGAGCAGGGCCCGCTGTTCGCACTGAACGCCGACGAGCTGCTCGCCCCGGACTTCGCCGCCTTGATGGACGACCACCGCGCGCACGGTGCGGCGGCAACGATCGTCGTGACGCCGCTGACGTCGCCATTCGGGATCGTCGAGGTCGATGACGGCGGCGTGGTGACCGACTTCGTCGAAGCGCCCCGGCTGCCGCACTGGGTGAGCGTCGGCGTGTACGTGCTCGACGAGGAGGCGATCGCGCGGCTCCCCGAGCGGGGAGACCACGAGCGGACGACGTTCCCGGAGCTCGCCGCCGAAGGGCGGCTACGGGCGTGGCCCTACGAGGGTGAGTGGCTCACCGTCAACACTCCCAAGGATCTGGAGCGCGCCGAGGAGCACCTGCGCTCAGACCCGGGCTTCTTCGCGCCCGGCTGAGCCCGCCGGCCGGGCGCCCCGGTCGGGCAAACAACGGGAACGAGTTGTACGTCCGTCGACGCGCTAGGCGTCGGGCGAGCGCTCCGGGATCGCCGGCTCGTCGGTCTCGGGTAGGCCGGCCAGCGACGACGTGCCTGCACGGCCGATGCCCTCGTACGTGAAGCCGTTGGCGCGGGCCGCGTCGGGATCGACGACGTTCCGGCCGTCGACGATGAGCGGCACGCGCATCGCGTCTCGGATCTCGGGGCGCGGGAGATCCCTCAGCTCGTCCCAGCCGGTCACGATCACGGCTGCATCGGCGCCGCGTACCGCCTCGAGCACCGAGCCCGGGAACGTGACCCCGCGCAGGATGCTGCTCGCGTCGGCGACCGGGTCCCACGCGCGCACGTCCGCCCCCTCGGCGAGGAGGCGCGACGCGAGCACGATCGACGGCGCCTCGCGCATGTCGTCGGTGTTCGCCTTGAAGGCGAGGCCGAGCAGCGCGATCGTCTTGCCGCGCAGCGAGCCCAGGTGCTTCTGCAGCTTCGAGACGACGCGCCGCTTCTGGAGCTCGTTGACCTCGATCACCGAGTTCAGCAGCTGGAAGTGGTAGCCGGAGTTTCCTGCCAATAGCTTCAGGAACGAAATGTCTTTCGGAAAGCAGGAGCCGCCGAAGCCAATCCCGGCCTGGAGATACCGCGTTCCGATCCGCGCGTCGAGCCCCATCCCCCACGCCACCTTCTCGACGTCGGCGCCGACGAGCTCGCAGACGTTTGCGATCTCGTTGATGAACGAGATCCGCGTCCCGAGATAGGCGTTGGCCGCGAGCTTCACCATCTCGGCCGACGGCACGTCCGTGCGCACGATCGGCGCTTCGAGCCCCTCGTGCAGCCGCTCGACCGCGTCGCCGTCGGCGTCGTTGAACGAGCCGATCACGATCCGGTCGGGCTCGAGGAAGTCCTTGACCGCGGTGCCCTCTGCGAGGAACTCCGGGTTCGACACGTAGCCGACGTGCGCCAGCCCGCGCGCGTCGAGCGCCGCGCGCACCTTGTCGCCCGTGCCGACGGGGACAGTGCTCTTCATGACGACGACGGCGCCCTCGCCGAGCTGGCCGAGATCGTCGAGCACGGTCCAGACAGCCGACAGGTCGGCGTCGCCCGAGTACGTCGCGGGCGTGCCGACGCAGACGAAGACGAAGCGCGCACCCGCGACCGCCTCGTGGGGATCGAGCGTGAACCGAAGCCGGTCGCCCGCACGGGCGATCACCTCCTCGAGCCCCGGCTCGTGGAACGGCACGCGGCCGGCGCGCAGCGCCTCGACCTTCTCGGGGGCGATGTCGCGCACGACGACCTCGTGCCCGAGATCGGCGAAGCCGGCCCCCGTGACGAGGCCCGCGTAGCCCGCGCCGAAGACGGCGATCCGCTCGGCCATATGGCTGAGCCTAGCGGCGCTTCATCGGCTTCAGGCCGCGCGCGATGGCGAGCATCGTCTCGTTCGACAGGTCGTCGTTCAGGGTGTTCACGACCCAGTACGACTTGTCCCCGTCGCGCAGCACGACCATGTGCAGGTGCGAGCCCGAGAAGTACAGCTGGTAGGGCCGCCCCTTGAGCTTCCGCGTTTGGTTCGCGGCCGCGAAGACCGGCGCTTCGGCCCAGTCGGTCTCCTCGATGCCCCAGTACTGGAAGCCGTACGTGTGGAACGTCAGGCGGACGGCCTTGTGGTTGCCGCCGATCGGGTAGACGCGGATCGGCTTCTCGCTGTCGATCACAGAGTTCTTCTCGATGACCGTCGGGTTCTGCAGCCGGAACGGGACGTACCGCCGGGCCGTGCGCAGATACGGCAGCGCCGCGTCCGACGAGATGACCGCCGGAGGCGTGCGCGTGGGCGTCGTGTCCCTCGGGGCAGGGGCGAGGTTGCCCTTGAAGGTCTTCCCGACGACGACCTCGAGCATGGCGCCGTGCGAGAGGCGCCGGAGTTTCTTCGAGGCGGCCGAGGGGTCAAGCGGCATCGCCTGGACGTCGGCCGAGCCGAAGAGGTTCGCGACCTGCTGCGCGGCCGCCTTCGAGCGCGGCATGCTCGCGCGGTAGTACACCTGGCTGCGGAAGTAGTCGAACGTTGGCGCGTCGGCCTGGAGCCCGTCCGGCGGGAGCAGCGTCTTGTAGTCGTGCGCCTGCAGCTGCGCGGTCGCGTTCGACGCCGCCCCGGGCACCGCATTGCCGTTCAGCGCGACGATCGTGACCTCGGACGGCGCGAGCCCGTGCTTCAGCTTCGGCTTCTCGCCCAGCGCCGCCGCAGCCGCCTTCGTCGGCGCCTCGACGTCGGGGTTCAGGAACTGCTGAACAGCGTCCTGGACGCTCGAGGTCGGCGCGACGAGCGGGTCGCCCGGAACTCCGGCGCCGGTGATGTTGTCGATCTTGACGCGCACGACGTTCCCGGACGGCATCTCGTAGGCGAGCAAGGCCCAGTTGATCACCGTCTTCAGGTCGATGTCGTGGCCGCCCTGGTAGACGTCGATGTTCTTGCGCAGCGCACCGACGACCTTCGGGATCGTCGTCGCGTGGAAGTCGTGCGTGATCCGGTCCTTGATCGCGCGCACGAAGAGCTGCTGGCGCGCGTTTCGCACGAGATCGTTGTCCGTGTGCCGGTAGCGGACGAACGACAGTGCCTTCGTCCCATCGAGCTTCTGGTAGCCGGGCTGGAGGTCGATCGCCGCGTAGTTGTCGTAGCCGCCGTCGTTGACGTGGTAATAGCGCCGGTCGATGTCCATCCAGACGCCGCCGATCTTGTCGACGACCTGGACGAAGCCCTTGAAGTTGACCGTGACCAGGTAGTTGACGCTGAGCCCGGTCAGGTGCTTGACCGTGTCGACCGTGCACGTCGGCCCGTTGCCGAGCGCCCACGCGGCGTTGATGCGGTCAGGGAGGTACTCGTGGCCCGGGCAGTAGAGCGGCACCTGCAGATCACGCGGGAAGGACAGGAGGGTCATCGTCTTCTTCCCGGGATCCATGCGGATGAGCATGATCGTGTCCGAGCGCGACGGATCGCCCGCGCCGGAGCCCTTGAAGCGCTTGTCGTAGCCGAGCACGAGTGCGATCGCCGGCTTGCCCGGCGCCGGGAGCTCGAGCGTCTTGCGCGTCTTCTCAGTGTCCTTCGTGCGCGGCGGGATGATCTGAGAAACCGTGTCCTCGCCGTAGAGCCACGTGCCGGCGGCGGCCGCGGTGCCGACCATGACGGCGAGCGCGACCAGGACAAAGAGCGTCTTCGCGATCACGCTCAGCACGCCGCGGCGCGGGCGCGGCTGCTCGTAGGTCACCATCGGCGCGAGCGCGGCGGGCGGCAGCACGGCGTGCCCGTTGCCGTTGCCGTTCGCGGCAGCTGATCTTCCTACTCCACGTTTGAGCGTTGTGCGCATCTGCAAGGGGTGCCGCGCGCGGGACGGCGGTCGGCCGGACGAGGATATCCGAGCAGGATGCGCGCTTCGTTAAGGAATGGGTGACTCCTGCCCTACGCCGGCGCGAGCGCGTCGGGCGTGTAGGCGAGGTTCGGCCCCAGCCAGCGCTCGGCCTCGGCGACATCCCAGCCCTTGCGCGCGGCGTAGTCGGCGACCTGGTCGCGGCCGATGCGGCCCACGGAGAAGTACCTCGCAACCGGGTGCGCGAAGTAGACGCCGGCCACGGCTGCGGCAGGCGACATCGCGAACGTCTCGGTCAGCGCGAGGCCGACCTGCTCGGCGCCGAGCAGGTCGAAGAGCTTGCGCTTCTCGGTGTGATCCGGGCACGCCGGGTAGCCGAACGCCGGCCGGATGCCGCGGAAGCGCTCGGCGGCGAGGTCTTCGCTCGACCGCGGGTCGCCGGTCTCGTACCACTCGCGCCGAGCGCGCTCGTGCAGCCACTCGGCGCAGGCCTCGGCGAGCCGGTCGGCGAGCGCCTTCGCCATGATCGCCCGGTAGTCGTCGTTCTCCGCCTCGAAGCGGGCGGCGAGCTCGTCGGCGCCGTGGATGCCGACCGCGAACGCGCCGAGATGGTCGCGCTCGGGCGCGATGTAGTCGGCCAGGCAGCGGTTCGGCCGCGAGTCGCCGTACTCCGACTGCTGGCGCAGGAACGTGAAGCGCGTGCCCTCGTCGAGCGTGACGTCGTCGCCGTCGGCGTGCGCCGGCCAGAACCCGTAGACCCCGCGGGCGGTCAGCGACCCGTCGCGCACGATCTCGTCCAGCAGCTCCTGCGCCTCGTCGTAGAGCTCCCGTGCCTCCGGCCGCTCCAGAATCGCCGGGAAGCGGCCCTTCAGCTCCCAGGCGTGGAAGAAGAACTGCCAGTCGATGTACTCGCGCAGCGTCTCGAGTGACGGCTCGACGGTCCGCGTGCCCGTGAACGACGGCACGGGCAGGTCGCTGTACGCGAGCCGCTCGTGGTTCGCGCGCGCGTCCTCGAGCGCGAGCAGCGGCTTCCGCTCGCGCTCGGCGTACTGCTCACGCAGCCGCTCCTGGTCCTCGCGGTTCCGCCCGTCCAGCTCGCCGCGGCGCACCGGGTCGAGCAGTTCGGAGACGACGCCCACCACGCGCGACGCGTCGAGCACGTAGACGGTCTCGCGGCCGTACTCGGGCGCGATGCGAACGGCGGTGTGCTGACGCGACGTGGTGGCGCCGCCGATGAGCAGCGGCAGCTCGAGCCCGCGCCGCTCCATCTCGCGCGCGACGTTGACCATCTCGTCGAGCGAGGGCGTGATCAGCCCGGAGAGGCCGACGATCGCCGCCCCGCGCTCGGCGGCGGTGTCGAGGATGCGGTCGGCCGGCACCATCACGCCGAGGTCGACCACGTCGTAGCTGTTCGAGGCGAGCACGACGCCGACGATGTTCTTGCCGATGTCGTGGACGTCGCCCTTGACGGTGGCGAGCACGATGACGCCGCGCGAGCGGCTCTCGGTTGCGGTGCGCTCGGCCTCCATGAACGGCTCGAGGTACGCCACGGCTCGCTTCATCGCCCGTGCGCTCTTCACCACCTGCGGGAGGAACATGCGGCCCGACCCGAACAGGTCGCCGACGACCGACATGCCGGCCATCAGCGGCCCCTCGATGACGTCAAGCGGGCGGTCGACCCCCTGCCGCGCCTCCTCGGTGTCCTCCTCGATGAAGTCGACGATGCCGTGCACCAGCGCGTGCTCGAGCCGCTTCGCCACCGGCGCCTCGCGCCAGGACAGGTCGCGCTCGCGCTGCGTCCCCTCGCCGCGGACGCCCTCCGCGTACCTGACGAGCCGGTCGGTCGCGTCCGGCCGGCGGTCGAAGAGCACGTCCTCGACGCGCTCGCGCAGCTCCGGCTCGATGTCCTCGTAGACGACGAGCTGGCCGGCGTTCACGATGCCCATGTCGAGGCCGGCGGCGATCGCGTGGTACAGGAACGCGGAGTGCATCGCCTCGCGGACGACGTCGTTGCCGCGGAACGAGAACGAGAGGTTGGAGATGCCGCCGCTGATGGACACGCCCGGGCACCGCTCCTTGATCAACGGGATCGCGTCGATGAACGCCTTCGCGAACGCGGCGTGCTCCTCGATCCCGGTGGCGACCGCGAGCACGTTCGGGTCGAAGATGATGTCCTCGGCGGCGAAGCCCGCCTGCTCCGTGAGCAGCCCGTAGGCGCGCTCGCAGATCGCGACCTTACGCTCGGCCGTCTCCGCCTGGCCCCGCTCGTCGAAGGCCATGACGATCGCGGCCGCGCCGTAGCGCCGGATCACCCGCGCCTGCTCGAGGAACGCCTCCTCGCCCTCCTTGAGGCTGATCGAGTTCGCCACGCCCTTGCCCTGGAGGCACTTGAGCCCCGCCTCGATGACCGAGAACCGCGAGCTGTCGACCATGAAGGGCAGGCGGGCGACCTCCGGCTCGGTCGCGAGCACGTTCAGGAAGGTCGTCATCGCCTGCTGCGAGTCGAGCAGGTCGGCGTCGAAGTTGATGTCGATCAGGTTCGCGCCGCCGCGCACCTGCTCGAGCGCCACCTCGGTGGCCGCCCCGAAGTCGCCGGCCTCGACGAGGCGGCGAAAGCGCGCGGACCCGGTCACGTTCGTCCGCTCGCCGATCATCACCAACCCGGTATCCGGGCCGATCTCGAATGGCTCGAGACCGCTGAAGCGCCGGCGGCGCGGGCGCTCGGGCAGCCGCCGGGGCACGCGGTCGGCCACGGCCGCCGCGATCTGCCGCACGTGCTCCGGCGTTGTGCCGCAGCATCCGCCGACGACGTTCACGAGGCCGGCCTCGGCGAACTCGCCGAGAAACCGGCTGGTGTCCGACGGCTGCTCGTCGTGGGCGCCGAACGCGTTCGGAAGCCCGGCGTTCGGGTGGCACGAGACGTACGTCGTCGCGACGCGCGCAAGGTCCTCGACGAACGGGCGCATCTGCGCCGCGCCGAGCGAGCAGTTCACGCCGACGATCAGCGGCGCCGCGTGCTCGACCGAGGCCCAGAACGCCTCCACCGTCTGCCCGGACAGGTTGCGGCCGCTGCGGTCGATGGCCGTGAACGAGAGCCACAGCGGCAGCCCCGGCGCGACCTCCTGCGCTGCCACGATTGCCGCCTTTGCGTTGAGCGAGTCGAAGATGGTCTCGATGAGGAACAGGTCGACACCGCCGTCGCGCAGCGCCGCCATCTGCTCGGCGTACGTCTCGACCACCTGGTCGAAGGTGACGGCGCGGTACGCGGCGTCCTCCACCTTCGGCGACAGCGACAGAGTGACGTTGAGCGGACCGACAGAGCCGGCAACGAGTCCGCCGTACTCGTCGGCGACCTCGCGCGCGATGCGCGCTCCGGCGAGGCTCATCTCGGCGGCGTAGTCCTCGAGCGCATAGTCGGCCTGGCCGATGCGCGTGGCGGTGAAGGTGTTGGTCGAGGCGATGTCCGCGCCGGCCTCGAAGTACGACCGGTGGATGTCGCGCACGATCTCGGGCCGCGTCAGGTTGAGCAGGTCGGGGTCGCCGGCGACATCGCGCGGGTGGTCGCGGAAGCGGTCGCCGCGGTAGGCGTCCTCCCCGCGCACCTCGCGCTGGATGAGCACGCCCCATGACCCGTCGAGCACGGCTATGCGCTCGCCGAGGATCGCTTCGAGTTTTTCGCGTGCGCCCCGCATCCGTCTCCGCTCCCGCCTTCAGGTCCGGGAGCGCCGGGGAAGCGCCCACGGGCTCTTTAGGCGTTTGTTAGACCGGTCGCCAAGCTGCCTGTCAAAGCTCTCCGGTTATTCGAAGGGTACCAACCCCCGCTTCGGTAGGGTGCCGCCCGGAATGGCGGACGTGCACGACGGGGCCTCTCTTCGCGCGGCGCTTGCGGCGATCGCAGGGAACTTCTCCTTCAGCTGGACCCCGGGCGCGCGCCAGCTCTTCGCCGAGCTCGACCGGCGGCGCTTCAGCGAGCTGCTGCACAACCCCACCGCGCTCCTCTCCGAGCTGACCGACGAGGATCTCGCCCGCGCGCTCACGCCCGAGTACGCGACGCGGCTAGGCCGCGTGCAGGAGCGGCTCGAAGCCGAGGTCGAGCGCACGAGCTGGTGGGAGACCGACGACGGTCATCCCGAGGATTTCCTCGTGGCCTACTTCTCCGCCGAGTTCGGCCTGGACGAGAGCCTCCCGGTCTATTCCGGTGGCCTCGGCGTACTCGCGGGGGACCACCTGAAGTCGGCGTCCGAGCTCGGCGTCCCGCTCGTCGGCATCGGGCTGAACTACTTCCGCGGGTACTTCCGGCAGGCGCTGGACGAGGGCGACCACCAGGTCGAGCGCTACCCGCGCAACGACACCGTCCGGCTGCCGCTGACGCTTGTGCCGATGGCGCCGAAGGTCATGCTCGCCGACGACGAGGGCAATCTCGTTCCCGTCCGCATCGGCGTCTGGCGCGCGTGCGTCGGCCGGATCTCGCTCTATCTCCTCGATACGAAGGTGGAGGGCAATCCTGACTGGGCCCGTGACGTGACGAACACGCTGTACGGCGGCGACCGGCGGAACCGGTTGCGTCAGGAGCTCGTGCTCGGCATCGGCGGCGTCCGCGTGCTGCGTGCGCTCGGCCTCGAGCCGACGGTGTTCCACATGAACGAAGGGCACTCGGCGTTCTTCCAGCTGGAGCGGCTGCGCGAGCTCGTCGAGGAGGAGGGCCTCGACCGCGACGCCGCGCTCGACCGGCTGCGCGCGTCGACCGTCTTCACCACGCACACGCCCGTGCCGGCCGGGAACGAGGTGTTCGATCCCGAGCTCGTGCGCCGCAACGTCGAGCCGGTCGTCGAGCGCTGCGGCTTCTCGTGGGACGAATTCGCGGCGCTCGGCAAGGTGCAGCCCGACGAAACCGCTTTCGGGATGACGCCATTCGCGCTCAGGACGTCGGCGTATGCCAACGGCGTCTCGAAGCTGCACGGCGCCGTCTCGCGCGAGATGTGGCACGACGTCTGGCCCGACCGTCCGGTGGACGACGTGCCGATCACGTCGATCACGAACGGCGTGCACGTGCGGACGTGGCTCGGCGGCGAGCTCGAGGGAATGCTCGGGACGAACACGCCGAAGCTGGAGCGCGCGCTCGACCTTCCTGCGCGCGTGCTCTGGAACGCGCACTGCTCGGCGAAGGAGCGGCTGTTCGAGTTCATCTCGCGCACGCGCGGCGCGCCGGAGCTCGACCCGACGGCGCTCACGATCGGCTTCGCGCGGCGCTTCGCGACGTACAAGCGCGCGGGGCTGCTCCTCAGCCAGCCAGAGCGGCTGGCCAAGCTGCTCGGCGATCCCGATCGTCCGCTGCAGATCGTCGTCGCCGGGAAGGCTCATCCGGCCGACGAGGGCGGCAAGGACGTCATCCGGCAGGTGGTCGACTACTCACGCGGCGAAGGCGCGAACCATCACGTCGTGTTCCTGCCCGACTACGAGATGACGCTCGCGCGCCGGCTCGTCCAGGGCGTCGACGTGTGGCTGAACACGCCGCGGCGCCCGATGGAGGCGTCGGGGACGTCGGGCATGAAGGCGGCGCTGAACGGCGTCCTGAACTGCTCCATCCTCGACGGCTGGTGGGCGGAGGGCTATACCCCGGACCGCGGCTTCGCCATCGGCGGCGAGGAGCAGGCCGGGACCGAGGAGGAGCAGGACGCCGCAGACGCGGAGGCGCTCTTCGCGGTGCTCGAGCAGCAGGTGCTGCCGGCGTTCTTCGAGCGTGACGCAGACGGCCTCCCGAAGCGCTGGGTGGAGATGATGCGCCACTCGATCGCCGAGCTCGGGACCGAGTTCAGCACGAACCGCATGGTGCAGGAGTACGTCGAGCGGCTGTACCTGCCCGCGCACCGCGACCTCGCGGCCGCCCTTACCGCCGCCTGAGTCTCGTAACGCGTCTCGCCACACGAAAGCGTCACGACTTCGCGGCACTTTCGTTACGGGGAGTGTCCCCATCACGAGAGAGCCGGTGTCCCGGCACAAAGTCGTGGGGCTTCGCCTGCTAGCTAGCCGGCTGCGCCGCTGACGCGGAGCTGGTTCTCCGCGTGGCGGATGCGCTGCTCGAGCTGCCAGCGGTCGGCGGTCGAGTCCCCCGCTTCGACCTTCTGCAGCTCGGCCTGCGCGTCCTCCAGCTGCTGCCGTGCCCGCGCGACGTCGATCTCCGACGCCACGATCGCGTCGTCGACGAGGGCGATCGCGCGATCCTCGAGTACCTGGAAGAACCCTGGTCCGGTCGCGAACGTCTGGATCTGGCTGCTGTCCATGTCGACGTACACGCGCGTCGACCCGGCGTTCAGCATCGCCACGAGCGGCGCGTGCCGCGCGAGCACGCCGATCTCGCCGGCCGCGCCGGGCACGACGATCATCTCCGCCTCGCCCTCGAAGGCCGGGCCTTCCGGCGTCACGAGCGACACCGAGAACTTCGGATGTGCCATGCCCGGCCTACGCCTCCGCCAGCTGCTTGCCGCGCTCGACGGCCTGCTCGATGGCGCCGACCATGTAGAACGCCTGCTCCGGCAGATCGTCGTGCTGCCCGTCCAGGATCTCCTGGAAGCCGCGGATCGTGTCCTCGAGCTTCACGTACTGCCCAGGCGTGCCGGTGAACTGCTCGGCGACGAAGTTCGGCTGCGACAGGAAGCGCTGGATCTTCCGGGCGCGCTGAACCGTGAGCCGGTCCTCGTCGGAGAGCTCCTCGATGCCGAGGATCGCGATG
>JBJMKB010000017.1:0-31319 GCA_045806045.1 Gaiellaceae bacterium | reverse complement strand
GTCTGGATGGGATAACCGCTGAAAGCATCTAAGCGGGAAGCCCACCTCAAGATGAGAGCTCCCATCTCCTAGAGAGAGTAAGAGCCGTGGAAGACCACCACGTTGATAGGCGGGACGTGCAAGCACAGCAATGTGTTCAGCGGACCCGTACTAATTGCTCGAGGTCTTGATTTAGAACTCATTTCCGTAGCTATGGAGTTTTGAGGGTGCGCCGGCTTCGGCAGCGCCTCACAAGTTGGGCGGTCATAGCGGCGGGGAAACACCTCTTCCCATTCCGAACAGAGAAGTTAAGCCCGTTCGCGCCGATGGTACTCGGGGAGCAATCCCCCGGGAGAGTAGGTCGCCGCCCATTTCTTCAGGGCCCCGCAAGGGGCCCTTTTTCATGCCGCCTGGAGCTTGGCGCGCCAGTCGGGGTCGAGCTCGCGGAGCCGCCGCACGCGCTCGCCGACCGGCGGATGCGAGTCGAACAACGCGGCCAGGCCCTCGTCGGCGAACGGGTTCGTCGTGTAGAGCGGCTCGGTCGCCGGCGAGGCGGCGAAGCCGACGAGCTCCATCGCCGCCTCGAGGCGGACCAGCGCGTCCGCGAGCCCGTGCGGCGAGTCGCACAGCTCCGCGGCGAAGCGGTCGGCTTCGAACTCGCGCTTCTGCGAGAGCAGCAGGTGCACGAAGGCGGCCGCGACCGGCCCGAGCACGAAGAGCAAGGCGCGCTGGAGGAAGCCGCCGAGCCGCGAAGATTCCACGATCGCCGACGCGACGACGACGGCGATCGACTGCACGAGCACGTCCCGGTGGCGAAGGTGCGCGAGCTCGTGCGCCACGATCCCTTCCAGCTCCGCCGGCGAGGCGACGCCCATCAGCCCGACCGAGAACGCGAGCCCCGCGCCGCCCTGCGCGCCGCGGCCCGCCGAGAGCGCGCGCGGGTACGAGTCGGCGAGCACGTAGAGCTTCGGCTTGATCACGCCGGCGCGCGACGCGAGCCGCTCGACCGTCGAGTGCAGCGCGGGCGCCTCTCCCTGAAGCAGCTCGCGGGCGCCGACCATCCCGAGCACGATCCGGTCCGCGTACCAGTAGATCGCCGCGCCGAGCAGCACCGCCGAGCCGATGAAGAGCAGCGCGACGCGGTAGCCGCCGAGGCGCCAGCCGAGCGCGCCGAGCAGGAGCGCGAACACCGTCAGGAGCGCCCACGACTTGAGCACGTTGCGCGCGATCAGGAACCGCCGGGTCACACGCGGCATCTACGTCTCGTCGTCGGTGCCGTCCGCGTCGTCCTCGGCCAGGCCGCGGGGCGGCCAATCCGGCTCCGGTGCGTCGCAGCGGCTCGAGCAGTGGAGGGACGCCACGTTCTGGAGCGGGATCAGAATGTGCCCGTTCAGCTCCACGTGCGCGACGTCCTCGAGGTAGCAGTAGGCGGTCAGCACGCCGTCCTGGTACTCGCCCCCGAAGAGGGCGATCTCGACCTGCTCGCCCTTGTATTTGTTCGTGTAGTCCTCCACCAGCCGAGCCTAGCTCATCGGCAGGGCGAGCCGGTCGTCCCGAAAATGGAGCTCCAGGACGCCGCAATTCGCGACGGGATGGAAGGGTTCGTCGCTCACGTGGCCGTGCAGGGCGCGCATCGTCCCGCCGTGGGTGACGAGCAGGATCCGCCCGCCGGGATTGTCGCGCGCGATCCGCTCCACGGCAGCGAGCACGCGCGCTGCGTGCTGCTCCCGCGTCTCTCCGTCGGGCCGCTCGCCGTCCGGGAAGCGCGCCTCGATCTCGGCCCGCGTGAGCCCCGACCACGAGCCGATGTCGATCTCCCGCAGCCCCGGCTCGGCGATCACGGGCACGCGATGCGGCGCAGCGACGAGCTCCGCCGTCTCGTGCGCGCGGCGCAGGTCACTCGAGTACACCGCGTCGAACGCCACGTGTCGCAGCTGCTCCGCGAGCTCGCGCGCCTGCGCGCGACCAGCTTCGTTGAGCGGCGGGTCGGCCCAGCCCTGCCAGATCCCGTCGCGATTCCAGTCCGTCTCGCCGTGCCGCGCTAGGAGGATCGTCGTCACGCCGCCCGCTACCGTAGCGGCGCCATGGATCTCGGACTCGAAGGAAAGATCTGCGCCGTCATGGGCTCGACGGCCGGAATTGGGCTCGAAGTCGCCCGCCAGCTGCGTGAGGAGGGCGCGCGTATCGTGAGCTCCGGCCGCCGCGACCACGGCCCGGGCGACGTGCACGTCGTTGCCGACCTCACGCGCGCCGACGGGCCTGCCGAGGTGATCGCGGCGGCGGAAGCCGCGTTCGGCCGCGTCGATTGTCTCGTCAATAGCGTCGGCGGTACCGACATCCGCAAGCTCGAGGAGCTGACCGACGAGGACTGGCAGCGTTCGTTCGAGCTCAACCTGATGAGCGCCGTGCGTGCCACGCGCGCGGCGCTGCCGCTGATGCCGCGCGGGGGTGCGATCGTCAACGTCTCGTCGACTGCGGCCAAGCGTCCGTCAAAGGGCATGCCCGACTACTCGGTCATGAAGGCCGCGCTGCTCTCGTACTCCCGGCTCGTCGCCGACCTCTACGCCGGGGACGGCATCCGGTGCAACGCCGTCACGCCGGGGCCGACGGCGACGGACGCGTGGCTGCGTGAGGGCGGGCTCGCCGATCAGCAGGGCGACCGGGACGAGGTCTTGGCGAGAGTCGGTGCCGCGAGGCCGCTGGGCCGGCTCGCCGACCCCGCGGAGATCGCCGCGGTGATCGTGTTCCTGCTGTCCGACCGGGCCTCGTACGTCACGGGCGCTGCCTGGTCGGCCGACGGCGGCACCGTCCCGATCATCCTTTAGAGGCCGCCTGTGGACAACTCGTCACAGTTCCGTGCGCGTGTCTGACACGAGCCGTGGCCGCTCGGGACAATGGACGGTTCGTCACAGTTTCGTGCGCGTGTCTGACACGGGCCGTGGCCGTTCGGGACACGTCGGGGGCCCGCCTCGTTCCGGCCGCTCCTGCGGCTACCGTGGGCAGATGCCGGAGCTTGCCGGACGGGTGGCCGACGCCTTCGCCGCGCGCTTGCGCGAGGTCGAAGAGCGCACGCTGTCGGCGCTCGCCGTGCGGTCGTACGAGACACGCGGCCGCGAGCGAGACGAGGAGGAGTGCCTGGTCCGGACGCCGTTCCAGCGCGACCGCGACCGCATCGTCCACTCCAAGCCGTTCCGGCGCCTCAAGGGGAAAACCCAGGTCTTCATCGATCCCGCGGGCGACCACTACCGCACGCGCATGACGCACACGCTCGAGACGAGCGGCATTGCGCGCGTCGTCGCGCGTGCGTTGCAGTTGAACGAGGATCTGACGGAGGCGATCGGCCTGGGGCACGACATCGGGCACCCGCCGTTCGGCCACGCCGGCGAGGCGGCGCTTGACGAGGTGCTCGACGAAGGCTTCCGGCACAACGAACAGTCCGCGAAGATCGCGAGGCGGCTCAACCTGACGCACGAGGTGGTCGACGGCATCCTGACCCACACCGGCGACGGCGAGCCGGAGACGCTCGAGGGGAAGATCGTGCGGATCGTCGACCGCGTCGCGTACATCAATCACGACATCGACGACGCGATCCGCTATGGCATCCTCGCCGAGGACGACCTCCCACGCGACGAGATCGAGATCCTCGGCCGGACGGGAGCAAGCCGTATCGACACCCTCGTCCACGATCTCGTCGAGAGGTCCGCCGCCGCGGGCGACATCGTGCAGGGCGACGACGTCGGCGCCGCGATGCTCTCCTTGCGCACGTTCATGTTCGACCGGGTTTATCTCGGGGCGGTCACAAGGCCCGAGCACGAGCGTGCGCGCGCGACGATCCACTGCATCTACGAGCATCTCGCTGCAGAGGGACGCAACCAGGAGGAGATCGTCGAGTTCGTCGCGGGGATGACCGACCGCTTCGCGCTCTCGTACGCTGAGAAAATGGTGTCCGGCTGATGGCGCGGATCAAGGACACCTCGGTCGAGGCCGTGAAGACGGCGAGCGACTTCGTCGAGCTGGTCTCGGCTCGGACGCAGTTGCGGAAGGCCGGCGCACGCTACAGCGGCCGCTGCCCGTTCCACGAGGATCGCTCGCCCTCGTTCTCCGTGAACGCCGTCGACAAGCTCTACTACTGCTTCGGTTGCGGCGCCAAGGGCGACCTGATCACGTTCGTTCGCGAGACCGAAGGCCTCGACTTCACCGGCGCCATCGAGTGGCTCGGCGAGCGCTTCCGCGTGCCGATCGAGTACGAGGAGACCTCGCCGGCACAGGACGCGGCCCGGCAGCGACGGCAGCGGCTCTTCGCGCTGCTCGACCAGGCGGCGTCGTACTACGAGCGCACGCTCTGGGACTCGCAGGCCGGCGGGATGGCGCGCGACTACCTCAAAGGCCGCGGCCTGAGCGAGGAGATCTGCCGCGAGTTCCGGCTCGGCCTCGCGCTCGGTGGCGACCGGCTCGCCCGCGGCGCCCTCGAGAAGGGGTTCACGCGCGAGGAACTGCGGGCAGCGGGGCTGACACGGCAACGCGGGGACGACTACTTTCAGCGCCGGCTGCTCTTCCCGCTCGCCGACGCGCGCGGCCGCGTCGTCGGCTTCCAGGCACGCAAGCTCTACGACGACGACCCGCTGAAGGCGAAGTACGTCAACACGCCCGAGTCCGAGCTCTTCCACAAGGGCTGGGTCGTCTACGGGCTCGACAAGGCGCGAGTCTCGATCGCGCGCGAAGACCGCGTCGTGGTCGTGGAGGGCAACCCCGACGTCATGGCCCTGCGCCAGGCGAAGCTCGAGCCCGTCGTCGCATCGATGGGGACGGCACTCACCGAGCAACAGCTCAAGGAGCTCGGGCGGTTGACGAAGCGCGTCTGGCTTGCGTTCGACGGCGACGCCGCGGGCGAGTCGGCGACGCTGCGCGGAATGGAGCTCGCGGCAAAGCAGGGCTTCGACGTGAAGGTCGTGACGCTTCCCGCCGGAGTCGATCCCGCGGACGACCCCAGCGTGTTCGAGCAGCGTTTGCGCGCCGCGGAGCCGTACCTCCTCTACCGCGTGCGGATCGAGATCGAGCACGGGGAGGACCGCGAGTCGTCGTTCCGCATCGTCAAGGCGCTGCTCGACGACGCGCCGGACTCGCCGGAGCGCCAGGACGCGTGGCGCTACGCGAACGACAAGCTTGGGATGACCGTGCAGCTGAGAGCCTCCTCGGCGGCGCGCGCCGCCGCGCCGGCGTCCCAACGTGTCCTCGACGCGAGTGCGAAGCTCGAACGGAATGCACTCGCGGGTGCGCTCGCGCACGAGCGCCTGAGGCCGCTCCTCGCAGAGCTCACCCCCGAGCACTTCTACGACCCGATCCACCGTGTCCTGCGCGCCCACATCGCGGAGCAGGCGCCGCTCGACGCCGACGCCGTCGGCTTGCTGGCCGAGCTCGATGCCCGCGCGGACGCCGAGGGCATCGATGACGCGACCGGCGAGGAGCTGCTGTGGCGGCTGCGGGAGCGCCAGCTTCGGAGGGAGCTGCAGCACGCCGATCCTTTGCGTACGAAGGAGCTTCAGGACGCGCTGCAGAAGCTCCTCGAGCGCGTCGCCATGCTCTCCTCGTAGCCGGGTTTCCGCCCGGCTCGGCCGGGTAGCCGACGGGTCCACGAACCGAGGAGGAACCATGGCCCTGCATTCACTGCGGGATCTGTTCGAGCTCACGCTCGCAGACCTGGACGACGTCGAGCGCCGCCTTGCCGACGCGCTACCGCAGCTCGCAGCCGCGGCGACGACGGACGAGGTCCGCAAGGCGTTCGAGGAGCACGCGCAGCAGACGCGCGGACATCTGGAACGGATCGAAGACCTGCTGCCGACGCTCGGCATCGACATTACCGGGACGAGGGTGTCCGCGCCGATCGTCGCGATGATCGACGAGGCGGCCGCGATAATCGACGTCGACGGAGACCCGCTGACGAAGGACGCGGCGTTGATCGCGCTGGCGCAGAAGGCCGAGCATTACGAGATCGCGTCCTACGGCACCGCCGCCCAGCTTGCCGACGATCTCGATCTCGACGAGGCAAAGGAGGTGCTGGGCCAGACCCTTGACGAAGAGGAGGCTGCGGACAAGCTGCTCACGAAGATCGCGACGGGCGGCCTCTTCAGGACCGGCGTCAACGAGCGCGCCGCGCGCTGACCGCCGCACGAGTAACGGTTCGAATGTCGCAAGCGAGGGTATCCTCGCGTTGAACGGCTCGTCGCCCTGACCCCGCGAACGTGGAGCTGAGACAATGAATGGAGCAGAGGTGCTGCGCGAGGCCCGAGAGCTCGTTGCATCGGGCTGGTGCCAGCACGCCGAGGCGCGAACGCAGCGCGGAACGGTGGTGGACGCCTGCGCCGGCAAGGCGGCGAAGTGGTCGCTGCTCGGTGCACTTCAGGTCGCTGCGTTTCTCGACGCAGGGACCGACCTCGAGGATGTGCGCGTCGCGATGGAGGCAATCGCCGAGTTGATCGCCGACCCGTCGCTCGCGCATTGGAACGACGCGCCCGAACGAACGCGCGACCAGGTGACCGAGTTGCTCGAGCGCGCCGAGCACCTCGCGTCGCTCTACGACGCACCGTTCGTAGCCTGAGATGCGCGTTGCTGCAGGAGGCGGCTCGCCGCCTCCTGCAGCAACGGTGCGCTACGTCGTCGGTGCGTGTGCCGTGACACGAAACGCCGTGAGCGCCGGCGTCGCGCCGTTCGCAAGCGTTGACCTGCACACGCGCGCCTGGATGTTCACGCGGTCGCCGCTTTTCAGATCGGCCCACGTCGTGGATGTTCCGCGGTGCACCTTCGTCGTGCTGGTCACGCCGACGCTGACGGGCGTAACGCCCTTGTAGGCACGCGCGAACCTGTTCCCACCGCTAACGGTGACGCTGAGCGCGGTGGGCGTCGCGCCTGCGTCGGCGGCGAGCTTCCCGGTCAGGATCACGCTGACCTGTGGCTTGCAGGTCGTCGGGGGTTTGCCCTTTGCGGGGGCGCCCACGGCGACCGACGCTGCGAGCGTTAGGACGAGCGCTGCGGCGGCCAAGAGCTTGGTCTTCATCTCGATTTTCTCGCTTTCGATCGGAGGCGGGAGGTTGATGTCCGCACTGACTGTACGCCCCGATCCGGCGCGCGCCACTCGAATTTACCTGCAATTGACGTCGCCCGTTCACGCGCCGAGCGCCGACTGAACGGCACAAGCGGGAACGCATCCCTCGTTCGAGTGCCAACCACAAGTAGGGGTCACGTTCAGCCCTCCGTTCAGCGCGTCGCACGCATTCGCGGCGCATGCTCGGGAGGTGAGCCTCATCTTCACCACCGCACTCTTCGCCGGAGCCGCAGCGATCGCAGCGTGGATCGCAGTGAGGTTTCCCAAGCTCGCGCCGCGGTCGGTCTTCGTACGCGCGCTCGGTGGATTGTTCGCGGTGGCGTTGCTGTCGTACGCCCCCGTCGATTCCAGCACCTCCGCGGCCTTGTACACGACCCTCTTCGTGGTCCTTCTCCCGTTGCTCACCATCACGTGGCTGCTGGCTTTCTGGGTGCTACAGGCGCTCGGCAACCTCAGCACCGGCCGGTAGACCTACACGGAAGCGGAACGAAGCAGCTCCCCGGGTTGGACTCGAACCAACAACCCTCCGGTTAACAGCCGGATGCTCTGCCAATTGAGCTACCGGGGATCGCTCAGCGGGCGGCATTGTAGCTACGGTCCGGCGCATGTTCGGGCTCGTCGCGCACGCCGCGCCGATCTCGTACCGCTTCCCGCTGCCGATCTGGCTGTACGTGGTGGGCGGGGGTGCGGCGGTGCTGCTCTCCGCTCCGGCGGCGGCGCTCGCGGTGCGCGACACGGACGTTCGCGAGCGCCGCGGGCCGGACGTCTACCCGTACGTCCGGTGGCTCGGGCCCCTCGTTACGACGATCGGCGCGCTGGTCGTCGTCGAGGCGCTGGCCGCCGGGCTGTTCTCGACGACCGACCAGTCGCAGGAGTTCCTCGAGAACCCGGTCACCGTGCTCACGTGGGTCGACTTCTGGGTCGGGCTGGGAATCAGCGCCTGGCTCGTCGGCAACATCTATGAACGCGTCGCTCCGCTCAACGTTGCAGGGCGTGCCCTCGACCGCGCGCTGGCGCGCGGCGGCGTGCAACCGCTCGCCTATCCACGACGGCTCGGCCAGTGGCCGGCTGTCGTGTTGCTGCTCGTCTGGTCGTGGATGGAGCTCATCTGGCCGCCGGCGAAGGAGCCGCGCTGGCTTGCGCTGATCCTCCTCTCGTACATGCTCGTGACGCTCGTCGGCGCGGCCGTGTACGGCGCGGAGGCGTGGCTCGCGAACGTCGAGCTCTTCAGCGTCTTCGCGAGGACACTGTCGCGCTTCTCGCCGCTCGAGCTCCGACCCTTCGTGCCCGAGCACTGGGCTGCGACGCCGCGCACGGAGCGCGCCGCGCGCCTGCGTCCCTACGGCGCCGGGCTGCGGACCGATCCGCCGCTTCCGGACGGTGGCGCGGCATTCGTGATCGGTGCGCTCGCGACCGTCGTGTTCGACGGCTGGTCGTCGACTGACAAGTTCGCGTCGTTCCAGGAATGGTTCTGGCAGCGCTGGTCCTTTCTCGCGCGCCACGTCGAGGTGCTGCAGACGCTGTCGATGATCGCCGTCGTCGCGCTCTTCGTCGGTGCGTACCTCCTCGTCACGCGATGGCAGGCGCGCGAGGTCGCCGTCACCCTGATCCCGATCGCCGCGGTCTACTTCACCGCGCACTACTTCTCCTATCTCCTGATCGCCGGGCAGGCGACGCTCGGCGTCGTCGTCGATCCGTTCGGCCACAGCTGGAATCCGCTGGGATGGGGGGAGTACCCGATCAGCATCGGCGTCGCGCCGCCGGGCCTGATCTGGTGGATCCAGGTGCTGCTGATCGTCTGCGGCCACGTGGCGGCCGTGTTCGCAGCGCATCGGCTCGCGCTGCGCGGAGCGACGCGCGGACGAGCATTCATCATGCAGCTGCCACTCGTTCTCCTGATGGTGGGCTACACCGTCGCCGGCCTGTGGGTGCTCGCGCAGCAGATCCGCGCTTGAAGGATCAGCCCTTCACGGACACGGGAACGTCGACCTCGTGCTGCGGCGAGCCGTCCTCGGCCGACGGCGCGAACGCGCGCACCGTCAGCGGCCCCGGCGTCGTCGTGAACGTCGCGTCGAACGCCCCGCGCGCCGGTGCCCCTTCCGCCGCGCTCACCGTTTGCTTGTCGAGCACCTTGCCATCGCGGACGAGCTCGACGACAAGCGTCGCCTCGAACACGCTTGCGGTGCCGCTGACGTGGAAGGTCGGCCGAACCTCCGCGCCCGCCGCGGGGGACTCGACCAGGATGGGCGGGACGTAGCTCGAGAAATCGTCACGTGTGAGGCCCGTCCGTCCCGCGACGTCGACCCGCTCGATCGTCGCGAACTGCGTCAGCGTGTAGACGATCTCCGCCTCCTGGTCCTGCGTCGCCTTCGGCAAGTCGACGCTCGCCGTCCGGTCGGCGAGCGTCACAGCTGCGTCGATGCCGAGCGCGTGGAGCGCCGCCGTCGCGACGGCCTGCGTCTGCGGCACGCGGACGACGCTCGGACGGAGCAAGCCTGCATCCACGCGGAAGACGGTGATGGCGAGCCGCGCGGGGGAGGCCGGAGCATCGACGCTCGTCGTCGGGGCGTCGGAGGTCGTCACCGTGACGGTCGTGGTCGCGGTCGTGCCGGCACAGGACGCTGCGAGCAGCGCGACGGCCGGCAGGACACAGAACCGGAGTGGGAGGGCCATCGCCCGAGCAGTTTGCCCTGCCGGTCGGAGGGCCTGCCCCTATTCTTGAGTCGTGAGCATCTTCGGGATCGTGCTGCTCGTTCTCGCCGCCGCGCTGGTCGTCGCGGCGGAATGGCCCCGCGTGTCGCAGCGCGCGCCGCGGATGCCGCGCCGCCGCCGGAAGTCCCACCTGCGGGTCGTGGAGCCGACCGATCCCGACGAGTTCGCCAAGGCCGTCGAGCGCGACCTCGCGAACCTGCCCACGTACGACCCTAACGAACGACCACGGTAGCCCTGAGGGTCGCCGTGTTCGGCAGGATTCGCGGCACGTTCTCCATGTTCTTCGTCTCCTGGTAGTCGGAGGCCGTGACGACGACAGCGTGCCGGCCCTTCTTCGCCGGGATGCGAAGCGCCGCAGGAAGACCGCGAGGGACGATCGCTCGGCCGTCGAGCTTCACGACGATCGAGGCCGGGTCGACACCGGATCCGGCATCCGTCGCCGAGACGACGACCGCGCCCTTCGAGGGCGTCGCCCTGAGCTTCGGCGGCGTGACGTCGTTCATCCAGTAGCGGAACGTGAACGGCCCTGCCTGCGCCGAGGAGCGCGTGTCGAAGACCACATCGTAGGCGCCGGCGGCGGGCGCGTCGACACCGGAGATCTTCACGGACTTGCCGTAGCTCTTTCGATAGGGATTGAGGTCGAGCGGGAGCGCGACGTAGCCGGCGAGCCGGTCCTCGCTGCCGTCGAAGGTGACGTGTGGTACGGCCTTACCGCTGAGCACGACGACACCGAAGTTCGCCGCGCGGCCGGTGCTCGTCAACCGGTAGACGCGCTCCGGGCCGGGATATTCGACGTCGCCACCGCTCGGATAGCGGTACGTCGAGATCTCCGAACGCGCGCCGGCGGTGGTGCCGCGATACGTGCCCGGCTTCGCGAGTGCGACCTTCGGCTCCCCTCCGAGCTTCGGCGCGGTGACGCCGAACCAGAACGGCATGCGGCGCACGTCGGATCCGCGGGTAAGAACGACGAAGCCGGTGACCTCTCCACGCGATGTCCCACCCGTCGCCGTGACGGTGAACGATCCCGGCACGACGGCGGTCACGTCGGAGGTCACCGTCGCGCCCGCGCCCTGCTGGACGACCACGCCGACCGTCCACGCGCCTGCACCGCCGCCGGCGTCGGTGAGCGACACGCGGCGCGACGCGCTCTGGCCCGCGCCGAGCAACCCGAACGAGATGCCGGTGGGCTCGGCGAAGATCGACGGCGTGTCTGCGCGCGGCAGGTCGATCATCCCGCCGCCCTCGCGCGTCGACGGCGTCTCGGCGCCGCTCGCGGTGCGGACGGGGTCGCCCGTCAGGACGAGCGCGGACTTGACCTGCGCAACGCTCCAGGTCGGGTGGCGCTCCTTGAGCAGAGCCGCGGCCCCGGCGGCGTGAGGCGCAGCCATACTTGTTCCGCTCAGCAGTCCGAACGTCCCCTGGCTCGAAGGCAGCGACGAGAGAATGGAGACGCCGGGCGCCGTCACGTCCGGCTTCATCTCGAGCGACAGCGGCGTCGGGCCGCTGGACGAGAACCCGGCGATCGTGTTGCGCGCGTCCGCGGCGGCGACCGTGATCGCGCTCGGCGCGTTCGCGGGTGACGAGATGGAGCCGAGCCCGAAATCGTCGAAGTCGTTGCCTGCGGCGACGACCGGGATCACGCCCGCCGCCGCAGCGCCCTCCAGAGCGCGAACGAGCAGGTCGCGCGACGGCTCGACCTCGGGCTCGCCGAGCGACAGGTTGATCACGTTCATCCCGTCCGACACGGCAGCCTCCACGGCCGCCGCCAGCTCGGCGCTGTTGCCGTCGAGACCGAAGCTCGGCGTCGGGATGGTCAGCGCCTTGTAGTTACCGAGGTAGGCATTCGGCGCGACGCCCGAGATCTGCTGCCCGCTCGCGCTCGTCCCGTGGTCGCCGGCCGCGATCCCCGCGACGTGCGTCGCATGGAACGATTCGGTCGGGTCGAAAGGAGTGTTCGCGTACTTCCACGCAGGCGACGGCGGCGCGAAGGTGCGCTGGACGATCACCTTCGCGGTCGCGCGCGCGGTCTGGCCCTTGGGAAAGCCGGGCGGGTACGCGAAGCCGCTCGGGTCGAAGTAGGGGTTCGAGGCGTCGATGCCGTCGTCGATGATCGCGATCTTCATCTGGTTGCCCGCGGTCGCGAACGCGGGACCCCACAGCTTGTCGGCGCCGATCTGCTCGGGGCCTGCCGCGACCCGCTGAGAGGAGTAGCGGACGCTCGGCCAGACCTCGGCAACGCCCGGGACGCGCGCGAGCGCGTCCTCGGTGCCGCGCGGGATCACGACGGCGAGGCCGTTCATCACGATCCGGTAGCGCCAGCGGACCTGCGCTCCCGGGATCGACGTCCGGATGCGCTGCGCGAGCGCGCTCTGGGCGGCGGTCACCTGACGCGCGTACGCGCCGTGAGACGCCGACTGGAGCGAGCGTCCGAACGACGACAGCGCCGGCGCGCGGAGCGTCACGACGACCTCGGTCGTCGGCAAAGCGTCGCGAGCAAGCACGTCGCCGGACATCGCGACGGCGGCCAGCGCCGCCATCAGGAGAAGGATCGTGACGCGCTTCAGAGTGCGGATGAGAGGACTTGAACCTCCACGCCCTTACGGGCACACGGACCTGAACCGTGCGCGTCTACCAATTCCGCCACATCCGCGTGTCGGAGCGGCATTGTACCCGCGTCCCCCGCCCGTTCTCGGGTTACGCGGCCGTGAACCGTTGCTGCACGTTCGTGACGTACTCCGCGAGATCCTCCTCGCGGGAGGTGAGCCGCGTTTCGCGCTCCTCGACGTCGTGGAGGCGCTCCTCGAGCTTGTCCTCGCGCAGGTCGAGCTCAGCCTCCTGGCGGGCCGCCTTGACGCGCACCTCGTCCTCGAGGCGCTCGAGCTCCGAGCCACGCTCGGTGAGCTCGGACTCCACCCGCTCGAGCCGTTTCTCGCGCGACTCCAGCCGTTCGCGGCGGTCTGCATAGAACTGCTCGCGTGAGGCGACCTCCTCCTCACGCTTCCGGAGCTCGGTGCGCAGCTGCTCGACGAGGTCGTTGTCCCGCTCGTCCCGCGCCGCGGTCGCGAGCCGCCGGTTGAGCTCCGCCTCGCGTGCGGCGAGAGCGACCTCACGGTCGTCGAGCCTCGTCCCATCGTCGGCGATCGCCTGCAGGCGCGCCTGTGCCTCGAGGAGCTCCGCCTCACGCTTCGCGAGGCCGGCTTCGCGCGCTCCGAGCTCGTCCATGAGGGCGAACGCATCCTGGGACGCGGTGCCATGCTGTGAGCGCTCGTCCTCGAGCCGCTCCGCCTCGGTGCGCAGCCGCTGTTCCCACGCTTGCAGCGACGACTCGGCCTCCGCGAGCGTCTGCGTCTTCGCCTCGAGCGACGCCTCGACCGCGACGCGCCTCTCCTCGAGCTCACGCGCCTGCTGCTGGAGCTTCGCGTCCGTTGTCTCAGCGGCGCGCTCACGACCTTCGATCCGCGCGCGCGTGCCGGCGAGCTCGGTCTCCTTCTGACGGATTCCACGCTCGCGCTGCGCAACCGAGCCGTCTCGCTCGCGGACCGCGAGCTCGCGGGCCGAAAGGCGCGCCTCCACGTCCTGCTTGCGCGCGTCGAAGGCCGCGCGCTCGCGCTTCAGCTCGCGCTCGCGCTCCGCCATCGCCGCCACTTGCTTCGCGATCTCGGCTGCAGCCTCGGCCCGCTCGCGCTCGGCCGACTCGAGCTCGTCGACCCGGGTCTCGGCGTGGCTTCCGAGCTCCTGGGCGCGTGCATACTCGGCCACGATCTCCGTATGGCGCTCGACCAGCGCGTGCTGCTCGCGCTCGAGCTCGTCCGCACGGGCCTGCAACGTCTCGTCGCGCCGCTGCAGATCGGCCGACCACACCTCGAGCTCCGCCTCGCGCTCGGCGACGGCGCGGCAGGCCGCATGGGTCTCCTCGCGGAGCACGTGCTCGCGCTCGAGCACCGCCTGCAGCTCGGTACGCATCGCATCGAGCTCAGGCACCGTCCCCTGGATGATCACGTCCACGGGCACGGCGACGCCCATTGTGACTGCTTCGGCCGGCGGCTCAGCCGTCGGCTCCGAGCCGTTCTCACGATTCTGCTTGCTCTCGAGCAGCGACCGGAGGCCCGTGCCGAACCCTTTTTCGGTTTCGTGTGTCATCCCTTGAACACCTTCAGGATGTTGATCAGCGCAGGCCCGAGGATCACGATGAACATCGATGGAAAGATCAGCAGGACGGTCGGAAACAGCATCTTGATCGGCGCCTTCATCGCTTTCTCCTCCGCCGCCTGCTGACGCCGCAGCCGGCTGTCGGCCGCCTGTACGCGCAGGATGCGCGCGAGCGAGATGCCGAGTTGGTCAGCCTGCACGACGGCGCGGATGAAGTTCGACAGCTCCGGCGCATCGACGCGGTCGGCCATCTTCTTCAGCGCGACAGCCCGAGCCTCGCCGACGCGGATCTCGTTGAGCGTCAACGCGAACTCGTCGATCAGCGCGCCCGACATGTGTTCCGTCAGCTTCGAGACGGCGCCGTCGAAGCCAAGGCCGGCCTCCACGCTGACTGCGAGGAGGTCGAGGGCATCCGGCAGCTCCACCTTGATCGCCTCCCGGCGGGCGCGGATCCTCATCGTGAGGAACCAATCGGGCGCGATGAAACCGAACGCACCGAAGGCCGGCATCAGGAGCAGCCCTGAGGAGACCGATCCGGAGGCAGCGACCGCCAGCCCGATCAGTGCGCCGCCGATCGTCGCCCCACCCTTGATCGCAAGGAAGGTCGGTACGCGCAGCCGCTGATTCAGTCCTGCGGCGACGATCTTCGCGCTCACCGTGTCGACGTTGGTCCGCGGGCTCAGCTTGAGGGGGATCGCGGCGAGCTTCGACGCAGCCGGCACGAGCACGCGCTCACGGAAGCGAACGAGCTCGCGCTCGCTCGTCCGCAGGCGGATGCGGCCGTACTCCGTCGCGCGCTTCACCGACCGTTCCTTGAGCCGCGACGGATAGGTGGCTACTTCGCCGAGGACGAAGACGGCGCCACCGATACAAAAGAGTGCGAGGAACAAGAGCATCCGGATCTACCCCTTGAAGGAGACGATTTTTTTGAGGATGGCGCTGCCCATCGTGATCATCACGAGGCCGGTCACGAGCATCTTGTGCCCGGTCGACGTGTGGTACAGCGGCGCCATGAAGGTGGGATTCATGAAGCTGACGATGATCGCGACGAAGAACGGGAGCGCGATGAGCGTGTACGCGGACATCCGGCCCTGTGCCGTCAGGCCCTTGACCTTGCGCCGGAACTGCTGGCGCTGTCGCACTGTCTCGGCGACCATGTCGAAGAGGCCGGCGAGCGAGCCTCCGATTTGCCGCTGGATCGTCACGGCGTTGATCACGAACGAGAGGTTCTTCGAGTCGATCCGTTCGGCGAGGTCGGACAGCGCATCGTCCATCGGCTTGCCGAGCTGCGTCTCCGTCAACACGCGCCGGAATTCCTTCGCCGCCGGATCCGCGCCCTCGTCGACGACGGACTGGATGCCTTGCCGGAAGCTGTGCCCGGCCTTCAGCGATGCAGCGATCGTGATCAAGATGTCCGGCAGCTGGTTCTCGAACTGCTTCACGCGGCCGGAGGCCTTGAACCTCACGTAGGCGAGCGGCGCAAACGCCGCCAGTGCCATGACGATCAGGATCGCCAGAGGTTGCGATGCCATCACCGCGGCGAGGAGGCCGAAGAAGAGCCCGGAGCCGGCGGAGATCGCGGCGAGCTCCCCGGCGCGCAGCGGCAAGTCGGCACGGTCGATTGTCGCCTGGAGGCGCTTGAACTGACGCAGCTCGCCGAACGCCCGCTCGAACGAGTTCGAGATCTGCGTGCGCGCTGCTGCGCTGCTGCGCTGCCGCCGCGCGCTCGCACTCCGCTCCACCAAGCCGAGGTGCGGCTCGATCCGAGCGCGCAGCGCCCCACCTCGCTGCGCGGCGTACCAGAAGCCGCACGCGAGAAGCACGAGGAAGCCTGCGACGAGCCCGACGACGAGCGTGCCGAGCCCCGAGTACGCGAGGCTCGGAATGATGCCGGTCGGCGCAGCCGGCGCGCCGGACGTGTCGCCGCCGAGCCTGACCTCGCGACGCGCGGATCCCGCCCCGGGCACTGCAGCCGTGAGCAGAAGCTTCTGGCCCGGGCGCACCGACGTCACGTACTCGAGCTGCCACGTCCGCGCGAGCTCGTGTGCAAGGCCGGAGTAGATTGCCCCGAGACCCGCGGCATTGGTCGCCTGGCGGTACGTCCCGCCCGTGGCAGAGGCAATCTCCCGAAGAACGTCCGGGGTGAAGCTCGGGCCGCCGATGCCGATCGTGTACACGGCAGCACGAGCAGCATGCGCTGCCGAGATCGCGTCCTCGAGCGTGTGCGTGCTGGAGACGTCGCGGCCGTCCGTGACGACAACGATCGCGCGTCCCGGCCGCGTCTCCCCCGCGAGCCGGTTGGCGGCGGCGACGATCGCGTCGTAGAGCGCCGTGCCGGCCCGCGAGTCGACCGCAAGGCCGGCGAGAGCTCCGCGCGCGTCGAGTGGCGTCGACGAGCGCGTCACGGAGAACGCATCGCTCCCGAAGGCAACGATTCCGACATGGTCGCGGCTGCCTGCCGCGTCGATGAATGCTCGAGCCGCCGAGATCGCCTGCGCAAGCGGACGGCCGCGCATTGACTGCGAGCGGTCGAGCGCGAGAACGATCGCCTTCTCCTGGCCGAGGTTGACGGCGGTGTAGCCGACGACAGGACGCCCGTTCTCTCTCAGCCGCGGGGTGCGGGCGCCGAGGGGCGCAACGAGCGTCGCGCGCACCGCCGGAAAGGCCGTCGTATCGATGCCTTGAAGATGAACGCCCGCGGCGGCCGTGGGCGCAAGCGCAAGTACGGCAAATGCGAGTGGGAGGCCGCCCAGGAGCCGGCGGCGGCGGCGAAGGTACCTGATCACTCGTGGCCACCGAAGCCGGCCCCAGCAAACGATGCGCGCAGCTGATCGGGATCGTCGCCGGTGAAGAAGGTCGGCGGCAGCACGACGTTGTTCGCGGCCAGCTTCTCGAGGAAGTGCGGCTTGAGTCCCGATGTCCGCAACGGCGAGAGCAGACGATGCGAATTGGAGTACGCCTCGTCCTCCGCCGGCGGAGTCGCGACGAAGATGTCCTGCAGCGTCACGACGTCGGCCTCCATGCCGAGCACTTCGGAGATGTGCGTGATGCGGCGCGAGCCGTCGACGAGCCGCTGGATCTGCACGAGCAGGTCGAACGCGCTGGCAATCTGCTCGCGGATCGCGCGGTGCGGGAGCTCGACGCCCGCGGTCATCACGAGGGTCTCGAGACGCGAGAGCGCATCGCGCGGAGCGTTGGCGTGGATCGTCGTGAGCGAGCCCTCGTGGCCCGTGTTCATCGCCTGCAACATGTCGAGCGTCTCTGCGCCGCGAACCTCGCCGACGATGATCCGGTCCGGGCGCATGCGGAGGGCGTTCCGGACCAGCTCGCGGATCTTGATCTCACCCATTCCTTCGATGTTCGACGGGCGTGATTCCAGCGTGATGACGTGGTCTTGCTGAAGCTGGAGCTCGGCTGCGTCCTCGATCGTCACGATGCGCTCGTCGCCGGGGATGAACGCGCTCATCGCGTTCAGAGTGGTCGTCTTGCCGGTGCCGGTACCGCCGGAGATGAGAATGTTGAGCTTGCCCTTCACGCACGCGGCGAGGAACTGCGCCGAGCGAGCGGTCAGGGTGCCGAACGTGATCAGGTCGTTCACGGTGTACGGGTCGCGCGAGAACTTGCGGATGGTGAGCGTCGGGCCGTTGATCGCGAGGGGAGGGATGATCGCGTTGACGCGGCTGCCATCCGGTAGTCGCGCGTCGACCATCGGGGAGGCTTCGTCGACGCGTCGGCCGACCTGCGAGACGATCTTGTCGATGATCCGAAGAACGGGTGATTCGTCGACGAAACGCACCTCGCTCAGCTCGAGCTTGCCGCTGCGCTCGACGTAGACCCGGTCGAACGCGTTGACCATGATCTCCGTCACGCTGTCGTCGCGGAGGAGCGGCTCGAGCGGTCCGTAGCCAAGGATGTCGTCCGTAAGCTGGCGGACGATCTCCCGTCGCTCCTCGCGCGTCAGCGGCGTGCGGTCGAGGGCGAGCTCCTCGGTTACCGCACGGTACACCTGCTCGGTCAGGTCTTCGGAACCGTCCTGCTTGAAGAGCTCTGGACCGAGCTTCGCGATGCACTGATGGTGGATGCGCGCCTTCAACTCGGCGTACGGGTCGGTGAGCGCCACCGCCGCCGGGGCCGGACCGTTGGTGACGACAGTCAGTCCCGCGACGCCGTCGCCCTGACGAGAGATCCGGTCGTGGAGGCCCATTCTCGGCTACCTCGCCAGGCTCAGACGACGCCTGGTGCTACGCGTCGTCGCCTTTGCCTTGTCGGCGGGCGCCAGCGTGCGAGCCAGGGCGGTCATCGCCCTCGCGAAGTCGCATGTCGGCTGCGCGAGAACGGCTGGATTACCCTGGTTGACGCAGATCGGCACGGAGCGATCCGAGGGGACCTCGGCATCGATCGTCACCTTGAGCGCGCTCTCGACCTCCCGCTTCGAGAGTCCGACCTTCGTGTTGGCGCGGTTCAGGACGAACTTGATCCGCGTCTTCGGGAACGACAGCAGCTCGAGCGTCTGCAAAGCGAGCCGAACGTTCTTCAACGTCGGCACGTCGAGCCCGCAGATCATGAGCAGCTCGTCTGTCCTGTCGAGGGTCGCCAGCATCGGGCCGTGGAAGAACGGCGAGGTGTCGACGATGATCACGTCGTAGCATTCGCGAGCGACATCGAGCAGACGTGTGATCTTCGACTCCGTGACGAGCTCGGCGTCCTCCGGGCGCAGCGGCGCGGGGAGAATGTCGAGTCCGCTCGGATGCTTCGTGGTGTAACCGGCGAGCTTCTCGAAGTCGAGCTCGCCCGGCGCGACCACCAGGTCGTAGATCGTCTTCTCCGGTTCGATGCCCATGACGATCGCGGCATCCCCGAACTGGAGGTCGAGGTCGAGCAGCAGCGTCTTCTTGCCCTGCTTTGCGAGGGCGGATGCGAGATTCGAGGCGGTGACGGTCTTGCCCGTTCCGCCCTTGGGTGAGAAGACGGTGATCACGCGGCCGATCTGCGCGCGGGTGATAGTCGGAACAGCGCGCTTTGCGTGCGACGCCTTCTTGACTGTGAACACGACGTTCTCGACGAGCTGCGGCAGGAGGAGGACGTCCGAGACATCGGCGTCCAGCGCGTCCTCGAGAATCGCCGTCGGGGCACCCGACGCGACCAGCACTATCGGAGCGCGCGTCTGCTCCCGGATCGCCGCGATCTCGCCGGCCGGGAACGAGTCCGACCGGGTCCCGTGCAGGATGCAGTCGAGATGCCCGCCGGCGAGCGCGCCCGTCGCCTGCGCGACGTGCTCACTCGCCCCGACGACCTCGAGCTCGGCGTGCGCGGCGAGCGCATCGCGGAGTTCGGTGAAGCCGTCGCAGTCGCCCGTGAAGTACAGGCGGGTACCCTGCGTGGTCTGCTCGAGGCTCATTTTCCACCTCCGACGAAGTGCTGCAGGTTGGCCTGGGAGATTCCGTCCTTCAGGAGCGACGTGGCACCCTCGATGTCCTCGGGGCTGTCGGTTGCATTCGCGGGCGGACGGAGCTGCAGCGACCAGCCTTGGCCGTTCTGCACCGCGTAGAAGATCTTCTGCGCTTGGCGGTTGTCGCTGACCGCCAGCATCACGGAGGAGTCCGCCGTCGTGACCTTGGCTCCCCCTGACGAGCCGGTGCGCAGGACGAGAACGTTGCGTGCCACATTGCGGACCGCGAAGCACGTCGAGCAGTCACCGGTCTTCAAGTTGGCGAGCAGGTCGACGTGGTCGCCATCCTTGAGCGTGCCGCTCAAGAGCTGGTCGACGGTTCCCGGTAGCGAGATCGCACGAAGCGTCCCGTGCAGTTGCGCACGAACGCCCTGCTCGGCATGGTCGGCGAAGCGACGCAAGGAGACCTGCTCGCCGCTGTAAATCGTCTCGCGCGTGAGCTGTGAGCGCACCTGGTCAGGGCTCGAGATAGCGCCCGGCACGATCGACCGCTGGGCCACGTCCTGCGTCCTGATCAAGCCGTGCTTCACCAGATCCACTCCGGACGTCCCCGCGGGGATGTCACGCTTGGCGACGTAGACGGTCACGGTGCTCTCGCTTTGGCGGACGTGACGCTTGTAGTTGGCGACGTAGAACGTCGTCAGCAGTGCCGCGACGAGCGCGAGCCCGACAGCGACGGCAATGTTTCTCACACGGTAGGTCATGCGCTTGTTTTCCTTGTCAGTCGATTAGGGCGACGCTGTGGACGCCGAGGTCGGGAATGTTGGGAGACGGCGGTCCGGAGGGCGGGATCTCGCCCTGCCAGATGACGTCCGTGAAGTAGCCGGTCAGCGAGCCGCCGTTCCCGGTCACGTTCAGGTCGGTGAGGTGGAACGCGACCCAGCCGATGATGTGGTACTCGGCGTTGGAGCCCTGACTGACCAGCGCGTCGTAGACCGGGAAGAGGAGGTCGGTCTTGAAGCGGCCCTGGAGAGCGGCCTGAATCTTCGAGTCGTTGAACTTGGCGCCTGGGTCGGAGAAGTACTCGCCGAGCGGCAGGTTCTGGTTGTACCCGTTCGTGATCCAGTCGGCGAGGGTGCTCGAACCGACGGTTCCAGTGATGTCCTTGGGGTCCAGGTTGAGCATCGCGAACGCGCCCGGCGCACCCGTCTTTCCGAGCGGCAGCGTGGTGAGGTTGTCGGTGCCGATGCACGGGCACCCGACGCCAGAAAGCTTGGGATGCTTGATGTTGACCGTGATCGGCGCGACGTACCTCGCCTCGGCAGGCACTTCGATGACGGCCGACGCGTGCGCGCTGACGCTAACGGTCGAGATGCCGAGAATCTGCGAGAAGAACCCCGGCGCAGCGCCCGTCTGAGAGACGGTGATCATGTCGTTGGGCGACCACTTCGACGAGATCGTGATCGTGGCGCCGGCAATCCCGCCATTCCTGGTCGCAAAGTCGGTCGCGATCGCGCGCGCCCGCGTCGGGTCGGCCGGGAGTACCTGGGCGCCGGCGAGCGCGGCCGCGTCGACAGTCGCCTGCGAGGCCCGCTGCTGGCGGAACCACGATCCGATGTCGAGCACGAACGCTGCGAGGGCAACCATGCCGAACATGAAGACCGCGGCAAGCACGGTCGCCTGCCCGTCGTTACGGCGCCAGAGCGTCATTCGAGGCGCTCCTTCGTGGTCGTGGTGAGGGTCCCGTCCTTGACGACGACGATCCCGAGGATGTCGATCGAGTACGGGTAAGAGGCTGTGACCGTGACCTCGCCGCCGGCGGTCGTCCAGTCCGGGCTCGCCGCGACGTTGACGTCGAGCGTGTCCCGGTTGAGCGAGGTCGCGTCGGCGTACACGAGCGCCTTGGCGGCGGCACCGTCGTCGTGCAAGAACCGGGATACCGCGGCTTTCCGGGCGCCGGCGCGTGCGGCGTCGGTCATCGTCACGTAGTTGTTGAAGACGATGCCGAACTGCACGATGCCGAGCATCACCGCGACGAGGATCGGCAGGACGAACGCGAGCTCGACCATCGCCTGGCCGTCTTCCTTCCGAAGGATCGAGGTCGACCGCATCGTCAGCCTCCGAGCACCGCGGTGAAGCTGGAGAAGAGGCCGTTGACCGACATCCCGAAGAGTGGCAGCACGATCGCAACGGTCACGGCGATGAGGCTGACGAGCAACGCGTACTCGGGCAGCGCCTGACCTCGTTCCGAGGTGAAATAAGTTGTGCGGCGATCCTGCTGCGGCATTTGCGGTGCCTCTGTCGATCGGGGGCGGACGGGGCGGCGGACACTTGGCGGTTGGAGCGGGCCCTCACGGTGGTGAGGGCCCGCCCGCCGAAGGGACGACTAAAGCGAGGTAACGACGGAGCTGAACTTGCCGGCGACACCGGTGCCAATCGCGGTGACGGCGACGATGCAGACGACGGCGATCAGGGCGATCAGGAGGCCGTACTCGGCCATCGCCTGACCCTCCTCGCGCTTGAGCTGGATGCGCACCAGCTCGAACCAATCACGAAGCTTCATATAGGTACACCTCCCTTCAGGCGGCGGCGGAGCGGACGGAAACTGCTTTGCTTGCGGAGGTGAAGAAGCCGCGTATTCGCGAAACTTGCGCAGACTCACGCAAGATCACCCGGAAGAGTTAGGAGGAGGTCACCCAAAATTGCGTGCGGCACAGTTGACGAAGACGGACGGGACGGTGGTGTGCGCGCGGTGCCATCTCGCGGTCCGCCCCTGGTCCCGGTTGCGCGGACTGCTTGGTCGGCCGGGGCTGGCGCCCGGGGAAGGCATGCTCTTTCGCCCCTCCGGATCGATCCACATGTTCTTCATGCGGTTTTCGATTGACGCCGTGTTCCTCGATCGCGACCTTGTCGTGATCGATGTCGTCCGTGGACTGAAGCCGTGGCGGATGGCATCGCGACGCGGAGCGAAGGTCGTCGTAGAGCTCGCAGACGGCGCGGCGCGAGACGTACGTCCCGGCGATCGCCTGTCGCTTGTGGGCGACTGAGCCCTCGCGGCGCAAGTTTTCGCGACTTGCGGCGTCGTTGACCGGCGATGGCGCACGATGCCTCCATCGGCGTGGCGCTCGGGCGCCGGCGCCGCCCCGCCATGGCGCGAGAGGCGGCGGCACGTCTCCGAGCCGTCGTCGAACATGACGCGCTGACGATCGTGGTCGTCGCCCTCTGGACGGCGCTGTTCGCCTGCTCGTTGCCGAGCCTGTTCGGAGCGGATAGCTGGCTCACGTTCGTCGACGGCCGGCTCATCGCGCTGCACGGCCTCCCGCGCCACGACACGCTGGCCTACTGGACGCTCGGACGGCGGTGGACCGACCAGCAATGGGGTGCTCACCTCGCGTTCTACGAGCTCGTGCGTTACGGCGGGCCGCGCGCTGCCGGTGCTCTGTCGCTCGCCTGTGTCGCGGGAGCGGTGGGCGGTGCCGCCGTCGTCGCCCGAAAGCTCGGAGCGTCACCGCGGGGCGCCGCGATCGGCGCTCTCCTGCCGCTCGTGGGAGCGCCCTGGCTCGGCCAGGTCAGGACCCAAACGCTCGCGCTCGCACCGTTCGTCGCGGTCTACGCGCTCTTGTCATTCGACGCGCGTCGGCGGGACCGGCGGGTACTCGCGGTCCTCCCGTTGCTCGGGATCTGGGCGAATCTGCACGGGTCGGTCGCTCTCGCAGTGGGCCTGACGACGCTGTACGGCCTTCAGCGGTTGCGGCACTCGGCGGATCGCGCGACGTCGCTCGTGCTCGTGCTCGGCACGCCATTCACGCTCTTCGCCTCGCCCTACGGCTTCGATCTCGCGCGCTACTACCGCCTGATGCTGACGAACCCGGCGCTCTCGCGTATCGACCGCGAGTGGCAGCCGGCATCGGTCGAGAGGAGCACCATCGTCTTCTTCGGATCCGCATTGGTGCTCGCTGCCCTCTGGGGACGCCATCGGACGGTCCTGACGCGGTTCGAACGGTGGACGCTCCCGATTCTGCTGGTCGCTTCGCTGGGCGGAGTCCGGAACATCGTCTGGTTCGAGCTCGCGGCCGCTGTCTCGGCGCCGCGTCTTCTCGACGCGGCGTGGCGGTCGCAGCCGCCGACCGCGGCGGTCCGGAAGGCGAACGTCGTCGTCGCGGTTCTCGGGGTGACGGCGGCCCTCGCGATCACCGTCGCCCAACTCGCGCGGCCGGCGTCGCGGCTCGAGCCGGCGCCCGCTGCAGCGGCCGCGGTTGTGGCAACGGCCGCGGGCCACATCGGCTTGGTCCTCGCAGACGATAGCCACGCCGATTGGCTGCTCTGGCGCGAGCCCTCGCTTGCGGGACGCATTGCGTACGACGTGCGCTTCGAGCTCTTCGACCAGAGGGAGATGATGCGACTGGTCTCGGTGCAGCAGCCGTGGAGCTCGTTCTGGCGTCGTTGCGGATCCCGTGTTGCCGTGATCACGTTCCCGGACTCGTCGTGGCGGCGGCAGCTCGTCGCGCAACGCGTGCTCGCCCAAGACGCGCACCTCATCGCCCAGTCACCCGCGTTCGGCGCCCTCGCTCAGTCACCGACGGCGCCGGCCTGTCGCCTCTGAGGCATCGCCCGGCGGGATACCGCCCGCTCGCTACGATCGAGCCGTGAGCACGCGGCCTCTGCGCGACCTACTGGAGCGGGCGTTTCCCGACGCGACCGAGCTCGACGTGGTCGACCGGACCGGCGGAGGCGACCACTTCCAGGTGATCGTCGCGTCGCCGTCGCTGACGGGGCTCTCGCTGGTTGAACAGCACCGGCGCGTCTACGAGGCGCTGTCGGCACCACTTGCCGACGGCACGATCCACGAATTGCGAATCAAGACGAAGGGAGCGGCATGAGGCGCAGGCTTGACGGAGCCGGTCAAGGAGCAGAGGTGTCGGCTTTTCCGGCGCTGGAGTGGCTATGAGCTACTCGGACAGAATCAGGGAAGTGATCGGCGGCTCGGATGTCGCGATCTTCATGAAGGGCACTCCGGCATTCGTGATGTGCGGCAACTCCGACCGGGCGCTGCAGGCCCTCCGGCGCGCAGGTGCGCCGGTGACGGCGGTCGACGTGCTTCCGGATCCCGCGATCCGGAAGGATCTCTCGGAGATCTCGGGCTGGCCCACGATCCCGCAGGTCTTCGTCAAGGGCGAGCTGGTCGGCGGCGCCGACATCGTGGAGGAGCTCGAGGCGAGCGGCGAGCTGCAGCAGACGCTTCGCGAGCGGCTCGGCGACGATTTCGCTGCCTCGCGCGAAGAGTCGACGGTCGCTTTGGCGTAACCCCGGCGGCGTCTGTCCCACAAACGTCCAGGGGAAGAGTCCTCCGGGCGAAGAGCCGAGCGGGCCGAGCAGCCCTCGTCTAGGCTTTCGGGGTCGAAGCGGGCGACCTTGGCTGCCCCTCCCTTCACGGTTTCCGCGGATTGCGGAGTACCTGAGGCCATCGCCTCGGCACCGACCCAGCAATCGTCGGCGAAGGGAAACCCAGTGTCAGTCGAAGACCACGTCCCCGGGGGGAGCGAGATCGTCGAGATGCGTCGCATCCTGCGCAAGGTGCTGGAGCGCGAGCGGTTGACGGCGAGCGAGCTCGAGTTTCTTCATCTGCTCCGCATCGATGCGCTCGAGCACTTCACCGGCGCCCGCTGAAGGAGTACCTCGAAGGTGGAAAACTCGAGTTAGCCCCCACAAGGGGGAGGCACCGCCGCGCTGCCCGCGGCTAACTGAGCCCCTGCGGTCTTGAGTGTCCGTTCGACGAATCAGGAGGCTCGACCGGAATGCTGGAGACAGGGCATGTCATGTCCGACGCGCGCGACCGCACCGCGCTGTCGTATCTACGCGTCGGTCTCGACGACGCGCTCGCGACCGGGAAGCCGGCCGCCGTTCGCTGGATCCCCACCTCGCACAAGCCGCGGGAGCTCGTCCGTCTCGCGACCGACATGATCAGCCAGCGCGGGGCGAACGTCCTCGTTCTGGGAGGCGAGTCGGTGACGTTCGTCCCGATGCGCTGACCCGAAGCTACGACCGGAGCGTCTCGAGCACCTCGTCGGCGTGCGTGTCGGGCTTCACCTTGTGCATCACGCGCTTGACGTTGCCGCTCGCGTCGATGACGAACGTCGAGCGGTTGACGCCCCAGTAGGTACGGCCCATGTACTTCTTGTCCCCCCAGACCCCGTACTCGTCGGCGACGCGGTGCTCCTCGTCGGCGAGCAGGGTGAAGGGGAGGTCGAACTTCTCCTTGAACTGGACGTGCGAGCGCTCGTCGTCGGGTGAGACGCCCAGCACGACTGCTCCCTCGCGCTCGAACTCGCCGTACACGTCGCGGATCCCGCACGCCTGCGCCGTACAGCCGGGGGTGTCGTCCTTCGGGTAAAAATAGAGGACGACCTGCTTGCCCCGCAGGTCGGAGAGCTTGACCGTCTCCCCGCTGTCGCTCTTGAGCTCGAAGTCCGGCGCCGGCTTGCCCTCTTCGACCACGCTTGCCTCCCTGTAGCTTTCGTTGCCGATGCTAACGGCCCACCATGTGAACGCATTCCTCGTGGTCGGAGCCTGTGTGCTCGCGTCGGCCTCGGCGCTGTGGGCGCGGCGGCGCGGGGCCGGCCGCACCGTGACGCACCTGTTCGCGCTCGCGCAGACGCTTCTCGTGGCGCAGGTCGGACTGGGACTCCTGCTCCTGTCGCGGCATCACCGCGCCGGCGACCGGCTCCACTACGCGTACGGGACACTCGCGCTGCTCGCGGTCCTCTCGCCGTGGCTCTACGCGCCGGCGGAGCCGCGGGTCCGCCTGCTGTGGTTCGGCGTTGCCACGCTGCTCGCCGCCGCGCTCGGCGTGCGGGCGTGGATGACCGCATGAGCAACAGATTTGTTCGCAACCTGTTGATCCTCGCCGGCATCGCGCTCGTCGTCGCTTTGCTCAACTTGCAGATCGCCGTGCTCACGGTCGGGATGATCCTGCGCGTCGCATTCTTCGTCGCGATCGCGGTCGTTGCCTACTTCTACTGGCGCGACTTCGGACGGCGAGAGATCGAGACGTGGCCGGGGCAAGCGTCATGGGTGTTCTATGCGGCGGTGGCGCTGTTCGTCGTCGACCTCGGCTGGTACTTCCTGGCCGGCCTCGCCGGCCGCGACGTGCTCGCATTCTTCCTCGTCGCGGCCGCGTGCGTCTTCGTCGCCGTGCGCGTGTGGCGTGAGCAGAAGAAGCTCGCGTGAGCTGATCGCGTCGCTAGCGGTGATCTTCGACGAACGCTGACATGCCATCCAGGCGCGCCAGCGCGTCGCGGACGGGCATGTGCTGCCCGACGAAGATCGGCGTGTCGCGCTCGGTATAGCGCGAGGCTTCGGAGTCGCGCAGGCGCAACATCAAATGCATGAAGTCCGCCGGCTCATCGCATTCGAACGCCGTCATGAACTCCTGGTCGTCGATTCCGAACGAGTAGGTCGTGTGGTTGTGGATCGTCGGGAACTCCTCGCGCCCGATCCGGATGTGCTCGTCCATGGCGCGGCGGCGGTCGGATTCCGGCAGCGCGTACCACGGCCGCACCTTCACGAACGGATACACGACGAGGTACGGCGATCCTTGCGGAGCGATCTTGCGCGCGCGGCGGGCGGAGGTGTACTCCGACGCCTTCGTCGTCGCGAGGTAGTTGTAGGGCGTCTCGAGCCATGCGGCGAGCGGTGTCGCGTTCAGCGCGGCGCCGAGCTCCCCGAGCGTCTCGTAGCGCTCGCCGATCTTCCAGAGGAAGAAGTCGCAGTCGGGTCGCACACCCGTCGTGGAGTACGCGCGCAGGTGTTCGAGGCGTGGGGTGAAGTCCTCGACGACGTCGGCGAATGCGTCCTTGTGCGCCGCGCGTTCTTCGACCGGCAGCCGCCGCCAGGCCGGGTCGACGCGGAAGAAGGTGTAGGCGACGTACTGGCCGTTCACACCGTAAGGCTAGCGGCGGGAGAGCCAGTCGCTCATCGAGGTGATCGCCTTGTCGAGTGACTCGCCGGCGTCCTCGAACGACTTCTTGAACTTCTCGCGGTAGTGGTCGTAGGCCTTTCCGGCCTCTTCCTTCGCGTCGGCCGCCTGGTCGCGCGTCGGATACTGGCCGCCCACGATCCCGTCGTACTCGCCGGACCGCACCCACTCCATCAGCTCGGCCACGCGGCGCACGGGGTAGGAGTGCGTGAGGTTGAGCTCGGTCAGCACCCGCGAGAGACGGTCCCACGCCGAAGACCACTCGTGATACTCCTGGCCCTGCCTGAGGAACGAGTCCAGGTCGAGCCGCTCCGACGGCACGCCTGCCGCGAGCACCATCAGCGTTCGCGCCGTCACGAGCGGGTCGCGGTTCACGAGCGTCGCCGCGCGGTCGGAGGAGAGCTCCGCGGCGCGCGACCATTCGAGCAGCGCGGAGCGGATTGCGAGCAGCGGCAGTCCCGTGAGCGCCGGGATGCGGCCGAGCGGCACCAGCTGCAGAAGGATCATCAGGGCGGTCTGGTACATCACGTGCTCCGAGAGGATGTGACCGCACTCGTGTGCGAGCACGGTTTCGAGCTCCTCGTCGTCGAAGAGCGTGATCGCCTGCGAGTTGACGACGATCATCGGGTGCTGTGACCCGACTGCCGCGGCGTTCGCGATCGGGAACTGGGTCAGGTACAGGTCGTAGAGGCCCGGCATATCGAGCGTCGCGAGCACGTTTTGGTAGCGAGCCCACACGTCGGGCAGCTGCTGCGGGCCGATCCGGACGGACGCGGCCATCAAGCCCTGCCGGAATGCGCGCTCGTACCGAAATTCGATCAGCTTGCGCACGACGGCGTCCAGCCCGGGGATCGACCTCAGCGCGGCGGTGGCGGCTCGATCGGCCGGATGCTCGTATGCCTTGGCGGAGATTCCCGTCAGGCGGCGCGGGATGGGCGTGGTCATGCTGCGACCCTACCGAGCTGCCTCGATTGCGGCTCGCACGCGCGGCTCGCTCGACTTCGGCGTCCCATCGGCGTAGCGGACTCCGGACTGCAGTCCTTCCAGCCGGCTCTCGTCGCTGACGTGGAAGAGAAGGATCATGCGCACGGTCGGCTGTCGCTCGGCGGCGCGGATTGCGGCGGCGTAGTAGCGCGCCTGCGTGTCCTCGTCGACGGTGGGCACGACCTCGTGCCCGGTGTACAGCGCCGCCTTGTCCGGTGGGATGCGGGTCTCGACGCCGTACTCGCCGTAGACGATGGGGAGTGTCGAGCCGCGCTGCGGCGTTCCGTCGAACGCGGAGCCGAGGACCGACACGAGCTTCCCGTAGTCGGCGATGCCGATCGTGGTCGTTCGCGGATGGGCCAGGGATGGTGGAACGCGCGAGCTCTCCCCGTAGACGTGGATCGAGAGCGCGTCCATCAGCGGCTTGCGGCGGCTGCTCGCACGGTAGGCGGCTGCGAGGTCCTCGATGAATTGCGTCGGCGAATGCGTCGATCGCGACGAGGGACGGTCTTGACCGTGCGGCGCCAGGGCGCCGCCGATCACGTTCAGCCCGCCGTCCTCGGCCTTGAGCGCGTCGTAGGTCTCGGCGAGAAGCGCTTCGTACGAGGCTGCCGCGGTGTCCGCGCTGTCCGCGGCGAACTGCGGTTGCCAGAAGAGGTTCAGGTTCGGCTCGTTGCCGACGATCACGTCGTGTACGTCGGGCAGCGCCTGGGCGAGCCGAGCGGCGTACCGCGCGAACGCGGTTCGGCTTCCCGCGTCGGTTGGAGTCGCCGAGCTGAACTGGTAGACCGCGAGCACCGGGCGGACGTCCTTCCGGACCGCGGCGTCGACCGCACGGCGGAGCGGCGGGAGGTCGGCGTCGGCGGATGCGCCCGGCCGCCACACTGCGCTCAGCGCGATCGCGTCAAAGCCGCTGTCGCGCGCGAGCTTCATCTGCGCGTCGGCCTCCGGCGCGGACTTCGCTGCATCCTCGACGGCTCCGACCAGGAGCTTCGGGGCATGCGTGGAGCCCCCGCAGCCGGTGAGGAGCAGGAGGGCTAGCGAGACCGGAAAGACTTGGACGCGATGCCGGCCGGCCCGGCGTTGACGGGCACGGTGCCCTGCGCGCTCACCTGGTGCAGCCCCGGCTTGAGCGCGCCCTTGAAGACCAGCGGCTTCGCGGTGCGGCCGATCGCCTGACCGGTGAGCGTCCGGCGGTCGAGTCGCACGATGTAGTTGCAGTCGAGTGAGCACGTGAGAAGGACCTTGACTCCCTTCTTGTCCGGCTTGCCGATGCCGATCACCAGCTTGGGGGTCAACGCCAGCTCGGGACATGCGGTCAGGACGCCCCGGTGCACGCCGGAGGCGGCACTGCGCACGGCGAGGAGCGAGCCCTTGGCCGTGCCGTCGGCGTAGAACTCGCCGGACTGCCATGCGGAGAGGACGGGCTCGTCCTGCACGTGGAACAGGAGCAGGCCCATCACCGTCGGCTGGCAGAACGTCATCTGCATCGCCTGCAGGTACTCCTGTCCCTGCACGATCTCGTCGACGGGCTTCGTGGTCGCAGGCTCGGTTCCGGTGTAGAGCGAGGCCTTCGCTGCCGGGATCTGGGTCTCGATGCCGAACTCGTCGTAGAGGATCGGCAGCGTCGAGCCGTTCTGCGCCGTTCCGTCGAACGCGGTCCCGAGCAGCGAGACGAGCTTCGCGTAGTCGGCAAGCCCGATCGAGGTGCTGTTGGGATGCGCGAAGTCCGGTCCCGTCGACGAGTTCTCCGGGTAGGGATGGAACGCGAACGCATCCATGATCGGGACGGCTCGACCGCTCGCCCGGAACGCTGCTCCGAGATCGACGATGAACGTCGCGGGCGAATGGGTGTCGCGGCCCGTGTTCGCCTTGTCGACGCCGCGCGGCGCGAGGGCGCCACCGTAGACCGTGGAATGCGGTCGCGCGATCTTCAGCGCGTCGTAGGTGACGGCGAGCAGCTGCTCGTAGGCGGGCGCCGCGAGATCCTCGCCGCTGCCGCCGAACTGCGGCAGCCAGAAGCGGTTGAGGTTCGGCTCGTTGCCGATGATGAAGTCGTGCACCAGCGGGTAGCGCGTCGCGAGGTCGACCGTGAACTTCGCGAAGTCGAGGCGGTCCTCGTCGGTCAGCGGCGTGACGCTCGAGCCGAAGGGATAGATCGAGAGGACGATGCGCACGCCGCTGAATTGCGCCGCTGCGATCGCGTTGCCGAGCTCGATCGTGTCGTTCGGGCCGAGCGTCGTCTGGCCCTTCGTCCACGTCTGCGTGAGGCGGATCGTGTCGAGGCCCGCGAGCCTCAGCCTGTCCATCTCGCTCTTCGCGAAGGCGTAGTCCTGCCCCTTCGCGACGTCCTCTGCGGCCCCGACCATCATGTACGGACCACCCGCCGCCGCCGGCGCTGCGCACACGAGAAACAGCACCAAAACGACCAGAAGCGCCCTCACGGCGTCCCAGAGTACCCTGGCTTTCAGATGGCGACGGATCGCATCGAAGGCCAGCTGAAGCGTCTTCCGACGCGGCCCGGCGTCTACATCTTCCGCGACGGGAAGAGCGACGTCCTCTACGTCGGGCAGGCGAAATCGCTCCGGCCGCGCGTGCGGTCGTACTTCCAGGCGGGATCGAGCGACACCCGCCAGGGCATCCGCCAGATGGCGTCACGGGTCGAGACGATCGAAACGATCGTCACGTCGAGCGAGGTGGAGGCGCTGCATCTCGAGCAGAACCTCGTCAAGCGGCACCGCCCGCCGTTCAACGTGCGGCTGCGGGACGACAAGTCGTTCCCGTACATCGCGGTCACCGTCGAGGACGACTACCCGCGCGTGATGTTCACGCGCGAGCGGCACCGTCGCGGCGTCGTCTACTTCGGCCCGTACGCGAACGCGAAGAAGGTGCGCGAGACGCTCGACGTGCTCAACCGCGTCTTCCGCTACCGCCCCTGCGAAGGCCCGCAGCCCGGACGCCACAGTGGCATCCCGTGCCTCGACTTCCACATCGAGCGCTGTCACGCGCCGTGCGTCGGCTACATCTCGAAG
>JBJMKB010000016.1:0-88182 GCA_045806045.1 Gaiellaceae bacterium | reverse complement strand
GTCGACCGGAAGGCCGGCCTGGTAGGAGTGCGATCGGATCGCCTCCGGGCTGGATGCCTCGTAGATGCAGACGGGGCCGAGCTCGCCGGCGCGCTCCGCGAGCACGTAGCTGCGGATCCAGCGGATGTCGTCCGGCGACTTGTCGCCGTGCTCGATCGAGCGGGCGGTCGCCGCCTGTAGCTCGTCCGGCGTTCGCCAGCCGCCACGACGCAGGATCGCGTAGGTCTGCACCAGCCGCCTCCTTCGGTTCGGGAACCATTCGAGGTTACGAACCGACCGCGGCAGCTACATGGGCGAAAACACCCAGATCGCGTCGGCGGCTACGGGTCTTGCAGCAACCCCAGGCGACCAGCCTCGGCGACCGCCGCGCCGCGGCTCCGCACGCCGAGCTTGCCGAGTAACGAGGAGACGTGATGCTCGACGGTGCGGGAAGACAGGAACAGCCGCTCGGCGATGGTGGCGTTCCGGGCGCCCTCGGTGAGGAGGCGCAGGACGTCGAGCTCCCGGGATGTCAGGGCTGCCGCGTTGGCGCGCGTCGAGGCGCGGGCCCCACGCGGGACGCGGACGCCGAGCTCGCGCAGCTTGCGTGCGACGATCGCGGCAGCCGGCCGCGCTTCCAGCCGTTGAAGCTCCGTCAGCGCCTGCCACAGCGGCTTCTCCTCGTCGGCATTTGCGAGCGCGAGCGCCGCCTCGTACGGGCATCCGAGCTGCGTCCACTGCTTCGCCGCCTCCCGCCAGTCGCCGCCGAGCTCCGCCGCCCACGGCTCGGCTGCATCCGACACTTCGGCGTCGATCCCGGCCCTGCGCCGCCAGACGCCGAGCTCGCCGAGCGCGCCCCGGTCCTCTGTCTCCCGTGCCAGCCGAAGCGGGTATTCGGTGATACCGGCAACGGCCTCCCGGTCACCCACCAGCCAGGCGACCTCGGCCCGCGCTGCGACGGCTTTGCCCATACGGAAGAGCTCGTCGGTCGGCTCGGCCAGCGACCAGGCCTCGTCGAGGAGTTCGCGATGGCCGGGGTCGCCCCGTCGGGCGCGGACGAGGGCGAGCACGACCAGTCCCGTGATGCGAGGCATGATCGACGCGCGCCGGATCCGCAGGACCGCGGCCGCTGCCTCGGCGGCCTTGTCCCACCGACCCTGATCGAGCTCGATCAGCGCGTGGTACCCGAGAAGGTAGAACCTGTAGAGCTCGAGGCCGTGATCGCTGCAGTAGGCGAGCCCGGAATCGACATATCGAGCGGCGAGGTCGTACTGCGGGACCTTGAGCGCCCCCGAGACGAGTTGGGTGGTCGTTTCCCCGGCAAGATCCGCCATCCCCGCAGCCTGTGCGAGCTCGAAGCACTCCTCCAGCATCCGACTGCTGTTCGCGAAGTCCCGCCTGCCGATGATCCCGCGAAGACGAAGGATGAGCTCGCTGTCACCGTGCTCCTCGGCGAGCGCGAGGGCTCGGTCTGCGAGCGCCCAATCGTGGTGCACGTAGGCGTTGGCGAGCTCGCGGCCGGGCGGCAGTGTCTCGAGCAGCGCAACCGCCTGCTGGGCCGCCCGCACCGACTCCGCCGTCCGTCCCGGACACCAGAGGATCTTGGAGAGCCAGGTCAGCGACTCGCCCTCCTCCAGTCGCTGGCCGAGCGCACGCCTGAGCTCGAGCGCATCCTCGACCGCCTCGATCGCCTCGTCGATGTCGTCGGTGATGTAGCAGGCCCGTGAGCGCCGTTCCAGGAACTCGGCGCGTTCCGCCGGAGACAGCCGCTCGCCAAACCGCAAGACGCGCGCGTAGTGGGCCGCTGCTTCGCGGTGAGCGCCGACAGCCTCCGCGCGTTCGGCCGCGGCCGGGGCATAACGAAGCACCGCGTCGGCGTCCCCGGAGGCGTCGGCGTGGTGTGCAAGCCGGGCGACGTCGACCGCCCCGCCGGGCGGCCGGCCGAGCGCGGCGAGAGCAACGCGGTGGAGCTCGAGCTTTCGTTGCGGTGCGACCGACGCCTCGAGAGCAAGCCGGGCCAGCTCATGGCGGAAGGCGACACCCGCTCGCTCAGGTCGGAGCATGCCGGAGCCGAGGCAGGCGTCCAGACCCGCCATCGATTCCGCTGCAATGGCCTCGAGCAGCCAGAGATCCGCTAGCGGTGGGACGATCGCGACTGCATCGAGCAGCGCTCTCGCCTCACCGCTCAGCCGCGCTGCCCGCGCGAGCACGGCATCCGTCACGGTCGGAGGGATGACGCCGTTCCCCGACGCCAGCACTTCCGTCACGAAGAACGGATTCCCGCCGGTCAGCCGGTGGAGCTCGCCTGCATCGACTTCGGCCGATCCGGCGAGCTCGGCGACAGCCTCCGGCGAGAGCGATGGGACCGTGAGCCGCTCGGCCTGAGAAAGCGTCGCCAGCTCGCCGAGGAGGACGCGGAGCGGATGAACTCGATCGAGCTCGTCGTTGCGGTAGGTCGCGAGCACGAGCAGCGGCGTCTGCCCCAGCTTGCGCGCGAGCAGCCGCAGCACGTCGAGCGTCGCCTCGTCCGCCCAGTGGACGTCCTCGACGACGACGATCGTCGCGGAGCCCGGCCGCGCCAACCTGAGGAGCGCGGCGACCACCGCGGGCGCGCCCTCATCGACCGCGGTCTCGAGCTCGCCGCCGGCCTCCTCGGCGATATCGAGGAACGGCCCCAGCGGCCGAGGCGTGAACAACGCGTCACAACCGCCCCACAGCACGCGCGCCGAACCGCGTGCCTCCGCGCAGAACGCACGAACAGCCGCAGACTTGCCGACCCCGGCCTCCCCGCCGACGAGCACGAACTGGCCGCGCCGCGCAGCGGCCGCTGCCAGCGCGTCGCGCAATGCGCCGAGAACCGCGTCCCGCTCCAAGAGCGGCGTAGCTTCTGCCGCAACGGCCACGATCACCTGAGTGTGAACGCCTCCTTCTCCCTCTGCAACCCGACATCAGATCGCGGTCCCGAGATAGTCAAGTCCCGCGATGCTGCGCCGCGATGGACGGCTCTTGCCGTGGGCGAGCCGGCTTACCGGCAGCTGTCAGCGCGGATGGGCCGTTAGTACAGAAGGACGGCGGGAACCCCGCACATTCCTGTGTGAACCCGCCGAAGCTGCGCGCGTGATCGCGCAATGGGTCAAGTAAGTCTGCGCGCCACGGCTTGAGATGCGGTGTGATCCGCGCTGACGAAGACCCGGCGGAGTGGCTCTATTCCCATTACGCGTCTCGTATGCACGAGCTTGGCTTCCACTACGCGTGGCGACGCCGAGGCGGCTTCGCCATTGCCGGTGCTTCCAGAGAGTCGACAAGCGGCGAAGCGTGGGGCCGCCGCTTCCCGGGGCGGCCCCACGCAGATGTACCTAGCGCGCGAGCGGGTGGATGCCCCAGTCCGGCGACTGCGAGCCGCCACTGTGCGTGACCTGCGTGATCGGACCGCCCCCGGCGTCGACGGTGTAGATGTTCCCGTCGAGGTCGAGGTTATGGCCGCGGGCGAACGCCAGCTTCGTGCCGTCCGGCGACCAAGTCGGCTCGAGACACCCCTCGGCCGCCGGATCGTCGTTCGACCCGCCGCACGCCGAGTCCGGCTCCACGTTTACCGGACGCAGGTCGGTGCCGTCGCTGTGCACGATCCAGAGCGAGCTGTGGACGTCCGGCGACGCGTGCCGCGAGATTGCGATCTCGTTTCCCTGCGGCGACCACTCGAACGCGCAGCAGTTCACGCCCTGCACCGACGGCGACAGGATCTGCCGGAGGCCGGTCCCGTTCACGTTGACGACGAACACGCCGTCGTAGCTGTTCGGGCCGAAGCGCATGAACACGACTCGCGTTCCGTTCGGCGACCAGCTGCCGGGCACGTCGTCGCCGCCCGGGTTGAACGTGATCTGCTGCAACCCGCTGCCGTCCGACGCGCGAACGACGTGGATGCCGTTCTGGCTCCCGTCGTCGCTGAACGTCTCGCAGAGGAGCAGCGTCCCGTCGGGCGACGGAGTCCCGCACGGGTTGAACAGCCCCGGCTGCTGCGTCCCGACGTCCCGGAACGCCCCGTCGTCGGGGTTGATGTACCGCGAAAGGCCGACCGGCGAGCCGCAGGTCGCGATCTGGTCGCCGCGGGAGAACCACTTGGGGCACTCGCCGCCGTCGTTCGGCCCCTGCACGAGGCGCTCGTGCGTCCCGTCCGGATTGACGACATAGACTTGCGTGTCCTCGATCGCGGGGTTGTACCGCGCGAACGCGAGCATGCCATTGGTGCCGGGCGGCCGCGCGCCGGCCACGCTGGCGCACACGGCGAGCGCGATCAGCAGCCCGCCGAAGACCAACTTGCGCATGGTGATCCTCCTTCGAATCGAACGATGCTGTCGCGCTCGACGTTAGGAATCCCCCTGCGGAGACACATCGCGGCGCCCACGAGTCTTCACTTGTGGCTGGCCACAATGCGCTCGCGGGCCGGCGGTGCGACTATCGGAGCGTGCGGACGACCGTCCTCATCGTCGACGACCACGACGGCTTTCGGCGATCGGCGGCCGCCCTGCTCGCCGCTGAGGGATTCGACGTCGTCGGCGGAGTCGCGGACGGGGCGGCGGTCATGGAGGCCGTCGCCAAACTCCGGCCCGACGTGGTGCTGCTCGACGTCCAACTGCCGGGGCTGAACGGCTTCGCCGTCGCGGAACAACTCGCCGCAACGCCGGACCCCCCGCACGTCGTGCTGATTTCGAGCCGCGACGCCGCCGCGTACGGCCGCCGTGTCGACAACGCGCGGGTGCATGGGTTTCTCGCGAAGCGGGAGCTCTCGGGTGCAACGCTCTCGGCGCTTCTGGCGTGACGTTGCGCTCGTCGCGGCTGCGCTCGGCGTGGGTCTCGGCGCCGAGGCGTCGGCGTATGGCTTCGGCCGCCCCGGGACGTGGATGCCCGACCTCCTCGTCGGGTGGACGTTCGTCGCGTGCGGCCTCGTCGCGCGTCGTCGCGGGGGGCTGCTGCTCGCTACCACCGGCCTCGCGTGGTACGCCGGCAACTTCACGTCGGCCGCGCTGCTCCTCCACCGCGCGCCGCTGGCGCAGCTCGCGCTCACCTACCCGAGCGGACGCACGGAGTCGGCGCGCCAACGCGGGGCGATCGCCTTCGCATACGCCTCGTCGCTCGCCGGCGCGTTCTGGTGGGGCGAGCGCGCGACGTTCGCGCTGTCGGCGGTGCTCGCCGGCTTGTCGGCGGACGGCTACGTGCGCGCCGTCGGCAGGCTGCGGCGCGAGCGCGCGTATGCGCTGCGAGCGGCGGGGGCCTTCGCAGCCCTCCTTGCGCTCGTCGCCGCCGCGAACGGTTTCTGGGACACGCACGGCGAACGCGTCGCCATGCTGCGCGTCTACGAGGGTGGGCTCGCCGCGCTCGCGTTCGTCTTCGTCTACGGGCTCCTCCGGCAGCCGTGGCAGCGCGCTGGGATGGTCGACCTGGTCGTCGATCTCGGCGAAACGCGGGCCGGCAGCGTGCGCGATGCGCTGTCCGACGCGCTCGGCGACTCGACGCTCGTCGTCGCCTATCGCGTCGACGGCGGCTACATCGACGCCGCGGGACGTCCGGTTGTGTTGCCGGAGGCCGGCACTGGTCGGCACATCACACGGATCGAGCGCGACGGGGTCGAAGTCGCGGCTCTCGTGCACGACGCCGCGATGCGCGACGATCCCGCGCTGCTCGCGGCGGTGGGAACGGCGACGCGGCTCGCGGCGGCCAATGCGCGCCTACAGGCGGAGGTTCGCGCGCAGGTCGCGGAACTCGCGGCGTCCCGACGGCGCCTGCTCGAGGTCAGCGACGCCGAGCGGCGGCGGCTCGAAGCCACCCTCCACGCAGGCGCGCTGACCCGCCTCGCGCGCCTCGACGCACGTCTTGCGCGCACGCAGCCTGCGGCGAGCGCCGAGACCGCAGCCCTCGTGGCGGAAGCTCGCGAGCAGCTGGCGCGGACGTCCTCCGACCTGCGCGAGCTCGCGGCCGGCCTCCATCCGCGCGACCTCGTCGAGCGCGGCCTCGGGAAGGCAGTCGCTGCGCTCGCCGAGCGCAGCCCGGTCCCGGTCGAGGTGACCGTTCCGGACGGACGTCTGCCCGAGGAGGTCGAGCTCACGCTCTTCTTCGTCTGCGCCGAGGCGCTCGCGAACGTCTGGAAGCACGCCCACGCGACGCGCGTGACGATCGAGGTCGAGCGCTCGCCCGGCTCGGTGCGTCTCGAGATTCGCGACGACGGGATCGGCGGCGCCGAACCGCGCTGGCTCACAGACCGCGTCGAGTCCAGCGGCGGGAAGATCGACATCTACAGCCCGTCCGGCCGCGGCACGCGGCTTGTGGCCGAGCTCCCGTTGCACTAGAGCCGCGTGGGCGGGCCTAGTCGCTTCCAGGGCTTGTACGCCCAGACGAACTGATCACCTTCGTCCATCGGCAGCGTCGGTTTCAAATGGATCGTGCCGTCGGGGTCCCGGGTGAAGCGAAAGACCAGGACCGCTGGGATCCGCGGCCAGACGAACCGGACATGGTCACCATGGATCGTGAACGTGCCCGTGTCGTGTTGGGGATCGGGGCCTGAGACCTCCCACGTCCCATGTCGGAGGACGGCCGTGCTCACCATCGGGAGACCGGCGAGGTCGGCGTGCGGACCCCAGCGCTTGTGCGCATCGGTGACCGTAATCACCCACCGATAGGTGCCGTCGAGGTCGGATGGGGGCCGGGCCGCGCCGACGGCCGGGGCAGGCGGTTGCGCTTTGGAACAGCCGGCGGCGAGCGCGAGCGGCGGGTCGCCGGGCGTCGTCCGTTTCCACTTCCGGATCTGGTCGATGAAGCGGCGCGACTGCGCGTCACCCTCGAGCATCCGGTAGACCGGTCGCACCTTCCGGACGAGCGCCGCGCGCTCGGCGAGCGTTGCCAGCACGACGCGTCGGCGATTCGCGCATAACCCGTTGATGATCTTCGAGTCGGTCGGGTACGTCGCGATGACATGGCGGACCGTCTCGGCCGCAGCCGTGCGCAGGATCCGGCGCTGGTCGTCGCTGAGCCGGTCGAACTTGCGCGCGTTCGCGAAGAGCGTGATCGCCTTGCTGAAGAACGTGACGTTGGCGGTTGCGACCGACGGCGAGATCCCCGTCGCAAGCGATAGCTCTTCGCCGTCGACGCGCTTGCGGCCGATCGCGTAGCCGATCTGGTCGTTGCTGATCTCGACCGGCAGCGCGCCGAGTGACCGCATGATCGCCGCGGTGACACGCGACGGGAGGATGCGGATTCGCGCACCCACGAAGTCGGAGGGGGAGACGAAGGCACGCGTCAAGCCGGTCGGATGCCGCAGCAGGTCGGGTACGAGCGCGAGGCCGACGACGTGCGCGCGCGACAGCCCGCTGAGCATCTCCGTGCCGATCGGGCTCGTCGCGACACGGTCGAGAAGCCGCGTGCTCGTGACGAGGAACGGCGCCTGCAGCGCGCGAAGGCTCTTCACGCCGACCTCGTCCCAGGCGCGCGCGCCGATCCAGCCGAGATCGAAGCGATCCGACTGCACCGCACGGATCACACGCTCCTCGACGTCCGGCGTGGCGGCCCCTTCCGCCTGGAACACGATGTGGATGTGCAGCGAGCCGTGTGAGAGCAAGTCGACCTGCTGCGCGAAGTGCTCGAGCGCAGGGGTACTCACCTGGTCGGAGCTATCGCTGTCGGCGACGGTCAGCACCGTCGGCGCGTGTGAGCCGCCCGCCTTGTCCGCGGCGCCCGCACCGCAGCCTGCGACCACGGACACCGCGACCAGCAGCGCTAATGCCCGCGCCGCGAACATCGCCCGATGGTACGCCCCGGCCGCCGGTGGGACAATGGGGCGGTGGTGGCAGTAGTGCCCGTATCGTGGCCGCGGCGGGTGGCTTCCGCGGCCTTCGTGTTGCCGGTCGCGTACGGCATCGTCGCGATCCTGGCCGCGGTTGCAGCGCACGCGCCGCATTCTCCGAGTCCCGCGAGCTATGCCGGCATCTCGACCGCTGCGTACGCGGCCGACCTCGTCGCCGGCCTCGCATTGCTCGCGGCCGCGACCGTCGCGCTGTCCGACCCCGCTGGCCAGCGGCTCGGCGTGCTCGCGTTCGCGCTCGGCATCCTCTGGTTCGCGCCCGACTTCGAGGCTTGGACGGGAGCGCCCGCGGCCTTCCGCAGCCTCGGCGCCGCCTGCCTGCCGCTGCTCGCGGCGCCGCTGGCCCTCCTAGTGGCCGGCGGGCATCGACTGCGGCGTCTCGTTCGGCTCGGCGCCGTGGCCCTCGTCCTGACTGCGGTGGCGCGGGTGCTCGTCCGCGACCCGCTGCTCGACACGTACTGCTGGCGCGACTGCCTCACGACGACGTTCGTCGTCCATGCCGACGCTGGCGTCGCCCGCGCGCTCGACCGCGGCTGGCAGCTCCTTACCGTGGTGCTCGCCGTGCTTGCAACGTCGGCTGCAGCAGCGCGCGCGAGGCGGGCGAACGCGCTCACGCTCGTTCCCGGCGCCCTCGCGCTCGTGGCCGTCGCGGCCTACGCCGTCGAGCTCCTGCTCCGGCCGCAGGAGAACCCGCTGGACGGCAGCTACGAGTCGCTCTTCTACGCGCGCTCCGGGGCGATGGTCGCGCTCGCGGCCGGAATCGCCGCCGCGGTCGTGCAAATGAGGCGCCAACGGACAGCGGTTGCGCGGCTAGCCGACGAACTCAGCGCCGCGCCGCAGCAAGGACGGCTGAGCGCGACGCTTGCGGCCGCCTTCCGCGACCCCACGCTTGAGGTCGCCTACTGGCTGCCCGCGGCCGGGCACTACGTCGACGCGGACGGCGCCTGGGTCGCCCCGCCCGCAGCGGCCGACGGGCGCGCTGCCACGCCCATCGTGCGCGGCGGGAATCCGGTCGCCGTCGTCGTGCACGACGCCGCGCTCCTCGACGACTCGTTCGAACGAGACCTTGGGTCGGCGGCGCGGCTCGCGGTGGAGAACGAGCGCCTGCAGGCCGAGGTGCGGGCGCAGATCCGCGCGCTCCGCCGGTCGCGCCGGCGCCTGATCGAGCGCGGTGACACCGAGCGACAACAACTCGAGCGCGACCTGCACGACGGCGCGCAGCAGCACCTGCTCGCGCTCCTCTTCGACCTGCGGCACGCCGGTGCCGCTGCGGAGCGCGCGGGCGACGAGGTCGCGGGCGACCTTGCCGCGGCAGTCGAGCAGGCGCGGCTCGCGCTCGAGGAGCTGCGCCTGCTTGCGCACGGCATCTACCCGGCTGTGCTCGCCGAAGCTGGGCTTGGCGCCGCGCTCGCGACGCTGGCCGACGGTGCGCCGATCGCCGTCGAGCTGGCGCTGAACGACGACGGGACGTTCGGCGCCTCGGTCGAGGCCGCCCTCTACGTCGCGGCCCGCGAGGCGGTCGAGGACGCGGCGCGGCGAGGGGCGACCTGGGTGCGCGTTGCGACCGACGGTTGCGTTCGCCTGACGGTGGCGGACGACGGCGCGTCGCGTGCCGAGCCGCTCGTGCACGTTGCCGACCGGATCGGTGCCGTCGGCGGTACGACGAGGTTCGGTCTCACGTCGCTCCACGCGGAGATCCCGTGCGGGTAGTCGTCGCCGACGACGCGCTCGTAACGCGGGAAGGGATCGTGCGCCTGCTGCGCGATGCCGACGTCGAAGTAGTCGCGCAGGCCCAGGACGGCGAGGAACTGCTCCGGCACGTCCGGCTCGCGCGGCCCGATGTCGCGATCACGGACATCCGCATGCCGCCGACGCACACAGACGAAGGTCTGGTCGCCGCGCAGCGGATCCGCGCCGACTACCCGGAGGTCGGTGTGCTCGTGCTGTCGCAGTATGTCGAGCCGAGCTACGCGCTGCGACTCCTCGAGGAGAGTCCCGAGCGCGTCGGCTACCTCCTCAAGGAGCGCGTGTTCGACGTGGCGATCCTGGTCGACGCCCTGCGCCGCCTCGTCGAGGGAGAGACGGTCGTCGACCCGACGATCGTCTCGCGCCTCGTCGGTCGCCGCCGCCGCGAGGACCCGCTCGCCACGCTGACGAAGCGTGAGCGTGAAGCGCTCGACCTCGTCGCCCAAGGGCTCTCGAACAAGGCCATCGCCGCGCGACTGTTCGTCACCGAGCGGACCGTCGAGGCACACACGAAGCAGATCTTGCTCAAGCTCGGTCTACACGAGGACGCAGACTCGCACCGACGGGTGCTCGCTGTGCTCGCGTATCTCCGCGCGGACGGCACGGATCGGTCGACGTGACAGCGGCACCGGTGGACGAAACGAGAAACGACGTCACCGGCGGAGGAGCGCCACAGCACAACTACGTTTTTCACGCTTTGCCCGGCGGCCGCTTTTCTTTCGTTTGCTCGACGACCAAAGGGCATTGCCGAGGGCGGTCCCGACCTGCGACAGGTCACGCCTCCCGGGATGCTGCTCGACTTCACCGGCGGAAGCTGGTCGCCGCAGTGAAACGACATCCTCTTCTCGGCGAAGCCATCCGACGGCCGGCGGAGCGCGGCCTTCGTCGTCCACGCGGACGGCCGTGGGTTGCAGCAGATCCCAATTCCGAGTTGCGGCACGACCTCCGGTTGCCGCGAACCTGTCTGGGCACGCATCCGCTGACGTACTAGTTGGATCGCGCGACACGGGATGCGCGCGGCGACTGCAATCTCGCGGTACCGCCCTCGCGAGGTGAGATAGCTGTCAACCACGCACGAGCCTCGGCCTGAGCGAAATGTCCGGCCGTGCGCGACGGCGATCTGACGCGCGTCCATCGAGCCCTCCTCAGAGGCGCACGCGAGCACCTATCGCAGCCCGCCTTGTTCGCCCGCGGTCACGCCGGAGAGCGCGAACTGCAACGGCTCGTGTGCCGCATCGCTCGCGGCGGCGGCGCGGTCGCGACTCCACCCAGCTCACGCCGCCCCGGGACGCTGATGCCCGGTAGCCGTAACGCGTGTTTCCCGGTAGCGCCAATCGAGGTTGGCCACCCGCGGCGATGTCGTACGCGGCGCCGCCAGCGATCGTGAACACACGTGCCCTCGAGCGGCGCGCCTGAAAAGAAAACCGAACCAACAAGGAGGAGATCGTGGACACGTCTGAACAAGGAAAGAATCTGGCCAGCCGCCGGTCGTTTTTGGTGGCCGGGGCCGCGATCGGAGCGGGAACGCTCGGCGCGGGGCGGTTGTTGGCGGAGGCGGCACCCGCGTTTGCGAGCGACGGCCTCACCAAGGGCGACGCGGCGATTCTCCGCTTTTTGGCGGCGGCGGAACTGATCGAGACGGATCTCTGGCAGCAGTACAACGAGCTGGCCGGGATTCAGGACAACGAGGTGCCAGGTGGGAGCGGCAGTCCGGACTATGCCGCGGCGGTTGCCGTGCTCGACTCGGACATGGCGCAGTACATCCACGACAACACCGACGATGAGATCAGCCACGCGGCGTTCCTCAACGCCTATCTGAAGGCGAACGGTGAGCAGCCGGTCGACCTGGACCGGTTCCGCACCCTCGCGAGCAGCCAGGCGAGCGGCGCGCAGCAGATCGGACGGCTGACCAACCTGATGCAGCTGACGGTCGACACGAGTTATTGGACGCGCTATCGCAGCGATGCGCAGAACCCCGACCTCGGCGACCGTTTCGCGCAGGCGGTCCCGGCCTTGTCTGCTGGGCAGTTCCCGGCGATTCCCCGGAACGACGACGACCTCACCCCCGCGGATCACCTGCAGGCGATCGCGAACACCGCCGGCTTCCACTTCGCGTTCATCGAGCAGGGCGGGACGAGCCTCTACGCGCAACTTGCGCAGCGGGTCACGCACCCGGAGGTATTGCGCATCCTCCTCAGCATCGGGCCGACGGAGGCGATGCACTACCAGACCTGGCACGACAAGGCCGGCAACTTCGTGCCGCTCACCGACCCCACCAACGGTCTGGTCTTCCCCGACCTCAACGCCAGCGGCAGTGAGCTGACCCAGACGAATCTGATCATGCCCGAGCCGACGGCGTTCCTGGAGCGCAAGTTCCCGATCGTCTCGATCATCCGCCCCACCGAGACACGCGGCGCGGCCACGGCTGCGGTCGAGTCCCTCACCGCCGACGGACTGTTCATCGGACAGTCGAGGGAGTTCTTCGCGCTGCTCGCCGAGCTGGCGAAGGCCGCGGACGCCGCGCGACACGGATCGTGAACGCCTGAGGACAGTGCGGCCCTTCGGCGCGCTCGGAGGGACGCACTGTCACCCGCTCGGACCCCCAGAACAGGAGGAACCATGACCGGATGGACCAGCCCCACACACATCGTGCTTCTGCTGCTGATCGCGCTGCTGCTGTTCGGCGCGAAGCGGCTGCCCGAGATCGGGCGCTCGCTCGGCTCGAGCATGCGCGAGTTCAAGGACTCCGTAAACGAGCCGCAGAAGCCCGCCGAGCTCACCCAGTCCGTCGAGACAGTGGCAACGGTGCGCGACGAGCACGAGACGACGGTCTAGCCGACGATGCGCGGGCTGCCGCAGCGTCTCCCACACGGCGCGGAAGCGAGCTTCGTCGACCACCTTGAAGAGCTGCGGCGGCGGATCATGATCGCGGTCGGCGCGCTCGCATTGGGGACGATCGTCGCGTTCTCGTTCCACGGCCAGCTCCTCGACTGGCTCAATCAAGCGTTACCGGCCGACCGGCGGCGGCCGGTGACGCTCGGCGTCGCCGAGCCGTTCACGGTCTCGCTGACCGTAAGCGCTTACGCCGGCTTCCTGCTCGCACTCCCGGTGCTCCTCTGGCAGCTCTGGTCGTTCCTCGCACCCGCGTTCGACGCCTCGATCGAACGACGCGTACGCGGACTGGTCGCGTTCGCAACCGCGCTCGGAATCGGCGGTCTCGCGTTCGGCTACTGGGTCCTGCTCCCACGCTCCCTGCACTGGTTGACCCACTACGACGACACCCACTTCACGCACCTGATCGCCGCCAAGCCCTACTACTCCTTCACCGCCACCATGCTGCTCGGGATCGTGATCGTCTTCGAGTTCCCGATCGTCGTCCTCGGCCTGGTCAGCATTCGCGTGCTCACCGCCTCGCATCTACGGAAGAACCGGCGCCTCGGCTACTTCATCGTCGCAGTCGTCGCGCTCGGACTGCCAGGGCCCGACCCTGTCACCACCGCCCTCGAGCTCCTGCCCATGTGGGCGCTCTTCGAAGGCTCGATCTGGCTTGCCGCCCTCGTCGAACACATGCGACCGGACCCACTCGTCGAACCGTACGGCGTCGTCGTTCAGCCCCCAAACTAGCGACCGAAGGAGAACCTGTTATGAGCGAACATCCGAAGATCCTCTACACGGCCGAAGCAGCCGCGACCGGGGGTCGAGAGGGGCATGCGACCACGAGCGATGGCCGGCTCGACGTCGGGCTCGACGTACCGACCGAGATGGGCGGCGCCGGCGGACCTGGAACCAACCCGGAGCAGCTCTTCGCGACCGGATACGCCGCGTGTTTCCAGTCGGCGTTGTTGCGGATCGCCGCCGGCGGCAACCTCGACCTGACCGGCTCGCGCATCACGGCACGCGTGGGGATCGGACCACTCGAGAGCGGCGGCTTCGGCCTCGCCGCGGAGCTCGATCTCGAGGCGCCTCGGATCAGTCGGGAGATGGGCTTCGACTTGATGCGCCGGGCGCACGAGCACTGCCCGTACTCGCGCGCGACACGCGGCAACATCAAGGTCACGCTCAGCGTCGGCGGAACGACTGTCGAGCGGGAAGCGGACGGTTCGCCCCCCGAATAGCTCCACCTCGAAAGTCGGGGTAGCGGGGTACGCAGATCCCGGCTCGCGGCGATGCCGTGGCGCGAGGGCGAGGCGAATCTAGATGCACGAGCCGCCGGCTCGCACGCAGGTTCGCTACCAAAGGAGTTCGATGTTCAGACTTGCCTTCAGATCCGTCTTGCTCGCTGTCGTCGTCATTCCCGCTGCCGCCCTTGCAGGTGCGGCGCACGCAGCTGCGGGGACCGACGTCTACAACATCCAGCCGCTGGTATCCGACAGCAGCGCCACCGTCGCACCCGCGGCGGACCCGGCCCTCGTCAATGGGTGGGGGCTGAGTGCCGGACCGACCACGCCCTGGTGGGCGTCGGACAACGGGACGAACGAATCCACCCTGTACAGCGGCGCCGGAGCGAAGCAGGCGCTGACAGTATCGGTGCCAGGCGGACCCACCGGCACGGTCTTCAACGGCAGCGCCACGGACTTCCCCGTCAGCCAGAACGGCAAGAGCGGCGCTTCACGGTTCCTGTTCTCGACCGCAGGCGGGACGATCCTCGGGTGGACGCCGTCGGTGAACAGCACTGTCGCCGTCGTCGGAGCCGATCGGTCGAGCGTCGGCGCGGTCTACCGGGGTCTCGCGGTCGCCAACGACCGCCTTTATGCAACCGACTTCCACAACGGCCGCGTCGACGTGTTCGATTCGTCCTTCAACCTGATCGGCACGCCGGGTGGCTTCAAGGACGCGACGATCGCCAAGGGCTTCGCGCCATTCGGGATCCAAGCGATCGGCGGGAACATCTTCGTCACGTACGCGAAGCAGGACGCGAGTCGACAAAACGATGTTCCGCTTCCGGGCCAGGCATACGTCGACGAGTTCACGACGGACGGCCAGCTCGTGGCGCACGTCGTCAACAGCGGGAAGAAGAACGCACCACTCAACGCGCCGTGGGGGCTGGCGCTTGCGCCGTCCAGCTTCGGCGTCTTCGGCGGCGACCTGCTCGTCGGCAACTTCGGCAATGGCCGGATCAGCGCGTATACGCAGCACGGCAACACGTGGGTCTACAAGGGCCAGCTGCGTCTGTCCGACGGCACCCCCGTCACGATCGACGGGCTCTGGGCGATCGCGTTCGGTAACGGCTCCGCAGCCGGGCCGATCGACACGCTCTACTTCCTGGCAGGGCCGTCTGCCGAGCAGCACGGCCTGTTCGGCTCGATCACCGCGGGCTGACCGTAATGGTGCGGTCGCGGCGGCGGGGCAGGCGCCGCCGCGACCCTCTGAACGGTTCGCTCTGCCGATACCGTTCCGCCATGCCGACAGCGTGGATGTCAGGTTGGCGGCTGTGAGGAGCGAGAGCCTCACGGTGACGCGGAACGACGCTCTCGACGGGCTGCGCTTGCTGGCGGTGTGCGCGGTGATGGCGTTCCACTTCGGCCTGCCGCACGCCGCCGGCGGGTTCCTGGGCGTGGACGTGTTCTTCGTCCTGAGCGGCTTCCTCATCACGTCGCTGCTGCTCCGCCAGGTCGAGCGCGGTCGCATCGACGTCCTCGACTTCTGGACCCGGCGCCTGCGCCGGCTGATTCCCGCGGTGCTCGCGCTCATGATCGTGGTTGTGATCTGGAGTGCGGTCGTCGCTCCGACGATTTCGCGAGACGGCCTGCAAGGCGACGTCACCGCAACGCTGTTCTACGTCGCGAACTGGCATTTCGTCTCGACGAGCACGTACTTCGCCAGTGACGGGGTCGCGAGCCCACTCGAGCACATGTGGTCGCTTGCCGTCGAGGAGCAGTTCTATCTCGTCTGGCCGATCCTGCTCGGTCTCGTTGCTCTCCTCGTACGGCAGCCGCGGCGGCGTGTAGTCGCAATCGGGCTGGTCGCTTCCGCCGGCATCGCCGTATCGGCCGTCAGGCTCGGCACTCTCTGGGCGAGCAGCGGGCAGCAGCGCGCGTACCTCGGCACCGACAGTCGCATCTTCGAGCCGTTGACCGGAGCGCTCCTCGCGGTGCTCATGACGTCGGCGTCGCTTCGTGCGCTGATCGCTCGCGCGCACTGGCACCTCTTCGCCGCAGGTGGAATCGGGCTGATCTGGGCGCTGGCAACGCTCGGCGGCCCGGGCGGCGCAACCCGCGGGTACGCGCAGGGCGGTGCAGTGGCCGTCGCGGCGAGCACTGCGGCCGTCGTCGCCGCCGTCGCCACGGGAGGGAGTGTTGCGACGCGAGCCCTCGCGTTGCCGGCCGTGGCATACCTGGGCCGCCTTTCGTACGGGATGTATCTGTGGCACTGGCCGCTGCAGGTCTGGACCGAGCGTTACGGCTGGTGGGACCTGAGCCGCCTGGGCACGCCCGTACGCGCGCTCCTGCTGACCGCTCTGACGGTCGCGCTCGCGGCGTTGTCCTACCACTTGATCGAACGGCCCATCCGATACGGGAGCGGCGCGCGATGGCTCGTTCCGCACCGCACGCTCGTGGCGGTGCCGCTCCTGCTCGTGGCCATGTTCGTGGTCAACACGGCGGTGGTCGTTCCTCGAGCCGGAGCGGCACTCGGTCACGCGGCGCGAACGTCCGTGGCGCGAGCGAACGTGACGCGCACGATCGTGCTCGTCGGAGATTCGGTGCCACAGCGTCTCGCCGCTGATCTGGCGAGGGCCGCGGCGCGGCACCGTTACGTCGTCATCTCCGCTACACGCGGGAGCTGTCCGGCCACGGGCGTGGCGGTCGTCGGACGGACGGGCAAGCCCTGGGGTGCCGGCGAGGCCTGTGCGACAGATGTGCCGGCGCGACAAGACGCCGCGATCGCCAGATACCACCCGGCACTCGTCATCTGGTGGAGCCGTTACGAGCTCGCCGACCGCGTTGATGCGAACGGCCGCCCTGTCGCATTCGCCACGCCTGCGTACTGGGCACTGCAGAGAACCGCCTTCGCGACCCGCACTGCAGCGCTGACACGTTACGGCGCGATCGTCGTTGCGGTGCAGGTCGAACGGTCGGGCCTGGGCATGTGGACCCGCTGCACCCCCGCCAACTGCGGCCCGTTTCTCAGGCGGCTGATCGACGCGACCGCGGCGCAGGACACGTGGAACGCCTTCCTCGCGTCACACACCGCCGGGCCTGTGCGGTCGATCTCGATCCAGGGTCTCGTCTGCCACGACGGCGCAAGCCCCTGCAACGACAGGTTGCGCGACGGCTCGCTCGCGAGACCCGACGGCACGCATTACGCCCCAGGCGCCGCGCCGGCTGTTGCGACGGCGGTGATCGACCGATCGCTGTCGGTAGCAGGCCTCGCGAGCCGCGAACGCACTACCGTCGTTCGCACTCGCTGATCGGCAATGCGCTCGTGCATCGCCGCCTCTCGTGCGGTCACATGCTCCAGACGATCAGGAGCGGCGCGCCGGCCCGGCACTCCGCGGCACCCTTGAAGTCCTGCGGAGCTCGCGCCGGGAGATCGTCGGCGCGCCGCACGAGCTTCCCGGCGAAGTTGAGGAGGTTGCGCTGCGGGTCGTAGCCTCCTCCGAGCTTCGTCACGCGCAGGTTCTCGTGCACGCGCACGCGCGTGCGGAAGTACGGAACGAGAGTCGAGCGGTTCTTCGCCGCTGCGCCGAGTCGTGCCCCCGGCGCGCGCGTCGAGAACCATTGGAAGCCCGGCGCCTGCGCCCACTGACGGTCCATCGCGGGAACGCGGCCGTTGTCGTAGTTTCGAACGAACGTCTGGACGAGCGCCGTTGCCGTCGCCGCCGTGCATGCAACGTCGTCTTCCGAGGAGGCGCTGGAAACGACGAAGAGCATCGCGAAGGCGGCGAGAGCAGCGAGGTATCCGATGCGGATCGCCATCGCGTCGGATTATGGAGCGCGCTGCCAGTCGGGCGCGTCCTCGGTGATGCCGTACGTGTTCGTCAGTTGCACGGCCGTGCGCCCGTCGGCCGTGACCTTGTACAGCTCCTGATTTCCGTTGCGCTGGGCGACGAAGGCGATCCACCGGCCGTCCGGCGAGAACGCCGGCGAGCCCCCGTCGGCGACCACGCGATGGAGGCCGCCTCCGTCGGGCCGGATCGTCCAGATGCCGAGCGCCTTCCACAGCGGTCCGCGCGTGCCGCGCCCGAACGCGATCAGCCGTCCGTCCGGTGACCACGCCGGCGCCCCCTCGAGCGTCTCGGCGCGACGGAGGAGCGTGCGGATGTGCGTCCCGTCCGGGCGCATCACCGAGACCTTCTCGCTCGCCATCGCGCAATGAAAGGCGATCAGGTTCCCGCGCGGAGACCACGCGGGCGAATCGCAGTTGCCGAACGCGTTTGTGAGGCGCCGCTGCGCAGTCCCGTCGGCGCGCATGCGATAGACCTGCGAGAGGCCGGTGCGAATGCTCGTGAACACGATCGACCGGCCGTCGGGCGACCAGCTCGGTCCGAAGTCGGGCAAGCCGTTGTTCGTCAGCGGCCGGACGTCGTGCCCGTCGGAGCTCATCACGAAGATCTCCGCGTCGGTGTCGCCGTCCTGAAGCGCGGAGAACGCAATCCGCCGGCCGTCGGGCGACCAGGCGAACGTCCGGACGTCGGAGTAGCCCGGCGGTGTGAGGTCGACGGGGCCGCTCCCGTCCGCGTTGATCGCGAACAAGTGCGCGTACGGCGGCTCGTTCCCGCCAAGCGGACGGAGGTAGCCGATCCGGGCATTCGCGGGGAATCCGCGCGGAGCCGCGCTCGCGACCAGCGCGAGCGCCGCCGCGGCGATGCAGACCCCAAGCCCCCAGCGCACGTTCGGTGACTACCCGCTCGCACGGATCCTCATGCCCGTCGGGCACCGCGCACGTAACGAGCCGCCTCGATCGCGATCGTCACGGTCGCGGCGATGCCGAGCGCCAGCAGCAGCGCCTTCCAGGTCTGGTGCTCGAACGTCTTCCCACCTGCGTAGCCGAGCAGGCCGGCGTAGAGCGCCCACCCGACTCCGGCGACGAGGACGAGGACGAAGAAGCGGCGCCACGGGTACTCCGTGAGCCCGGACGTGAAGGTCGTCGCGGTCCGCCCGCCCGGGATGAATCGCGCGCCGACGATGAGCGTGGGCCCGCGGTCGGCGAGCACTCGTCGCGCCCACCCCAGCGTCCGCTGGCCGCGCGCGCCGCGGAAGAGCGTGCGGGAGAGCCGGTCGCCGAACAGCCGCCCGAGCCCGTACGTGAAGTTGTCGCCTCCGACCGCGCCTCCAGCGGCCGCGGCAAGGACCAGCGTGAGCGAGAGGTCCCCGGCCGCTGCGAGCACGCCGCCGGTGATCACCGCCGTCTCGCTCGGCACGACCGGAAAGAACGAGTCGAGGAATGCGATCCCGAGGATGAGCACGTACGCCCAACCCGAGGCGGTGATCGCGTTCGTCAATGAGGTGAACATCGCTAATCGGTGGGACGGTCGGCACCGTAGAGCTGCGGCACGGCGAACCACAGCACCGCCAGGAACACGCTGACGCCGAGCGCGAACGTCAGCCCGATCGCCTCGCCGAAGACGAAGTCTGCGATCACGGCGACGCTCGCGGCAATCGCGAGGCCGAGCGTGACGATGCCGCAGAGCGCCATCCGGTTCCCCCACACGACGAGCTGCTCCTTGTCGCGGTGCCGGAAGCGGAGGCGGTGATGCGCCGACGGCGCGATGAGGAAGCCGGACGACACCGCCGCCAGCCCGAGTGCGACGAAGTAGAGGATGCGCTCGGTGTGCCCGAGCTGCGGCCAGCCGCGCGTGAACGGGAGCGTGAGCAAGAACGCGAAGAGCACCTGGACGCCGGGCAGGGCGACGCGGAGCTCGTTCAGCAGCTCGATCAGCTCGCGGTTGAGACGCTCCTCTTTCGACTCGGCGGCCATCGCCGAGACAGTAACGGCCGTCAGGCGCGGACCGAAGCACGCGACCCGAAGCGCACGCGCGGATCGAGCAGCGTGTAAGCGAGGTCGACGAGCAGGTTCAGCAGCAGGATCGCAAGCGCGAAGAAGATGACGCTCCCGGCCGTCATCGGCAGATCGCGCCGCAGCGTCGACTGGCGCAAGATGCCGCCGAGACCTGGCAGGCTGAAGGCCGACTCGACGAAGATCACGCCGGCCAACGCCGTCCCCGCGTTCAAGCCGATGATCGTGACGAGCGGCAACGTCACGTTCTTCAAGAGATGGGCGCGCACGATCCGCATCGGACCGGCGCCCTTCGCGCGCGCGGTGCGGACGTACTCCTCGCTCAGCTCTTCGAGCACGAGACCTCGTGCCATCGCCGTGAACATCGCCGCATTCAGGACGCCGAACGTGAACCACGGCAGGATCAGGTGGTACGTCCACTGAAAGAGGCCGTCGCAACCACTCGCCAGGTTGGCGACGCTGCAGTAGCCGTCCGCCGGGAAGACGTGGAGCGTGTGCCCGAACACGTAGCTGAGCATCAGCCCGAGCCACACCGGGTGCGCCGAGACGCCGATCAGGACGAACACGGTCGTGGCTCGGTCGAGCAGCGAGCGAGGCCGCAGCGCGGCGAGCACGCCCAGGGGAAGCGCGATCAGGAGCCAGACGACGACGCCGCCGAGGACGAGCGACAGCGTGATCGGCGCCGCCCGGAACAGCCGCTTGGTCACGGGCTCACGGTTCGCGTACGAGTAGCCGAGGTCGCCGTGACGCACGATCCGCCACACGTAGTGCGCGTACTCGCCGGGGACCGAGCCGTGGATCCGGTAGGCGTCCGTCGTCTCCTGCTCCCTCCGGTCCTGCGGAATGGCGTAGAACGCGACGAAGACGAAGAGGGTTATCGCGAAGAAGAGCGCGACACCGGAAACGACCCGCACGACGACGTACCGCGCCATCGCCTGAGCCTAGCCCGCGCTGCCCGCTGGTCCCATCGCCGGAACTACGCGCCGAGCGCCGCGTCGGATGGTTCTAGAGGCTTGATGTGGATCGGGGTGCTTGTGGGGATGGCTCAGACCAAGCAGGTCGTTCGGGTCGGGCGCAGGGCATAGCGGTACCTACGTTCAAGCCCGAGCCGGACGAGATGCGCCGTGTCTGAGCCACCATCCGCGAGTGCGCAAGATTCACATCAAGCCTCTAGAGGCTTGATGTGGATTGGGGTGCTTGTGGGGATGGCTCAGACCAAGCAGGTCGTTCGGGTCGGGCGCAGGGCATAGCGGTACCTACGTTCAAGCCCGACCCGGGCGAGATGCGCCGTGTCTGAGCCACCATCCGCGAGTGCGGAAGATCCACATCAAGCCTCTAGCTCAGGAGGGACTCGATCTGGTCCGCGGCGGCGCGCGCTTGCCGACCGATCTCGGGCAATCGTTCCGCGGGCACGCGATGCTGCGGTCCCCACACGCTCACGATCGCCACGGGACGCTCCCGCTCGTTGAGGATCGCGGCGGACGCGCCGTAGAGCTTCTCTTCCAGCTCGCCGATGCACACGCTGTACCCGTCGCGGCGAACCTCCTCCAGCTCCTGCTCGAGCCGCCTCCGCTCCGTCACCGTAGTCGACGTGAATCGCTCGAGTTTCCCCCGGAGAAGCGCCTGCCGCTCCTCCTTCGGCAACCACGCGAGGAAGGCCTTCCCACTCGAGGTTGCGTGCAGCGCGACCTCGCGTCCGAGCCAGTTGGGCGACATGATCTGCGGCGGCTCGACCTGGTGCACGTAGACGAGGTGAAAGCGCTTCGCGACGGCGAGGTTCACGGTCTCACCCGTTTCGACTGCGAGCCGCTCCAGGACCGGGTGCGCGCGGCGCACGAGCGCGTCGTAGTCGCCGGCGGCCGCGATCTGGAAGATCGCGTAACCGATGCTGAATCGCTGCGTGCGGGGATCGCGCTCGACGAGACCGTGCGCGTCAAGCGTCGCGAGGAGCCGCCAGGCAGTGCTGCGATTGAGCCCGCACTGAGCGGCGAGCTCGACGACGGTGAGCGGAGCCGGACTGTTGGCGACTGCCTTGAGCAGCGCGGCGGCCCGGTCGACCGATTGGATCGTGCGCAGGCCGACTGCGCCGTCTGCGCCCGAAGAAGCGGTGTCCGTCACGATGGTTCCCTCATGGTGCCATGGACGAGTCGGGCATCGAGACCGACCACGCCATCGACCGTGACGCGCAGAGGATTCACCTCGAGCTCCGCAAGCCATGGCGCGCGCACCGCGAGGTACGAAAGGGCCGACGCGGCCTTGGCAGCGGCCGAGATGTCGAGCGGACCGCGGCCGCGTGCTCCGGTCAGGAGCGGCGCGCACTGGAGCGACCGCAGCAGCCCTTCGGCCTCCGCCGGCTCGACCGGCGCGAGCGCAACGGCCACGTCGCGGAACACCTCGGCATGGACGCCGCCGAGCCCGACCATCAGCAGCGGACCGAAGCGCGGATCGCGCCGCACGCCGACGATCAGCTCGAGCCCTGCGTCGACAGCAGCCATCCGCTCGACCGAACAGGGTCCGCGTGGCAACCGCGCGAAGGCCGCCTCCAGCTCCTGTGCGTCTCGGATGTCGAGGACAACGCCGCCGGCGTCCGACTTGTGGTCCGCGCCGAGCGACTTCAGGACGACGGGATAGCCGAGCTGCTCCGCGGCGGCGCGTGCCTCAGAGGCCGACTCCACAGCGACAGCGGCGACCATAGGGACACCCGCCTCTGCGACAAGCTCGCGGCTCGCGAAGTACCCCTCCGCCACCGGCGCGATCGCGTCGTCCGGCACGAACGGAACGCCCGGCGCACGCTCTCCGGCACGCGCGAGCGTTTCGAGCGCGGACACCGCCCGTTCGATCTCGCCATACACGAGACCGCCGCCCGCCGCGAGCGCGCGGCCCGCCTCCGATTGCGGATAGAGCGAGTGGACGACGAGCGGCATCCCCCGCTCGGTGGCGGCGGATGCAACGGCGGTCGCGACGTCTCGCTCCGAGTCGGTGCCGTAGCCGCCGAAGTAGCCCGTCACGAGCAGGGCATCGGTTTCGCCGGAATGCAGCAGCAAGTCGACCACGCGCTCGAAGCTCCGGATGTCGCGCTCCGCTCCGCCCGCGAAATCGATCGGATTCTGGGTCGTCGCCGTCTCGGGAAGAACGGCCGCGAGGTCGGCTGCCAGCCGCGGTGAAAGGACCGGCAGCTCCAGACCCGCACGTGACGCGACGTCTGCCGCGACGACGCCGTGGCCGCCTCCATCGCCGAGCACGACGATGCGGCGCCCTGCCGACCGGCGACCGCGCAGGAGGACGGCCGCAGCATCGACGAGCTCGGTCGGCGTGGCGACACGCACGATCCCGGCCGCACGGCACGCGGCGTCGACGACCGCGAGGTCGCTGACGAGCGCGCGCGTGTGAGAGCGCGCCGCGCGCGCCGCTCCGTCGCTGCCGCCGACGGTCAGGAGAACGACAGGCTTGCCGGCGCCCGCCGCCGCGCGTGCGAAAGCGCGACCGTCGCGGAAATCCTCGACGTACAAGGCGATCAACCTCGTTCCCTCATGCCGGGCGAAGCTATCGACCAGCTCCGCCGCCTCGAGGTCGGCCTGATTGCCGAGCGACGCGAAGCGCGAGAACCCGAGGCCCGCGCGGTCGGCGAGCAACGCGAGCTCGAGCGAGAGGTTGCCGCTCTGGGCGATCAACCCGATCTCGCCCGGAGGGAAGTCGACCCACGGCGCGAGGTCGAGCTCCTCGTCACGGTCGAAGACACCGAGACAATTCGGCCCGAGCAGGACCGCGTCGGCCTCTCGTACCCGACGACCCAGCCGCCGCTCCGCGTCCTCGGCGAGCCCGGCGCTGATGCCGACGATGGCGCGCGCACCGACCGCGAGCGCCTCCTCGACGGTCTGCTCGAGCGCCGGCGCCGGGACGCACGCGACGACGAGCTCGGGCGGCTGGGGCAGCTCGGCGATCGTCCGGTGCGACGGGCTTCCGAGGATCTCGCCGCCGTTGCGGTTCACGAGGCCGACGGCCCGGCGGTGACGTCCCTTCAGTGCGCCGCGCGCGAGCAGGCCGCCCCACTTCGCAGGATCCCGCGACGCGCCCACCACGGCAACAGACCGCGGCGCGAAGAGAGAATCGAGCGTTCGACTCACGGCTCGAGCGGGCGCGAGTTTGTGCAACATGCAAACACCCGTCGCACAATATCCCCTTGACTCAATCGCCACGCGCTCGTAGTGTCGGCCGATCAGCGACGCCCAAGGAGGCGAGACGATGAGCGACCAGGACGACCGTGCCCAGGCCCATCTGACGAGGGCGGACCTCTTCCGCCGCGCGGCCGCCGGCGGCGCGGTCATCCTCGGATCGGGCGCAATCGGCGATTCCGCCATGGCGGGCTTCGACCGGCTGGAGGCCTCGACGCCGAAGCGGGGCGGGACGTTCCGGCTGGGCGTCTCGGGCGGCTCCACAAAGGACTTCATCGACGGGCAGAACATCGTCAACCGGCCCGACCAGGCACGCATCGTCACCGGGTGGGAGACGCTCGTCGGCTTCGACTCGAAGTTCAGGCTCGCGTTCAACGGCCTCGCCGAAGTGCTCGAGCACAACAAGGCGGGCGACGTCTGGACGATCCGCGTCCGGCCGGGCATCGAGTTCCACAACGGGAAGACGTTGACGGCCGACGACGTCATCTACTCGCTCAGGCGTCTGATCAAGCCGTCGCTCAAGCTGTTCGGCGGCGCCGCGCTCGGATCGCTCGATCCGAAGCGCATGAGGAAGCTCGACAAGCGGACCGTCCGGCTCACGCTGAAGCACAAGGACGGCACGATCCTCGACGCTCTCGCGCAGTACATCGCCGGCATCGTTCCCGTCGGCTACAGCCCGAACACGATCGGCGGGGCGAAGCCGAACGTCGGCACCGGTCCGTACAAGCTCGAGAGCTTCACTCCCGGGCAGCAAAGCGTGCACGTCCGCAATCCGAACTACTGGCGCTCCGGGCAGCCCTACTTCGACAAGGTGATCATCATCGACTTCGCCGACGACACGGCGCGCGTCAACGCGTTGCTCGGCGGCCAGGTGGACGCGATCACCGACGTGCCTCCCGCGCAGGTCGCCGTCGTGAACAGGCACAGCGGAACGAAGGTGCTCGAGTCGCCGAGTGCAGCGTGGGCGCCGATCTGCATGCGTACCGACGCGGCGCCGTTCGACGACGTACGCGTGCGGCAGGCGTTCCGCCTGATCGCGGACCGTCCGCAGATGGTCGCGCAGGCGCTCGCCGGCCACGGCCACGTCGGCAACGACCTCTACGCGCCGTTCGACGAGGCATACGCATCCGACTTCCCGCAGAGACACCAGGACATCGAGCGGGCGAAGTCGCTGTTGAAGGCGGCGGGCAAGGAAGGCCTGACGGTCGACATGCAGTCGACGAACGGTGCGCTCGGCATGAACGAGGGGGCGCAGGTCTTCGCGCAGCAGGCGAAGGCGGCCGGCGTGACGATCAACGTCAAGATCCTCGACGGCGGGACGTTCTACGGGCCGCAGTACCTGAAGTGGCCGCTCTCGACCGACTTCTGGGGCTCGCGCAACTACCTGTCGCAGGTCGCGGCGGGCAGCCTGCCGACCTCGCCCTACAACGAGACGCACTGGCCGGCCGCCGCTGACCAGAAGTTCCTCTCCCTCTACAAGCAGGCGGTCGGGACGGTCGACAGGAAGAAGCAGAAGACGATCCTCCACGAGATGCAGAAGTTGGAGTACGACCACGGCGGATACGTGATCTGGAGCTTCAACACGCTGCTCGACGGTTACAGCAGCAAGGTCCAGGGGCTGAAGGCAGGCGACAAGGGCGTCTTGCCGCTCAACGGCTTCGGCCACGGCTACCGGTCGCTCTGGTTCGGGTGACGCGTCTCTCGTCGCTGCGCGCCCCCGGCGGGGCGCGCAGCGACCTGGACGGCCACCGGGCAACGGAATAGCCTCGGATGATGATGCGCAGGATCGGTCATGGCGTCACGGGCTTCATCCTGCGGCGCGTCATGCTCGGCCTGCTGACGCTGCTCCTCGTCTCGTTGGTCGTGTTCGCGGCGACGCAAGCGCTGCCGAGTGACCCGGCGCGCGCCATCCTCGGGCGGACGTCCACGCCGGAGTCGCTGGCCACGCTGCGCAAGCAACTCGACCTCAATCACTCCGCCACCTACCAGTACACGCACTGGCTCGGTCGCTTCGTCACCGGCAACCTCGGCAAGTCACTGGCCGCGCGCGGTGAGCCGGTGACGTCTGTCCTCGGGACGCGGCTCGAGAACTCGGCGTTCCTGGTGCTGCTGGCGGCGATCTTCAGCGTGCCGCTGTCAATCCTGCTCGGGGTGATCGCCGCGCGCCGGCGCGACAGTCCCGTGGATCATTCGCTCTCGCTCCTCGTGCTCGCGCTCGCCGCGCTTCCGGAGTTCGTGGTGGGAATCGTCCTCGTGCTGCTCTTCGGGACGAGCGTGTTCCACTGGCTCCCCGCGGTGTCGCTGATCCCGCCCGGCGATGCGCCGTGGCAGCACTTGAAGGAGCTCGTCTTGCCGACGGTGACGCTGGTCCTTGCGGTGTCGCCGTACATCGCGCGCATCATGCGCGCGTCGATGGTGGAGGTGCTCGAGAGCGACTTCGTCGAGATGGCGCGACTGAAGGGAATGCCGGAGCGCCACGTCCTCTGGCGTCATGCAGTGCCGAACGCGATCGCCCCGGCCATCCAGGTGATCGCGCTCAACCTCGCCTACCTGGCGGGCGGCATCGTCGTCGTGGAGTTCGTCTTCGCCTATCCCGGGATCGGATCCGCGTTCGTCGACGCCGTCGCAAACCGCGACCTCCCGATCGTGCAGGCGCTCGCCGTCCTGATCGCGGCGGCGTACGTGGTCTTCAACCTGCTCGCAGACATCGCGACGATCCTCGTCAGCCCGCGTCTCAGGACGTCGCTGCGATGACCGTCGTCGTTCCTATCGCCCCCATCACCGCGCCGCCGATCGGGCGGCCCGGGATCATCCTCCTGCTCCGCGCGTGGCGGCAAGCGCGCACGAAGATCGGCGTGCTGCTCGTCGCCCTGCTCGTCTCCGTCGCGCTCTTCGGGCCGTTCTTCGCGCCCCACACCCCGTCCGAGTTCGCGGCGGCCCCGTATGCGTCCCCCTCGCATGCGGTGCTGCTCGGCTCCGACAATCTCGGCCGCGACGTACTGAGCCGCTTCCTCTGGGGCGGCCGCTCGATCCTCGGGCTCTCTGTGCTCGCAACGGTGCTCGGTCTCGTGCTCGGCGTGTCGGTGGGTCTCTTCGCCGCGTACACGCGGTCGATCCTCGACGACGTCCTGATGCGCGCGATGGACGTCATCCTCGCCTTCCCGTCGATCGTGCTCGCGCTCGTCGTGATCGCGATGATCGGGCCGAAGCTCTGGCTGCTCGTGCTCGTGGTCGGGCTGACGACGATGCCGCGCGTCGCGCGGGTCACGCGCGGTGCGTCGCTCGAGATCGTCGAGCGCGACTTCGTTCAGGCCGCCGAGGTCCTCGGCGAGTCCCGCGTGAAGATCCTCGCCGGCGAGATCCTCCCGAGCATCACGAGCCCGCTCATGGTCGAGGCGAGTCTTCGCCTCACCTATTCCATCGGGCTCATCGCGAGCTTGAGCTTCCTCGGCTTCGGACTGCAGCCGCCCGCGGCCGACTGGGGACTGATGATCAACGAGAACCGGCAGGCGCTGACGATCCAGCCGTGGGGCGCAGTCATGCCCGTGATCGCGATCGCGCTGCTCACGGTCGGAACGAGCCTGATCGGCGACGGCTTGTCGCGGGCAGCGATCGGCATCGACCGCGGAGGCGGCGAGGGATGACTCTCGAGGTCGAGAACCTCCGCATCGAGCTCGAGGGAACGGGCATCGACATCGTGGACGAGGTGTCGTTCCACATCGACCCGGGCGAGGTTCTCGGTCTCGTCGGCGAATCCGGATCGGGCAAGACGACGGTGGGCCTTGCGCTGCTCGGTCATACGCGACGCGGCGCGACGATCTCCGGGGGAGAGGTGCGCGTCGACGGCAAGAACGTCCTCGCTCATTCGGAGCGGGAGCTACGGGCGCTCCGTGGACGAACCGTGTCCTACGTGCCGCAGGATCCCTCCTCCGCGCTGAACCCCGCACTGCGCGTCGGAACCCAGCTCGAGGAGACGCTCGAAGCGCATCGATTTGGCGCGAACGGAGCCGAGCGGCGCTCCCGCCTGACCGAGATGCTCGACGAGGTCCTGCTGCCCGCCGACCGCGCGTTCCTGCGGCGTTACCCGCACCAGCTCTCGGGCGGCCAGCAGCAGCGCGTCGGACTGGCGATGGCGTTCGCATGCCGGCCACGCGTGATCGTGCTCGACGAGCCGACCACAGGCCTCGACGTGACGACGCAGGCGCACGTCCTCGAAACGGTGCGGATGCTCTGTCGCGCGCACGGCGTCGCAGCGCTCTACGTCAGCCACGACCTCGCAGTCGTCGCGGCCCTGGCCGACCGCGTGGCCGTCATGTACGCGGGTCGCATCGTCGAGATCGGGCGCGAGCGGGATCTCTTCCTCGCCGCCGCGCACCCGTACACGCGCAGGCTCGTCGAGGCGATCCCGGAGATGTCAGGCGAGCATGCGCTCGTCGGCATCCCGGGTACCGCGCCGCGTCCAGCGCACCGGCCGCGCGGCTGCTTCTTCCAGCCTCGCTGCGACCACGCCGTCGACGTGTGCGTGACGGCGTTCCCGCCCCGCGAGGCGGTCTCCGAGCAGCACGAGACGCGATGCTACCGCTGGCGCGACGTCGTCGCCGAATCGGCGCACGAGCGCCCTGCCGCACCCGCGCCGATGCGGGCCGCGGGGCCGGACGCGCTGATCGGCGTCCACGACCTCCAGGCATTCCACGGCGACCGCCAGGTGCTCTTCGACATCGACCTCGAGGTCAAGCCGTGCGAGTGCGTGGCGCTCGTCGGCGAGTCCGGCTCGGGGAAGACGACGCTCGCCCGGTGCATCGCCGGGCTGCACAGGAACCTCACCGGCACCGTCGCGCTGCGCGGCACGAAGCTGCCGCCGGGCGCGCGCAGCCGCACACGCGAGACGCGCCGCGACATCCAATACGTGTTCCAGAGCCCGTACAGCTCTCTCAACCCACGGAAAACGATCGGCCAGATCGTCGCGCAACCGCTGCGTCTCTTCTTCGACCTCTCACGGCGCGACTCCCACGCACGAATCGTGGAAGCGCTCGAGCGCGTGCAGCTGACGACATCGGTCGTCGACCGCTACCCGCATGAGCTGAGCGGCGGCGAGCGCCAGCGGGTCGCGATCGCCCGCGCGCTCGCCGCCGAGCCTGCACTCCTCGTGTGCGACGAGGTCACCTCGGCGCTCGACGTCTCGGTGCAGGCGGCGATCGTCGACCTTATTGCCGAGCTCCAACGCGAGATGCAGCTCGGGCTCCTGTTCGTGACGCACAACCTCGCGCTCATCCGGACGATCGCGCAAGAGGTGGCAGTGATGAGCGAGGGCCGGATCGTGGAGCGCGGACCGGTCGACCGCGTGCTGGAGCAGCCGGAAGCGGACTACACGAAGCGACTGCTCGCCGACACGCCGAGCCTGGAAGCCGCCCTCGCCGTCGCCGAGTGACGCTCGACGACGGCGCATTCGCGGCGACGAGGGACGGCGAGCTCGTCGTCGCGCGCGGCCCCGTCGACGAGCCGGCGGTGATCTTCTCCGGCACGAAGGGCCTCGTCGCGATGTGCCTGCTGCTCCTGATCGAGCGCGGCCTACTCGAGCTCGACGCCGCCGTGTCGCGCTACTGGCCGGAGTTCCGCCACCCCAACGTGCTCGTGCGCCACGTCGTCTCCCACACCTCGGGCCTCCCGGGCCTGCGCCCGCCGCCGACGTCCGCCGACCTGCTCGACGGCGAGCGGATGGCGGCCCGCCTCGCGGTCGAGCCGCCGATCTGGCCCGCCGGCGAGCGGCTCGCCTACCACGCGCTGACCTTCGGCTGGCTCTGCGGCGAGCTCGTGCGGCGGGTCGACGGACGGACCGTCGGTGCGTTCTTCGCCGAAGAGTTCGCAGGCCCACTCGAGCTCGAGCTGTGGCTCGGGCTGCCGGCCGAGATCGAGCCGCGCGTTGCGCGGCTCGAGCGTGCCGCCGACTATGGGGTGGCCGGCGAGCCGGGGCCACTGCTCGACGCGCTGTACGGCGACTTGCTGCACGAGTTCCCGTGGAACGAGCCGGCGTTTCACGCCGCTGAGATCCCCGCGGCGAACGCGATCGGCACCGCCCGCGCGCTGGCATCCCTCTACGGACGGCTGGACACGATCCTGCAGCGCCAGACGATCGCGCTCGCACGGACCGAGCTCTCGCGCGGCGTCTGCGCGGTCACCGCGTATCCGTACGCGTTCGGCGTCGGCTTCGAGCTGCAGACGCAGCTCCGTGCGCTTGGCCCGCCGGCGAACGCCTTCGGACACACCGGCTCCGGTGGCGGGGCACACGGCGCTTGGCCCGACGCGCGCATCGGCTTCTCCTATCTCCCGACGAAGCTAGGGAACCCGCTCACCGACGGGCGCGCGCGCGTGCATCTCGCAGAGCTCTACGACGACGTCACGGACGCCGCGCCTGCTCGATCGTCGTCCAGAAATCATCCCCCGTCGAGATGAAGCCACCGGGAAGGTCCCACGCGGTGATGCGACCGGTGCCGAGCGCTTCGGCCACGAGCCTGCGCCGTTCCTGGCTCTCGCGTGCCGCGCGGTCGAGCGCTGCGAGGTCCCAGCGTTCGTCTGCAGCAACCGAGAGCCCCGGGTCCTCGATCGGAGTCCGCTCGCCTGGATCGTCGTCGACGTCATAGACGAGATCCGGCTCGCCGAGCGTTCGCACCAACTTGCGGCTCCCGCGCACGAGCACGACTTGCGGCGAGCGCACGCCTTCGGCGAGGTACTCGACGAGAACGTCGCGCGCCTCCTCGAAGATCGCCGGCTGCGCACCTTCGCTCAACTCGACGAGCATGCGACCGACGTCGAGCAGCGAGACGGGATGCGAAACGCGACGCGAACGGAACCGGTGCGGGGCGTGAACGATCAACGGCACGCGAATCGACGGCTCGAACGGGGCCATCTTGTACCAGAGTCCACGCTCGCCGAGCATGTCCCCGTGATCCGACGTGAACACGACGACGCTCTCCTCGGGAAGCGCGTCGAGAACGGTGCCGAGATGGTCGTCGATGAGCGAGAGCGCGCTGTAGTAGCCGCGCCGCGCGTTCAGCGTCTGCTCCGCGGAGACGGGGATGCGATCGGCGCCGAGCATCGTGCGCAGCCGGCGCGACGACGGGTCGTCCTGCGGCTCGGGGAATCGCGGCGCGTCGATCTCGACGCCCTCGTAGCGGTCCCAGTACGCGTGCGGGACCTCGTACGGGTCGTGAGGATGCGTGAACGAGACGACGAGCAAGAGCGGCTGCGCAGGATCGTGCGCCGCGATCGTGTCGAGCGCGCCGGCCGCGACCGCTTCGTCGTAGTCGGTCTGGAGCGTCGCGCTCACCGGACCGGCCTGGAGGACGCTCCGCAGATCGTGGTACCAGGGAAGGCGCTCGTCGTCGGCCAGGCGCCAGTCCGGCACCCAGTCGAAGCCGGCCGGATAGACGTCGGTGAGCGGGCGCTCCTCGAAGCCATGGAGCTGATCGGGGCCGATGAAGTGCATCTTTCCGACGAGCGCGGTGCGGTAGCCGAGGACGCGCAGGCGGTGCGCGAAGGTGGGGACGCCCGCCGGGAGCTCTCCCGCGTTGTCGAGGGCACCATTCCGGGACGGCAGCAGCCCGCTCATCAGTGCGGACCGGGACGGGACGCAGAGCGGCGACGGGCAGAGCGCGCGCTCGAACACGACCCCCTCCGCTGCGAGGCGGTCGAGGTTCGGGGTCAGTGCGACACGGTTCCCGTATGCGGGCAGAGCGGCCGCCGTGAGCTGGTCGGCGATCACCAGCACGATCGTCGGCTTGTTCACATCGTCCACCGCGTGAGATTATCGTGCACATATGAATTGGGAAGTGTTCGTCACCTGCGCCGTGACGGGCGTCGGCGACACGACCAGCCGCAGCGACCGCGTTCCCGTCACGGCGGACGAGATCGCCGGCGCCGCGATCGAGGCGGCGCAGGCCGGGGCGGCCGTGGCGCACATCCACGTGCGAGACCCCCGGACGGGGCAGGGCTCCCGGGACCCGCGGCTCTACCGCGATGTGGTCGAGCGGATTCGAGCCTCCGATACGGACGTCGTGATCAATCTCACGGCGGGGATGGGCGGCGATCTCGTCCTCGGCGGCGTCGACGCGCCACTCCCGCCCGACGAAGCCGGCACCGACATGGCGGGTGCGACAGAGCGCCTTGCTCATGTCGAGGAGCTGCTGCCGGAGATCTGCACCCTCGACTGCGGCTCGATGAATTTCGCGGCGGGCGGTGAGTACGTGCTCGTGAACACGCCGGGGATCCTGCGGGCGATGGCGCGGCGCGTCCAGGAGCTGGGCGTGCGCCCCGAGCTCGAGGTGTTCGACACAGGTCACCTCACGCTCGTGCACGAGCTCATCGACGAAGGCCTCGTCGACGAGCCTGCGTTGATCCAGCTGTGCGCGGGTATTCCGTACGGCGCACCCGACGACCTGCTGACGCTGCTCGCGATGGTCCAGCGCCTGCCGCGCAACGCGATCTTCTCGACATTCTCGATCGGCCGGATGCAGATCCCGTTCGTCGCGCTCGCGGCGCTCGCGGGCGGCAACGTACGGGTCGGCCTCGAGGACAACCTCTACCTGTCGCGCGGCAAGCTCGCCTCGAACGGCGAGCTCGTCGGGCGGGCCGTGCACATCCTCGAGGGGATGAACGCGCGTGTTCTCGGGCCGGACGAAGTGCGCGAGAAGCTGCGCCTGAGGGTACGCACATGACGGGTCCTGTCGGCCTGCTCGGCGGCGGGGTGATCGGCGGAGGCTGGGCGGCGCGGTTCATCCTCAACGGCCTCGACGTCGTCCTTTACGACCCGGATCCCGAGGCCCCGCGCAAGGTCGGCGAGATGCTGGAGAACGCGCGTCGTGCTTACCGGCGGCTGACCTACGCGCCGCTCCCGAACGAAGGCACGCTGTCGTTCGCCGCGACGGCGGAAGAGGCGGCCGACGGTGCCGGGTTCATCCAGGAGAGCGCCCCCGAGCGCATCGAGCTGAAACGGGAGCTGCTTGCCGCCGCAGGACGTGCGGCACCTGCGGACGTCGTGATCGCGTCGTCGACCTCCGGCTTGCTCCCGTCCGTGCTTCGTGCCGGGATCGCTCATCCCGAGCGGTTCACCGTCGGCCATCCGTTCAATCCCGTCTACCTGCTCCCGCTCGTCGAGCTCTGCTCGTCGTCAGCCGAGACGGTCGAGCGCGCGTCCGCGTTCTACCGGAGCGTCGGCATGCATCCGCTCGTCGTGCGGCACGAGATCGACGGGTTCATCTCGGACCGGCTGCTCGAGGCGCTCTGGCGCGAGGCGCTCTGGCTCGTGAACGACGGCGTGGCGACCGTCGAGGAGATCGACGACTCGATTCGTTATGGACCGGGCCTGCGCTGGGCGAGCATGGGCACGTTCTTGCTCTACCGCATCGCCGGCGGCGAGCCCGGGGTGCGGCATTTCATGGAGCAGTTCGGCCCTGCCCTGAAGTGGCCGTGGTCGAAGCTGACGGACGTGCCGGAGCTGACGCCCGAGCTTCTCGACGTGCTCGAGGCGCAGTCGGACGCCCAGGCCGCCGGGCGCAGCATCCGCGAGCTCGAGCGCAGCCGGGACGACGCCCTCGTCGCGGTCCTGCACGCGCTGCGTGGTTCCCGTATCGGCGCGGGCGAGACGCTCGCCGATTACGAGCGCTTGCTGCTCGAGCGGGAAGCTACGTCGAGCTCCTCCGACCCCCTCCGGTGGGAGACGCGTGTGCTGCCGGACTGGGTCGATTACAACGGCCACGCCACCGAGAGCTCGTATCTCCTGATGACGAGTCACGCGACCGATGCGCTGCTCGGCGCGATCGGAATCGACGCGGCGTACCTTCGCGCAGGCGGCAGCTACTACACGGTCGAAACGCACATCCGCCATCTCGGCGAGGCGAAGGCGGGTGACCGGCTCGAAGTGACGACGCAGGTGCTCGGGGCGGACGAGAAGCGCATTCACATCTTCGTGCGCATCGCGCGCGACGACGAGACGCTCCTCGCGACCACCGAGCAGATGCTGTTGCACGTCGACACGACCGCCGGCCGGGCGGCGCCCGCCGCGCCGCACATCCTCGCGCGCGTGCGGCAGCTGGTCGATGCCAACGGCACGCTGCCGTGGCCCGACGGCGCGGGACGCAAGATCGCCCTGCCTGCCGGAGCCGCCACGTGATCGTCGACGACCTGGTCGCGACCGCGCGCGAGTTCGCCGAGCGCGAGCTGCGGCCCGTGGCACTCGCGTACGACGAGAGCGAGGAGTTCCCGCACGAACAGCTCGCGCGCGCGGCCGAGCTGGGGCTGACCTGCTACGACCTGCCGGCGGAATACGGAGGCGGGGGCATCACCGGGCTCGCCGACAGCATCCGCGTGCTCGAGGAGCTCACCTGGGGCGACAGCCCGATCACGATGGTGATCACGCAGGGCGGCTTCTTCGCCTGGCCGATCCTGGCGCTCGGCAGCGAGGAGCAGAAGGCGCGCTGGCTGCCGCCGCTGTGCGCCCCGGCGCCGCCCGCGGTCGCCGTCGCGATCACCGAGCCGGGAGCCGGGTCCGATGCCGCGGCGATCGAAACGGAAGCGCGCCGCGTCGACGGCGGCTACGTGCTGAACGGCGACAAGAAGTTCGTCGGCAATGCCCACATCGCGGATCGCGCGGTCGTCTTCGCGACCGTCGCGCCCGGAACGCGGTCCAAGGGCATCACCGCGTTCGTCGTCGAGCACGGCGACGAAGGCTTCCGCCGCGGCGCGCGCCTGCCGAAGATGGGGAGCCGCTGCTTCCCGGCCGGCGAGCTCCACCTCGAGAACTGCTTCGTCCCCGACGACCGCCGGCTCGGCGAGGAGGGGCAGGGATTCGCCGGGCTGATGTGGGTCTTCGATCGCGCGCGCGTACAGCTCGCCGCGAACTCGCTCGGCATCGGCCGCGCCGCGCTCGAGCTCGCGATCGAGTACGCGAAGCAACGTCAGACGTTCGGCCAGCCGATCTCCGGCCACCAGGCCGTGTCGTTCCGGCTCGTCGACGCGAAGTTGAAGCTGGACCAGGCGCGCCTGTTGACGACCGACGCCGCGCGGCGGGCCGACGCGGGGGAACCCTTCGGCACCGAGGCTGCGATGGCGAAGCTCGCCGCGTCGGAGGCGGCGTTCTTCGCCGCGTGGGCAGCGGTGCAGACGCTCGGCGGCGCGGGCTATGTGCGCGACTCACCGGCGCAAAAGTGGCTGCGCGACGCGAAGCTCGACGAGATCTGGGACGGGACGAGCGACATCATGCGCCTCATCGTGGCACGGAGCCTGTTCCGGTGAGCCTCGTCGAGACCCGGTGTGAGGGGACTGTGTGCATCGTGACTCTCAGCCGCCCAGAGAAGATGAATGCACTGTCGGCCGAGCTCGAGCGCGACCTCGGGGCCGCGCTGGACGAGGACGCCGTGCAATCGAGCGTATGCATCGTCCTCACCGGCGCCGGTCGTGCGTTCTCGGCGGGCGCCGACATCGACGAGTTCCGCGGGCGCACGCCCGAAGCGGTGATCGCCTATTACCGCGAAACGGGCGACGTGTACGAGCGGGTCGCGTCGCTCCCCCAGCCCACCTTCAGCGCGATCGGCGGCTACTGCCTCGGCGGCGGGTTGGAGCTCGCGCTCGCGACGGACTTTCGCATCGCCGACGAAACGGCGGTCTTCGGCTTCCCGGAGGTGTCGCTGGGCATCATCCCGAGCTCGGGCGGCGCGCACCGGCTCGTACGGCTCGTCGGTCCCGGACGCGCGAAGGCGCTGTTCCTTCTCGCCGAGCGCTTCGACGCAACGACCGCGCTCGCCGCCGGCCTCCTCACGGAGGTCGTCGACGCGGGCCGGTCGCTCGAGCGTGCGCTCGAGCTCGCACAGCGGATCGCGAAGCTGCCTCCGCTCGCCGCGTCGCTGACGAAGCAGGCGGTCGACGTGATGCCCGAAGCGTCGCGCGAGGCCGGCATCCTCATCGAGCGGTTGGCGTACGGAATGCTGGCGCAAACGCACGACGCAAAGGCGCGCGCGGACGAGTGGAGCGAGCGCTGAACGCACTCGCGCGCCGGATCGAGATCCGCTGGGCCGACCTCGACTCGTCGCGGCACGTCAACAATGCGATCTATCTGACCTATCTCGAGCAGGTGCGGTCGGCGTGGGTCGAGGAGATGCTCGGCTCGCGTGCGCGTGTCGATGACTTCGTGCTCGCGCGCGTCGAGATCGACTTTCGGCGCGAGCTGACCCTTGACGACGAATACGCAGTCGCGCGCTGCGGCCTCGCGCGCCTCGGGACGTCGAGCATTCGCACGAGCGAGGAGATCTCGACGGAGGGCGGAGAGCTCGTCGCGCGCGCAGAGTGCGTGATCGTGGCGCGCGACGAGACGGGACGTGCTCGTCCGCTGACCGACGCGGAGCGCGCCGCGTTCACTCGCCCAGGAACGTGACCCAGACGGCGAGATCGACGTCGCCCTGTGCCGGCACGAGGTCGCGCGTGCAGACGGCGCCCTGGAGCAGGCGGATCTGCCGCGCGCGCAGCCACCGCTCGTACACGGCGAGCTTCGCGAACCGGCCCAGCACGCGGACCGCCACGTTGCGCGCGTCGTGCGGCGACAGGGCGAGGAGCGGCTGCGGTGGGCCGAGCGCCGTCACGTCGAACGGGCCGTCGATCGTGTCGATCGTCGAGCGCTTGCCCTGCCGGACACGAAAGACCTCCACCGGTGCGATCGTCTCGACGGCGAAGCCGCGCGAGGCATCGGCGAGCCACGACGCGGCCGGATCGACGCGCACGAGCCGGACGCGCGTCGTCGCGTACGTGTCGAGGAAGGCCTCGATTTGCACGTTGCGCGGGCGCTGCGGCCGGAAGCGCTGCTGCACGCTGTCGCGGGCGAGGCGGTCCTCGAGGATCGCGCGTGCGTCCTGCAGCGTGACGTGCGCCGCAGCGAGCGCGCCGCGGTAGCGCGCCATGCTTCCGCCGAAGCGGTCGCGAACGATCGCACGCTCGGCCGCAAGCACCGTGATCGGATCGATCGGGCTCTCGAGACGCAGTACGTTTCTCTGCAGGAGAGCGGTCGCTGCCGAATCGCGATCGCCGGTGATCGCCGCAACGCGCGCGACGTCGTTCTTCAGGATTCGGCGCTCACTGCCGAGCGTGCACCGCACGCCCTTCGGGAGGAGGAGCTGTCCCTCGGTGAGCGACGTGTTGAAGCGCGGCCCCGCGAGCGCGGGCGCGTCGCACAGCACCTGGTCGCGTGCCCAGAGGTAGACGCACGCCGCCACCGGCTTGTCGGGGTCGTTGCCCGCTGTCGAGAAGCTCGGCCAGCCCCACGACCAGACGCCTTGAATCCTCGTCTCGGCGGCGACCTGCTTTGCGGCGAGCGCCTCGAGCTTCACGATCTCGAACCACGCCGACGGCGGCTGCAGGCCTTGCCTCCCGCCCTGGCCGGGGGCGGACTGGAACTGCAGCTCGAGCGCGACTCGACTCGCGGGGATCCCGATCTGCGAGAAGCGCGAGATCAGCGCGCGCATGCCCCGGCGCATCGCACGGCTCGAGCGTTCCGGGCCGAGCGCGTAGAGGCCCTTCGGCCCCGGCGCGGTGAAGTAGACCTGGCGCACGAGGATCGCGGCCTTCGCCGCCTCGCGCCACCAGTCCGCTGCGTCACCGCCCGTGTACGGCGGGTTCGCGATCGTGAGCGCGACGGTCGCGCCGAGCTTCTGCAGCTCCTGGAGCAGGAGCAGCACGTTCGCGCGGTACTGGGCGTTCGTCGCGCTCCACGGCGTCACCGTCTGCGCTCCGAAGAGCTCGTTCTCGGCGATCATCGGAGCCGCGCACCCCGTGACCTGCTGCGCGAACGCGAACTCCCTCTGCGCCTTCGCCGGGATCGTCGCGGGATCGACCGGCGCGCTCGTCGTGCCGACGCGGTCGTTCAGGTGCAGGTCGAAGAAGATCGTCGCCGCGCCGGCGGCGCGCATCGCGGCGGGGACGGCGGTCCCCGACGAGACGGCGAGCACCATGCCCGGCTTCGGCGCGATCGGCGCGTCGTGCCCCGCGTAGTCGATCCACAGCGGGTCTTTCGACGGCAACCCGCAGCTCGGGGCATCGTCCGCGCGTACCGCGTGCGGCGCAACGACCAGACCGGCGACGAGCGCGAGGACGACCGCCACGGCGAGAACGCACAGGCCCCCTTTCACCCCGTCCAGGGTAGACGGGGCACCTGTCCGCAACCGCCACACCCGGGGTCAGACCCGGGTCGTGGCCGCCGGAGACAGTCCGCCCGCGTGGTTGAGCGGGCGGCGGGCGGGCCACGGCTGCGCGGACGGGTCCCGCGGGGCGAACACCGGGGTCAGACCCGGGTCATGGCTGCGACGGACACGGCCGATCAGGCCCGCGCCCGCGCGACCCGGTCGCGGGAGACGTCGGCGGGGGACGTGCAGCCGACCAGCTGCAGCGCGCCGAGGATCTCCGCGCGCAGCAGCCCGAGGACGCGCGCCGCGCCCGCCTCGCCGTCGACGGCCAGGCCCCACAGCGGCGCCCGCCCCACGAGCACCGCACGCGCGCCGAGCGCAAGCGCCTTCACGACGTCCGTCCCGCGCCTGATGCCGCCGTCGACGAGCACCTCCACGCGGCCGTCGACCGCCTGCACGACTTCCTCCAGCGCGTCGATCGTGGCCGACACGCCGTCGAGCTGGCGCCCGCCGTGGTTCGACACGACGATCCCCGCCGCGCCGTGCTCGCACGCGAGCCGTGCGTCCTCTGCCGTCAGCACTCCCTTCACGAGCAACGGTAGGCCCGACTCGGCGCAGAGCCGCTCGACGTCGCGCCACGTCAACGAGGCGGAGATCGCCTCGAAGACCTGGCGCGGCGTCAGGCCTCCCGTGCCGAACGCAGCGATCTGCACATCCTCGGGAATCGCGAACGCGGAGCGCGCGTCGCGCTCGCGGTTGCCGCGGACCGGCGCGTCGATCGTGAGAACGAGCGCTCCGAAGCCGCCGTCCCGCGCCTGCGCGATCAGCTCGCGCGTCACGCCGTCGTCGCGGAAGACGTAGAGCTGGAACCACCGCGGCCCGCCGACCGACGCAACGTCCGCGGGAGTCGTCGTCGTGAGCGTCGAGAGGCACATGATCGTCCCCGCCGACTTCGCGGCACGAGCCATCCCGAGCTCACCGTCGGGATGCGCGACGCGCTGGAATGCTACCGGCGCGACGATCAGCGGCATGGAGATCTCCTGCTCGAGCACCGTGGTGGTCGTCGTGCACGCGTCGACGTCGACGAGCATGCGCGGCCGCAGCTGCCAGCGGCGGAATGCCTCAACGTTGTCGCGCAGCGTCAGCTCGTCGCCCGCGCCGCCCGCGTAGTAGCCGTGAGCGCCGGGCTCGAGACGCTCCGCCGCGAGCCGCTCGTAGTCCCAAACGTTGAGCGGCTCCACGCGGCGGAGCGTATCGCGAGCGTTCCTCAGCCTTGCGACAAGAGCGGATCGACGTACGTGTCGTCGATCGTCCAGCTGCCGTTGACCGGCGCGAACCGGAAGGCGATGCTGGTCGTGTTCGTGAGCAGCGCGCCGAGGCCCTGCAGGAACAGCGCGGCGTTCGTCGGCGCCCACTTCGTCTGGCCCGGATACACGATCCCGACGCCGAGCACCGTCAGCAGCCCGAGTGCGTTCTTCGCCAGGATCTGCACCGACAGCGCGGTCGTCGCGCCGGATGAAAACCCGAAGACGCGCAACGTCGGGCTCAACGAACCGACGCACATGAAGGGGCTCGTCGCCGAGCTGCCCGCAGGCAGGTACAGCGAGCGCGAGCCAGTGCTCAGGAACGGCTGGTTCCCGCCCACGAGCGCCGCGCCCTTCAATGACCACCCTGGCGCACCGGGCTCGAACGATCCGCCGGGGATCAGGGTGTAGCTCCCGTTGTCGCCGAATTGGGCGAACGGGTGTGACATCTGCGCACCGCACGGATTGCCGAGGCCCAGCAGGGCGTTCGCGGGCGCGGGAGACGCGAGCGCGGCGACCGCCGCGACGGCGACAAGCGCGCCGACCGCCGCCAGGGACTTTCTGAATTGCCGCAGGACGTGCACTGAATCCCTCTCTCCTCGATTGCCGGCTCACCTTGATGAAGATCGCGAACGGCTCCATCCCCCGCTCGGGGGAAGTCGCCGCTCCCGGCTGACGATCCCTCCATCGAGGGAATCCGTGCCGATTTACGAGGCCGATGATGCTCCAGTGACATCGACTGCGGCTGAACTGTCGGACGAGCTCGTCCGCGACACTCGCGCGCGCCTCGCGCGCGGCGGGCTCGAGGCACACGCGCGCACCGTCTTCGCGCTCGGCGGCATCGCCACGCTCGCCGCGATCGTCGCCACGGCGACGTTCGTCTCGGGCGGCCCGCGTTTCTCCCTGCTCGAAGCGGCCCTCTTTGCAGTGGTCTACGCGCTCGTCTCGCGGGTGACGTTCGAGATCGGGGTCGGCTCGGCGATTCCGACGCAGCTCGTGCTCGTACCGATGCTGTTTGCGTTGCCGATCGGCACGGTCCCGGCCGTTGTCGCAGTGGGGCTTCTGTTGCAGACGCTCGGCGACCGTCCATGGCCGTTGCGGCACCTGCACCGGGCACTGCCTCTCGTGGCGACAGCAGGGCATGCGCTCGGGCCGGCACTGGTGATCGCGTTCGCGCACGGCCTGCCTCTTCGCTGGTCGGCGTGGCCCGTCTATCTCGCCGCGCTCCTCCTGCAGTTTGCGATCGACTACGGCAACGCGCTACTGAACGCGACGGCGAACCGCATCTCATTCGCCAAGGTGACGCGGTTGATGCGGCTTGTCTACGTAGTCGACGCGGCGCTCGCCCCGGTCGGCCTCGTCCTCGCGTTCGCCACGCGCACGACCCCCTACCTCGTCGTGCTCGTGCTGCCGCTCGTCGCTCTCCTCCGCAACTTCTCACGCGAGCGCAAGCAGCGGATCGACAACGCGCTCGAGCTGAGCGACGCCTACCGCGGCACCGCCTTCCTCCTCGGCGACGTCGTCGAGGCAGACGACGCGTACACCGGAACTCACAGCCGCCACGTCGTCGACCTGGTCGTCGGCGTCGCCGACGAGCTCGGTCTCGACGAGTCCGACCGCCGCGACGCCGAGTTCGTCGCGCTGCTGCACGACGTCGGCAAGATCCGCATTCCGGCGTCGATCATCAACAAGCCCGGCCCGCTCGACGCCGACGAACGTGCCGTAATCGAGACGCACACGATCGAGGGCGAGCAGATGCTCGAGCGCGTCGGCGGGCTGCTCGGCCATGTCGGCCACCTCGTGCGCTCCTGCCACGAGCACTACGACGGCAACGGCTATCCGGACCGCCTCCAGGGCGACGCCATCCCGCTCGTCGCACGGATCGTCTGCGCGTGCGACGCGCTCAGCGCGATGACGACCGACCGCCCGTATCGCAAGGCCCGCACGACCGACGCGGCGCTCGCCGAGCTGCAGCGCTGCTCGGGAACGCAGTTCGACCCGCGGGTCGTAGCCGCGCTCGTCAGCGTCGCCGGCTGAACCACCCGCCGCGCGGCGGGAGCGGCTCCTCGCCGAGCGCACGTGCGCCCAGGACGAGATCCTCCGGCTCGAGGCTCTGCAGCTCGTGCGACGAGAGCGACTCGACGTCGCCCGCCCCGAGGCGCAGCGCCTGCGCGTTCAGGGCCTGCTCGAACAACGTGCGGGCAAAGCGCGCGTTGCCGAAGCCCTCGTGACGCTCCGCACCGGAGAAGATCGCGCGTAATGCGTCGTCCGCGCCGTCGCCGAGCGTGTAGGAGGCGTCGGCAGCGAAGCGCGCGAAGATGGCGACGAGCTCCTCGGTCGAGTAGTCGGGAAACTCGATCTCACGCGAGAAGCGCGAACGAAGCCCGGGGTTCGACTCGAGGAACCGGCGCATCAGCCGCGGGTAGCCCGCGACGATCACGACGAGCCGGTGGCGGTTGTCCTCCATCCGCTTGAGCAGCGTCTCGATCGCCTCGTCGCCGAAGTCGAGGCGCTCGCCGTCACGCGCGAGCGCGTAGGCCTCGTCGACGAAGAGGAGGCCGTCGAGCGCCTTTCGCACCACCCGGTCGGTCTTGATCGCCGTCAGCCCGACGTACTGCCCGACGAGCCCGGCGCGATCCACCTCGACGAGGTGCCCCTTCCGCAACAGGCCCATCGAGCGATACATCTGCGCGAGGAGGCGCGCCACCGTCGTCTTGCCCGTCCCCGGGTTGCCGAGGAAGACGAGGTGCTGGGTCGTGGCGACCTCGGGCAGCCCCGCTTCCTTGCGCCTCGCCTGCACGCGCAGAAATGCGACGAGCGCGCGCACCTGCTCCTTCACCGACTCGAGCCCGGGCAGCGAGTCGAGCTCTTCGAGCAGCTCCTCGAGCGGACGCGGCGGGTCCTGCCGGCGCAGCGCGTCGAGGTCGAGCTCCTCGCCGATCTGCGCGCGCAACTGGTCGCCGAGCGCCTTCAACGACTCGAGCGGATTCGGCATCCCCCGACGGTACCCGTTCGCTTCCGGGCCGATGCGGCGCCGATGCGGTGTTCGCTATAGTTAACCAGGTTAATGGTTCGCGTGGTTCACGACCCGATGACGATTGCCGGCCGGCTGAGGCCGGTCCTCCTCCGCCTCGCGCGGGAGCTGCGGCGGGAGATCCACTCGCTCGGCGTCACGGGCGGCCAGGTCTCCCTGCTCGCCTCGATCCAGCGCCACCCCGGCGTCACCGCCAGCGAGCTCGCCGAGCGCGAGCGCGTCTCCGCTCCCGGGATGTCCGGCCACCTCGTCCGCCTGGAGGCCGCGAAGCTGATCGAGCGCGTCCGCGCGACCGACCGCAGGCGTATCGGCCTCTTCCTCACGCCGGAGGGCGAGAAGGTGCTGAAGTCCGTCCGCAAGAAGCGGACCGCGTGGCTCGTCGCGCGCCTCGAGCGGCTGGAGCCGGAGGAGCGGGAGCAGATCGAGCGATCGATCGACGCGCTGGAGAAGCTGTTGGGCGACGAGTGACGCTCCTTCGCCTGGCCTCCCGCCGAACATTCGCCTCGCTGAGGCGCCACCGCAACTACCGCCTCTTCTTCTTCGGCCAGCTCACGTCGGTCGCGGGGACGTGGATGCAGAACATCGCACTGGCGTGGCTCGTCGTCGGGCTCGCGCCTCACTCGCGCGGGCTCGCAGTCGGCCTCCTCACCGTGTGCCGCTTCGGGCCGTTCACCCTCCTCGGGCTGTTCGCGGGCGTGGTGACCGACCGGCTCGACAACCGCCGCGTCGTAATCGTGACGCAGAGCGTGCAGATGGTGCTGTCCGCGGTGCTCGCCGCCGTCACGCTCCTCGGCCACGTGCAGCTCTGGCAGGTCTATGCGATTGCCGCTCTCACGGGGACGGCGCTCGTCTTCGACGCTCCGTCGCGCCAGAACCTGACGTTCCAGATGGTGGGCCGGGACGAGCTGCCGAACGCGGTCGCCCTCAACTCGAGCCTCTTCAACACGGCACGTATCTTCGGGCCCGCCCTCGCGGGCATCCTGATCGCGGCCGCCGGCGCCGGCTGGTGCTTCGCAATCAACACGGTGAGCTTCCTCGCGGTGCTCGCCGTGCTGCTCGCGATGCGCGTCTCCGAGCTCTACCCGCTCGCCGACCGCCGCCGCCCGACGATCTTCCGGGGCACGCGCGAGGGGCTCGCGTACGCGCGCCGCAACAGAACGATCCTCGTGATCCTCGGGATGATGGTCGTGTTCGCGTCGATCTCGTTCAACTTCAACATCCTGCTGCCCCTGCTCGCGAAGAACACGCTCGAGGCCGGACCGCGGACCTTCGGAATCATCTCGGCGTGCTTCGGCGCCGGCGCGCTCGTCGGCGCGCTCTCGGCCGCCGCACTGGCGAACGCCCGCTGGCGGACGATGCTCATCGGCGCGGCCGGGTTCGGCCTCAGCGAGCTCCTGATCGCGCCCGCCCGCTCGACCGTGCTCGCAGGCGTCCTTCTGTTCGTCTGCGGCGTGTTCTTCACGAGCTACACGGCGAACTCGAACGCCGCGATCCAATTGGCGAGCCCCGACTACATCCGCGGCCGCGTGCTCGGGCTCTATTACTACGCCTGGAACGGCCTGGCGCCGCTGGGCGCGGTGCTCGTCGGCTGGATGTGCGACCGGGGCGGAACCGAGCTCGCATTCGCCGTCGGCGGGGCGGCCGCCCTGGCCATGACGGCCGCCGGAGCCGTTGCAGTGAGGCGCCCGAGGGAGCCCCAGCCCGTGGTCGAGCTACCCCCGGCCGAGCAGCTTGCTGCGTAGCCTGCAATTGTTGTCGTAAGATCGGCAGTCCGATTTCACTTCACGGAGATCTGGGGGCTGGGCATGGCGCAAGTCGGGTTCGAGCGGGTCAGCAAGATCTATCCGGACGGAACACGCGCGGTCAACGACATCAACCTCGACATTCAGGACGGGGAGTTCATGGTCCTCGTCGGGCCGTCGGGGTGCGGCAAGACCACCGCGCTGCGGATGGTCGCGGGATTGGAGGAGATCTCCGAGGGCGTACTTCGCATCGGCGAGCGCGTCGTGAACCACGTCCCGTCGCGCGACCGCGACATCGCGATGGTGTTCCAGAGCTACGCGCTCTACCCGCACCTCTCCGTCTACGACAACATCGCGTTCGGTCTCCGCCTGCGGAAGATGTCGAAGCAGGAGATCGACGAGCGCGTGCACCGGGCGGCGCGGCTGCTCGGTCTCGCGGAGTACCTGAAGCGTAAGCCACGGGCGCTCTCGGGCGGGCAGCGGCAGCGGGTCGCGATGGGCCGTGCGATCGTGCGCGAGCCGGCGGCGTTCCTGATGGACGAGCCGCTGTCGAACCTCGACGCCAAGCTGCGCGTCCAGACGCGCGCGGAGATCGCAAAGCTGCAGAGCGACCTGGGCGTGACCACCATCTATGTCACGCACGACCAGATCGAGGCGATGACGATGGGCGACCGCGTCGCCGTCATGCGCAAAGGGGAGCTGCAGCAGGTGGCGGAACCACAGACGCTGTACGACCGCCCCGTCAACCTCTTCGTGGGCGGCTTCATCGGCAGCCCCGCGATGAACATGCTCGACGCAACGATTCAGGCGTCGAACGGCAGCCTGGCCGCGAAGATCGGCGACCAGACGGTCGCGCTCGGCAACGAGACGCTCTCGCAGCGGCCGGCGCTGCGCGGCTACGAGGGCAGGAACGTCATCATCGGCATCCGCCCCGAGGATCTGGAAGACGCGAACCTCGAAACGGATGCTCCCGAGAATCGTCGCCTGAACGGCAGGCTCGAGCTGCGTGAAGCGCTCGGTTCGGAGATCATGGCGCACTTCGCAATCAAAGGCGCGCACGCGGAAACCGACGAGACACGCGAGCTTGCGAAGGACGCAGGCGCGGAAGGAACCGAACCCCAGATCGGTGTGAGCGAGGGCGAAGCGATCATCGTTGGCCGTTTCGGCGCTCGCTCGAAGGTCAAGCAGGGTGACGACGTGTCGGCAGTCGTCGATACGCGTGCTTTGCATTTCTTCGACCCGGAAACGGGCAGTGGGATCTATGACGCACCGAAAGGAGTTGAAGCGTGAGGAAGCAGAGAGTGTTGTGGTTGGCGGTACTTGCGGGCGTTCTGTCGCTCGCCGCCGTGACCGCTCTCGCCAGCGCCAAGAGCGCAAAGCGGGGGGTCTCGGGTGACGTCCAGATCGTGGGCGTTTGGACCGGCGACGAAGAGAAGTCGTTCAACGCCGTGCTCGACGGGTTCAAGAAGGCGAACCCCGACGTCAAGGTGACCTACAAGCCGACGGGCAACGACACGCCGACGGTCCTGTCGACGGCCGTTGCCGGTGGCAACCCGCCCGACCTGGCGTCCGTATCGCAGCCGGGCCTCGTCAGCGACTTCCAGAAGAAGGGCGCGCTGAAGAACCTCGACTACGTGAAGAGCACACTCGCGAGCCAGTACCCGGCGGACATCGCCAAGCTCGGCGTGAGCGGCGGTCATGTGTACGGCTTCCTGATCAAGGGCGCCAACAAGTCGACCGTCTGGTACAACGTCGCGTCGTTCAAGAACGCGGGCGTGAAGCGCGTTGGGACATGGCCGCAGTTCGTCAAGGCCCTGGCGACGATCAAGGCGTCGGGCACCGCTCCGCTCTCCGTCGGGGGCGCGGACGGATGGACGCTCACCGACCTGTTCGAGAACATCTATCTGCGGCAGGCCGGGGCGGCGAAGTACGACGCGCTCTCCAAGCACAAGATCAAGTGGACCGACGCGTCGGTGATCAAGACCCTGCAGACGATGGGCTCGATCCTCAAGGGCCGCTACGTGGCCGGCGGGACGTCGGGTGCGTTGCAGACCGACTTCCCGACGTCGGTGTCGAACGTGTTCTCCGACAGCCCGAAGGCGGCGATGATCGCCGAGGGCGACTTCGTCCCCGGAGTCGTCGCGTCGAAGAACCCGCTCAAGCCGGTCAGCGGATACAACGTGTTCGCGTTCCCCTCGATCGGCAGCACGCAGAACTACGTCGAGGGCGGCGGCGACATGCTGATGGCGTTCAAGGACACGCCAGCGATCCGTGCGCTCGTGCAGTACCTGGCGACAGGGACCGCACAGACGATCTGGGCGAAGCGGGGCGGCTACACCGCGCCGGCAAAGACCGTCGCGGCAAGTGCGTATCCGGACCCGATCACCCGCGCGACCGCGGTCGCGGTCGGGAAGGCGAAGGTGTTCCGGTTCGACCTGTCCGACCTCCAGCCGGCCTCGTTCGGCGGCACCGTCGGCCAGGGTGAGTTCAAGCTGTTCCAGGACTTCCTGAAGAACCCGGGCAATGCGAAGGGGATCGCCAAGCAGCTCGAAAGCGCAGCTGCGAAGGCGTACAAAGCAGGGAAGTGAGCGGAAGCAGCGGAGGCATTGCGGTGGAGCCGCCCCTGGTGGCGGCTCCACCGTCGGGGGGGCCGGGTGCGTACCTGCGGCGTCACGCCGTCGCGCTCGGCTTCCTCGCCCCCGCTGGCGTCCTGCTGCTCGTGATGGTCGTCTATCCGACGATCTACACGATCGTCCGCAGCCTCTACGGCAAGGACGCGCACGAAGGCTTCCTGCCGAGCGGCCAGTTCGCCGGCATCGACAACTACAAGTCGCTGTTCACGACGAACATCCTCGTCACCGCGATCAAGAACAGCGCAATCTGGATCGCGGTCGTGCCGGCGACGGTGACGGCGATCGGCCTCGTGTTCGCCGTGCTCACCGAGCGCATCCGCTGGGCGGTCGCGTTCAAGACGGTGGTCTTCATGCCGATGGCGATCTCGCTGTTCGCGACCGGCGTGATCTGGCACCTGATGTACATCAAGGACCCGAGCCAGGGCGCGGTCAACGCCGGCGTCGGGGCCGTGAAGGGCTGGTTCTCGACACCGGGCGCGCTCTCGAGCGCCGCGCCATCGACTTCTGCGCTGACCGGTTCGCCCAAGACGGGCTACGTTCTGCACAAGTCGATCGCCGCGGGCGGCACCGCACTGATGGGATTGACGGCCATTCCGCCGACCGACCTGTCGTCGTCCGCGAAGCAGGCGGTGGTCCCGAAGCCGAAGCCGGGCGCGGTCACAGGCGTCGTCTGGCGCGACTTCAAGCCGGGTGGAGGCGTTCCGGGGAAGGTGGAGCAGGGCGAGCTCGGGATCCCCGGCGTCCAGGTCAACCTGCTCGACGCCAGCGGGAAGAAGGTTCAAGGCGCGACGACGAGCGACGACGGCTCGTTCACGTTCGACAACGTCTCCGGCGCGGGCTACAAGACGGGCATCGCGTCGTCGACGTTCGCCGCGCCGTTCGGCGGCATCTCCTGGCTCGGGCCACAGCTGATCACGCCGGCGGTGATCATCGCGTACATCTGGGTGTGGGCCGGCTTCGCGATGGTCGTGATCGGCGCGGGCCTCGCTGCGATCTCACGCGAGGTGCTGGAGGCCGCGCGCACGGACGGCGCGAGCGAGTTGCAAGTCTTCCGTCGCATCACCGTTCCGATGCTCGCCCCGGTGCTCTCCGTCGTGTTCATCACGATGCTCATCAACGTGCTCAAGGTCTTCGACATCATCATCTCGATCGCGCCGGGCTCGACCCAGTCGGACGCCGCGGTGATCGCCGTGCAGATGTGGCGACAGAGCTTCGGCGGCGTCAACGACTTCGGCGTTGGATCCGCGATCGCCGTCTTCCTGTTCCTGCTCGTCGTCCCGGTGCTGCTTCTCAACGTGCGCCGCTTCCGGAGGGAGGTCTAGCCATGGCGACTTACGAAGCCGAAGCCGGAGCGGGGGCCGCGCCCGTCGTCGTCGCCGACCCGAACGAGCGCGTCGCCGCGCGCATCAGCCGCGCCGCGGCAAGACTGCCGGTGCACCTCTTCCTCGCGTTCGTGGCCCTGCTCTGGATCATGCCGACGCTCGGCCTCTTCCTGACGTCGCTGCTCTCGCCGACCGACTACATCACGAACGGCTGGTGGAGGGTCTTCTCGCATCCGCACCTCGCGACGTGGGCGAACTACTCGAACGTCTGGAACAACACCGACATCCCGACCTCGCTGCGAACGACCGCGGAGATCGCAATCGGCGGCACGTTCCTGCCGATCATCATCGCCGCGCTCGCGGGCTACGCCTTCGCGTGGGTCGACTTCCCCGGCCGCGACTGGCTGTTCGTGTTCGTGATCGCGCTGCTCGTCGTGCCGCTGCAAATGGCGCTGATCCCGGTGTTCCACCTCTACAACGTCTTCCACCTGTACGACACGATCCTCGGCCTGATCATCTTCCACACCGCGTTCGGCCTACCGTTCGCGATCTTCCTGCTGCGGAACTTCTTCATCGGGATTCCGAAGGACATCCTCGAATCGGCGCGGATCGACGGCGCGTCCGAGATCCGGATCTTCCTGCGGCTCATCCTGCCGCTCGGCCTGCCGGCGATCGCCTCGCTGGCGATCTTCCAGTTCCTCTGGACGTGGAACGACCTGCTCGTCGCACTCGTGATGGCGCGCACCACGACGCCGATCACGGTCGACATCTTCACGCAGCTCCGACAGTTCGGCTCGAACATCGACATCATCGCGCCGGCGTCGTTCATGTCCATGATTGTCCCGCTCGGCGTCTTCTTCGCGTTCCAGCGCTACTTCGTGCAGGGCCTGCTTGCAGGCTCTGTGAAGTGAACCTCGCGCAGCGCCCGATTTCGCAGGCCATGTACCTTCGGTTGCATCATGCGCTGCGCGATCGTCGGTAGCGGGCTCGCGGCACTCGCCACGTACGCGACGTTGCGTCACGGCGGCGTCGAGCCGGAGGAGATCGCCGTCTTCGGGACGCACGCCGACCCGACGGAGGTGTGGCGGACGCGTGCGTCGTCGATCCGCCAGCAGCGGATGCGCTCGGAGAGCGACGGGCACCTCGCCCCGGCGTCCTTCCCCGGGCTCGCCGTGCGCGAGGCGGTGCGCCACGCCTCGCCGGCACCGCTCGTGCGCACGTTGACGAACCGCTACCACCCGAGTGTCGACGACTTCCTCTCGCACGCAGGCGAGCTACGCGCGCGCAGCGGCTGGGAGCGGAGCTTCGTCGAGCGGCGCATCCAGCGCGTGCGTGCGGTGGCCGGCGGCTTCGAGCTCGACGGCCAAGGGCCGTTCGCGCACGTGCTGCTCGCGACCGGCCACCCCGGCTTGGCGAAGCCGGCCGAGTACGGCGCGGTGGTGCACGCCTACGAGCCGCACGAGTACACGTCCAAGGTCGCCGTCGTCGGAGCGGGAATGGCTGCGGCGACCGAGTGGCTGAACGCGCTCGCCACCGGCGCGGAAGTCGTGTCGATCCGCCGCCGGGAGCCCGTCCGCCGACCCCTGAACGTACCGCGCCCGCTGTTCTCGAAGCGCGGCCTCGCGGCGTTCCAGGCAGCGACGGACGAGCAGCGCGCAGCGAGGTTGCGCGAGCTGAACGCGCCGTCGTATCCGCCCGGCCGGGAATGGGATCGACCGATGCAGTCAGAGCGTTTTCGCACAGTCACACCCGAGCCTGGTTCCAATGGAACCGGGCTGGAGGGTTTCCAAGTCATCTCCGCGACGGGCTTCCGGAGGGGCTTCTGGCACGACCCGCTGCTCGCCGACCTCGTCGCCGAGCACGACCTCGCCGCGCACGGCCGCTGGATCGCGCTCGCGCCCGACTCGACCGTCGCGGCCCTGACGGACGACACGCGGACGCTGTCGATCGCCGGCGTGGCTGGTCAGTGGGCGTTCCCGGCTGCGGACACGATCGCGGGCGCCAAGTACGCGGCGCGCGCATTCAGGAGACGCGTGTGTCGTACACGTTGATCGGTCGCATCCAGTCGCGCGTCGTGTCGAGCCTCCCGGCACTTGTCGTCGCGCTCTCGTTGCAGCGCTGGTGGGCGATCGAGCTCGTCGCGCTCATGCTCGGCATCGGCCTGTTGCTGGACCTCGCGGTCTACCACCGCCTGCTCGCCTATCAACCGGGCTGGGTCGCATTCCCGCTCGGCGCCTTCGAGCTCGCGCTCGTCTACGGCGCGATGCGCTGGCTCGGCCTGATGGCGCCGCTCCGCTGGGCGCTTGCGCTCTACGCGATCGCCTGGGTGAGCGCGCAGCTGTTCGCCCACGCGCTCTTCCCGCGGCTGCGCCTCGAGTACGGCGAAGCGGGCGGCGAGCTCGGCCGCGCGGGGGCGTTGACCGCAGCGGCGGTCGCCGTGGTCGTGCTCGGCGGCCTCGGCGCCGCCTATGCGGTGCTTCCTCCCACCGTGCACCTCCACGGGACGATCCAGGGCCCGATCGTGATCAGGCATGCGCAGACGCTCGTCGGCGGCGTCGTGAAGGGCGGCATCCTCATCCGCGCGGATCACGTGACGCTGAAGAACGTCACCGTCGTCGGCGGCGAGAACGGGATCGACGTCCTCGACTCGCATCACGTGATGCTCGAGGGCGTGCACGTGCTCGGCGTTTCGATGGACGGGATCCACGTCCGCCGCAGTTCAGTGATGATCGACGACTGCAAGATCGCCTCGCCGTCAGGCCCGTGGGTGCAGGGGATCGACATCTCGTTCTCGATGGACAAGGAGATGTCGATGGTGAACGGCTGCACGATCGTCGGCGTCCGCGAGGGCATCGTCACGCACATGACCATGGTCGACCTGACGCACAACCGGATCGGCGCGACGACGCTGCGCGGGATCACGATGGGCGAGATGTCGATGGGCGCGATCCGCCACAACGACGTGCTCGGCGCACTCGGGGTCGGGATCATCTGCCTCGACCACTCGGAGTGCGAGATCGAGCACAACACCGTCGCGGGAACGCGCACCGACCCGAGCGGGGACGCAAGCCGTGCGGGCGTGGCGATCGAGGCCCACTTCTTCGCTCAGGCGAAGGTCAAGGACAACACGATCCTTGCCAGCCCGGGCGGGGTCGCCGCGTTCGACGAGTCGACGCTGAGACCCTGATGGCCGCGACCGAGTTCACGCTCACCGCGCGCACCGGTCACCCGAGCTTCCTCGACCTCCCGTGGGACGAGCCGCTCGAGGAGTGGGTGACGCCTCGGCTCGTGAACGTGATTCGCGGCATCAGCCGCCACGTCGTGCGCTTCGTCGAGTACGACGGCGCGCTCTACGCCCTCAAGGAGCTGCCAGAGCGGCCGGCGCGGCGCGAGTGGACGCTGCTGCGGCGGCTCGAGGGCCAGGGCTTGCCGGTCGTCGAGGCGGCCGGAATCGTCACGGATCGCGCCGACGAGCTCGACGCGGTGCTGATCACGCGCCACCTCGAATACTCCCTCCCTTATCGCGCGCTGTTCGCGGGCGCCGCGATCCCCGACCTGCGCACGCATCTGCTGAACGGTCTCGCCGAGCTGCTGACGCGCCTCCATCTGCGCGGGTTCTTCTGGGGCGACTGCTCGCTCTCGAACGCGCTCTTCCGGCGCGACGCGGGTGCGCTCTCCGCGTACCTCGTCGACGCCGAGACCGGGGAGATGCACCCGCAGCTCAGCGACGGGCAGCGCACCTACGACCTCGATATCGCCCAGACGAACATCATCGGCGAACTCCTCGACATCGACGCGGAAATCGGACTGCCCGCCGACCTCGATCCCGAGGAGGTGGGCGACGAGATCGTGGAGCGCTACCAGTCGCTGTGGCACGAGCTGACGCGTGAGGAGACATTCGGCGCGGATGAGCGCTTCAAGCTGGACGAGCGGCTCCGGCGCCTGAACCAGCTCGGCTTCGACGTCGAAGAAGTGAGGCTCGACGCAATGCCCGACGGCTACCGTCTGCACCTCGAGCCGCACGTCGTCGAGCCCGGGCACCATCGCCACCGTCTGCTGCGGCTCACGGGTCTCGACGCACAGGAGAACCAGGCTCGTCGCATGCTGAACGACATCGCGCGCTTCCGGGAGTCGCTCGAGCGGGAGGAGAAGCGCCCGGTGTCCGAGTCCGTCGCCGCCTCGCGCTGGCGCGACGAGGTGTTCGAGCCGACGGTCGCCGCGGTCCCCGAGACGATGTGGGCGATGCTCCCCGCGGCGGAGCTCTTCCACCAGGTGCTCGAGCACCGCTGGTTCCTCTCCGAGCAGGCCGGCAAGGACATCGGCATCGACAAGGCCGTTACGTCCTACGTCAAGTCGGAGCTGCCGATGCTCCGCCCCGAGCGAATCGTGCTCGAGGGCGACGACGAAGACGGCGACGACGAGGACTGAGCCGGCGGCGGGCGGGCCGGTTTCTGCAGGAAGGACGAGGTTCGTGGCGTGAGCGCGTCGCCGCCCGCGGCCGTCTCACTCGATTCATACGCAATTCCCCCGCGCGACCACGTGTGCATCGGCGAGAGTCAGGTCACTGGTCGAGCCCGGCAATGCGGAAGCCGGGGACTCGCCTCACGCGAAGGTAGGGTCGGCGGCTCTGCGGCGCCGCCGGTCCCGCCTCGCGTACCTCGTCCTCAGATGAGCCCGACGCGCGCCGCGTGCGTTGCGGCGGAGGTACGCGTCGACTGCGACAGCTTGCGCAGGATGTTCGCAACGTGGCGGTGCACCGTGTGCTCGCTGAGCACGAGCGTCGATGCGATCTCGCGGTTGCTCATGCCGGTCGAGACGAGGCGGAGCACCTCCGTTTCGCGCGAGGTGAGAGGCGAGGCACCGTTCAGCTCGAGCGTCGACTCACCGTGGAGGAACCCGGCGAGTGCGCGGAAGAGGTCGCGCTGGTCGTCCTTCCACGGCAGGTGCGAATCGCCGTTCAACGGCACGAAGCGTGCGTTCGGGAGCAGCTCGGCGAGCTCGCGCCCGCGACCGATCGGGACCGTGCGGTCGCCGCGGCGGTGCAGGACGAGCGCCGGCACCGGCACCTTCGGGAGCACGGCGCGGGCGTCGGCGGTCAGGTCGAGCTGGAGAAACAAGGACGCGGCCTCGGCGGTCGCGGCCGCACGCTGCGCGTGCGTGTACGTCGCGATCTCGTCTCCGCTCGCGTGCGGGTCGAACAGCCCGGCGAGCATCTGCGCTCCGAGCTTCCAGTTCAGCGCGATGAACTGGATCAGGGACGCCCGCGTCACCTCGGGAATGTCGTTGCGCGTGGCATAGCCGCCGAAGTAGACGAGCTTCTCGACCGCTTCGGGCCGGCGCACGGCGAGCAGTGAGGCCGAGACGCAGCAGCACGACGACGCGAACACGACGGCCGATCCGCCGACCGCGTCGATCACGGCCTCGAGCTGGCGGCTCTCCGACTCGATCGTCGGCGGTGGCTCGAGCTCGCGCGACGACAGGCCACACCCGATGCGGTCGAAGCGCACGACGCGATGTGTCCGTGCGACCTCGGCGTAGAACGCGAGCTGGCTCGGGTCGGCCCACTCCTCCTCGAGGTGCGAGACCCAGCGCGGCCCGATCACCATCGGCGGGCCTTCCCCGTGAACCGAGTATGCGAGCCTGCGGCCCTCGAAGTCGACGAAGCGGATGTCCTGCTCCATGTAGGAGAAGCGTAGTGGCCCGCACGGGCCATCTCTCCAAGATGGCCCGAAGCGGCGAGGCGGCGGGCCATGGCCCGCAGGCAATCTCGACGCATGAAGACGGAAGTGATCCGGGGGATCACGGTTCGGCCGCTCCGGAGCGGCGAGACCGAAGCCGTCCGAGCGGTGTTCGACCGGCTCGGGCCGCGGTCGCGCCAGCTCCGATTCGGCGGGGCGAAGAACGTGTTCCTCCCCGGAGAGCTCGCGGAGCTCGCGCGCGTCGACGCGAATCACCACGTGCTGGTGGCGATCGTCGGCGGCGAAGCGGTCGGGATCGCGCGCCTCGCGCGTGACGGCGACACGGCGGAGGTCGCGTTTGCCGTCGCCGATGAGTGGCAGGGCAAGGGCGTCGGCACCGTGCTCGTCGACCGCCTCGCCGAGGATGCGCGCGCCGCTGGGATCACGCGCTTCCGCGCTGAAGTCCGCGCCGACAACGCTCCGTCGCTCGCGCTCGTGTCTCGTCTTCGCGCCGCTGTCGCCTAACGGGTCTTCTCGTCCAGCCGGTCGAGAACGTGCGGCCAGGATTCCGCGTGCCGTTCGCGCGACTCCTCGTCGGCAAAGCCGGCGTGCGTTAGCGTGAGCAGCGTCTCAGCATTGTCGAGATGCATGTCGAACGTGACGACGGTCTCCGCGCCCTTCGTTCCCATCGGCCCTGTCACCCACGTCAATACGACGTAGTGCACGGGCTTCAGGTCGAGGAATCGACCGTAGTGCGGGAAGCGGTCGCCTTCGACCTCGACGTCGAAGTAGAACGGTTTGCCGACGACGGGCTCCATCACGACCGACTCCGGCCGCGCGAACCACGCGCCCCATTCTTCGGTCAACGCGCGGTAGAGACGATCGGGCGTTGCATGCATCCCGCGCCTGACGGTCAGTGAGAGCACGGCACCGAGACTAGACTCAGCCGATGGCACATTCCGTCGGTCTGAGGATCGATCACGAGCTGCCCGTCGGGAACGTCGACGTGAAGATCGTCGTCGAGGAGGACGGCGAGCGGCTGGGCGTTTTGAAGGTGAGCCGCGGCTCGATCGACTGGAAGCCCGGCAAGGCGAAGCGCACGTGGTCGCTCGAGTGGGAGCGGTTCGACCAGCTGATGCGCGAGTACGGCCACCCGCCTCGGTAGCTACCTGGGTTCTGAGCCGCTAAACGTGTGCAGGCGCCATGTGCCGTCGCGGCGAACGAGTACGCAGGCGGCTTGATACGGCGATGCACGGTCGTCGATGGTCAGCGTGCCCGCCGCAGTCACCCACGCGACCTCGCCCTCGACGTGAGCGTGTCGCTCGTTCCATACGAAGCGGATCGTCGCGCCCGCGTTCGCGATCGCGTCCATGTGCTCGCGGATCTCTGCGGGACCGCGCGCCGTGTCGGTCCGCTCGGAGCCGAACAACGTGACGTCGTCGTCGTCGGCCCACAGCGCCGTCGCGCCGTCGGGATCGCGCTCGTCGCAGACGCGGTGGAAGAGCGCCTCGAATGTCTCGAGAGGATCCACGGGCTTCTAGACCGCCGAGTCCAGCAGCTCGGCGTGCTCGTCTTCCGCCGGCGTGCCGTAGACGTAGACGAGCAGATCCTCGTCGCCGTAGTTGACGGTCTGCAACGGCGTGCCCGCTTCGACGTGGATCAGGCCGCCGACCGGGATGTCGCGCCGCTCGGGCGGCTCGCCGAGGTACATCGTGAGCGTTCCGGTGAGCGGGACGAAGGTCTCCTCCTGGATCGGATGCCGGTGGCGCCGGCCCTTCGCCCCGGGTTCGTAACGCCAGAGGTTCGCCCGGGTGTGCGCAAACCGCGCGGTCTCGCTCAGCTCGGCGACGTGCCGCGCCGGTTCGCCGGGCTCGTGCGGGCGTGTGATCCAGTCGAGCGTTTCGGGGTCGAGTGCGCGGAAGGCCATGCGGCAGCGTAGATGGTTGATCGGCAACTGGCGCACCCGCGCACTCGAATTACCGATCAACGATCTAGACTCGCTCCGTGGAGCAGCGCGTCAGTCTCATCACGCTCGGCGCGGAGAACCTCGGTCGCGCGCGTGCGTTCTACGAGGCGCTCGGCTGGACGACCGGAGCGGGCGCGGACGACGACGTCGTCTTCTTCCAGGCAGGCGGAATGATCGTTTCGCTGTGGAGCCGCGAGCGGCTTGCGGAGGACACAGCGGTCGAGGACCGCGGCGGCTGGGGCGGGATCACGCTCGCGTACAACACGCGGTCGCCGGCCGAGGTCGATGCGGTGCTCGACGAGGTCCGCGCGGCCGGCGGCCGCGTCACGCGCGACGGCGGCGAGACGTTCTGGGGCGGCTACTCGGGTGCGTTCGTCGACACCGAAGGCCATGCGTGGGAGGTCGCGCACAACCCGCACTGGACCGTGCGCGACGACGGCTCGGTCTCGCTTTAGACGGTCTGGAGGATCGCGGCTTCCCACGGCGCGAGCGCCGTGCCTTCGTGCTCGCGCGGCTGGTCGGTCATGTTCAACACACAGGTGTGTAGCCCCCGGCGATAGGCCCAGACGCCAGCCACGCTCGGCAGCGTCTCGTAGCTCTCGTCGGCGAAGTCCTTGCGCCGCTCGACGAGTCGCCGCGTGTAGTGGAGCGTCGAGTCCGGGTCAGCCATTTGGTCAGCGACGTTTCGGGACGTGTCCGTCAACGGCAGCCACGGGTCGCGCCACTCTGCGCCGCTGCGGGTCCAGGGAAGCGGCGTGCGCTCGGGATCGCGCGGAGGCTTGGCGGGGTCGGCGATGCGGTTCCGCGGCACCTTGCCGTCCTCCAGCCCGAGCTCGTCCCCCTGATAGAGAATCCCCCAGCCGGGCAGCGTGAGGACGAGGAAGAGGGCCGCGCGGATCCGGCGCTCGTCGCCCTTCCCCCACCGCGTCGCCATGCGGGAGTGGTCGTGGTTCGAGCCGAACCAGATCGGCTCGCGGTTCCCGGGTATCTCGCGCAGCGTGCGCTCGACGATCGGTCGCAGTTCGTCGAGAGTGAAGTCGGCGCCGCAGAAGTCGAAGTTCTGCGCGAGATCGAGGTGCTGGTAGTAGGCGGTCAGCTTGTCGAGCGTGACGTAGGTCTCGCCCATCAGCGTCGGCTTCGGGTCGTACTCGGCGGCAATCTCCTGCCAGCGCGCGTAGATCTCGTGCACCTCCGGCCGCTCGCGCAGGTACTGCACGCCGTCGCGCAGGAGCTTGTCCTTGATCAGCGCGTGCGCGACGTCGATGCGGAAGCCGCGGATGCCGCGGTCGAACCAGAAGCGGAGGATGCGGTCGAACTCGTCGCGCACGCCGTCGGCCCACCAGTCGAGGTCGGGCTGCTCGGGCGTGAACTGGTGCAGGTAGCGTCGATCGAACCGCTCGTCGAGCCGCCAGGCTGAGCGCTTGGTGAAGACCGACTTCCAGTCGTTGGGCAGACCCTTCGCCCAGACGTAGTACTCCGGATGCTCCTGGAACCACGCGTGTTGGTTCGAGGTGTGGTTCGGGACGAGGTCGAGCCAGAGCTCGATGTCCTTCCCGCGAGCCTGCGCGATCAGGCGATCGAGGTCGTCGAGCGTGCCGAGGTCGGGATGGACGCCCCCGTAGTCGGCGACGTCGTAGCCCCAGTCGGCGTTGGGGCTGGGAAAGGTGGGGCTCGACCAGATCGCATCGACGCCGAGCCAGTCGAGATGGTCGAGGTGCGCGCTGATTCCCGGGAGGTCGCCGACCCCGTCGCCGTTCGAGTCCGCGAACGAGCGCGGGTAGATCTGGTAGATGACGCCCCCCACTTCCGTCAGGCACGCTACCGTCTCCCTCGTGAGTCCTGCCCACAAGGTCGCAAACCTCCTCGGCGTGACCCTTCCGTTCGTCGGCCTGCTGATCGCGGTCGGCCTGCTTTGGAACACGTGGGTCGGGTGGACCGACCTGCTGCTGCTCGCCGTCGGCTACGTGCTGACGGGTGTCGGCGTCACGGTCGGCTATCACCGGCTGTTCACGCATCGCGCGTTCCAGACGAAGCAGTGGGTGCGGTGGGTGTTCGCGGTGCTCGGCTCGATGGCCGTCGAAGGCCCGGTGCTGGCGTGGGTCGCCGACCATCGCAAGCACCATCAGTTCTCGGATGTCGAGGGCGATCCGCACAGCCCGCACGTCGGCGGCGGCAACGGCTTCTTCGCCGCGCTGAAGAACCTCTTCCACGCGCATGTCGGGTGGCTGTTCGTGCACGAAGGTCGTGCCGATATTCCGAAGTACGTCCCGGATCTGATCGCCGAGCGCGGCATGAAGACGATCAACAAGCTCTTCTGGCTCTGGCTCCTCGTCTCATTGGTTATCCCGGCTGCGATCGGCTACGCGATCGCCGGCACGTGGCAGGGTGCAGTCACGGCGCTGCTGTGGGGCGGCGCGATCCGGATCTTCCTGCTCCACCACGTCACGTTCTCGATCAACAGCATCTGCCACTTTTGGGGCCGCAGGCACTTCAAGACGACAGACGAGAGCCGCAACGTGTGGCTGCTGAGCCTGATCTCGTTCGGCGAGAGCTGGCACAACAACCACCACGCGTTCCCGACGAGCGCCTTCCACGGCATGCGCCGGTTCGAAGCTGCGCTGGATCCTGGCGGCTGGGTGATCACCGGCCTCGAGAAGATCGGCTTGGCGTGGAAGGTCGTGCGAATCCCGCGCGAGCGGCAGGCGAGCAAGTCGCTCGCCGCGTAGACAGGCACTTCTCGCCTGGGAGCTCGTGACTCGACCTCTGAACTCGCTCGGGCGACGGCGACTGCTTTCAATCGCCAGATGTCGGGGTGAGACGTGGATCTAGCGGATCGACCAGGTGTCGCCGGAGCCCACGAGCGCCTGCAAATCCCCGTCGCCCTTGGCGTTCGCCAGCTGCGCTGAGACGAGCTCGTCGTAGCTGTCGCGGTGCACGTCTCTGAACACGCCTACCGGGACGACTCCATGTGACGCATGGGTGACGCGCGAGAGTGCGAACGCGGTGGCGAAGTCGGTCTCGTCGTGCGTGATGCCCGTGTCGCCGGTTGGTTCGCCGTGCTTCAAGTACAGCCTGTTCTCCTTCTCGTCACGGACGAAGTCGAACGCGCCGTCGTTATAGATATTGCAGTTCTGGTAGATCTCGACGAACGCGGCGCCCTTGTGTTCTGCGGCTCGGCGCAGCACGTCCGTCAGGCCGGGCTTGTCCGTGTCGATTGCGCGCGCGACGAAGGTTGCTTCCGCGCCCAGCGCGACACTCAGCGGATTGAAGGGATAGTCGACGCTGCCCATCGGCGTCGAGCCCGTGACCTTGCCCTGCTCGCTCGTCGGCGAGTACTGGCCTTTCGTCAGCCCGTAGATCTGGTTGTTCAGCATCAGGATCTTGATGTTCACGTTGCGGCGCAGCGCGTGGATGAGATGGTTGCCGCCGATCGAAAGCGCGTCGCCGTCCCCGCTCACGACCCACACCGACAGATCGGGGCGCGACACCGCGAGGCCCGTCGCGATCGCCGGCGCGCGGCCGTGGATCGAGTGCAGGCCATACGTCTGCATGTAGTACGGGAACCGCGCCGCGCAGCCGATGCCCGACACGAACACGATCTTCTCGCGCTCCAGACCCAGCGACGGCATGAAGCTCTGCACGGCCGCGAGGATCGCGTAGTCGCCGCAGCCCGGGCACCAGCGGACCTCCTGGTCCGATTTGAAGTCTTTCGCGGTGAGCTTGAGCTCGCTCGTCACGCGGCGCTCCGGTACGAAACTCTCGAACCTGGATCAAAGACCGAACCATGTTCCGCAAGAACGGCGGTCACTTCGAGTCCTCCAACGTGCGCCGCATCAGTTGCTGTTGACCGACGCGGTCGGTCGAATGCGCCATCGCGAGGAAGCGACGCGCACGCTCGGCGCGCAGGGTCTTCACACGCTCGCCGGCGCGCTCGATGAATACAGTGCCCTTCGGCGTCGCCTTGAACGAGAAGCTCACAGCAGCGCCTCCACCGCGTCGTGGATCTCCCCCGCCTTGAACGGCTTGCCGGTGACGCGGTTGTAGCCGACCGCATCGACGAGATACCTGGCGCGCACGAGTTGCAGGAGCTGGCCCATGTTCATCTCCGGGATCAAGACTCTGTCGTAGCTCTTCAACACATCGCCGAGGTTCGCCGGGAACGGGTTCAGCCAGCGCAGGTGCGCGTGCGCCACGCGACCGCCGTCGGCGCGCGCTCGGCGCACGCCCGCATGCACCGGGCCGTACGTGCCGCCCCACGAGAGCACCAGCACGTCCGCGCCCTCCTGGTGGTCGACCTCGAGATCCGGCACCTTGATGCCCGCGACCTTCTGCGCGCGCAGCTGCGTCATCAGATCGTGGTTGTCGGGGTCGTAGGAGATCGCGCCCGTGATGTTCGCCTTCTCGAGGCCGCCGATGCGATGCTCGAGGCCCGGCGTTCCCGGGATCGCCCATGGCCGCGCGAGCGTCTCCGGATCGCGCGCGTACGGCTGGAACGTCTCGCCATTCGCTTGCGCGAACTCGACGTCGATCTTCGGCAGCTCGTCGATGTTCGGCACGAGCCACGGCTCGGCGCCGTTCGCGAGGTACGCGTCTGAGAGCAGGTACACCGGCGTGCGGTAGGTGACCGCGACGCGCACCGCCTCGATCGCCGCATAGAAGCAGTCACCGGGCGTCGCGCACGCGATCACCGGCACCGGCGATTCCGAGTTGCGGCCGAACAGCACCATCAGGAGATCGCTCTGCTCCGGCTTCGTCGGCATGCCGGTCGACGGGCCCGCCCGCTGCACGTCGACGATCAGCAGCGGCAGCTCGAGCGTCACGCCGAGGCCGACCGTCTCGGACTTGAGCACGACGCCGGGACCCGCAGATGTCGTGACGCCGAGCGCGCCCCCGAACGATGCTCCGAGTGCCGCGCCGACGGCCGCAATCTCGTCCTCGGCCTGGAACGTGCGCACGCCGAACGCCTTGTGCTTCGCGAGCTCCTCGAGGATCGACGACGCCGGCGTGATCGGATAGGCGCCGAGGAACAGGTCGAGCCCGGAAAGCTTCGCCGCGGCGATCAGACCCCACGAGAGCGCGGTATTCCCCGTGATCTGCCGGTACAGGCCGGGCGGAAGCGGCGCCGCCTTCACCTCGTACTGCACCGCGAATCCCTCGGACGTCTCGCCGAACGCGTAGCCGGTGTTGAACGCCTTCACGTTCGCGGCGGCGATCTCCGGCCGCTTCGCGAACTTCGTGTTCAGGTACTTGATCGTCGTGTCGGTCGAGCGGCCGTAGAGCCACGACATCAGCCCGAGCGCGAACATGTTCTTCGCGCGCTCGGCCTCGCGCGCGGTCACGCCCTCGATGTCCTTCAGCGCGCCGACGGTCATGGACGTCAGCTGCACCGCGTGGAGCTGGAAATCGGCGAGGGAGCCGTCGTCGATCGGGTTCGAGTCGTAGCCCGCCTTCTTCAGGTTGCGCTCAGTGAAGGCGTCGGTGTCGACGATCAGCGTGCCGCCCTTCGGCAGGTCGGCGAGGTTCGTCTTCAGCGCCGCAGGGTTCATCGCGACGAGCACGTCGGGGCGGTCACCGGGCGTCAGGATGTCGTGATCCGCGAAATGCAGCTGGAAGCCGGACACGCCCGGCAGCGATCCGGCCGGCGCGCGGATCTCCGCGGGGAAGTCGTGGTAGGTCGCCAGATCGTTGCCCGACAGCGCCGTCTCCGACGTGAAGCGCCCGCCCGTCAGCTGCATGCCGTCGCCGGAGTCACCGGCGAAGCGGATCACGACCGAATCGAGCTGTTCGACGGGCTTTGCCACGCTCGGCCTGACCCTAGTCGCCGCGCCGGACCGTCGCAACGAGCGAGGTGAAGCCGTAGAACCCGACGTATGTCAGCGTCAGAAAGCCGCAGTACAGAACGACGAATCCGAGCAAGTAGCGGTTGCCGAGCGGGTCGGCGAGACGCATGCGCGCGATGTCCCAGAGATGGGACGGGCGCTGCAGCGCGTCCCAGCTGTTCAGGCGCAGCACCCGGCCGAGATAGATGCCCACGCTCGCGGAGAAGAGCGCGACGAGCGCGGTCGCCCAACCCAGGAGCGCGCCGCCCGCGCGCGTGACCACGAGCTGCACGAGCAGCAGCGACGCGAACCCGAGTGCGAGGCCTGTGAACGCGAACGACCCGACGAGCAGCGAGTCGTACAGCCGGTGCGCGTCGCCGAGGTGGATGAAGTCCGTGAGGACGTACGGCGCGTTCGGCAGGAAGAGCAGCCACAGACCGCCCACCGCGACGAGCTCGAGTGGCGATCGGCGCCGGGCATAGGAGACGACGAGCAAGATGGCGAGGAGCAGCGGGATCCACGCGAGCGTCAGGTTCCAGACGAGGTAGCGATAACCCGCGGCGCCGAACTCGTGCTTGCGGACCACCAGCAACAGCACACACCACGCCGAAGCTGCGAGGAGCGCGGCCAGCGGGAGGATCACCCTGGAGCGCACGTCCTCAGCGTAGCGCGGCCTGCCACGCAGGCAGCGCTCCCGGACCCCTCGGAAACGCCTAAGAACCTCGTCGCGGACGCGATGCGGAAACGCGTAGGGCGGCTCTCGCCGCCCTACGCTCAAGCAAGGGAATGGGTGGGCTACGCGACGACGAGCTCGCGCTCGGCGCGCAACCAGTTCTCGAGCGGGTCGCCCCCGGCCTCGAGGGAGATGTAGTACGCATGCGTCGCGACGTGCTCCCAGGTGAGCACGATCGGCTCGGTCGCCTCCGTCTTCTTCGTGCGACGCGTCGTGATCTTCTTGGCTGCCGTCTTCTCGGTCGCGGCGGCCTCGGTGGCCTTGCGTGGCATTGCTGCCCCCTTCCGGTCGCTGCAGGTTTGCCCTTGACCCTTCGGCCGTCCGCGGGCGAGTCCTGCTAGGCCGCGCGCTCGCGCAGCGGAACGTCCCGGAGCAGCCACGTGAAGGCGAAGGCGAGCAGCGAGATCGCCGCGGCAGTGAGGAAGACGGGATGCAACGCGACGGCGAACGCCTGCTGGAACGCGGAGTGTGCGCTGGGCGGCAGCTGCCGGATCGTCGCCGGCGTAACCGACTTCGGGACCGGCACGTTGTGCGGCAGGCGGTTCGCGAGCTCGGTGTGGACGCGACTCGCGAAGATCGCACCGAAGAGCGCGACGCCGATCGAGCCGCCGATCTGCCGGAAGAGCGTCGAACCGCTCGTCGCGACGCCCATCTCACGCGGGTCGACCGAGTTCTGCACCGCGAGCAGCAGCACCTGCATGACCATCCCGAGCCCGAGCCCGAGGACGAGCGAGTCGAGCGTCGCGATCCAGAGGCTCGTGCCGACGTTGAGCCGCGACATGAGCACCATCGCGACGGCGATCACGGCCGTTCCGAGGATCGGGAAGACGCGATAGCGGCCGAACTTCGAGATCAGCCGTCCGCTCGCGATCGACGTGATCAGGAGACCGACCATCAGCGGCGTCATCTGCAAGCCGGAGCGCGTAGGGCTCGCGCCCTTCGTCACCTGGAGGTAGAGCGGCAGGTAGACGATGCCGCCGAAGAGGGCAAAGCCGACGACGAAGCCGATGACGCTGGTGACGGTGAACGTTCGGTTGCGGAAGAGCGAGAGCGGCATGATCGGTTCCGTCGCGTGCGCCTCGACGTATAGGTACGCCGGTAGCGCCAGCACGCTCAGCACGATCAGGCCGATGATCTGCGGCGAGCTCCACGCCCACGTGGTGCCGCCGAGGCTCGTGAAGAGGACGACCGACGAGAGCAGGACCGCGAGCAGCGCGGCACCGAGCCAGTCGATGTCGTGCCGCTGCTTACTGGTGCGCGCGTGGAAGGCGACGCTGATCACGGCGAGCGCGGCGATGCCGATCGGCAGGTTGACGTAGAAGATCCAGCGCCACGAGAGCTGGTCGACGAAGAACCCGCCGAGCAGGGGCCCGACGACCGTCGAGACCCCGAACACGCCGCCGAAATAGCCCTGGTAGCGCGCGCGCTCGCGCGGCGGCACGAGGTCGCCGACGACGGCCAGGGTGACGACGATCAGGCCGCCGGCGCCGAGCCCCTGCACCGCGCGGAAGCCGATCAGCTCGGGCATGTTCTGGGCGAGCCCGCACAGCGCGGAACCGACGAGGAAGATCACGATCGCGATCTCGAGCACTCGCTTGCGGCCGTAGAGGTCGCCGAGCTTCCCGTACAGCGGCGTCGCGATCGTCGCGCTCAAGAGGTAGGCAGTCACGACCCAGGAGAGATGGTTGAGGCCGCCCAGGTCGCCGACGATCGTCGGCAGCGCGGTCGAGACGATGGTTTGGTCGAGCGACGCGAGCAGCAGGACGAGCATCAGCGCGACGAAGATGAGGCGGAGGCGGGGTTGCGGGGTGTCCGGCATCGGTGGCATAATAGCAACAGAATGAAACTATTGCTTTTTGGAAGGATCGGCCCGTGACCGAGCGCGACGACGAGACGGTCCAGATCCTCCTTGACCTGTCCCGCCTCCTACGCAACCTGACGCGGCTCGTCGGCGGCGCCGACGATGGCCCCGCGATGACGGCGACGCAGCGGATCGCGCTCGTGGAGCTCGGTGACTACGGGCCGAGCAGGTTGAGCGACCTCGCGGTACGCATGGGCGTCAGCGCCCCGACGGCGAGCCGCGCCGTCGACGCGCTGCACGAGCTCGGCCTTGTCGACCGCATTGTCGATCCGCACGATCGCCGCGCGCTGAACATCGAGCTGAGCGCGCGAGGGAAGGAGCTGCTCGAACAGCGGAAGGCGCGCGCAAACGCGGCCTTTGCGCCGGCGGTCGCCGTGCTCTCGCAGGCCGACCGCAAGAAGCTGTCGGAGCTCCTGCACCGGATGACGGACGCGCTGTGACCGGAATCAGCCGATGGGGAATCAGCCGATGGAGGGCGTCAGCTCCTCCTCGCCGAGGAAATCGGCGCTGATGATCTTCTGGTCGACCGCCGCCTGCCCGATGTAGCACTCCCACTCGGTGGCGGCCGTGTTGAGGGCGCGGCAGCCGCCGTTCACGTGGTGGCTCGCGTCGACGGTCTGGTACACGCTGCCCTTCATGACGCCGCTCGCATGCGACGGCTCCCGATCGACCACGCAGTGGTACTCGACGTTCTGCGTCACGGTCGTGCAGGTCGGCGTCATCCCGGCTAGCTCATAGATGCCGACGGGGAGGCTCTGGGCGACGTCGTGGTTCGAGATCAGGCGGTCGGCTGCGAACCCCGCCGTGGGGATCGCGATCGCCGCGGCGAGCGCGGCGACGACCAGCCTGCGGCGCGGTCGTCGCGCTCGTCGCAGGTCGGCGGCCACCGCTGCTTCGAGTGCAGCTCCGAGACGGTCGAGACGGATCGACAGCTCCGACATCAGATTGCCTCCCTTTCGCTTCCGGCGAGCCGTTGGCGCAGATGGCCGAGGCCGCGCGTGACGCGAACGCGAGCCGCGGCTGGTGTGGTGCCGAGCCGAGCCGCCACGTCGTCGTACTCGAGGTCGTCGACGACGCGCAACTCGAGCGCGCCGCGCTGACCCTCCGGCAGCTCGGCCAGCGCCTCGTCGAGCCCGTCCAGCCAGAGGCTCGAAGGCTCGATGGTCGACGGCTCTCGGTCGAGACCATCGAGCAGTCCGAGCTTCGTACACGCGCCGAGCTCGAGCCGGCGCTTCCGCACGCTCTGGGCGAGCAGATTCCGCGCGATCCCGAACAACCAGGGCCCCGCGGAGCCACCGGACTCGTCGCGAAAGCGCCCGCGCGAGAGCCACGCCTGGGCGAACGTCTCGGCCGTCAGGTCGAGCGCCACCTGCTCGTCGCGGGTGCGCCGCAGGTGGAATCCGTGCACCGCCGCGGCGTAGCGGTCGTACAGCTCACGAAACGGCGCAGCCTCGGTCCTCGCCGCCGCGAGAAGCGCAGCGTCGGTCTTCATTGCGTCGTCCAGTGCACGTCCACCTCCATTGTGTGCCTCTACTGTCTGCCTCTACGAAGGAGATGGCACGAGCCCGCTCGCGTGTTACGCAGCATGCCTCTACCCGTCGCCATGCTTGAGCGCCGACTCTCGCCGCTGCGCCTCGGCGAGCGTGAGCGACCCCGCGCACACGCGGTGGTTGAGGTCGTTCTCGATTTGGTCGACCGCGGACGCGCGTGGATACGGCTCCGGCCAGAGATTGCGCGGATCGGTCGGACTCCCACCCAGCTCGAGGCTGATCAGGTGGTCCTCCTGGAACGCCGCCGGAGGCCCGTGCAGCCCGTAGCGGAGGAGCTGCCGCAACTTGAGGTCGTTCGTGTAGCTCACAGGAGGCCGGACGGTCTTCGTCCAGCCGTGGCGGCAGATCGTCACGCCGATCGTCGCCTGCGTGACCGCCGGGTTGAGCACCCCGGGCGTCATCGTCCAGCTCGCGCGCACGACCGCCCGCGACGACCCGCTGCAGCGAGGCAGGACCGTCGCGACCACGAGGAGCGCGAGCCCGAGCAGCGACAGCTCGACCAGGGAGATACGCACTCGATCAACGGTACGAATGGCGGCGCTCGCCGCAAGTGTCCTGGACGAAGAGTTACGAACTTGTCACAGAGTCACCGGCGAGCGCCCACACCGTGACCGCAATCCACGGCACGCCGATCACGTCCGTCTGCAGCCCGAGGACGAGGAGCGCGACCAACGCCGCACCGAGCCACGGGCGGCGCACGAGCGTCACGCGCGCGAGCGACAACGACCACGCGACGAAGAGGAGCGCGCCCAGGAGCCCCAGCTCGACGCCCAGCTCCGTGTAGGTGGACTCCCCCGCCTCCACCTTCACGTGTGTGCGCGAGGCGGTCACGCCCGCGTTCCCGAGGCCGAAGCCCCACGGGTGATGCACGACGGTGCGCGCGCCGTCGCGCAGCGCGGAAAGATGCTCGCGTGTTGAGGCCTCGTTCGCCGCAGTCGGATCGTGCGAGACGCGCGCGTGCTTCCGCGCGTGCCGCTCCTGCTGCTTCAGCTCGGCTCGCGTGAAGTGCGTGCGCGGACCGATGTGGTCGTAGCTCTTCACGAAGGCGAGCCCGATCGCAGCGGCGGCGAGCGCGTAGGCGAGCGGCCGCCACGAGCGCCGCACGACGGCGAGCACGACGAGCCCGACGACGAGCGCGAGGAGCGCCGAGCGCGTGTGCGTCAAGAGCAGCGCCGCGAACAGGAGCAGTGCGAGCGGCGGGCCCCAGCGGCGTCGAAGTGGCACGAAGAACAGCGCGACGACGAGCAGGTACGAAGTCGCGAGCGGCGAGAGGAACGTCGACGTGAGCCGCCGGAAGACCACGCCGCCGCCCGCGTTGTAGACGAAGTTCTCGGGCAGGTGCGAGAGCCCGAAGTAGTCGAGCCCGAGCTGGTCGCGGAACCAGCCGCCGGCGGGGCGCCACCACGCGAGCGGGATCGCGTAGACGTCGATCAGCCCGAAGACGGCGACGAACGCCGCGACGCCGAGCACCGTGCGACAGAGCCGCGTACGCTCGCCCTCGGTCAGGTCGAGCCCGCGGCCGACAAAGTACGCGCCGACGGGGAGCAGATCGTGGCGCGCGGCGTACAGCACGCCCTTGTGGGTCGCGCCGCCGCCGAGCCACGACTGCGGCAGCACGCCGTAGAGCACGACGAAGGCGCCGAACGCGAGCGCGAGCCAGTCGACGAGCGTGAGCGGACGACGCAGACGCGGCAGGACGAGCGCGAGCGCGACGAGCAGCAGCACGTCCTTCCACGCGGAGACGACGGTCAGCGCGGCGCCGCGCACGCCGGCACGCCAGAGCAGCGCCATCACCAGGTTGTGCACGGCGAGCCCGACGATCAGGACGTCCAGCGCCCAGACCGGGCGGCGCCAGGTCACTGCGGTCCGACCGCGATCAGCGTCATGCCCGTGTTGATTACACGGACGCTGTAAGGAAAGAGCGCCGCGAACTCCTTGGGACCGAGCGGGTCGAGCACGTCCTCGAAGCGGAGAACCCGGGCGCGCGGGCCCGGGGGCAGCCAATGAACGAACGGCAGCAGGGTGTGCACCTCCAACGGGAACCAGCGGTTCGGCGTCGTCACGAACACGCGCTGCGCGACGCGGCACAGCTCGCGCACGAACGCACGCTGACCTTCGCGCCCGCCGGCGACGTGCTCGACGACCGCGTTCGAGAAGCCGAGCTCGAACTGCCCGTCTTCAAACGGCAGCGAGCGGCCGTCGCCGCGCACGGCCCGCACCCGAGGGAAGGCGGCGGCGAATCGATCGAGCTCGGTTCGCCCGACGGCGGTGATTCGCTCGGGCCACGGATAGAGCGCTTCGAAGAAGTTGTCCGTCGACCCCGCGCCGAACGGTGCGTCGGTCACGCCGACGTCGACCACGCTGGTCTCAGGCCCGGGCGCCAGCAGCTCGAGGAAGAGCCTGAGCTTCCGCTCGCGGCTCCGCATGGACACCCGCGATGCGACCCGGCGCAGCACCGGCGGAGCGTATCCCTAGACTCGGGTGGTGATCGTCCGCGCTGAGCTGAAGCCGAAGGGGCCGTACTCGCTCCGGCTCTCCGGGCGCCTCGCGTCGGATGCGACCCGCGTCGTCGTAGACGGGACATACCGCGCGGTGATACGCGTCGACGACCGGCTCGAGCGCGTGCAGGCCGCGCAGCGTGCCGACGGCACGATCGTCGTCGCGGCCGACAGCCACGCGGGTGTCGAGCACGTCCGGTTCGCGACCGGCCTGGACGACGACCACTCGGAGTTCGTGCGCCGCTTCGCGAACGACCCGATGCTCGGCGAGACGCTGCGGCGCGTGCGCGGGCTGCGGCCGATGCGAACCGGAAGCGTCGCCCAGTCCCTGCTGCGCGCAGTCGCGGGACAACTGATTCAGGCGAGCGAGGCGCGCCGGATCGAGCGCCGGATCGTCCGGAAGGCTGCGCCCGCGCTCGGCGACCTGCACGCCGCGCCGACGGCGAAAGAGCTCGGCCGCTTCTCACCCGCGGAGCTCGCGCGGCTCGGGCTCGGCGCCCGCCGGGCGACCGCGCTCGTCCGCCTCTGCCGTTCGCTCGACCTGGAAGGCCTCAAGGCGCACGCGAGCCCGAACGTCGCGCTGCGCCTCAACCGCGAGCGCGGCCTCGGCCCGTGGTCGGTCGGGGTGATTTGCCTCGAGGGCCTCGGCCGCTACGAGTACGGGCTTGCGCGGGACCTCGGTCTGGTCAAGCTCGCCTCGGCGTTGCGCGGGCGCTGGGTCGAGGCCGAGGAGAGCGACGAGCTGCTCGCGCCCTACGGCGAGTGGGCCGGACTCGCGAGCGTCTACCTCCTCGCGGGCTTCAGCCGCGGGCTCGTACCGGTGCCGGATGCCGCAGCAGCCTGAGCTCCACGTCGTCCACGATCCTGCCGCCGCCGTCGGCGAGCTGCTCGCCGAGCAGGCGCAGCAGGAAGGTTCGATCGTGCTCACCGGAGGCTCGACCCCCGGCAACGCGTACGAACGCGCGGCCGCGCTCGAGCCCGACTGGAGCAAGGTCGACCTCTGGTGGGGCGACGAGCGCTGCGTTCCGCCCGACGACGAGCGCTCGAACTACCGCCTGGCAAAGGAGACGCTGCTCGACCGTCTCGAGGAGCAGCCGGCGGCGGTGCACCGGATCCGCGGGGAGCTGGAGCCGGCCGACGCCGCCGGCGAGTACGACAAGGCTCTGGAGGGTGTCCAGCTCGACCTACTCCTCCTCGGGCTCGGTCCGGACGGCCACGTCGCCTCGCTCTTCCCGGGCTCGCCGCAGCTCGCGATCGAGGACCGCCGCGCCACGAGCGGCCCTGCGGGGCTGAAGCCGTGGGTCGATCGCGTGACGATGACGATGCCCGAGCTCCGCTCGGCCCGGCGGATCGTCTTCCTCGTGGCCGGGGCGGCCAAGGCGGACGCGGTTGCGCGTGCGTTCGGCGGGCAGATCACCCCCGCCGTGCCCGCCAGCCTCGTCCTCGTGACGGCCTCGCCCGTCGAGGTCTTCCTCGATGGGCCCGCAGCGTCCAAACTAGGGAGCTGATGACGACACCCGAGCCACAGCAGGTTGTCCAGGACGTCCTCGAGGTTGAACGGCCCGAGCAGCTGAAGGCGCTCGGCCACCCGCTGCGGCTCAAGGTGCTGCAGGTGCTCGGGGAGTCCGACCGGCCGCTCACGAACCGCGAGCTCGCCGCGCGGCTGTCCGTCGACCCGGGCCACCTCCACTTCCACGTGCGGATGCTCCACCGCGCCGCACTGATCGAGCTCGCCGACGTCGCCGGCCGCGAGAAGCCGTACCGGCCGGTTGCGAAGCACTTCAACGTCAGCCAGGAGATTCGTGCGACCGGGCTCGCGAGCGATCTGCAGTCGGCGCAGCTCCGAGAGCTGCAGCGCGGCTTCGACCTCTTCGCCGCGAACGGCGAGTTCCGCAGCGCGCAGGTGCATACGAAGATGGAGATCGAGAAGGTGCGCGAGCTGCTGAACGAGCTCGTGCAGCGCCTGACCGACGAGGAAGACGAGTCGCAGCCGCAGTGGACGATCACCGTCGCTTTCCACCCCGACATCGCCGAGGGCGACCCGGACTAGGACGCCCTGGCGTCGCGCAGCACCTGTGCGACCTCGGCCAGCCAGCGCCGCGCCCGTTCGACGTTCGGCCCGGGAGGCGCGAGCGCAACCGTCTCCGCTTGCACCTCCGTCATCTCGAGCAGCGCGCGGTGTGGGTCAGGCTCGGTCAGTGCGTGCTCGATCCGTTCGGCGAGGCGATCCGGCTTGACCGCGAGCGGCGCGACGCGGGCGGCGAGTCGCTTGTGCGTCGGCTGCCACACGCGATTCAGCGCGTAGACGATCGTCACAACGCGCGACGCGTCGTCGAGGAGCCGTTCGACGAGCGCAAGCCGCTCGCCCGGGCGGGCGATCGTCAGGAAACCCTCCGCCGCGAACCCGCCCCAGGTGAGCGCTGCCTCCTCGATTCGCCGCGCCGCCACCTCGTCCGGATAGTCCGCGAGCCGCGCCTGCCACTTCGCGAGCAAGCCGGCGGTGCGCAAGGCCACGCCGTTGGCGAGTGCGTCGGCGGCCGACGGCGCGTCGCCTGCAACGATCCCGCTGACGGATTCTTCGGCGCTGGCGCGGGACCACCAGATCAGCTCGATCGGGACGCCGTCGAGATAGCCGAAGACGCGGGAGGTGGGCGTGCCCTGCGGCCCCCAGCTGTCGAGCCGCGCGAGCCCGGCTGCGCGCGCGTGGTCGAAGCAGTCGGCGAGGGACAGCTGCTCCGCCGTCACGACGAGCATCTCGATGTCCGAGAGCTCGTCGGCGACGCCGCGCGAGACGCTGCCGGTGAGCACGACCTCCTCGACGACCGGCGGGAGCGCGTCGGCGATCCGCTGGGCGAGCGCGCGCAACTCCTCGGTACGGTTGAGCGGCACGCGTCGAATCTACGGCAGCACGTCGGACACGGGCAGCGACTGCCCGATGCCGCGCTTGCGCGCGAGCTCTTGAAGCACGAGCGCGGTATCGGCGACAGCGACGTCCTCGAGGTACTCGCTGCGAGTCTCGAAGGAGGCGACCACCGACTCGACGGCCTCGACGTAACCGACCACGTCGTCGGCGGCGATGAACGCCAGCGCGTCCGCGACGTCCTGCGGGAAGTCGTCGAGCCCGCGCAGCGACTCCGCGACGTGGCGCGCCTCCGGCCAGCGCTCGAGCGCGAGCAGCGCGAGCGCCGCGGCGTAACGGCCGATCGGCGAGTCGGCGGTCGCGGCGCCGAGCTCGAGCGTCCAGCGCGCGAGCTCTTCGACCGCCGCGTCGTCGTGCGCGAGGAGCGACGCCTTCAGCGCGCCGATCGGCCGGCCCCACGACTCGCCGCCGCTCCAGCTCTCCCGCCAACGGTCGGCCGCGCGGCGGAGCCAGTCGGCGGCAGTCGGATCGTCCGCCATCAGGAGCGCGAGGCCCGCGGCGTAGGCCGTGTTCCCCTTGCGGACCAGCGAGCGCTCGTCGAGCTCCCCGTGCTGCTCCTCGTACCGGGCCTGCTTCTCCCGAGCGCTGGGAATCCAATTCATCGGGCTACGTTGTACTCCGGAGATGGGAACTTCATTCCACGGACTGACGTTCGTCACCGAGCCGGGGCGCGTCTTCACGCCCAGGCGTTCGACGGAGAGTCTGGTCGACGCGGCGCTCGCGCGCCTCGGTGATGCGCCTGCGCGCGTGGCCGACGTCGGCACGGGCGCCGGCGTGATCGCGGTCACGCTCGCACTGAGAGCGCCCGCGGTCGAGGTGTGGGCGACCGACACGTGTGGCAGCGCGATGCGCGTCGCCTCGGCGAACGCCGAGCGCCTTGGCGCACAGGTGCACCTCGTCCACGGCGACCTGCTCGACGGGATCCCGCGCGACCTCGACCTGATCGTCGCGAACCTGCCCTACCTCGCCCCGGGCACCACGGGGTACGACGACGAGCCGGAGGCGGCCGTCTTTTCGACCGGCGACGGGCTCGACCACTACCGGCGCCTGCTCGCCGGCGCGCCCGACCATCTCACCGACGGCGGCGGCGTGATCCTGCAGTTCGACGGCCAGGTGCTCGAAGCGGAGCGCAGCGAACTGCCGTGGCTGCGCGGGCGGCTCGAGTCACTCGTCGCGACGGCCGCCTAGATAGTTAGAGCGGCGGCCAGCGCTGCGCGCCGAGGTCGCGCGAGATCGCACGCGCTGCTTCGCCGACCGCGGTCGCAAGTGCGGCCTGGCGCGCTTTCCCGGACAGCCGCTCCGACGGACCGGCGACGCCGATGCCGCCCACGACGGCGCCCAGCCGGCCGAAGATCGGCGCCGCGACGCCGACCTCGCCCAGGACCGCCTCTTCCCGTTCGAGGGCGAAGCCGCGCTCGCGCACGTCGTCGAGCTCGCGGCCGAGCGCGGCGACCGTGGAGATCGTGCGGCCCGTCAGCTTCGGCAGCCCGGCCGAGAGCACGTCCTCCCGTTCGGGCTCCGGTAGGTAGGCGAGCACCGCTTTGCCGAGCGCGGTCGCGTGCATCGGCAGCATTGCGCCGACCTCGAGGATCTGCAGCGAGGTGTCGGGACGGAAGACGTGGTGCACGACGAGCACGCCGTCGCCGTGCGGCACGCCGACGCGCACTGCCTCGCCGGCGCGCGTCGAGAGGAGCTCCGACCACGCGAGCGAGCGGGTGCGCAGCTCGCTCAGGTCGAGGTACCGGTTCGAGAGCTGCAGGAGCTGCGGGCCGAGCTGGTACTTGTCGCTGTCCGGGTCCTGCTGAACGAGCCCGTGGTCGTGCAGCGTCCGCAGCAGGCCGTGCACGGTGGTCTTTGCGAGGCCGAGCCGCTCCGCGAGCTCGCTCACGCCGAGCCGGCCGGAGCCGGCCGAAAGGGCCCGGAGAATGCGGGCGGCACGGTCGACGGACTGAATCATCGAAACAGCATTGTCGAAAGGTGTTCGACATTGTAGAATGACCCGCGATGGCCTCGACGAACGGACACGGACTCGTTGGCCTTGTGATCGTCTCGCATAGCGCCTCGATCGCCGACGGCGTCGCTGAGCTCGTCGCGCAGGTCGCCGGACCGGACGTGGCGATCATAACGGCGGGTGGCGGGCCCGACGGGACGCTCGGAACCGACGGCGGTCGCGTGCACGACGCCCTCCTCGCCGCGGACACCGGTGCGGGCGTCGTCGTTCTCGTCGACCTCGGCAGCGCGCTCCTCTCGGTGCGGGCGGCGCTTGCGGAGCTCGACGGCGAGGCGACCTCGCGCTTCGTGCTCGCGGATGCACCGCTCGTCGAGGGCGCGGTCTCGGCGGGCGTCACGGCATCGACCGGCGCGCCGCTCGCGGAGGTCGCGGCGGCCGCGGAGGAAGCGCGCGGTGCCAGAAAGCTCTGAGCTCGTCCACCTCCCGCCGTCGGTCGCGCTGCACGCGCGCCCGGCCGGTGCGTTCGTGCGCGCGGCGGCGACGTTCGACGCGACCGTCGAGGTTCGCGCGAATGGCAGGCAGGCGAACGGCAAGAGCATCCTCGAGATCCTCGGGCTCGGGGCAGACGGAGGCTCGGAGCTGACGATCTCTGCCTCAGGCGACGACGCCGCCGCCGCCGTCGCGCAGTTGGCTGAGCTCGTCGCCACCTTCTCCTGAAGCCCGGATCGCTTCGCGCACGGCGTCGAGCCGCGCCGGCGACACGCTGAGCTCGTCGACCCCGAGACCTACGAGCAAGGACGTAAGCGACGGCTCTCCCGCCGCTTCGCCGCACACTTCGACCGTGATGCCTGCCGCGTGCGCGGATTCGAGCGTCCGCTGCATCAACTTCACGACGGCCGGGTCAGCCGCGGTCAGCGGCGAGGCGGCTCCCTGTTCGCGGTCGATGCCCAGGGTCGTCGCGACGAGATCGTTCGTGCCGATCGAGAAGAAGTCGGAGACGATCGCGAGCTCGTGCGAGCGGAGTGCCGCGGTCGGAGTCTCGATCATCGCGCCGAGCGGCGGCATCGGCCGCCGCGCGGCGATCGCGGCGCGCCGTAACACGCGCCGCGCAGCGACGACCTGCACCGGCGACTCGACGAGCGGGAGCATGATGCGCAGCCTCGTCTCGGCGCCCGCGCGAAGGATTCCCGCGAACTGCGCTTCGAGCGCGTCCTCGTGCTCGAGGGTCAACGCGACGCCGCGGCCGCCGCGGCCTTGCAGGAAGGGCGGCGTCTTGTCAGCGCCGAAGTCGAGCGTGCGTACCGTGACGACGTGGCCTGCGAACACGGACAGCGTCGCGGCGAGCGCCTCGCGATGCTGCTCCTCCGTCGGCCACTCGGATGTGTCGAGGAAGGCGAGCTCGGTGCGCACGAGCCCGAGCCCCTCCGCGGCGCAGTCGAGCGCCGCCGCTGCTTCGGCCGGCGTGCTCGCGTTGGCGAGCAGCCGGATCTCCCGGCCGTCGGCCGTGACCGCGGGCCAACCGCGTCCGGCTGCAAGTCGCGCCCGCTCCTGTGCGTCACTCGCCGCAGCCGCGCGGAACCGCACGAGCGTTTCCGTGCTCGGCGCGGCGACGGCGGTCCCCGTAGTGCCGTCGACGATCAGCTGTTCGCCGCTGGCGACGTCGAGCACTTCGACGCCCACTCCCGCGACCATCGGCACACCGAGCGAACGCGCGATGATCGCCGCGTGCGAGGTCGCCGAGCCTTCGGCCAAGGCGATCCCGAGCACGAACCCTTCCTCGAGCCGTAGGTCGACGAGCTCAGCAGGCCCGAGGTCGCGCGCGACGACGATCGAAGGACGCGGCGGTGGCTCTGGCGCGCCCGCGCCGCTGAGCGCCCGCACAGCGCGGCGGCCGAGCGCGCGCACGTCAGCTGCGCGCGCAGCGAGCAGCGGATCGTCGAGTGACGCGAGCGCGTCGGCACGGCGGTCGGTCGCGATTCGCAGGGCGACGGAAGCGGGACGATGTCCGGCGAGTGCGGCGACGTCTGCGGCGAGTGTCGGGTCCTCGGCCATCAGCAGGTTCGCCTCGATGATCTCGGCCTGCGTCTCACGGCCTTGCGTGCGTAGTCGCTCGGCGGTGCGCGCGAGCTCGTGCGCGACACGCGCGAGAGCAGCGAGCGCTGCGTCGGAGCCGTTCGCGCTCTCCGTGTCGACCGGCTCGACCAATGTGAAGGCAGAGCCGAACGCGACCCCGCCGCTGACGGCGAGGCCGGAGAGAAGCAACTCGCTCATGGCTGCTCCGCGACCGCCTGCTCGAGCGCGCGCAGGATGATCGCGGTCGAGGTCGCGCCCGGGTCCTGGTGGCCGATGCTTCGCTCGCCGAGATACGAGGCTCGCCCTTTCGTCGCCTGCAGCGGGACCGTCGCCTGCATTCCTTCCTCGGCGGCGCCGCGGGCGGCCGCGATCGCATCACCGGCGGAGGAGCCGCCGTCGACTTGCTCACGCAGCACGCGCACGGCCGGCTCGAGAGCGTCGACCATCGTCTTGTCCCCCGGCTGCGCCGCGCCCAGCTCGACGACGCCCGCGAGCGCCGACTCGAACGCGGCTGCGAGGGCCGCACCGTCGAACGTCTCGTCGTCGCCGAGCGCTTTCCCTGCGCGCCGGAGCGCGGTCCCCCAGAGCGGGCCGCTCGCTCCGCCGACGGTCGAGACGAGGGTCGACCCCGCCGTGACGAGGATCCGTCCCGGCGGGGTCGAGCCGTCCAGCTCGCCGAGCTTCGCTACGACACTCGCGAAGCCGCGGTCCATATTCGTTCCGTGGTCGGCGTCGCCGATCGCGGCGTCGAGCTGCGTGAGGTAGTCGCGCTGCTCGTGCAGCGCGTCCGCCGAGCCCTCGAGCCACCGCGTCACGGTCGCCGCGTCCACCTGCGCTAGACGCCCCACCGCAATGCCGGCGTCTGCACCGGTGCATCCCACAGCGCGGTCAGCTCGTCGTCGAGCTCGACGAGCGTGATCGACACGCCCGCCATCTCGAGGCTGGTGATGTAGTCGCCGACGAGGTTCCGCGAGATCGTCAGCCCGCGGTCGGCGAGCTGCTTCGCGAGCTCGTTGTAGACGACGTACAGCTCGATCAGCGGCGTTCCGCCGAGGCCGTTGACGAACGCGAGGAGCTGCGCTCCGGATGCCGGCGCGAGGTCCGTGACGATCGCTTCGGTCATCTCCGCGACGATCTCCGACACCGGCTTCAGCTTCTCCCGCCGCCGGCCCGGCTCGCCGTGGATCCCGACGCCGAACTCCATCTCGTCGGAGCCGATGTCGAATGTCGGGCTTCCGGCGGACGGCGTGACGCAGGACGTGAGCGCGACGCCGAAGCTGCGGCCGCGGTCGTTGACGCGTTCGGCGACCCCGGCGACCTCGTCGAGCGACGCGCCCTGGTCGGCCTTCGCACCGGCGATCTTCTCGAGGATCACCGTGACGCCGACGCCGCGGCGACCCGCGGTCCACAGGCTGTCCTCGACGGCGACATCATCGTTCGTGAGCACCGACTTGACCGTGATGCCGTCGTCGTCGGCCAGCTCGGCGGCGAGCTTGAAGTTCATCACGTCGCCCGTGTAGTTCTTGACGATGTGAAGGACGCCGGCGCCGCCGTCGACCGCCTTCGTCGCCGCGAGCATCTGGTCGGGCACCGGCGAGGTGAAGATCTCGCCCGGACAGGCGGCGTCGAGCATGCCGCGTCCGACGAACCCCGCGTGCATCGGCTCGTGTCCCGAGCCGCCGCCGGAGATCAGGCCGACCTTCCCGCTCACAGGAGCGTCCTTCCGGACCACGATCTGGTTCTCGAAGTCGACGCGCAGCAAGTCACCATGGGCCGCGGCAAGTCCCGCGAGTGATTCCTTCACCACGTCTTCCGGCGCGTTGACGAACTTCTTCATCGTTTGCGTTGCGACGCTCACGCTTCGTCCTTTCTACCGCGTTGCGACCGGCGCGACCAAATCTGCGCGGTCAGGTTCGGTGACTGCTTCCTGGATCGGCCGGCGGATGATGCGCGGCGTCGCCATCCAGTCGTAGGCGAGGCACGCAAGAGCTGCGCCGATCAGGTTGCCCGGGATGTAGGCGAGGAGCTGCTGCGTCCAGTTGTGAACGCCGCCGTGGATCGTCGTCACGAAGAGCGGCCCGATGGCCCGTGCGGGATTCAGCGACGAGTTCGTGACCGGGCCGACCGTGATGATGATCGCGACGATCACGAGGCCGATCACGAGGCCCGCCCAGCCCTCGGGGGATCGCGTGTCGACGATCCCGAGAATCGTGAAGAGCAGGATCGCCGTACCGAGCGCCTCGATGAACATCGCGGAGCCCCACGCGGTCGTCGATTGATCGAAATGGACGACGCCGAACCCGTAGCCGAGGTTGACGGCCCGCGTGCCGAACGAGGCCCACATGGCGAACGCGCCCGCGATGCCTCCGACCAGCTGTGCTCCCCAGTAGAGGGGCACCTCGCGCCAGGGGAAGCGCTTCGTCACAGCGAGCCCGAAGGTCACTGCCGGGTTGATGTGGCAGCCCGACACCTTGCCGACCGTGTAGACGAGCGCGACCACGATCAGACCGAACGCCATCGAGATGAAGCCCAGATCGGCACCGGAGAACGGAGCCTTCGTCCCTCCCTCGAGCAACAGGATCGCGGGCACCGAGCCCGCGCCGATGAACACGAGGAGGGCCGTGCCGATCGCCTCCGCAAAGGCGCGCTGGGCGGCAGAGAAGGATTCCATCAGTGATCTCCTTCCGGCCCGCAGCCGAGGCCGCGAGCCGAGTCCGCGGTTTCCGCGAGCGTCGTCGCTCGGGAACGATATTCGTCATTGTCGAACACCGTTCGGAGAACGTACGACATCGCACGAGCGTTTGTCAAGGCGGATTCGTGCGCGCGAGCGACGCACACGGCAGAATCACGGCGTGGCACGCGACGACTGGCGCCTGCGAATCGAGATCGGCCAGGACGGCCTGCTCGGGCACACCTGGCTCTCCGAGGCGGACAGCCTGAAGCGCGACCTCGAGCGCCACCGCATCGAGGCGAGCGAGGACGGGGGCACCGTTTTCGTCTACACGGGCTCGTCGCTGGAGCTGGAGCAGGCCCGGAAGGTGATCGAGCAGGAGCTGGAACGGCTCCAATTGGAGCCGAAAGCCCTTGTTTCCGGGCATTGGCTGCACGACGAAGAACGCTGGGACGAGCACTAGCCCGAAATCTCGGCTAGACTGCCACTGCGCAGCGCGAACGGGGTTTCACGCGCGGGCGCACCCTTTGAGGAGGCGGCACGGCAGGCGTCGGCCGCATTCATTGTCTGAAATCATCACGCATTCTCCGAGCGAGTCGGAGGAGGCGGCGGCCATGAGAGCCGACGCCCTCCGAGCTGAAGCCTGGGCAGGCGAGCCGTTCCTGCGTCCCGACGAGGACCCGGACGTCGTTCTCGCGCCCGGGACCGCGCGCCGCCGCGCCCTCGACGACGCGCTGGCCGAGATCTCGGGCGGCCGCGACTCTCCGTCGCCGGAGTGGAAGGTGCGTTACGCACTCTTGCTCGGCCTCGAGCGGGTGCTCTCGGAGAAGCCTCCGCGCCTCGCCTCGGGCACCGAGCTTCGCCGCCATCAGATCGACGCGCTCGCCGGGATGCTCACCGAGCTGATCGCCGCCGCGCAGAAGAGCGGCGAGAACGGCAACGGGAACGGCAATGGGCATGCCGAGGAGGTACCCGAGGAGGACGAGGACCCGGAGGACGAGCTCGAGCTCGCCGCTCCCGCGGACGAGGAGGAGCTCGAGGAGCCGCTGTCGGTCGCCGAAGATCCCGGCGCCGTGCGGCGCTACCGCTTCCGCCATCCGACCGCATCCGGCAAGACGATCGCCGCCGCCGGTTTCGTCGAGGCAGCGCGCACCGAGGGGATCCTGATCCTCACCCACCGCCGCCTCCTCGTCGACCAGTTCCGCCGGGAGCTCACAGACCACGGCTACGGCGCGCGCTTCCACGACGCGATCCTCACCGGCCATACCGCGACGCGCCCGGCGAACCCGATCACGATCCAGACATACGCGTGGTTCGCACGCCACGTCGACGAGATCGCACGCGACGCGTACCAGCTCGTGATCTGCGACGAGGCGCACACGGCACTCGGCGAGAAGACGTCTGCTGCGATCCGTTCGCTGTCGGAGCCGATCTACATCGGCATGACGGCGACGGAGGAGCTGATCGCGAAGCAGGTCTCCGACGTCTTCCCCGCCTCGGTCGACGACCTTCCGCTCGCCGACGCAGCGCGCCGCGGCCTGATTGCGCCGCTGCGCAACCTGCGCGTGCCGCCCGTCGCCGCGATCAACCAGGTGCCGATCGTCGGCGGCGACTTCGAGGAGCGCGCGCTCGCGCAGGCGCTCGACCACGAAGCGTTGAACATGGCCGCGGCGACGCTCTACCGCGAGCGGTTCGGCGACACCCCGGGCATCGTCTACGCGGCCGGGGTCGATCATGCGTACAACCTCGCGACGGCGTTCCGCGCTGCCGGCATCAAGGCGGAGGCGGTCTCGGGCCGTACGCCTCCCGTAAAGCTGGCCGAGATCCTCGCCGCGTACGAACGCGCCGAGATCGACGTGCTGATCAACGCGATGCTGCTCGCCGAGGGCTGGAACTCGCCACGCGCGACCGTCGTCATGCACCTCGCGCCGACGGCCTCGAAGCGCGTGTATCAGCAGCGGATCGGTCGCATCATGCGCATCCATCCGCGCAAGGAGGCCGGCGTCGTCGTCGACTTCACACCGAAGGCCGCGACGCACAACGAGCGTGTCGTCTCACTGCATTCGCTGCTCGATGCGGACTTCTACCGTGAGGGAGCGCGCGTCACCCCTGCGCCGCGCCGCAGGATGCAGCGCCGCGCGCGCCGCCGGCTGACACCGGCGCCGTGGCTCGTACCGGTCACGCCCGACGTGCTGCGCCGCAAGGTGGTGATCGCGCGCGAATGGCAGCGGGTCGATCCGAAGTTCCTGGACGAGGACGAGCAGGAGTTCTGGGGCGAGATCGCCGGCCGGCAACTGCGCTTCGACGAGCGCGCGGCGTTCGTGGAGAAGCTGACGGCGCGCGGCGCGTCGAAGCGCGCGATGGAGAAGTTCCTCTCGACCTGCGCGGCGCAGAACCCGAACCGGCGACTCCGGCTCATCGCGCTGGCAGACCGCGTCTCGATGAAGGTCGAGCGCGCGGACTTCGACGACCTGGTCACGCTCGTGACGCAGGCGCCGCCGTGGGAGAAGGATCGTGCGGCGGGCGTGCGCATCATGCTCCGCGCGATCGCCGAGGGAAAGGCGGACGCGCCCGATCAGATCCTTGCGCGCTGGACGTGGCGGCTCTCGCGCGCGGTGCGCAAGCAGCTCGACCGCAAGGCGTCGCAGGAGTTCCCGGATGCGAAGCGCCTGCTCGGCGCGCTCGCGAACTCGCGGGGTCATCGTCACGAGGAGAACGCGGCGAAGCTCGTCAACTCGGCGCTCGAGATGCCGCGCGAAGTCGGCGCGGCGCTGCTGGCGTCCGCGGAGGGCTACACGCCGCGCGCGACGCAGTTGCTCGAGGCGGCCCGCGAGCGGCTCGGCTCGATCCAGGAGGTTGCAGGGTGGATCGCCGAGAGCCTGCCTCAGCCGAAGACCGGCCCGTCGCGGACGCGCCGCCGGCGCCGGCGGAAGAAGAAGACGGGCGAGGCGACGGCGACGACGCAGAGCGGAACGCAGGCGCAGGGCGCGGAGACCCGCACGCGCGACGGCGAGGAGAGGCCCGCCGGGCCGAAGAAGCGTCGCCGCCGCCGCAAGAAGCCGGCTGAAGCGGGAGCCGGGCCGGGGGACACCGGGACGGCGGCCGTGTCCGATGGGAGCTCGGATGCGACACCCCCCACGCCGGCCGAACCGGCCGTGCCCGCCGAAGACGCGGCCTAGTCTCGAACGCCCATGACCGGGGTCAGACCCGGGTCATGGCTCGCGGGGACGGTGGCGGCGCGCGGTTGAGCCGGTTCAAAGCAGGCTCCGCAAATCGGACGTGTCACGAGGGGCGAACACCGGGGTCAGACCCCGGTCATGGCCAACGCGGACATGTCGCGCGAGGATGACCGCGGCTAGAGCCGCTGCCCGGTTCGCAGGCGCTCTATCTCCGCATCGACGTCCTCGCTGTAGAGCGTAATGCCGTCGTAATCACGTGCGAGGCACGATAGGCCTGTGCTCGTGCTGATCGTGATCGGCCTGCTGGCCGGCGTCGTGACCGCCATCTCGCCGTGCGTGCTCCCAGTGCTTCCGCTCCTGCTCGCGGGGGGTGCCTCGGGCCGCAAGCCTCTACGGATCATCGCGGGGCTCATCGTGAGCTTCAGCGTCTTCACGCTCTTTGCGTCTTGGCTGCTGCAGCAACTTGGGCTGCCACAGGACCTGCTGCGCAACCTCGCGATCGCCCTGCTGTTCGTGATGGCCGGCGTGCTGCTCCTGCCCCGGGCGGCGCTCTGGCTCGAGCGCTCACTCGCCGTGTTCTCGCGCCTGCGCCCCGCGCGTGCTGGCAACGGCTTCTTCCTCGGCGCGACGCTCGGGCTCGTCGTTGTTCCATGTGCGGGGCCTTTTCTCGCGGCGATCAGCACCGCCGCTGCGCGCGAGAACTTCGGCGGGCGAACGATCGCAGCCACGCTCGCGTACGCCATCGGCGCAGCGATACCGATGCTCGCGATCGCACGCGGCGGCCGTGAGGCGAGCGCGCGGATCCGTCTGCACGCCGAGCAACTGCGCATGGCGTCCGGCGTTGTCATCGCACTCGTTGCATTCGGCCTCGTCTTCCACCTCGACGACAACCTCGCGCGCCTGACGCCCGGCTACACGGACTTCCTGCAACGGAAGATCGAGAACAACGCGAGCGCGAAGCGTGAACTCGCGAAGGTGCGCGGCGGTGGCGAGGCGTTGACGGCGCGCGCAACGGTGGGCGGGCTGCCCGACCTGGGCGCGGCACCGCCGCTGCATCCGGATGGTGCGTGGATCAACTCCCCTGCGCTCACCATGCGGCAGTTGCGCGGGAAGGTCGTTCTGATCGACTTCTGGACGTACTCGTGCATCAACTGCCTGCGGACGCTTCCGCACCTGAAGGCGTGGGACGCGACCTATCGCAAGGACGGGCTCGTGATTCTCGGCGTGCACACGCCGGAGTTCGCGTTCGAGCACGTCACCTCGAACGTGCGCAGCGCGGTGAAACGCCTCGGCATCCGATATCCCGTCGTGCAGGACAACGCGTACAAGACGTGGGACAACTATGCGAACGAGTACTGGCCGGCGGAGTACCTCGTCGACCGGAGCGGCCGTCTGCGGCACGCGCACTTCGGCGAGGGCGAGTACGGGAAGACGGAGGCGCTGATTCGCCGCCTCCTCGACGCGCGAGGCCCGGGAGCAGGCACGATCGCCGATGCGACGCCGACGGAGCAACTGACCCCCGAGTCGTACCTCGGCTATGCCCGGATCGGCAACTACACCGGGTCGCGGATCGTCCCGAACAAGACGACGCGATACACCTTCGCCAAGTCGCTGTTCGCGAACGCCTACTCCTATGACGGCGTCTGGCGAATCGGCGCGGAGAAGATCATCGCCGGAAAGGACGCGCGCCTGCGGCTCGACTTCCGGGCCAAGGACGTCTACCTCGTCCTCGGCGGCCACGGCACCGTGCAGGTCTCGGTCGAGGGCAAGCATACGAAGACGATCCACGTCGACGCCGAGCGGCTGTACACGGTGCGCTCGTCCACGAAGCTCGCAACGGACGCGCTCCTCGAGCTCAGCTTCACCCCGGGCGTCCAGGCCTATTCGTTCACGTTCGGCTAGGACGGCCGCGACGCGCGGCTAGTGCTCGCGCGCGACGTCGCTGCCGTCGTCGCCGTTCTCTCGTTCGCGGAGGAAGCGCGTCAGCTCGGCCGCGATCGCGTCGCCCGTGGGCAGGTCGGCTTCCTCGGCGAGCTCGTCGACCCTGCGCTCCAGCTCCTGCACGTACGCGGATGTCTCCTCGTCGGCGGCGACGGCCTCGCTCACCTGCTGCGCGTACGCGTCCGCCGCCTCGTCGAGCTCCTCGGTGTCGACGTCCGCCTTCAGCAAATCGGCGAGGCGGTCGACGAGGGCCTTCGCCGCGCGCGGTGATGGCGTCAGCGACACGTAATGGGGCACCGCCGCCCAGAGAGAGGCAGACTTGAGACCCGCCTGGGTGCACGCGTCGTGCAGCACCCCGACGACCCCTGTCGGCCCTTCGTACCGAGATGCCTGCAGCCCGAGCGACTCGATCAGGTCGGGATCCGTCGCGCTGCCCGTCACCGGCGCGGGCCGCGTGTGCGGAACGTCCGCGAGCAGCGACCCGAGCGTCACGACCAGCTCGACGTCGAAGCGCTTCGCGAGGCCGGTGACGTGGTCGCAGAACGTGCGCCAGCGAAGGTTCGGCTCGACGCCGAGCAGGATGATGGCATCGCGGCCGGCTCCCGGGAGCGGCGCGTACATGAACGTGTTCTCCGGCCACTCGATCTGGCGCTGGTAGCCGTCGACGAGCGAGACGAGGGGCCGAGTCGCCTGGAAGTCGTAGAAGTTCTCCGCGTCGATCGAGGCGAACTCGGTCGCCGCCCACGCACGAGCGAGATACGCGCCGGCGAGCGACGCACCCTGGCCGCCGTCGTTCCAGCCCCGGAACGCCGCGATCAACACGGGCCGGTCGAGGCGCGGCTGCGAGTCGATGCGAAGCTCGTCCGTCATCAACCCATCCTACGCGGCCGCCAGAGGCTGAAGACGAACGCGGTCGCGACCGCCCACACCGTCGCAGCCACCGTGACGTGCACGAGGACGAGCCACCACGGAAGCTGTGTGCGGTACTGCGTCTCGCCGATCACCATCTGCACACCCAGGAGACCGAGCAGGACGAGTGCGCCGCGGACCTGCGGCGCGTGGTTCCGCACGAGCCAGACGAGGAGCAACGCGAACGAAAGCCCGAAGACGGCCGTCGCGCGCACGTGCCAGTAGATCGCAGGCTGGAACGACCACAGCCTGCGCACCACCTCGCTCCCGGGGTGGGGTCCCGCCGCCGTCGCGAAGGTTCCGCTCACGATCAGCACCGCCGCCGCGAGCCCGACGAGCAGACCGAGGCGCGGCACCCACCGCGGCAGAGCCGTCGGTTCGCGCCCGCGTGCCTCGAGCGCGAGAACGACGCCGAGGCTCAGCACGACCATGGAGAGGAGGAAGTGCGAGAGCACGAGCCACGGGTTGAGGTGGAAGTGCACCGTCAAGGCGCCGAGCGGCGCCTGCAGGAGCGTCCCGAAGAAGACGAGGAACGCGAGGCCACGCCGCCCGCGCGCGAACAGCAGCGTCGCGAGCGTGACGAGGATCGTGAAGAACGCGATCACGCGGTTCGAGAACTCGATCGCGCTGTGGAATGACCGCGGCTCGAAGTGGTGTGGCGCGCATCCGGGCCAGTGCTCGCAGCCGAGGCCCGATCCCGTCAGCCGCACGGTCGCCCCGGTCGCGACGATCAGGACGAGCATCGCCGCGTTCACGAGGGCGAGCCGCCCGAACGCCTTCGACGACAGCTCGAGGCCGCGGATCCGCGCGACGGGCTGTGCGCCGACGTCCATCGCCGCGCACTGTAGCCCTGCCCGCCGCCGCGGATCGCGCCTGCTAACCTGACGTTGACGTAAAGATGAAGTTCCTGACGACACGCCGGCACTCGCCCCACTACAAATGGTGGGTCCTGTCGTGCACCAGCCTCGGCATGCTGCTCGCCACTGTCAATTCCGGGACGCTGATCATTGCGCTGCCCGACCTGGAGCGCAGCCTGCACACGACGCTGCTGGAGCTCGTCTGGGTGATCCTCGTCTACATGATCGTCTCGACCGTGCTCGTGCTGACGGCCGGCAGGCTCTCCGACCTGTTCGGCCGGAAGACCGCGTACGTGCTCGGCTTCCTCGTCTTCGCCGCGGCCTCGCTCGGCGCCGGCTTCGCCGGCAGCGGGACCGAGCTGATCCTCTGGCGCGTGCTGCAGGGAATCGGCGGCGCGTTCCTGTTCGCGAACGCCGCCGCGCTCGTTACCGACGCTTTCCCGAAGAAGGAGCTGGGGCTCGCGATGGGCACGAACACGATGGTCGCCGCGGTGGGGCTCGTGATCGGGCCTGTGCTCGGCGGCGCCCTCGTCGCCGTTTCGTGGCCCTGGGTCTTCTGGTTCAACGTCCCGTTCGGGATCATCGGCGCCACCTGGGGCCTCCTCGTCCTGCACGAGCAGTCCGGCCGCAGCGCCGAACGCGGGCTCGATCTGGCCGGCGTTGCGCTGTACGTCGTGGGTCTGACGGGACTCGTGCTCGCGCTCTCCAAGGGCGGCTTGAGCGGCTGGAACAACTCGCTCGTGATCGGCGGGCTTGCGGTGGCCGTCGTGCTCCTGCCGCTGTTCGTTCTCGTCGAGCATCGCGGCCGCGCGCCGATGCTCGACCTCGACCTCTTCAAGGACCGTCTCTTCAGCGCCGCCTCCGCTGCAGCGTTCCTGAACGGGCTCTCGCGCTTCGCCCTGATGTTCCTCTTCGTCTTCTACTTCCAAGGCCCGCAGGGGCAGTCGCCGATCATGGCCGGCCTGGAGCTCGCGCCGATGGCGATCGGAATGGTCGTTGCATCGCCGCTCGCAGGCGTGATCGCGGACCGTCACGGCTCACGCGGGCTCGCAGCGCTGGGGATGCTCCTCACCGCCGGCGGGCTCGCCGGGATGACGATGCTGCAGGCGCACACCGCGTACGTCTGGAGCGCGGTCTGGCTCGCGATCGTCGGCGTCGGGTCCGGCATGTTCAACAGCCCGAACACGGCGGCGATGATGGGCGTCGTCCCCGTGCACCGTCGCGGGGTCGCAGCGGGCGCGCGCGTGATGCTTCAGAACACCGGCGCCGTGATCTCGATCGCGTTCGTGATGGCGATCGTCACTGCAGCAGTGCCGAAGGACGTGCTCTTCAAGATCTTCTCCGGCCTCACCTCGGGTCTTTCGAACGCGCAGCTGCAGCCGTTCATCATGAACATGCACCTCGCCCTCTGGGTGCTCGCCGCGATCTCGCTCCTCGGAGCCGGCATCTCGATGCTCCGGCCCGCGCACGTGCGCGAGAGCGACGAGGCGCTCGCGCTCCAGGAGGCGGCATGACGCTCCGGATCGGCGAGATCGCGGAGCGCAGCGGCGTCACGCCGCGGACGATCCGCTACTACGAGGAGCTCGGGCTCCTGCCGCGCAGCGAGCGCGAGCACGGCAAGCACCGCATCTACACGGAGGCGGACGTCGACCGCCTGCGCGAGCTGACGCGCCTGCGCGACCTGCTCGGTCTCTCGCTCGAGGAGCTTCGCTCGATGCTGATCGCGGAGGACGCCCGCGCGGAGGTCAGGCGCCGCTTCCACGAGACCGACTCCCGCGAGGAGCAGCTCGAGCTGCTCGACCGCGCGCTGCCGCACCTCGAGACGCAGCTCACGCTCGTCCGCGGCAAGCTCGCGGAGCTGCAGGAGCTCGAGGCCGACCTCGTCGAGGCGCGCAAGCGCGTCCAGCGCCGCCGCCGCGAGCTCGCTTAGTCCAGCGCCACGCCCGCGCCGTCCTCGACCGTGCCGATGCGCGCGAGAAACAGTTCTGCCCGCGCGAACTGCGCCTCCAGGGACGGACCCTGGTCGCGCGGCAGCGAGACGAGGAGGCCGCCCGCTGTCTGCGGGTCGTAGGCGAGCTCGACGAGGTCGGGTTCGACCTCGCCGACGTCGACAGTGGCATACGCGCGGTTGTTGCGCGTGCCGGCGGTCGAGACGCCAGCGCGCGCAGCCTCGAGCGCGCCGCCGAGCGCAGGCAGACGGGCCGCCTCGATGCGCAGGCGCACGCCGCTGCGCGTCGCCATCTCGTGCGCGTGGCCGAGTAGCCCGAAGCCCGTGACGTCCGTGACCGCGCTCGGATCGAGCCGCCGCAGAACGTCGGCTGCGTCGCGATTCAGCGTCCGCATCCAGCGCACCGCCTCCGCCGCGTCGGCCAGGCCGCGCTTCGCACCTCCGAGGACGAGCGCCGTGCCGAGCGGCTTCGTCAGGTAGAGCGCGTCACCCCCTTGTGCGCCCGACTTCGGCCAGATTCCATCCAGAGCGACGGTGCCGACGACTGCAAGGCCGTACTTCGGCTCCGCATCCCGGATCGTGTGACCGCCGGCGAGGATCGCCCCCGCAGCGCGCACCTGCGCGTCGGCGCCGTCGAAGATCGCGCGCACGGTCTCGGTCGGGAGCTCCTCGGGCAGCGCCGCGACCGACAGGGCGAGCAACGGCACCCCGCCCATCGCGAACACGTCGTTGAGCGCGTTGGTCGCGGCGATCGCACCGAAGTCCTCGGGGTCGTCGACGATCGGCGGGAAGAAGTCGATCGTGAACACGAGCGCGCGGTCGTCGTCGAGCTTGTAGACGGCCGCGTCGTCGGCGGGGTCGAGCCCGACGAGCAGGTTCTCCGCCTCGGCCGGCACGAAGCCGCGCAGCAGCTCCTCGAGCCGCGTCGCCGAATACTTGGCGGCGCAGCCGCCCGCCGTCGCGAGATCCGTGAGCTTCACTCCCACACCGTAGATGGCGAAGGCGGCCGGAGGGCCGCCTTCGCAGGGGGAGAGGAACGTCGTACGCCGCCGGATTCGCGGCATGAACGCCGAGTCCTTTAGGCTCGCCGTTCGTGCCGAGCGCACTCGTCACTGGCGGCTCCTCGGGCATCGGGCTCGCGATCGCGCGCATGCTTCGCGCCGAGGGCTTCGACCTCACGCTCGTCTCGCGGACCGCGGAGAAGATCGAGGCGGCTGCCGCGGAGCTCGGGGCAAGCGCCGTACCGGCCGACACGAGCAAGGAAGAGGACTGCGTCCGCATCGTCGCCGACCACGTCGACCGGCACGGCGGGCTCGACATGCTCGTCAACTCGGCGGGCATCGGCATCGCCGGCACCGTCGAGTCGGTTCAGGCGAAGCACATCGACCTGCAGGTCGGCGTCAACCTGCGCGGGTTGCTGCTCGTGAGCCGCGAGGCAATCCCGCACCTGAAGAAGACGAAGGGATTGATCGTGAACCTCGCGTCGATCGCCGGCACGACGTCGACGCCAGGGCTGACGGTCTACGGCGCGACCAAGGCGGCGGTGATCGCGCTCACCCGCTCGCAGAACGCGGAGCTCGACGCCGACGGAGTCCGCGCGACGGCGCTCTGCCCCGGCTTCGTCGACACACCGATGGCGGAGTGGTCCGGCATCCCCGGCAACGAGATGATCCAGCCGGAGGACTGCGCGGAGGTCGTGCGCATGCTCCTACGGCTCTCGCCGCGCGCGCG
>JBJMKB010000015.1:0-14831 GCA_045806045.1 Gaiellaceae bacterium | reverse complement strand
GTCGCGCGTGAAGATCGACGAGGAGAGCCCGTACTTGACGCTGTTCGCCGCGCGCACCGCGTCCTCGAACGTGTCGACGGGGATCAGCGCCGTCGTCGGGCCGAAGATCTCCTCCTGCGCGATCCGCATCTGGGGGTCGACGTCGGCGAAGACGGTCGGGCGGTAGTAGAAGCCGTGACCCGCGACGCGCTCGCCGCCCGTCAGCAGCTTCGCGCCCTCGCCCTGGCCGATCTCCGTGTAGGAGTGGATCTTGTCGACGGCGGTCTCGTTGATCACGGGCCCGATCTCCGTGTCGTCCTCCCACGGGGAGCCGATCCGCATCTGCTCGGCGCGCGCCACGAGCTTCTGCTGCAGCGCCTCGTAGACGCCGCGCTGCACGATCACGCGGGACGCGGCGGTGCAGCGCTGGCCGGCCGTGCCGAACGCGGACCAGACGATCCCGTCGACGGCCAGGTCGACGTCCGCGTCGTCCATCACGATGATCGCGTTCTTCCCGCCGAGCTCGAGGTGCACGTGCTTCAGCTCGTCCGCGGCGTTCTTCGTCACGAGCACGCCCGTCTCGCGCGACCCGGTGAACGTGATCACCGGCACGTCCGGATGCTTGACGAGCGCGTCGCCCGCCTCCTCGCCGAACCCGTGCACGATCTGGACGACGCCCTCCGGCAGCCCGGCCTCCTGCAGCAGCTCGACGAACCGCTGCGCGAGCTTCGGCGTGTCCTCGGCGGGCTTCAGGACGACGGTGTTGCCGCAGACGAGCGCCGGGCAGAGCTTCCACGCGGGGATCGCGATCGGGAAGTTCCAGGGCGTGATCGCGCCGACGACGCCGACCGGCATGCGCACGCTCATCATGAACTTGTCGCGGAGCTCCGACGGCGTCGTCTGACCGAAGAGCCGGCGGCCCTCGCCGCCCATGTAGTAGCTCATGTCGATCGCTTCCTGGATGTCGCCGCCGGCCTCCGCCTTGACCTTCCCCATCTCCCGCGTCATCAGGTCGGAGAGGCTCGCCTTCTCGCGCTCGAGGACCTGCGCGAAGCGGAAGAGGATGTTGCCGCGCTCCGGAGCGGGCACGAGCCGCCACTCCTCCCACGCTGCCTTCGCCGTCTGCACGGCGCGGTCGACGTCGTCCGCGAGCGAGCGCGGGAACTGCTCGATCACCTCGCCCGTCGACGGGTTCAGGGATTCGAAAGTTGCTGTCGCCACGACGCCGATCGTAGCGAGGCGGCGAAACTCGGGAATCTGGTGCCGCTACCCGGAATCGGGTTCCGGCGGTTCATCCACGTCGGGAAAGGTCCCGGTGACGCGGGGGCGGCGGCGGTCGCGGGTCTCGCGCTTCTCCTTGAACGACGCGGGGTCCTGGCCGGAGCGGCGGTCCGACCCTTCGCGGCGGTCGACGATCACCGTCACGTTCGGGTTGTCCTTGTAGTACTCGACCATCTTCTCGAAGAGCTCCGACTCGAGCTCCCGCGGGATCACGCAGTAGATCACGGTCTCACTATAGGAACCGACCCGGCGGACGCCAGCCCCTCTAAAGGCGAGCAATGTCCGGGACGATCCGGCCGTCCTCTTCCATGTGAGCGTTCCAGTCGGTCAGCGCACCTTCCAGCTCGGCCGGGTCGTGCCCGCGGCCTTCGAGCCGGACCGGGTTGTCCGAGTCGGGCGAGACGCGGTACTGGTACCAGGAGATCTCCCACGCCACAGTGATGACGACCTCGGCGTTCACGCCGGAGAGCACGACGACGGAGACCTGCGGCGTCCCGAGCGACTTGCCGATCCCGCCGACCGTGCGACGGTACTGCGAGGCGTTGAAGAGATCGGCCGCCTCGACCATCGCGAGCTCCTGGTCGGAGAGCCGGCGGAGGATCGGCTCGGACGCGATCGTCTCCTCCACGCCGCGGGGACGGGTGCCGAGGAGCGACGAGAGGAATCCGCCGCGCCGTCGCCGCACGGCCGAGACCGTCGGGGTCGTGGGCGCCCCCTCCCGCAGCCAGCCGTACTCCACCGCGAGCTCGGCGCACAGCGGGCAGACGTCGACGAAGTCGCCCCCGCCGTTCGGCGAGAAGCGAATCGCCCGCTCCCCCATCAGCAATGTGCGCTCGCAAATCGCACACGACCGCTCCACGGTGACCCGTGTGACGCGTGTCATGTGGAAAAGGGTACCCGGCTATTTGCCGTGCGTGATCTTCGTGACCACGTAGGCGGCCACGTCGTCGATCTGGCGGCTGCTGAGAGTGCCCTTGAACGCAGGCATTCCGCCGCCTCCATTCGCCACCTGCTTGGTCACGACGGCCACGTCCTTGGCCGACGCGATCGACGTCAGATCGGGGCCACCATTCCCTCCATGGCCCGACGCGCCGTGGCAGACGGCGCAGTTGGCCGCCCAGACTCGCGAGCCGTCGGCGACGTTCGCCGTCTGGCCGGGCGGGTTCGGCTTTGCCGGCGTGTTGTTCCCCGTCGCCTCGCCCGCATGCTCGATCGCGGTGCTCCCGCCGACCGGGTTCACCGGCCCGAGCGTTCCATCCAGGCCGAGCAGCCAGAGGTTGTCGCCGTGCTTCGTGCCGGCGAGCGCATTGCCACCGGCGTAGAACGCGATCCGCTCCTGGCCGTTCCGCTGGAAGAACGTCGCCGTATTGTTCGCCCCCGCGCCGAGACCGAAGCTCCAGAGCTTCCTGCCGTTGCGCGCGTCGTAGGCCTGCAGCTCGCCGTTGTTCCGGCCGACGAAGACGAGGTTGCCATGGGTCGTCGACGTGCCCGAGTAGCACGAGTCGCCGACCCAGCGGTGCTGCCAGACGATGCGGCCGCTGGCGGCGTCGATCGCGGTCAGCGTCCCGGGGTTCGTCGCGAAGCCCGTCGTCGAGAAGAGCGAGCCGAAGTTCTCCTTCGGCACCTGGCCCTGCTTCGCCGCGTGGGACTCGGACGCAGCGATCTCGGCTGCGACCGTCGACTGCGCGCACACGTAGAACATGTGTGTGTCCTGGTTGTAGCTCGACGGCGGCCAGTTGTCGCCGCCGTGCGGCCCGGGCGTGACGATCGTGTAGACGCCCTTCTTCGGCGGCGCGTAGATGTACTTGCCGTTCACGATCTTGACGTGCCCGCCCTTGATCGACGCGCGCGCGAGCTTCGCGACCTGCGCGAACTGCTGCGGCGAGACCTTCTGGTCGACGAACGCGGGATTGGCCGGGAACGGCTGGGTCGGCCAGGTCTTCTGGAACGCGTCCTGCGGTACCGGATGCTCGACGATCGGCACCAGCGGCTTTCCGGTCGTCCGGTCGAGGAGGTACAGCCAGCCGGTCTTCTCGGGCTCGCCGATGCCATGCTTGCCGTTGACGTCGAACAGCACGACCGGGCTCGGCGCGTCGTAGTCCCAGATGTCGTGATGCACCATCTGGAAGTGCCAGCGGTACTTCCCGGTGTGCGCGTCGATCGCGACCATGGCGGCCGTGAAGAGGTTCTTGCCGGGCCGGATCGAGCCGTCGAGGTCGTTGGCCGCGTTCCCGGTCGAGAAGTACAGCAGCCCGAGCTTCGGGTCGAGCGCCGGGGTCTGCCAGACGGGCGCACCGCCGTGCTTCCAGATCTTCGGGTCGGCAGGCCACGTGTCGTGGCCGACGTGGCCCGGGCCGGGAATCGTGTAGAAGCGCCAGCGCTCCTTGCCGGTGCGCGCGTCGTAGGCGGTGACGCGGCCGCGGATGCCGAACTCGCCGCCCGAGATCCCTGTCACGACGAGACCGTCGTAGTAGAGCGGCGCATTCGTGATCGTCCCGCCGTCCTGCCAGCGCACGACCTGCGTCTCCCACGCGACCTGCCCCGTCTTCTGGTCGAGCGCCACGAGCTTGCCGTCGAGCTGCCCCAGGTACACCTTCCCGTCGCCGATTGCGACGCCACGGCTCTCCCAGCCGCAGCAGACCGTCGAGATCGTCTGGTCGAGGTGCGCCTTGTACTCCCAGAGGATCTCGCCCGAGTCGGCGTTGATCGCGAAGACGTCGTCTTCGCCGGTCGGCACGTAGATCGTCCCCTGCCATTCGATCGGCTGCGACTCCGCCGAGTACTTCGCCCCGATGCCGCTGCCGCGAAGGTGCGTCCGCCACACGCCCTTGACCTGCGCGATGTTCGACGTGTCGATCTGGTCGAGCGCCGAGTAGCGCTGGTTGAACGTCGACCCGCCGTTCGTCGTCCAGTCGTCCTTCGGCGTCTGCACGAGATCGTCGGCCGTGAACGCCGGTGCCGGCTCGATCAGCGCCTCGGCCGCCATCCTCGGCGTTTCGACGACGGTTTTCGTCTTCTGCTTCGCGCTGTGGCCGATCGCGTAGCCGACGATCGCGGCGGGAACGAGCAGCGCGACGAACAGCAACCAGATGCCGACTTCGTAGAACCAGGGGCGCCGCATCCACTGCGGCTACCCCCGCCCTACCAGGTCAAACAACGCTAAGCCGGCACGGCCTCCTTGTCCTTCTTCGCGCTGTCGATCAGCTTCTGCGCGATGTGCGCCGGGACTTCCTCGTAGCGAAGGAACTGCATGTGGTAGTCGCCGCGCCCGCCGGTGAGCGAGACGAGCGCGTGGTTGTACGTCAGCACCTCTGCCATCGGCACCTCGGCCCTGATCGTCGTCATGCCGCCCTTCGGCTCCATTCCGTGCAGGCGGCCGCGACGCGAGTTGAGGTCGCCGTTGATCGCCCCCACCGACTCGTCCGGCACCGTCACCTCGAGCTCCATGATCGGCTCGAGGAGCGTCGGCTGCGCCTTCTCGTACGCGCTGCGGAACGCCATCGAGCCGGCGATCTTGAACGCCATCTCCGATGAGTCGACGGTGTGGTACGAGCCGTCGACGAGCGTCACGCGCACGCCCTGGACGGGCGCACCGGCGAGCTCGCCGTGCTGCAGCGCCTCCTGGATCCCCTTGTCGACGGCGGGGCGGAAACCCTGCGGGATCACGCCGCCGACGATCTTGTCGACAAACTCGTAGCCGACGTGCGCCTCGAGCGGCTCGATCGTGATCACGCAGTCGCCGAACTGGCCGCGCCCGCCGGTCTGCTTCTTGTAGCGACCCTGCGCACGTGCCTGCCCCTTGATCGTCTCGACGTACGGGACACGCGGCTGGTGGAGCTCCATCTCCACGCCGAACCGCCGCTTCGCGCGCTCGACCGCGACCTCGACGTGCACCTGGCTCATGCCCGACAGGAGCTCTTCCGCGGTCTGAGGGTCGCGCGTCAGGCGCAGCGTCGGATCCTCTTCGCCGAGCCGGCGGAGCGCCTGCGCGATCTTGTCCTCGTCGCCCTTGTTTTTCGCCGTGACGGCGAAGCTCATCACCGGCTCGGGGAACCCGAGCTCGGGCGGCTCGAGGTCGTGCTCGGCATCGACGAGCACGTCGCCGGTCTGCACGTCCTTCAGCTTCGCCACCGCGCCCAGATCGCCGGCCCCGAAGCCGTCGGCCTTTCCGTGCTCCTTCCCGTCAAGCGAGACGAGCGAGCCGAGGCGCTCCTTCGAGTGGTCACGATGGTTGACGAGCGTCGTATCCGGCCTCACCTCTCCGGCGTAGACGCGGAAGATCGAGATGCGGCCGGCGAACGGGTCGGCGACGGTCTTGAAGACGAACGCCGCGACCTTCGCGTCGGTCGCGATCGGCGAGCCCTTCTTCGCGGGGCTCGGCACGCCCTCGACGATCAGGTCGAGCAGCGCGTGCGTGCCCAGGTTCTTCGTCGCGACTCCACACGCGACGGGATAGATCTCGTCGCGCGTGACGGCGTTCTTCAGCGCAGCGGCGATGTCGGCCGCCGGAATCTCCTCACCCCCGAGGTAGCGCTCCATCAGCGCCTCGTCCGTCTCGACGACCGCGTCGAGCAGCTTCGTGCGGTACTCCTCGACGGTTGCCTCGAGACCGGCCGGGATCGCGACCGGGTCGCCTTCGCGCGCCCCGCTCGGGTCCAGGTACGCGCAGTTGTGCAGCAGGTCGACCACCCCCGTCAGCTCATGCTCGGAGCCGATCGGCAGCTGGATCGCGATGCAGCGATCGGACAGCTGCTCCTGCACCGACGAGAGCACACGGTAGAAGTCGGCGCGCTCGCGGTCGAGCATGTTCACGAATACGACGCGCGAGAGCCCGAGCTCCTCTGCGCGATCCCAGACGCGTGAGGTGTTCACCTCGACGCCCATCACCCCGGAGACGACGACGAGCGCACCCTCGACGACGCGAAGCGACGCGACGGTGTCTGCCTGGAAGCCGGAGTCCCCCGGCGTGTCGATCAGGTTGATCTTGCGCCCCTCCCATTCGAGGTTCACGAGCGATGCCGCGAGGGACATCTGCCGGCGCTGCTCGTCCTCCTCGAAGTCGGAGACGGTCGTGCCCGCGTCGATCGAGCCCAGCCGGTTCGTCTTTCCCGCCTGGAACAGCAAGGCCTCGACGAGCGAGGTCTTGCCCGTCCCGCGGTGGCCGACGACGGCGACGTTGCGGATCTTCCCGGCTTCGATGGGCATCGACTCCTCCTGATTCGGGTTCGCGAATCCTACGCCGGTACGCGTCGCGGCGAGAAGCGCGCGAACGCGGCCAGGAGCGTCGCGGAGATTGCGGCCCCGGCAAGCGCCGCGAACCACGGGTCGAAGCTGTCCGTGCCGGCGAGCAAGCCGTGGCCCGTCGCGAGCACCCAGACCGCGAGCGTCAGGTAGTGCACGCGTCGCCACACGGTGCGCGGGAGCCGCTTGCGGAACGCGTTCGAGATGCCGACCGCGGCCATCAACTCGGCAGCCGTCACGCCGAGACCGACGGCGAAGGGCCGGTAGCCCGACGTGAACGGCACGAGCTCCTGGAAGAGCGTCGTCGGAACGACGCTGTCGAGCAGAAGCGCCGAGCCGTGGATGACGACGAACACGCCCGTCAGGATCGCGAGGAAGCGGTGCATCTCCTCGACGGCGAAGCGCGGCCACGTGAAGCGCGCGCGACCCGCCATGAGCACGCCGAGGACGACGGACGAGGAGAGAAGGAGATACGCGAGCAGCCCGGAGGAGCGCGCGACGTACCAGATCATGCCGCTACGGGAACGGGGACTGCCTGCTGCCAGGTCTCGTTCACGGTCGCCGTGCCGTCGTGGGCGACGAAGCGGCCGGCCAGGCCGCGCCGGTCGAGCCACGGCGGGCCTGCGTGGCCGAGCAGGAGCGCCGCCTTCGCCGCGACGTCGGCGACGAGACACGAGGAAGCGGCGACGGTCACGTCCCGCCACGGCGACTCGGAGGGCGCGCCCGTCGCCGGGTCGATCAGGTGGTGCGAGCGGTCCCCCCAGCGCCGCTTCGCGACGCTGCTCGTCGCGAGGCCGCCGGCCTGCAGCGTGACGGTGCCGCCGGCCGGAAGCCCGACGACCACCGGCGTCTCGGTTGCGACGTCGCCGCCGGCCGACACCCAGCCGCGGCCGACCAGGGCGAGCGCGTCGTCCACGGTACGTCCCTTGACGACGCCGTTCAGGTCGAGGATCACGTCCTCGGTGCGGAGGAGCAGGCGGCCGCGCAGCGAGATCGAGTCGAGCGAGGGAACCGCCGCCGGCCGGACCGCGACGCCATCACGGGGGAGGAGGGCGAAGTCGCGGTCGTAGCCGGCGGCGAGAAGGGCGCCACCGACGGCCGGAGTGACCAGGCCGGCGGTGGCGCGAGCTGCGTCGAGTGAGAGGGTGAGCATCGACGCGAGCTCCTCCGAGACCATCGTCGCGCCACGGGGCAGGTCGTTGACGCGATTGAGCTCGGAGGAAGGTAGGAAGCGGCTGAAGCGGCGGTCACGGTCGTCGAAGAGCGCGCGCACGTCGTCCAGGGGCGTCCCGTCGGGAAGCGCGACCTGGACGCCCATGGAGCGGAAGCCGTTCACGAGCCGCCGCTCTGGACCGCCGGCGCCGAGGTGGCCGGCGCGATGTAGCTGCCGCTCCCGAAGCCGAAGCTTCCGGACTGGTCCGACTGGTCCGACTGGACCGCCTGACTCGACGCAGTCGTGTGGTGGACGGCGGCGTGCGAGGCACGGGCCGCGGCGATCCCGCCCGCGAAGCCCGCCGCCGCGAGGGCCGCGATCCCGTAGCGGGCGACACGGAGGCGGCGGCGGGCGGTTGCGAGGCGAGAGGAAGGAGCAGTCACGCCCCCCACGATGCACCGAGGCCCTAAGCCGCCGCTAAGACGGATGTAAGGGTTCGATCAGACTCGCTGCGCGGCGCCGGCGAGCCGTGCCTTCAACCGCAGGACCGCCTTCGTGTGCAGCTGCGAGACGCGCGACTCGGTCACGCCGAGCACCTCGCCGATCTCGCGGAGCGTGAGCTCCTCGTAGTAGTAGAGCGTCACGACGAGCTTCTCGCGCTCCGGCAGGCGGGCGATCGCGTCGGCGAGCGCTTCCCGCATCTCCGTCTCGTCCAGCGCCTCGGCCGGCCGGGGGCCCGTCAGGTCCTCGATCGTGTCCATCAGCGACACCTGGTCGCCGTCTCCCGACACCGACCACAGCTCGTCGAGGGCCGCGATCGAGGAGCGCGAGATGTCGGTGAGCGAGTCCTCGAGCTCCGCGACGGTGATCCCGATCTTCTTGGCGATCTCCTCGTCCGTCGGTGCCGTTCCGAGCTTCGCCTCGAGCTCGGCGATCGCGCGCTCGATCTCCCGTGCGCGAGAGCGGACGGAGCGAGGCACCCAGTCGAGCGCGCGCAGCTCGTCGATGATCGCGCCCTTGATCCGGGCGATCGCGTACGTCTCGAACTTGATGTCGCGCGCGGGGTCGTAGCGCTCGATGGCGCCGATCAGGCCGAGCAGGCCGTACGAGACGAGATCGCCCTCGTCGACGTGCGCCGGGAGGCCGGAGCCGAGGCGGCCGGCGACGTATTTGACGAGCGGCGCGTACGTCAGGATCAGCCGGTCGCGGAGCGCTTTGTCGTTCGTGCGCCGAAACTCGAGCCAGAGCGTCTGGGTGTCGTCCCCCGCCACGCAGGGAGAATACGCGCTAAGCGCGGCTTTTCCTCATCGCGGCCCACGCGAGCGATCCCATCCAGCCCGCTAGAGCCCCGGCCGCGAGTGCGATCGGCCACTGCCGGGCGCCCGCCGACCACGCCGCGATCGCGGCGAAGGCGAGGGTGATGACCGTGAAGAGCGCCGCCAGCGGCACGCGGCGATGCTACTCCGGGCCGTCGTCGTCGAGGGCGCTCTCCCGCTCGCCCTCGTCCTCCCCGTAGCCCTTCCCTTCCTGCTCTTCGAGCAGGTCGTCGTCGGGCTCGTCGTCCGGACGGTCTTCTTCGATCGTGCTCACGCCCGGGTCATGCCCGGAGGCCGCCGATACAATCATCGCGCAGCCCAGGGGCGTAGCTCAGCTGGTAGAGCGTCGGTCTCCAAAACCGAATGTCGCAGGTTCGAGTCCTGTCGCCCCTGTTCAGCCCGAAGACGCCGCGATCGCCACGCTCGTGCCATAGACGACGGATGCGACCGCACCGCTGGGCCGGCTCAGCGCGATCGTCGTCCACCGGTGGGCCTTCCGGCCGGCGCATGGGGCTCCCGCACCGCGCACCGTGATGCCGCTCGGCGCGGTCGTTAGGACGAACGCCGGCGCAGCGCGCCCGAGGCGGCGCGCCACGGACGGGACCGCGCGCGGCAACGACAGCGTGAGCGTGACCGGACCGCGAGCGCAGCCGTGCGCCGCGATGGGGGACACCGCGTGCCCTACAGCGGTCTGCCGGTGTCGATGTCCCTGCGCAAGCAGCAGAGGCGCCGCCAACGTCAGCACCAGCGCGCCCGCGATCGCGTAGCGGCGCCGCCGGCGGCGCCCGAGGCGGCGCGCCTCCTCGATCAGCGCGCCCGCGTCGGAGGGATTCTGCCGCTCGTCGGTTGGATCTCGCATTCGCTCGCTTTCCCGGAGAGGATGATAGAGCTACTATCGCTAGCATCATGCTCGGCGTCAAGATCGACCGCACCGCGGTCACCAACCTCCACGAGCAGGTCGCAGGCGAGATCCGCCGGGCAATCGCCGACGGCGAGGCGAAGCCGGGCGATCGCCTCCCTCCGGCACGCGACCTGGCCGCCGTGCTCGGCGTCAACAGCAACACCGTCCTCCGGGCCCTGCGCGCGTTGCGCGACGAGGGCCTGCTCGAGTTCCGCCGCGGCCGGGGCGTGACCGTCGCCGGCACGCCGCAGCGCGGGGCCGTGGTCGCTCGCGCGCGCGAGCTCGTCCAGTTCGCGCGCCTCCAGGGCTACCGCGTCGACGAGCTGATCGGCATCATCGAAGACGTCGCCTGAGGTTCAGACCGGCACGGTCGGGACGAGCACCTTGGAATCGGCCCGATCGACTCGCCCGTCTACTCTGCTCAACGCGTACTCGATCGGCTGATCCGAAAGGAACCAACGACATGAAACGAATCGCATTTGTCTTCGCCGCGCTCGCAACGACGCTCACGCTCGCGTCCGGAGCGTCCGCGACGGCCACTGCCGGCAAGCTCGTCGCAAATGACGGGCCCGGCTTCACGATCTCGATGAGCGCGAAGTCGGTCCGGCACGGCACGTACGTGATCACGGTCCGGGACCGCTCGGCGATCCACAACTTCCACCTGGTCGGGCCCGGCCTGAACAAGAAGACGTCCGTGGCCGCGGTGAAGACGTACACGTGGACGGTGACGCTCAAGAAGGGGACGTATCGCTTCGTCTGCGATCCGCATGCCACGATCATGCACGGCGTCCTGAAGGTCACCTAGATCCGCGCCAAGCCTCCAGAAATCCGATCTGGCGACGGCGGCGTAAGGTGGGGCATGCGCTTCCTCCTGATCGCCGCCGTCGTCGTGTCGCTGGCTTCCGCCGGCCCAACCTCCGCCGACACCACGGAGCTCGTCGGCAACGTCGGGCCTGGGTACAGCATCTCCCTGAAGGACGCGGGAGGGGCGACGGTGACCCACCTGGCCGCCGGGACGTACACGGTCGTCGTCCACGACCAGTCCGACATCCACAACTTCCACCTTTTCGGCCCGGGCGGCGTCAACGTCTCGACCGACGTCGACTTCGTCGGCGACAAGACCTTCACCGTCTCGCTGGGCGACGGGGTCTTCACGATCGTCTGCGACGCTCACCCCGCATCGATGAAGGGCTCGTTCACCGTCGGCACACCACCGACCACGACGACCACCTCCACCCCGCCCGCGCCGCGCAAGCTCGCGCTGTCCGTCGGGCCGGGTCGCCGCATCGTCGCTCCCGCGCGTCTCGCGGCCGGCCGCTACGCAGTCACCGTGCGCGACGCGAGCGTGACGGACAACTTGCACGTCAAGGGCACGGGAGTCGACCGGAAGACGGGCGTCGCGTTCAAGGGCACGGCGCACTGGACGGTCACGCTGAAGCGCGGCAAGCTCCGCCTCTTCAGCGACGCGCACCCGTCGCTCGCGCGCACGATCGCCGTCGGCTGACGAGGGTCTTCGCAGGTTTCCGCAGCGCCGAGACGGCAACGCCGTACTCGATGCTGAACCGTGTCGCTCTCGACCGGCAGAAGACGTTCTTCGACATCGTGATCGACTTCGAGCCGGACTCCGATCCCGCGTGGCCCGATCTCGTCGAGGTCAGCGCGAGGAGCGGCTCGACCCGCGTGCGGCTCCGCGTCCACCAGGATGAGCTGGAGGTACTCGCCGTCGCCCTCGACAACGGTGTGACTGGGGGCGACGGCGAGCTGTACTTCCGCCCGGGCGCTAGCCGGATTGGCGATTCGTGATGTGCACCGAGACGTTCCCGTTGTCGCAGGCGTCTCCGCCGCGTAGCGCGACGATTCCCTCGGTGTTGTTCTTCGCCTTGTAGGCGACCTCGGAGTCTCCCCGGTCCTTCTCCAGCTCGTCGAACTCGACCTTGTAGCCGGCTTCCAGGAAGCGGTCCTTGTACTCGTGGTACATCCCCTCGAGCGACTCGTCGCTGAACCCGTCGACGACGACTGTCGGACCGCTCGTCTTCGCGGCCGTGAACGTGACGCCGTCCAACTGCGGGAAGTCGGCGGGCAGTCCCGTCTCGCCGCTCAGCGCCGAGCCTTCGCACGTGATCGTTCCGCGACCGGACGCCGCTGCAGCCTCCGCCTTCTTCTCCTTGTCGCTCTTGCCGCAGCCTGTCGAGACGAGCAGCGCCGCTGCGGCAACCAGACCGATGACGATCTTCACCAATTTCCCCCTGCTGTCGGATGAACACTGTTGTCGAACGACCCCGACGTTTAGCGACCCGTGGGCGCGGCGTCAAGCTCCTTTCCCCACCGGCGCCCGCGCCGATTCGTGTCACTTGGACAGGGAAAATTCCTGCTCGAGGCTCAGCGGCGCGTCCGGCACGGCGTCCGGGCTCCTGCCCGTCGCGAGGACGCACCCTGCGAGCACCAGCGCGAACCCGACCAGCATTCCGAGCGTCAGGCGCTCGCCGAGGAGCGTGACGCCGAGCACCCCCGCGACGGCGGGATTGACGTAGGTGACCACGGTCGCCCGCGCCGGCCCCACCTCGGCGATCAGTGCGAAGAAGACGAGGAACGCGACTGCGGTGCAGATCACCGCCAGGCCCAGCACGGATTCGAGAACGTGGGCCGACGGCAGGCTCGACGGCCACCTCAGGAGGGCGAACGGCGTGTACGCGATCGTCGTCAGGACGAGCGACGCGGCCACCACGCCGAGCGCAGGCTCACCGCTCAAGAAACGCGAGAGCACGATCGGCCCGATCGCGTAACAAACGGCGACGACGCCCATCTCCAGGAGGGCGACGATGTTCGCTTGACCGAAGTCGAGGCCGACGAGCGCGGCAACCCCGGCGATGCCGACGAGCAGGCCGATCCAGCGCCGGCCGCCGAGTTGCTCACGCTCACCCGTCAGCGTGACGACGAGCGCCCCGACGAGCGGCACGGCGGCGATCAGCAGCCCCGTGAGCGAGCTCGTGAGCTTCGTCTCCGCTCGCGCGAGAAGCACCCACGGGAGAGCGACCTCGATCGCCGTGTATGCCACCAACGGGCGCCAGCGTGCGAGCAGCGGGCGGAACTCGCCGCGCAGGATGGCGACCGGCGTCAACAGCAGCGCCGCGATCCCGGTGCGCAGGAACACGAGCGTCACCGGTGCAAGCTCGCGCACGGCGACCCGGATCATCAGATACGGGATCCCCCAGATCACGCACATCGCCGCGAAGAGCAGCAGGCCGCGGCGACTCACGATTGGTCCTCGGTGAGCATCCTCGTCACGTACAACGCCGCAACGACGGCGATCGTGAGGTCGTTCCCGAGGCACCACTGGCAGATCGCGCCGATCGGCCCGAGCTGGGCCCAGAGGAGGTAGCCGCTGAAGGCGACGCCGATCAGCGCGAGGAGGGCGCCCGCGAACGCCGCACCGAGGCCGCGCACGAAGGCGATCGCGAAGAGCACGAGGTACGCGATCAGGCCGAGCAGCGCAACGGGAACGCTCGCGAGCTCCGCGTACTTCGACTTCTGGACCTTCTCGCAGCCGCCCGTCGTGCAGATCGGAGAGGTGTGGGCGTAGTGCACGTACGTGAGGTACGCCGCAATGGCGAAGCCGACCAGGGACGCGACGGCGATCGCCGTCCGCAGCCTCACCGGAGCGCAGCGTCGAGCGCCGGCGTGAAGTCCGACGGCTCGAGACCGGCGACCCGGAGCTGCTGAAGCGTGCCGAGGGGCTTCTGGGTCGCGAAGATCGGCGTCCCGTTGATCCCGAGCGAGGCCGCCTCTTTCGCCGTCTGCGTGAGAGCGGCGGTGACGGACTTCGAATCGGCGTCGGCGACGATCTTCGCGGGGTTGGCCTTGATCTCGCGGGCGGCGTCGCGAATGACCGCAAGCGTGATCCAGCCGCTGTTCTCGCCGCCCTGCCGCTCGTACATGGCCTCGGCCATGTTCCACAGCTTGTTCTGGTTCCCGGCGGCGTAGATCGCACGGAGACCGGCAACGCTGTTGCCGCCGATCACGACGATCCCGCGATACACGAGCTTGACGCGCCCGGTCCTGACGTAGTCGCGCACGACGGTCGGCAGCGTGTCGATGTTCCACTGCCGGCAGAAGGGGCACTGCGGATCCTCGTAGACGATCAGCGAGACGGGCGCTCCCGGCCGGCCGAGCGTGTCGCCGTGCTGGGGAATCCCGGCGAACATCGACGCGGCGGCGGCCGGAGCGGCCGCCGTCGTGGTCGTCGTGCTCGGGCTCGACGCGCCGCCGCCCGCGACGACGAGCACGACCACGACGATCGCCGCGGCCCCGAGGGCGACAGCGAGCAGCAGGAGCCGGTTCCGGTGCATCGCTCCAGCATGCCCAAAGCGCCCAAGGCGGGACTAAGCTTCCCCCGGATGGCGCTGCTGGAGAGCCGAGTCGAGCGGACAGAGGACTTCTCCCGCCGCAACGCACGGATGGAGGCGCTCGTCGAGGAGCTGCGCGCCCGCACCCGGCAGGTCGCGGGCGGGGGCGGCCAGAAGGCCACCGAACGTCACCGCTCGCGAGGGAAGTTGCTCGCCCGCGAGCGGGTCGACCGGCTCGTGGACTCCGGCACCGGCTTCCTCGAGCTGAATGCGCTCGCGGCCGGGGAGATGTACGACGGCCAAGCGCCCGGTGCGGGGATCGTGACGGGGATCGGCGTCGTCGAGGGTCGCGAGTGCGTGATCGTCGCGAACGACGCGACCGTCAAGGGCGGCTCCTACTTCCCGCTGACCGCCAAGAAGCACCTGCGCGCGCAGGAGGTGGCCGACCAGAACGCGCTGCCGTGCATCTACCTCGTCGACTCGGGCGGCGCCTACCTGCCGTTACAGGCCGACGTCTTCCCCGACCGCGAGCACTTCGGGCGCATCTTCTACAACCAGGCGCGAATGTCCGCGAAGGGCATTCCGCAGATCGCGGTCGTGATGGGCTCGTGCACCGC
>JBJMKB010000014.1:0-10232 GCA_045806045.1 Gaiellaceae bacterium | reverse complement strand
GCCTTCGGCTGCGCCGGCACCGACGATCGTGTGCAGCTCGTCGATGAAGAGGATGATCGCGCCCTCCGAGTTCTTGATCTCGCCGAGCACGGCCGTCAGGCGCTCCTCGAACTCGCCGCGGTACTTCGCGCCTGCGAGGAGCAGGCCGAGGTCGAGCGCCCAGATGCGGCGGTCGCGCAACGTCTCGGGCACGTCGCCGGCGACGATGCGCTGCGCGAGGCCCTCGGCGATCGCGGTCTTCCCGACACCGGGCTCGCCGATCAGCACTGGATTGTTCTTCGTCCGCCGCGAGAGGATCTCCATCACGCGGCGGATCTCCTCGTCGCGCCCGATCACCGGGTCGAGCTTGCCTTCCTCCGCCGCCTGCGTGAGGTCGCGACCGAACTTCTCGAGTGCCTGGTAGCTCCCCTCGGGATCCTGCGAGACGACGCGCTGGCCGCCGCGGATCTTCTCGATCCACGCCTCGATCTCCTTGCGCGGGACGGGCTCCAGCGTGAGGAAGAGATGCTCGGTCGAGACGTAGTCGTCCCCCATCTTCTGCCGCAGCTCGTCGGCCTTGTCGAGGACGCGCGAGAAGGACGCAGAGATGCTCGGCTGCGCCGCGCCGCCCTGCAGCGTCGGCAACGACTCGATCGCACGCTCCGCCTCGGCGCGGAGGCCTTGCCAGTCCGCGAAGAGCTCCTGGTCGAGCAACGCGAGGAGCAGATGGTCCGGGGTGATCTCGGGATTGCCGCGCCGCCGCGCGATCTCCTGGGCGCGCGCGACCGCTTCCTGTGCCTTGATTGTCAGCTTGTTGAAATCCACGTCACGTCCTTTTCATCGGCGGTTGCGGTGGCCGGTAGAGGACGAGGTCTCGCCGGTACTGGCGGTGCACCTCCTCGAGGGCCGCACGCATCTCGTTCTCCATCCGTTCGAGACGGCGCCGCATGCGCAGCAGCTCGTCCTCCATGTGCAGCACGCGCTCGACCCCCGCGAGGTTGAGGCCGATCTCGGTCGTGAGTCGCTGGATCAGGCGCAGCCGTTCGACGTCGCGGTCCGAATAGAGGCGCGTGTTCCCGGCAGTGCGTTTCGGATGCACGAGACCCTTCTGCTCGTACATCCGCAGCGTCTGCGGGTGCATACCGACGATGTCCGCGGCGACCGAGATCATGTAGCGGGGGCGATCGCCGTCCCTCACGTTCACGGGCCCGCCTCCCGCAATTTCTCGAGCGCCTCTCGCTGCTTCTTGTTCACGCGCTTCGGCACGTCGATCTTGATCCGCGCGAGGACGTCGCCGCGGCCGCTGCCGTTCAGTCGGGGCGCGCCGCGGCCCTTGATGCGCAGGAGCTTGCCGTCCTCCGTCCCGGCGGGCACCTTCAGCGATACCGCGCCTTCGGGCGTCGGCACCTCGACGGTGCCGCCGAGCGCGACGGTCGAGTAGGGAACGCGCACGTTGACGACGAGATCGTCGCCGCGCCGTTCGTAGATCGGCGAGGGATCGACGCGTACCACGACGTAGAGATCGCCCGCGGGCGCGCCTCCGTAGCCTGCCTCGCCCTTCCCGCGCAGCCTGATGCGCGTGCCGTCGCGCGCGCCGGCCGGGATCTTCACCTTGAAGCGCTTCGTCCGCCGCTCGCGGCCGGAGCCATGGCACGTCGGGCACGGCGTCTCCACGATCGTGCCCGTGCCGTGACAGCGCGGGCAGGGCTCCTGCAATGCGAACAGGCCTTGCGAGGTCGCGACGACGCCGCTCCCGCCGCAGACCGGGCACGTCGTCGGGGACGTGCCGGGCGCAGCGCCCGTGCCGTGGCACGTGTGGCAGGCGAGCTCGAGCGTCACGGGCACCGTCACCTCGACGCCGCGCAGCGCGTCCTCGAACGAGACATGCACCTCGACCTCGACGTCGTTTCCACGCTGCCCGCGCTGCGGCCGCGTGCGGGTCGTGGCGCCGCCGCCACCGCCGCGGTTGAAGAGCCCGCCGAAGATGTCGCCGAGGTCGAAGTCGCCGAAGTCGAACGTCGTCCCGCCAGGGCTGAATCCCCCGCCCGCACGACCGTTCGTCGCGCCGACGGCGTCGTACTGCTGGCGCTTCTCCGCATCGGAGAGCACGTCGTAGGCCGACTGCACCTCCTTGAAGCGCTCCTCGTTGCCCGGGTTTCGGTCCGGGTGCACGTCGCGGACGAGCTTGCGATACGCCTTCTTGATCTCGTCCTGCGACGCGTTCTTCGACACGCCCAGGGTTTCGTACAGGCTCTTAGCCATCCGCTCCCTGCGAAACGACGACGCGTGCCGGCCTGAGCACGCGGTCGCCGAGCTTGTAGCCCTTCTGCAGCACCTGGAGGACGGTTCCCTCGGCCTCGTCGGAGGGCTGCGAGAGCAGCGCCTCCTGCGTGTGCGGGTCGAACTTGCCGTCCGTCTCGACCTCGGCGAGGCCCTCGCGCGCGAGCAGATCCGCGAGCGAGCGGTGCACGAGCCGGACGCCTTCCTCGAGTGCCGCCTCTTCGTGCTGGGTCGCCGCCTCGAGCGCACGCTCCAGGTCGTCGAGCACCGGCACGATCTCCCGCACGAGCCGCTCGTGGGCGCGCGCGGCCAGCTCCTGCTGGTCGCGCGCGACCCGCTTGCGGTAGTTGTCGAACTCCGCCTTCAGGCGCTGCAGCGCGTCGAGGTACTCGTCGCGCTCTCGCGTGGCGCGCGTCAACCCGTCCTCCGCAGCAGGAGCCTCCGCGACCTCTTCGTCTACGCGCTCTTCTTCGACGCGCTGCTCGTTCGCTTCGCTCACTTGTCGTCGACCACCTCGTACTCGGCGTCCTCGACGACCTCGTCGTCGGAGGCGGCCGAGGTGCCGTCGGCGCCTGCGCCGTCGGCCTGCTGTGCCGACGCGTTCGCATACAGGGCCTGCGCCGCCTCGGTCCACGCCTGCTGCAGCGCGTCCGTCTTCTGGCGGATCTCGTTCAGGTCGTTCGAGTCGAGCGCGCCACGGAGCTCCATGATGCGGCCCTCGACGGTCGAGGCGACCGCCGGATCGAGCTTCTCGCGGTTCTCCTGCAGCGACTTCTCGATCTGGTACGCCAGCGACTCGGCGTTGTTGCGCGCATCGACGAGCTCGCGCATGCGGCCCGCCTCCTCGCGGTGAGCGTCTGCCTCGCGCATCATGCGGTCGATCTCGTCCTGGCTGAGCCCGGAGCCGCCTTCGATGCGGACCTGCTGCTCATTCCCGGTGCCGCGGTCCTTCGCAGACACGTTGATGATGCCGTTCGCGTCGATGTCGAACGACACCTCGATCTGCGGCGTGCCGCGCGGCGCCGGCGGGATGCCGACGAGCTCGAACTTCCCGAGCGTCTTGTTGTAGGTCGCCATTTCCGACTCGCCCTGGAGCACGTGCACCTGCACGGACGGCTGGTTGTCCTCGGCGGTCGAGAAGACCTCCGACTTGCGTGTCGGGATCGTCGTGTTGCGCTCGATCAGCGGCGTCATCACGCCGCCCTTCGTCTCGATGCCGAGCGACAGCGGAGTGACGTCGAGCAGGAGCACGTCCTTGACCTCGCCCTTCAGCACGCCACCCTGGATCGCGGCGCCGATCGCGACCACCTCGTCCGGATTGACGCCCTTGTGCGGGTCCTTGCCGACGATCTCCTTCACCTTCGCCTGCACCGCGGGCATGCGCGTCATGCCGCCCACGAGGATCACGTGGTCGATGGCGGAGGCGCTCAGCCCCGCGTCCTCGAGTGCCTTCTTCGTGGGGCCGACGGTCCGCTCGATCAGGTCGTGCGTCAGCTCCTCGAGCTTGGCGCGCGTCAGCTGCAGGTCGAGATGCTTCGGGCCCTCCGGCGTCGCGGTGATGAACGGCAGGTTGATCTGCGTCGTCATCGTGGAGCTGAGCTCGATCTTCGCCTTCTCCGCGGCCTCGTAGAGACGCTGAAGCGCCATCGGGTCCTTCGAGAGGTCGATGCCCTGGTCGCGCCTGAACTCAGCGACCATCCAGTCGACAATCGCCTTGTCGAAGTTGTCGCCGCCGAGGTGGTTGTCGCCATTCGTCGACTTGACCTCGAAGACACCGTCGCCGAGCTCGAGCACGGAGACGTCGAACGTCCCCCCGCCGAGGTCGAAGACGAGGATCGTCTGGTCCGCGCCCTCCTTGTCGAGGCCGTATGCGAGCGCGGCCGCGGTCGGCTCGTTGATGATCCGGACGACGTTGAGGCCGGCGATGCTGCCCGCCGTCTTGGTCGCCTCGCGCTGTGCGTTGTTGAAGTAGGCCGGCACGGTGATCACCGCGTCGTTGACGCTCTCGCCGAGGTAGGCCTCCGCGTCCGCCTTCAGCTTCTGGAGGATCATCGCGCTGATCTCCTCGGGGGCGTACTCCTTGCCTCCGACGTTGATCCGTACGTCGCCGTTCGGGCCCTCCGCCACCTTGTACGGGACGATGGTCATCTCCTCGGTGACCTCGCTGTACTTCCGGCCCATGAAGCGCTTGATCGAGAAGATCGTGTTCTCGGGGTTCGTGACCTGCTGCCGCCGCGCCGGAGCGCCGACGAGCCGCTGACCGTCCTTCGTGAACGCGACGACCGACGGCGTGGTGCGACCGCCCTCCGCGTTCGGGATCACCGTCGGCTCGCCGCCCTCCAGGGTGGCCATGCACGAGTTCGTCGTGCCCAGGTCGATACCGATCGTCTTTGCCATACGTTTCTCCTTCGTGGTGGTGCTCAGAAAATCTAAGCCGTTTTATATCAGATTCGACCTCCCTTGTTTGCGCGCCTGCGGGCGTCTACGGTCCTTCTCGACGTGGACCCGGCGGCGAAACATGAATTGGCGGCCACCCTGGCGGCCCGCGAGGAGCTTGGGCCGGCTCACGACGAGCAGCTCGTGGCCGGATTCCTCGAGCGGATCGACCGGGAGATCGATCGCCGGGTCGACGAGCGGGTCGCACGCCGTGTCCCGGGCAAGCGTCGCGGGTCGCCCTTGCATCCGGGGAACCTCGCGCTCTGCATCCCGATCGTCGCCGTGAGCGGCGGGCTCGGGGGCCTGGCGGGCCTGATCGTCGCGTTCCTGGCGCTCGCGGTCGTGTTCAGCGTCGCCGAGTTTCGCCGCTAACGCGTCGCGCCGATCACGGCGCCGCCGAGGACGACGAGCAGCGCGCCGAGCGCGAGCCTCCGCCCCACACCCTCCGTGTGCCGGATCAGGAGCGCCGAGAGCCCGACGCCCCACAGCGACTCGGTCGCGACGAGGGGCGAGACTACGGAGACGCGGCCGCGGAAGTACGCCTCGAAGAGGCAGACGTAGGAGAGCCCGAAGCAGAGTCCGGCCGGCGCGAAGCGCCGCAGCTCGGCGAGCGCCGGCGGGCGGCGGGCCCACAGAAACGCGACGAGCACGCCGGCGAGCAGTGTCGCGGCGGCGGCGGTCTCGGGACGCGACTGGCCGTGCAGCGCGCGGGCGAGGTTGTCGCGCGTCGCGAAGAGCACTGTCGCGCCGACGGCGTAGACGAGCCCGAGCCCCCGCACGTGGTCGGGGCGATCCCGCTCGGCGGCGAGGAGGACTCCGCCCGCGACGACGCAGAGGCCGCCGGCGACGAGCGGCAGGCGCAGCGGCTCGTGCAGGAAGACGAGCGCGATCGCGACGGCGGCGAGCGGCGCAGCGCCGACCGTGACGGAGGTGCGCGAAGCGCCGGCCTCGCGGACCGCCAACGTGAAGAGGATCTGCGACGCACCGGGCGCGAGCAGGCCCGCGAGGAGGAACGGCCAGGCGCCATGCGCCTCGCGCACCACGGCGGCGGCGACGAGCGAGACCGCGAATGCCGGCAGCACGGTCGCGAGCGCAACCGGCCCCGCGTCGTCGCCCGGCCGCAACGCGAGCCTGATCGCGACCGTCATCGCCCCGAAGAGCGCCGCCGACGCGAGCGAGAGCAGCACCACGGTCATCGGCGCACCCGCCGCGCGAGCGCGCCGGCCGCCGCCGGCTCGGCGATCAGGATTCCGGCCATGATCACGGCGCACCCGGTCCAGCCCGCGATGCCCAGCCGGTCGCCCGCGAGCGTGTAGCCGAAGAACGCCGTCCACACCGGCTCGAGCGAGAAGGCGAGGGCGGTCTGCGTCGCGGTCGCGCGGCGCTGCGCCCACGTCTGTGCAAGGAATGCGAGCGCGCTCGCGAACACGCCGGTCACGAGCAGCGCGGCCCAGACGGTCCACCCGTGTGGCACGCGTAGCTGCCCGAGCGCGACCGCGATCGCGAGCAGCCCCGCGAAGGACGTCAGCATCTCGACGAGCGTGAACGCGATCGGGTCGTAGCGCGGCGCGTAGCCTTCCATCAGGACGATCTGCAGCGAGTAGACGGCGGCGCCGGCGAGCACGAGCAGGTCGCCGAGCGGCGAGCCGCCGTGAATCCCGGAGAGAAGCCCGAGGCCGATCGTCGCAAGCGTCACGCCCACCCACGCCGTCGCGCCGATGCGGACGCGGAACAGCGCGAGCGCGAGGAGCGGCGTGAGCACGACGTACATGCCCGTGATGAACCCGGTCGAAGAGACGGACGTCCGCTCGAGCCCGGCCGTCTGCAGCGCGTAGCCGCCGCCGAGCAACGAACCGGCGATTGCCCCTGCGACGACACCGCTGCGCCCGAGCGAGCCCACGCGGCGCAGGCCCGCCGGAGCGAGCGCGAGGCTCGCGATCGCGAAGCGCACGGCGAGGAACGCGAACAGCGGATAGAGCGCGACGGCGTCCTTCACCTGGACGAACGTCACGCCCCACACCGCGGTGACCGCGACGAGAACGAGGAGCGCACGCACCCGCGCGATTGAATCCAATTTGCCGCACGCGGACCGAACCGACGAGTCTCGTCGGCTACGCCGGATCAGGACCGGCGGGTGCCGGCACCTTGCGATGCCGGCACCCGCTCACATGTTCTGCGAGCCCGGGCCGCCGTCGTCGCTGCCAGTGCCAGCGTCGTCGTCGTCCGCGTCCTGCCCGAGCGGCGTCTCGCCGCCGCGGTCCTCGTCCTCCGGAATGACCTCGCTCATTGCTCGTCCTCCCACGACTCGTCGACGGGGACCGGCTCGACGCCCTCCTCGTCCATCTCCTGCTGCGTCAGGTTGCGACCGCTCTCGTCGATCGCCTCCTCGCCGTTTTCGATCTCCGGATCGCTCATAGGAGCTACCGTCCCCGCTGTGGACGCGCTCGACACCTTCGGCCGGCCGCTGCGCGACCTGCGCATCTCGGTCACCGACCGCTGCAACTTCCGCTGCGTCTACTGCATGCCGAAGGAGGTCTACGGCCGCGACCACCGCTTCCTCGAGCGGCGCGAGTTGCTGAGCTTCGAGGAGATCGCACGCGTCGCGCGCACGTTCGCCGACACCGGCGTGAAGAAGATCCGCATCACCGGAGGGGAGCCGCTCGTACGACGCGACCTCGAGCGCCTGATCGCACTTCTTGCGGAGCTCGACGTCGACTTGACGCTCACGACGAACGGCTCGTTGCTCCCGCAGAAGGCGCAGCTGCTTGCCGACGCAGGGCTCCGGCGGATCACGGTGAGCCTCGACGCACTCGACGATGCGACGTTTCGCGCGTTGAACGACGTCGACTTCCCCGTCGACCGCGTGCTCGAGGGAATCGATGCCGCGGCGGCGGCCGGGCTGCCGGTGAAGGTGAACGCGGTCGTCAAGCGGGGGGCAAACGACGACCAGATCGTCCCGATGGCCGCATTCTTCCGCGAGCGCGGGCACACGCTCCGCTTCATCGAGTACATGGATGTTGGCCACACGAACGGCTGGCGGATGGACGACGTCGTCCCCGCGAAGGAGATCGTCAAGCTCCTCGACGACGCCTTCGGCGTCGAGCCCGCCGAGGCGCGATACCGCGGAGAGGTCGCGCAGCGCTGGCGGTACAAGGACGGCGCCGGCGAGGTCGGGGTGATCGCGTCGGTCACGCAGCCGTTCTGCGGCGACTGCACGCGCGCCCGCCTGTCGGCCGAGGGGAAGCTCTTCACGTGCCTCTTCGCGGTGCGCGGCCACGACCTGCGCGCGCTGATCCGCGGCGGCGCGAGCGACGAGGAGCTCGCGGGCGCGATCCGCGGCGTCTGGAGCGCCCGCGCCGACCGCTACTCCGAGCTTCGCTCCGCCGCGACGACCGACCTGCCGAAGGTCGAGATGTCGTACATCGGCGGCTGAGCTTTGGCATCCGTTCCCGCTCGCCCCTCGTCGCGTGGGTTATGACCTCGTGAACGACGCCGGCGCCGCGGACAGCGCGGACACCGCCCCGTGGACGTCGTTTCGTACCCCTAGGACGGGAAAACGAGTACCTGGTGCCATTTTCGGTACCAGTACCTGCGGATTCGGTGCCCTCTCATGCTCCGTCTAGAATCGACCGATATGTCCGCCATGGTCGCAGCGGGGCGGCGGCATCTGCCGCGTGGTTGGTCGGATCTGGGTCGCCAGCTGGCGATCTGGTTCGGCTTTGCCGTGCTCTACCAGGTCGCCCGCGGCTTCGCCGACCGCAACCCCGCCAAGGCCTTCGACAACGGCCAGGCGATCTTCAACTTCGAGCTGAAGGTCACGCACCGCCTCTACGAGCTCACGTTCCAGAATTTCGTCGACCAGCGGCACCTGCTCGAGGCCGCGGTCTCGTGGACGTACTGGAACTCGGAGTTCACCGTGGTGGGGCTCGCGGTGCTCTGGATCTATCTCCGCCGGCACGACGCGTTCACGAAATTCCGGAACGCGATCCTGTTCGCGAACGTGATCGGCCTCCTCGGCTACGTCTTCATGCCGACCGCTCCGCCGCGGCTCCTGGGCGTCGGGTTCGTCGACCAGCACCGCGACGGTCTCGTGAGCCTCGCCGCGAATCCGTACGCCGCGATGCCGAGCCTCCACGCGGCCGACGCGCTGATCGTCGGCGTCGTCCTCTTCTCCGTCTGCCGCAGGCCGTGGGTCAAGGCGTTCTGGGCGGTCTGGCCCGCGTGGGTGTGGTTCGCCGTGATGGCCACGGGCAACCACTTCTGGCTCGATTGCGTGGCGGGGATCGCCGTGGCGCTGATCGCAATGGCGATCGTCTACAACGAGCGCATCCGCACGACGTTTGCCGCTCGTCGGGCGTAACCGACCGCCTGCCGACCCGCAGGGGGAGGAGCGGAAAGCCGCTGGTACGGTCCCGCCCGTGACCAGAGCGGCCGCGATCAAGCACGGCTACACGACCGGCGCCCGCAGCCTCGCCTCCCGCTCGGTCACCGGGCTCACCCGCACGCGAGTGACGCCGAACGCGCTCACGGCGAGCGGCGTCCTGCTCTGCGCGGTCGCATCGGTGCTCGCGCTCTTCGCGGGACGCAACGAGATCCTCTTCTTCTGGCTGGCCGCCCTGCTCTTCGTCGTCGGCTCCCTCCTCGACGTCCTCGACGGCGCGCTCGCCCGCGCCGGCGGCAAGACGACGCCGTTCGGTGCCTTCCTCGACTCGACCACCGACCGGATCAGCGAAGGCTTCATGCTCACCGCGATCGCGTACGTGCTCGCGGTACACCACCACCCGGTGTTCGTCGCGGTCGCCGTGCTCGCGGTCGCCGGCTCGTTCCTCGTCTCGTACACCCGCGCGAAGGCGGAGGCGCTCGGCCTCCGCGGCGACGTCGGCATCGGCTCACGCGCCGAGCGCGTGGTGGTCATCACAGCAGGGCTCGTGCTCGCACCGTGGGGCGTGCTCCCGTGGTCGCTGGTGCTCCTCGCCTGCACGGCCTGGGTCACCGTCGGCCAGCGGGTCCTGTACGTCCGCAAGCAATTATTGGAGGCTCAGAGTGAGTGAATCGAACGGTAACGGCCGCGAGCGGCAGCAGGACAAGGTCCGCGTCGCGATCGTCGGCGTCGGCAACTGCGCGAACTCGTTCATGCAGGGGCTGACCTACTACAAGGACGCGAAGGCCGACGAGTTCGTCCCGGGCCTCATGCACGTCGACCTGGGCGGCTACCACATCAGCGACGTGGAGGTCGTCGCCGCCTTCGACGTCGTCAAGGGCAAGGTCGGCGTGGATCTCGCCGACGCGATCTGGGCTCACCCGAACGACACGATCAAGTTCGCAGAGGTCGCGAAGACCGGCGTGACCGTGAACCGCGGCATGACCCTCGACGGCATCGGCAAGTACCTCTCGGAGGTCGTCGAGAAGGACGAGCGGCCGACCGACGACATCGTCGGCATCCTCAAGGAGCGCCAGGTCGACGTCGTCGTCAACTACCTGCCCGTCGGCTCCGAGGACGCCGTCCGCTGGTACGCGGAGCAGGTGATGGCCGCCGG
>JBJMKB010000013.1:0-7598 GCA_045806045.1 Gaiellaceae bacterium | reverse complement strand
GTGGTATCGCGACAATGAGGCGTGGTGGAGAGCGATTCTCGCGCGGGAAGCCCGCGCCTACTCGTCCTAGGGGCCGGCCCGGCACAGCTCGGACTCCTCGAGGCGGCGCGCCGGCGCGGGCTCTGGATCGCTGTCGTGGATCGTGATCCAGCCGCGCCCGGGTTCGCGTTCGCCGACCGCCGTTGCATCCTCTCGACCGAGGACGAGCCGGCGATCGACCGCCTCGTGGGCGCGCTGCAGATCGACGGGATCATCTCGCCCGGCACCGACTGGCCGGTCGGCGTCGCCGCGCGGATCGCCGAGCGCGCCGGGTTGCCTCATCCGATTTCGCCGCGGACGGCGGTGCTCGCGACGAACAAGCTGCGGCAGCGCGAGCGACTCGCCGAGGCCGGCGTGCCACAGCCCCGCTCGTGGGTGGTGGGCGCCGAGGACGCGCCGCCCACCGTCTCAGGGCCGGTCGTCGTCAAGGCCCCCGACCGGCAGGGCCAGAAGGGCCTGACGCTCGTCGAGGATCCCGCAGGGCTGCCCGCGGCGATCGAGGTCGCGCGCGGTGCGGCACGCAGCGGCGCCGCGCTCGTCGAGGAGCTCGTCGACGGCCCCGAGGTGACGGTCGTCGGCTTCTCGGTCGACGGCGCGTTCACGGCGCTCGCGGTCACCGATCGGATCACCGCGGAGCCGCCCGCGTTCGGTGTCGCGCTCGCACATGTCTGGCCGAGCCATGTCAGGGGACTGTCCCCGGACGTGGCCGAAGCGGCCGTGGCCGCACTCGGCATCGCCAACGGCCCCTCGTACACGCAGCTGCGCGTCGGGCCCGACGGCCCGCAGGTGATCGAGGTCGCCGCGCGGCTCGGGGGCGGCCACGACGCCGAGCTCGTCGAGGCGGTGACCGGCGTCGACCTGAACGGGCTCGCGCTCGACGCCGCGTTCGGGAAAGAGCTCGTGTTGAGTGAACGCGAGCCACGGGTGGGTGGCGCGGTGACGCGGTTCCTCGTGGCGCCGCCCGGGGTGCTCGAGTCGGTCGAGGCGCCGGAGGGCGTGCGCATCTACCGCGAGCCCGGCTACGTCTTTGCTCCCCTGCGTCGCGGCTCCGACCGGGCGGGTGCGGTGCTCGCCGTCGGCGACTCGCGCAAGGATGCGCTCGCGCGCGCGGAAGCGCTCGCCGACTCGGTGCGCTTCCACGTCGGCGATCCGCTCGCGCAAGTGGCGAAGTAGGAACGCCGCCGAGCATGCGGGCTACGCTAGCGCTCGTGGAGGCAACCCGCCGCGGCACCTTCCTCTCCTTTCAGCCCCCCGCGATCACCGAGGAGGAGGTCGAGGCCGTCGCGGAGACGCTGCGGTCGGGCTGGCTGACGACGGGGCCGCGCACCGCCGAGCTCGAGGCGCGGATGTGCGATTACCTCGAGGCGAAGCACGTGCTCGCGGTCTCGTCCGGCACGGCCGCGCTGCACCTCTCGCTCGTCGCGCTGGGCGTGGGACCGGGCGACGAGGTGATCACGACGTCGATCACATGGCCCGCCACGGCGAACGTGATCGTGCACTGCGGAGCCACGCCCGTGTTCGCCGACGTGCGCGACGCCACGCTCAACATCGACCCGGCGCGCGTCGAGGAGCTGATCGGCGAGCGCACGAAGGCGATCGTCCCGGTCGACCTGTACGGCCAGCCGGCCGACCTCGACGACCTCGCCGCTTTCGGCCTGCCGCTCGTCGAGGACGCCGCGCATGCGGCCGAGTCGCGTTACCGGGGACGGAAGGTCGGGTCGATCGCCGACCTGACGTGCTTCTCGCTCTATGCGACGAAGAACATCTCGGCCGGCGAGGGCGGCTTGATCTCAACGAACCGCGACGATCTCGCCGAAGCGCTCGACGACCTGCGCGTGATGCGGCGCGGCCACGGGTCGCTCTACGACATCGCCGTCCCCGGGTACAAGGCGAACCTGAGCGACGTGCTCGCGTCGATCGCGCTGGTCCAGCTCGACAAGGTCGAGCGCCACGCGGAGATCAGGCGCCGCCATGCGGCGATCTACGACGAAGGGATCGCGGATCTCGAGGGAGTTGAGCCTGTCGCGCGCGTCGACCGCGACGTCCACGCGAACCACCTGTACGTCGTTCGCGTGACCTTCGCCGACCGTGACGAGGTGCAACGCGCGCTCGCCGACGAGAACATCGGAACGTCGATCCACTTCCTGCCGGTGCACACGTTGAGCGCGTACCGCGACCGGCTCGCGCCGCAGCAGCCGGACCTCCCCGTGACCGAGCGCGCGGGACGCGAGGTGCTGTCGCTGCCGTTCTCGCCCGCGCATTCCGACGACGACGTTCGCGATGCCGTCACGGCGCTGCGGCGCGTGCACGCGCGTCTCGCGGGATGAAGCGGCCGGTCCGCCTGATCGCGACGCTGCTGATCACCGCAGCGGCGGTCGCCTACGTGCTCCACAAGGTCGATCTCGGCAAGACGCTGGACGTCATCGGCTCGGCGAGCCCGTGGTGGCTCGCCCTCAGCGCGGCGCTGACGCTCGGCACGGTTCCGCCGATGGCCTGGCGGTGGCAGCGGCTGCTCGCGGTCAGGGGCGTGCACGAAGGCGTGCCCTGGCTGACACGCGCCTATCTCGTGTCCTACGCGGTCGGACAGGTGCTGCCGACGTCCGTCGGCGGCGATGCGTCGCGCATCTTCGAGACGGCGCGGCGCAATCCCGGCCAGATCACGCCGATCACCGGATCGGTGCTGCTCGAGCGGTCGCTCGGCGGCGCCGTGACGCTGCTGCTCGCGGGTATCGGCCTGCTGCTCGCGATCGGGCGCTACGACATCGGCGCGTACGTCTGGGTCGAGCTGCTGTTCGTCGTCGGCACGATCCTCGCCGGCGTCGTGTTCTTCTCGCGGCGCGTCCATTCTCACCTGCCCTTCGCGCTGCCGTACGCGCGGAGGCTGCGGGTCGAGAAACCGGCGCGTGCGATCTACCAGGGCATCCACGGCTATCGCGAGCACGTGCCGACGCTGCTTGTCGTGTGCCTGGCGACGCTCGGCATGCAGCTCACGCGCATCGTCGCGATCTACGCCAGCGGCCGCGCGGTCGGTATCCATCTGTCGTTGCTCCCGTACGTCGTCCTTGGGCCGCTGCTGTTCCTCGTGATGCTCGTGCCGTTCACCGTCAACGGGATCGGCGTGCGCGAGGCGTTCTTCGTCAGCTTCCTCGGAAAGCTCGGCGTGACGGCCGATCAGGCGTTCGCCTGCGGGTTCGTCTTCTTCGTGATGACGATCCTGCTCGCGTTGCCCGGCGTCGGGATCATCCTCTGGGAGGGCTTGCGACGGCGCCCCGCCGTCCTCGATGGAACAACCTGACGTCAGCGTGGTCGTCGTGACGTGGAACGCACTTCCGTGGGTCGAGCAATGCCTCGACTCGGTGCGCGGACGCGACGTGGTGGTCGTCGACAACGGGTCGACCGACGGCACTGTCGCGTTCGTCCGCGAGCGTTTTCCGGACGCGCGCGTGATCGAGCAGGAGAACGCCGGCATGGGCGGCGGAAACAACGCCGGCATGCGCGCCGCCCGCGGTCGCTACTTCTTCCTGCTCAACTCGGACGCGTGGGTCGTGGACGACGCGCTGGACCGGCTCGTCGGCTTCGCGGACGGCCATCCCGAGGCCGCCGTCGTCGGGCCGAAGCTGCTCAACACCGACGGGACGTTGCAGCGCTCCGTCCGTGGCGACCCGACACTCTGGCGGCTCGCGACGGAGTACCTCTTCATCCGCAAGCTCGCGCCGCGCTCCCGGCATCTGAACCCGCTGTACCGCGGCGACTTCGCCCACGACCGGATCGAGGAGGTCGACTGGCTCTACGGGCCGGCGCTCCTCGTACGGCGGGAGGCGGCGGACGCGGTTGGGCTGTTCGACGAGGACTTCTTCATGTTCAGCGAGGAGGTCGACTGGATGACGCGCTTCCGGCGAGCGGGGTGGAAGGTGCTGTTCTTCCCCGACGCGACGGTCGTGCACGTGGGCGGCGCGTCGCACGGTGGCCGCATGTACGTCGAGAACCTGCGTGGCCACATTCGGTGGTTCGCCAAGCACCGCGGACCGAGGGACGCAGAACGCGTGCGCAAGCTGCTGCTCTGGTCGCTCCGGCTGCGCGCGCTCGTGCTGCGCCGCGAGGACTACCGCGAGGGCGTCCGCTTTCTCGCTTCGGGCAACGCTCGATCGCTGATCGAATGATCGACTACCTCCGGCTCGTCTTCGGCGCTCTCTGCGTGCTGCTTCCCGGCGCGCTCGTCGCGCGTGCGCTCCGTCAGCGCTCGTTCTCCGCGATCGTCGCCTGGTCGCTCGCCTGCGTCTTCGTTGCCTGGGCGGTCGTCTTCGCCGTGCACTCGAACATCCGCGTGGCGGCGCTCGTCCTGGCTGTGATCGCCCTGATCGCGTTCTTCATGCGACGACGCGCGATCGGCGCGCCAACTCACCTCCGGGCTCCGGCCTGGGTGCCGGGGATCGGGGTCGTGCTCGGCTGGTTCCTCTGGCACGTCGCCGGCGTCGTCGGGGGCGACGGCCTGTTCCACGAGGCGCGGGTGCGGAAGCTCGTCGCGCTGGGCGACTTGCACCTACGCACCGTCGACGAGTTCAAGGACGGCGGGCTGCATCCGGGGTACGCGTTCCCGCTGTGGCACGGGTTCCTCGCCCTGATCGCGTGGTTCTCGGGAGTCGATCCGGAGACGGTCGTCAAGCACGCGCCGTCGGTGCTCGCGCCGGTCGTGTGCGCGGTGACGTGGGAGGCGGGTGTCGCCGTCTTCCGCTCCCGCGCCGCCGGGGCCGGGTTCCTCGCCGTCAGCTTTGCGCTCTTCACGTTCGCGCCCGGAAACGGCGGCTCGCTTGCGTTGCTCTCGCTCCCCGCAACCTCGACGCGCCAGCTGATGGTCCCCGCCGCGCTCGCGCTCTTCTTCGGCGTGCGCCGCCGCCGCGATCTGGCGGCACTCGCGGCGATCTTCGGCGTGATCGCACTCTCGCACCCGACCTACGCGATCTTCCTGCTCCTGCCGCTCCTCGCGGTCGCCTGGTGGGAGTGGCGAGGCTGGCTCGCCGGAGCCGTTACGACCGGTCTCGTCCTCGTCTGGCTCAAGCCGATCATCGACGAGACGACATCGCACAACCCGAAGCACGGCGAGCTGCGGCGCGGGCTCGTGCAGTACGGCGACCAACTCATCGTGCACGGCAATCGCGACTTTCGCCTGGCACCGGAGGTCTTCGGCCGGAGCGGAGCGATCGCGGTCGCCGCGCTCGTGCTGCTGCCGGTCGCGGCGCTCGCGCTTCGGCGCCGCTGGGCGCAGTTCGCGCTCGGCGGCTCGCTGATCGTCCTCCTCGTGATGAGCGTGCCCTCGTTGTTCGTGCACTTCTCCGACGTCGTGTCGCTCTCGCAGTCGCGGCGCGCAGCTGGGTTCGCGCCGCTGCCGTTCGCGTTCGTCGGCGTGCTCGCGCTGATCACGCGTCGGGTCTGGCTTCTGCCGCTCGCGCTCGTCGCGGGCATCGTGCTGCAGTGGCAGTGGCCGGGCGACTTCGACTACGGCCTGCGGCATGGCGGACCGGCGCTCGCGACGTGGATCGCGCTCGTCGGCGGCGTGGTCGGCGTCGCCCTCTGGCTCGTGTTCAGACCTCCCGCGCCCGAAGAGCGGTGGGGCCTCGGGGCCGTGGCCGCCCTCCTCTTCTCGCTGCCGGTGTTCGTGCACGGCGTGCTGCATTGGACCCCGCTCCGGACCAGCGACTCGCATGGTCTCTCGCCGCGGCTCGTGCACAACCTGCGGACGAAGGTGCCGAAGGGAGCGATCGTGATCGCCCCCCTGCAGACGAGCTACCGGGTCGCCGCCGTCGCACCGGTCTACATCGCCGCCGCGCCGCCGACGCACGTGGCCGACACCGCGGCGAACCATCCCTACGAGCGCGCGCGCGACATCCGGCGCTGGGTGTTGACGAACGACCCCGCGATCGCGCGGAAGTACCACGCGACGTGGGCGATCCGCGGCGGCCGTCTCTATCGTCTCGCCGGGTGAAAGTCGTCGTCCTCACGACGTCGTATCCGCGCGACGCGAGCGATGCGGCGGGACGGTTCGTCGCGAATGCGGTGGAGTCGGCGCGTCGCCTGGGTGTCGACGTCGACGTCGTCTCGCCGGCATCCTTTCGACACTTCGGGATCGCCTATGGCGCAGGCGTCGTGCAGAACCTGCGGCACTCGCCGTGGAAGCTCGCGCTCACGCCGGCGTTCCTCGCGAGCTATGCCCGGGCGGCGCGCGCCGCGGCCGCCGACGCCGATCTCGTGCACGCGCACTGGCTGCCTTCGGCGCTCGTTGCCCGCCTCACGGGGAAGCCGTACGTCCTCCAGCTCTGGGGAACGGACGTCGAGGTCGCGCGCCGCGCTCCCGCGTTGTGGCGGCCGCTCGTTCGCGGTGCTGCAGCGGTGGTCGCGGCGTCGGAGAACCTCGCGGACGCAGCTCACGCGCTCGGCGCGCGTCGCGTGGACGTCGTTCCCTCTGGCGTCGACGTCCCGGACGTCGCGGTCGCGCCGGAGGACCCCCCGCACGTGCTCTTCGTCGGGCGGCTCTCACGGGAGAAGGGGATTCTCGAGTTTCTCGAGGCGACGGAAGGGCTCCCGCGCGTGATCGTCGGCGACGGCCCGCTTCGCGACGTCGTGCCGGATGCGACAGGGTTCGTGCCGCCGGCGGAGATCGGCGCTGTCTACGACCGAGCCGCCGTCGTGGCGGTGCCGTCGCGCCGTGAAGGGTATGGCATGACGGCTCGCGAGGCGATGGCGCACGGGCGCGCGGTGATCGCCACGCAGGTCGGAGGGCTGCGCGATGCGATTCGCGACGGCGAGACCGGGCTGTTCGTGCCCCCCGGCGATCCGGCTGCGCTTCGAGCGGCGATCGAGCGGCTGCTCGAGGATCCCGAGCTGCGGGACCGCCTCGGTGCGGCTGCGCGCGAGGACGCACGGGCTCGCTTCTCGCGGGAGAGCGAGGGCGAGGCCCTGACCCGCCTCTGGGAGCGCGCTCGCCTCTATCGTCCCTCGCGGTGAAGGTCCTCCTCGTGACGATGTACTTCCCGCCGGCGGGCGGCGGCGGCGTGCAGCGTCCGCTCAAGTTCGCGACCCACCTCCCGGAGCTCGGGATCGAGACGCACGTGCTCGCACCGGACGACCCGAAGTGGATCCACCGCGACGAGGAGCTGATGCCGCCGACGCTCGCCTGGGTGCACCGCGCCCGCTATCTCGGCCCGAAGGGGCGAAAGCCCGCCGAGGAGCTCCACGGCACCCAGGGTCTCGAGCGCTTCGCGAAGCAGGCGCAGCTCGCCGGTCGCCGCCTGCTCGTACCGGACGAGAACGTGAGCTGGAACCTCACCGCGATTCCGTCCGCGATCCGCATCGTGAAGCGCGAGGGGATCGACGTGGTCGTGACGACGTCGCCGCCGTCGTCCGTGCACCTCGCCGGTGCGGCCGTCAAGCGCGCGACCGGCGTACGGTGGGTCGCGGACCTGCGCGACTCGGTGGTCGCGCACCCGCACCGCGATGCCGAGCGCATGCTCGTGCGTGCGAAGGAGCAGGGCGAGCATGCGATCGCCAAATTGATCGCGCGGTCG
>JBJMKB010000012.1:0-5294 GCA_045806045.1 Gaiellaceae bacterium | reverse complement strand
CTTCACCCTGCTGCAACAGGCCAACGAGCAGGTGCTCGGTGCCGACAAGTGCGTCACCGCGCGCAGCGGCCTCGGTCCGCGCTACGACCATCGCTACGCGAACGTTGCTTGCGAGAACCGGGCCTGACCACGCGAGCGGCGCCGGCGCGCAGCCCGAGTACTTGCGGTGCACGGCCTGCCTGCTCACTCCCAGCGCACGTCCGATTCGCGCCCATGACCAGCCGCGCGACAACGCGTTCGCGACCTGCGCCTCCTCGAGGTCGTCCAACTCCAAGCGCAAACGCCGGATAGCGGAGAGTGCCTTTCCGGGTTCCCTCCCGAGCGCTTGCTGCGCTGTTGTCCCGAGCTTCCTGCTCATGACGTTCTCACGTTTTTGTCTCCGGGGTTCCCCGTGGCGAAACGGCCCATGGACGCCTTAACGGCAACGGCCATTCGAGGACGAGCGTCGTCAACCCGCGTTGACGCCTAGGACGTCCGTGTCGCCTTCCGGGTAGCCCAGAGAGAGAGGAATTCTGAGGAGAGAGCTAAGGAGGCATCACATGGCCAAGGACGTAGCCGACGTACTCGGCGCGGCAATCGGCAAGGTCGTTCGCGAAGCGGCGACCAGCATTTCGACCAACAACGACAAACACTCGGCGAGCAACATCGCCGAACGCGTCGGCGACGCGCTTTCGGATCGGATGAAGAATGTCTCCGGCTCCAAGGGCCTGGCAGCCGGTGTGGGCATGGCGACTGTCGTGCCGCTCGCGGCGAAGGGCGTCAAGAAGGTGGTCAGCGGCATCGGCGGCGACGGTGACGGTGGCAATCCCGTCAAGAAGGCCGGCGAGAAGTTCGGCGAAGGCGCCAAGGATGCGGCCACGTCCGCGATCCCCGGCAAGGGCGGGAAGTCGAAGGGCGTTCCCGGCGTCGGCAAGGGCCGGCGCATGCCGATCCAGCAGGCCATCGACATCGGCGCCCCGATCGACACCGTGTATGAGACGTGGACGCAGTACGAGGAGTGGCCGAAGTTCATGCACCGCCTCGACAACGTCTCGCAGGAAGATGACGAGCACATCGCCTTCAAGACGAAGATCTGGGGGATCTCGAAGCAGTTCCGCGCAGAGATCGTCGAGAACGAGGAAGGCCAGCGCATCAAGTGGAAGGTCACCGATGGCGTTACCCATACGGGCGTCGTGACGTTCCACGAACTCGGGCCGCGGCTCACGCGCGTCGAGGTGAACATCGACGTGCAGCCTGGCTCGATGATCGAGAAGGCCGCGCGCGGAATGCGCCACGTCAAGCGCGCCGTGCGTGCAGACCTGGCGCGCTTCAAGGCCTATGTCTTGATGCAGGCCGACGATGGATCCAGCGGCGAGAGCCGTGCGGCGAGCAGCTCACGCAGTGAGTCGAGCCAGTCCTCGTCGAGTGGCGGCGGCGGTTCGTCGAGCTCGGGGTCGGGCCGTAAGTCCGCATCGGCGCGTTCGTCGAGCGCGCAGTCCTCATCGAGCGGACGCAAGTCGTCCTCGTCGAGCGGACGCAAGTCCTCCTCATCGAGCGGGCGCAAGGCGTCCTCGAACGGCAGCGGATCGTCCTCGAGCGGGCGCAAGTCGTCCGGAGGGACGCGTGCTTCGTCGACTGGCAGCGGATCGTCCTCGAGCGGGCGCAAGGCCTCGAGCCGGACGCGTGCATCGTCGAACGGCAGCGGATCGTCCTCGAGCGGGCGCAAGTCCTCGAGCCGGACGCGTGCATCTTCGAACGGCAGGTCCTCGAACGGACGCTCGTCGGCGAGCCGCACGCGGGCCTCGTCGTCGAACGGTCGCTCGCGGGGCTCGGCGCGCAAGCGCACGGCTTCGCGGTCCTAGGAGGGATTACCGATGCGAGGAGCGATCAAGCGCACCGTGAAGGACCGCGCCCGCGGGGAGCGCCCATCGGCGCCGCGGGCGGCGCTGGTCGCCGCGGCAGCAGGCGCCGCCGCGGCGGGCATCGCCTACCGGGTTATCAGGAGCGGACGACATGGCGGTCGATCTGAAACGACTCGCCGCCGTAGCCGTGGAAGCTGCGCTCAAGGACGAGCGGCCGGCAGAGCCGGGGCGAAATTCCGCCTCGGCTCGCCGTAGCACCTTTGGCGGAATGCGCGGGGTAGCCGCAGGCGCCGCGCTGGTGGCAGCCGGACGCTTCGCAGCAAAGCGAGCCCCGAGCCCGATGTCGCTGGTGGGAGATCTGCACAAGCCGGATCTCTCCGAGATCGGCGACCGGATGCGCGACCTGATCGACGACTGGTTCGGCGAGGAGGACGCCGACGACGGCCCGGCCGAGGGCGAGGGCCGCGACGAGGACTTCGAAGGCGACGGTCCCACCGATGAGCTCGACGACGACGAGGCCGACACCGATATCGACGACGAAGCCGACGCCGACATCGACGACGAAGCCGACGCCGACATCGACGACGAAGCCGACGACGACATCGACGAAGACGAAGCGGACGGCGAAGACGAAGCCGACGACGAAGACGAAGACGTTCACGCCGAGGCCGAGGCCGACGGCGAAGAGCTCGACGACGAAGCCGACGACGACATCGAGGACGAAGACGAAGACGCAGACGTTGACGCCGAGGCTGCCGACGAGGAGATCGACGACGAGGCTGACGCCGACGTCGACGACGAAGACGAAGACGAAGCCGACGACTTCGACGAGGACCTAGAGCCCGCCGAGCGCGTCGACCCGGCAGCGCGGCCACCGAAGCCACCGCGTCGTCGCAAGAAGGCAAAGGCCGGCTAAGCGCAAGGGAGGAGAGACCATGGCGCGCACCCAGACCAAGAGCCAGAGCCGCAGCAGGAAGGCGTCGTCATCGCGCAGGAGCGCGAACGGCAACGACGAGACGGACCGCTACCGCCGGGCGGCGGAGGACGCCCTCCAGCAGCTCGACTGGACGATCGGCTACCTGCACGGGATCAAGAAGACCGAAATCTCGAAGGCGCTCGCTCAGAACCGCTCGTACATCAGGCAGCACCTCATGGGCGAGGCCGAGGAGCCCCTGCCCGACCAGAAAACCGACGAGACGTAAGGGAGGAAGGCGCCATGACGGCGATGACCACAACCACACCACGGGGCGGCGGCTATCTGGAACGGCCGCGTCCCAGCGGGCTTGCAGACGTGATCGACGTGATCCTCGACAAGGGCCTCGTAATCGACGCCTACGTGCGCGTGTCGCTCGTCGGCATCGAGCTGCTCACGATCGATGCACGGATCGTCGTCGCAAGCGTCGACACCTATTTGCGCTTTGCCGAGGCCGTCAACCGGCTCGACATAGCGAATGACGGCCAGTCGGAAGGCCTGCCGCAGCTGATGAAGGACATGACCTCCGGCGGTGCCAAGCAGAAGACCGAGGGCGCGCTCGAGGGCGCGAAGGAGAAGCTGCTCGGGAAGGGCGACGACGATGACGACGACGGCGACGAGAAGCAGCGTCAACCGGCGCGCAAGCGCTCGTCGTCGTCATCGTCGGGCAACGGCTCCTCATCGGGCAACGGCCGCACGCGCTCGCGAGCACGCAAACGGAGCTCGAGCAGATGAGCGACCCGCTCTACGTCTACGGCGTAGTGCCGCGTGATGAGCACCCGGCGCTGTCCGCCAAGGGCGTTGGCGGATCGCCCGTCGAGATGGTCGAGCACGGCGATCTCGCCGCGCTCGCAAGCCATGTCGGCGGCGACACTCTGCGCGCGCCGCGCGAGCTGCGGGCGCACTGGAGCGTGCTCCAGGAGGTGTGCGAAGCGACGACGGTCGTGCCGGTCCGCTTCGGCACCGTGCTGGAGGACGAGCAGGCCGTGCGCGAGCGGCTGCTGGCCGCCAACGCCGAGCACCTCGACGAGCTGCTCGCCCAGTTGCGTGGCTGCGTGCAGGTGGTCGTCAAGGGGTCCTACATCGAGCCCGAGCTGCTGCACGAGATCGTCACCTCGTCGGCGGGGCTCTCCGTGCTCTCGGCGCGCGTCCGGAGCGTGCCGCCGGCCGCCGCCTACTACGACCGCATCAGACTTGGCGAGCGGATCGCCGAAGCGATCGCGGAGCGCCGCACGGCTGACACCCAGCTTGTACTCGACGCCCTCGGGCCGCTCGCCGTGGCCGCGCGCACCGAAGACGCCCCCGGCGCGCTCGATTCGTTCAACGTGTCGCTGCTCGTGAAGCGGACGGCGCAGCGCGAGGTCGGACGCAAAGTCGAAGAGCTGGCACAGGATCTCGGCGAAGCGGTCGAGGTCCGCTACGTAGGACCGCTGCCGCCGTACAGCTTCGCCGAGGCGCAGCTGGGCTCGGGAGACGCGCAATGGGCCTGATCACCGGCTTGCTCACACTCCCGCTGGCGCCCGTCCGCGGCACCGTCTGGCTCGCCGAACGGATCCAGGAGCAGGCGGAGCTCGACGCCAACGACGACGCCGGGCTGCGCGCGCAACTGCTCGACCTGGAAGCGGCCCGCCAGTCGGGCGACTACGACGAAGCGGAGCTCGACGCGGCAGAGGACGAGCTGCTTGCACGTCTGATCGAGATTCGCGGTTACGGGCAGGAGGTGACACCTGATGGCATCGAATGACAACGGCCACCTGTCGGCGGCCGAGCTCAGCCAGGCCGCCATCGTCACGGTAGGTCAGCTCACGGGCTACGAGCCCGAAGCGGTGACAGGCCTCGAGTGGGACGGAGAGTTCTGGCAGATCACGGTGGATGCGCTCGAGATGTCGCGTATCCCGAACACCACCGACGTGCTCGGCTCGTACGTGGTCCAACTCGACGAGCGTGGAACCCTGCGCGGATACCGGCGCACGCGCCGCTTCCAGCGCGGCCAGGCGGAGGAGAGCTGAAATGGAGAACGGCGGCCTCAGCCCGCGATCGCCAAGCCCGCTGCCCGGACGGCCCGTCAGCCAGACGAACCTTGCGGACATCCTCGAGCGCGTGCTCGACAAGGGCATCGTCATCGCCGGCGACATTCAGATCAACCTGCTCGACATCGAGCTGCTCACGATCAAGTTGCGCCTGCTGATCGCATCGGTCGACCGCGCGCGCGAGATGGGCATCAACTGGTGGGAGAGCGATCCGTCGCTGCAGAAGATCGAAGGCGGCGGCAGCCGTCAGCTCGAGCAGGAGAACCGCGAGCTCAAGGAGCGGCTGCAGCGGCTGGAGGACCGACTTGGGGTGGGTGCAGAGGGCGGCTCATGACCGAGCTCGTCTGGGCCTACTGCGTCGTGCCGGCCAAAGCGGTTCTCCCGCCGAAGCTCGTGGGAGTCGACCCGTGGTTCGACGTCGAGCGTGTCGACGAAGGGCCACTGTCGCTG
>JBJMKB010000011.1:0-4618 GCA_045806045.1 Gaiellaceae bacterium | reverse complement strand
TGGCCGAATCTTCGACGGGGACGAGGTGTGCCGCTCCGTGCTCGAACGGCACGGAATCGAGCTGGTCGAGACGAAGGCGCTCCGGCTGCTCGGTACCCGGGGCGAGCTGCGGGGCGTGGAGCTCGCGGACGGACGGGTCGTGCCGGCGTCGCTGTTCTTCTTCTCCGTCGCCCACCGACCTCGGCTCGCGCTGGCGCACGACCTGGGCTGCCGGATCGACGATGAGGGCTACGTCGCGATCGACGCCGACGGAGCCACCTCCGTGCCCGGGGTCTATGCGGCCGGAGACGTCGTACCGGGACTTCAGCTGGTCCAGGTCGCAGCCGCGCAGGGCGTCGTGGCGGGTGTCGGCGCCGCGTTGTCCTTGCAGGGCGAAGCCGGCTCGCCGCTGTCACCTCCAGCCGCTCCGGACGCCCCCGGCGAGGTCGAGGAGGCCCGGCCATGATCGCGCTGGGCACCTCCGGGGCTGTCCTCCCGGCGCTCGATCTGCCACGATCGCCGACGACCGGGGAGGAGCGCATGGGCCGGGACAGTGAGGACAGCCTCGCGGTCGTCGTCTACCGCGAGGATGGCGTCTGGCAGTCCGGCGTGCTCCCGGAGCGCGTCGGCGACGACCTCGACGCGCTCATTGCGGTTGCCAGGCAGCAGCCGGGAGAACACGGTGCGATCGCCGTGGTCAACGTGGCGGACGAGTTCTTCGTCGCGGTCCGGGTGCGCGGCGAGGAGGTTCGTCTGCTGCTGTCTGACGTGACGGCTGCCGTCGCGTGGGACCTGGCCCGGCAGGTGGTGACGCGCCTGGGACTCAAGGCACCCGGGGAAGACGATCTCGAGGACGTGTGGCCGGCGGGCGACCTGTCGATCTTCGCCGACCTCGGTCTCGACGAGATGGAGCTCGGGGCGGTGCTTGCGGACGTCGACGCCTACGCCGATGAGATGCTGCTGGCCATCGCCTCGCGGCTCGGCTTCGCAGAGGTTTACGACCGCGCCGTCGAGGCAGCGGCTCCGTAGGTACCCAGACCGCCTAGGGGAGACAGTGTCCTACTTCGCTGCTGTGTTGGCTCGCCGGGGAGGCGACTGGGTCGGCGCGGAGATAGACCTCACCGACGCGGAGGATCTTGACGGCGTCGTCGACATCATGCGCGTCGCCGTGGGCGAGGACGCCGAGACGACGCTGCTGTTGTTGGAGGAGAACGACGAGTGGTTGGCGATCGTGCGCGTCGACGACGACAGCGATCCGCGCGTGTTCGTTTCCGACGGTCGCGTCGTGGACACCAGCACGCTGGGTGCGCTGCTCGGGGAGGCAGCTGCCGTGCAGGACGACCTCGACGAGGACGACGTCGATGATGACGACGTCGACGATGACGCGGACGACGACGACAACGTCCGCGCCGCCGGCGACCCGATCGGCGATTCGGATCTCGTCGCGGATCTCGGCACTCCGTCGGAACGGCTGCTGAAGCTGTGTGCCGAAGAAGGTCAGCTACCCGCGGACATCCTCAGCGCGGTGAGTGAGCGCGCGGGATGCCTGGAGGCGCTCGAGCAGCTGCGCGGGTGAGCTCCGCCGAGGAGCTGATGCGCCTGGCCCTGACCCAAGCGGTCGCGGCCGACACAGCCGGCGACGTGCCGGTGGGCGCGGTCGTCGTCGACGAATGGCACAACGTGATCGGCACCGGCCGCAACCGGCGCGAGCAGGATGGCGACCCCACCGCGCATGCGGAGATGCTGGCGTTGCGTGCGGCTGCTCGGGCGATGGGCAGCTGGCGGCTGGACGGCTGCACTCTTGTGGTGACACTCGAACCTTGCACGATGTGCGCCGGCGCGCTGGTGCTGGCGCGGGTCGCGGCAGTGATCTACGGCGCCGCCGACCCGAAGGCGGGGGCGGTGGGCTCGCTGTGGGACGTGGTGCGCGACCGGCGGCTCAACCACCGCCCGGAGGTCGTCGCCGGCGTCCTCGCCGACGAGTGCGGGCGGGTGCTCAGCGAGTGGTTCGTTTCCAAGCGTGGCAATCGCTAGGCTGGACAACGGTGGAGTGTCCGAGCGGCCGAAGGAGCACGCCTCGAAAGCGTGTGAGGGGGCAACTCCTCCGTGGGTTCAAATCCCACCTCCACCGCCATAAAGACAGACGGGAACCATGACGTGGAGCCAGCCGTGCCGGACTGGCCCCATCTGGTCGTGCTCATGGCGCTGGGCAACGGTCCCGACCCGACCATCCGCGGCATCGTCGAGGCGACCGAGCCCATCTCGGCCGACGACGGTGAGCCGGCCGACTTCCACGTCGACGGCCGGCCCTACCGCGTCGTGTCGGACCGGTTCCGCGTCTACAAACGCGGGCAGCTGGTGCGTCGTGAACGAGCCGACGGCAGCCTGATCAGCATCCACGGCGTTGACACCGTGTGGACGTGGCAGGCTGAGGAGGAGCTGCCGGTGGCGAGGCCGGCTCGGGCGGTGTTCTTCGGCGGGCCGGACCAGCCGTTGACGACGCGCCGGCAGGTCGACGAGTGGAGTGGCGACGATTTCACCCGTCCGACCGGTCCCGCCACCGCGACGACGTTCCTGGGTCGCGACGCGTGGCGGGTGGAGATCGCGCCGCCTCCGCACAAGCTGTTCCCGTTGACGTTGGTGATCGACGCGGCGACCGGCCTGGTGCTGAGCCAACGCAACGACGGTTGGCGCTCCTCGACCGAATGGGTGGAGCTCGACCTCGGCGTGGACCTGCCCGACGAGTTGTTCACGTGGACCGGCACGACCCGCCCGGAGCCTGACCGTCACGCCGAACATGAACGTGACATGGCTCGCCGGCGCGAATGGCTCGCCGGTCAGGGGATCGGTGCCGTGTCGCTGGAACTGCCCATTGACATCGGCCTGCACGAGTGGCGGGACGACGGCTCCTTCCACGCGTCGTTTCAGGTGTCGCGACACGGGAGCCTTCTGCGTCGGCGGCACTGCGACGAGCCGTGGGACGAGAACCTGCGCTGGCCGTTCCGCTACGAGTGGACGAACGAGGGCTGGGACTGGCTCCTCGCGTGTGGCGAGGAGCTGTCCGTTGACCAGGTCGAGCGGCTCAAGCGGATGCTGCGGTCGTAACCGTCAGCCGGACTGGACGGTGAGTGCGTAGCGCAGGTCGTTCGGCGCCTCGAGCTGCCACGGTGTCGTCGCATCCGTCGTGGACACGAGACCCGCGCCGGTGGGGTCAGCGTCGTACGACGTCCCGTCGTCGCGGGCCGTGCCATAGGCGCCGGTGGTCGACGCCGTACTGAGCACGACGGCGTACTGGTGCCCCGCTGCGAGCGGCGCCGAGAGGGAGACGAGGACCTTGCGCGGCGACCAGAGGATTTGACCGGCATCCGCCGTCGCGGTGGCGAGCGGCGCACCCCCGGCGGCCGGCGTGCCGTTCGGCCCGCCGACGTCGTACAGCGAGACGAGCAGGTCAGCGTTGGGACCGGCACCGTTGGCGTCGTCGGTCCGGAACAGCGTGAGCGCGACCTGGGTGAGGTTGCCGTCGGCAGTCACCGCGAAGGACTGCCCGCGCGCCTGGGTGCTGGCGATGTCCTGAACCAGGGAGAAACCATCAACGCCATGGATGAAGCTGTCGGAGCTGACGTCGGACGTCGCCGGTGACGCGTCCGACAGCACCGTCGTGTGGACGGCGCCACACGTGAGGCCCTGGATGCTTCCGTCCGCGTTGAACGTCAACGGCTCCCAGTACTGCGTCGCCTGCCCCTCGTTGGGATCACCGTTGTCCCAGCGGTCGGACTGGAACAGATACTCCGCGCCGGTCGAGTTGGGTGCTCGCAGTTGCGCCACGTCGCTTGGCTGACCGCCGCACGACATGGTGCTCAGCTGGATGCCGTGACGGCGGTAGGTGTTGAGGTCGGGGAAGGACGCAAGTGAGGCGGTGTTGAAGTTCTCGCCGAGATACATCTGGTAGCCGAGTGTCGGCGGACGGCTCACGGAGAAGTCGTCGAAGTACGCGGAGTAGCCGCCCGTCTCCCGGACGCCGACGTATCCCGCCTTGAGGTTGCGGTCCCACCACTTGGCCTGCTTGGTCTTGATCATCCACGTCGTGTCGATGATCTTGCCGTTGAGCCAGGTGCGGATCTTCGGCCCGACCGCGCGTGTCCGGATCAAGCTGAGCGACGTCGACGACAACCGCGTCGGGACACCCACGTTCGTCGTCGAGAGGACCTTCCCGTTCCAGACGAGCTCTTTCGACAGGCGGGCGGGGAACTTGCCGTAGGGGCGGTTGCTGAGGATCCAGAAGTACCCGTGGCTCGTGTCGAGGGCGCGGAACATCCAGCCGACGCGCGTGCTCGCGCCGGGCGCATTCGGCACGCCGCGGGCGGCGAACGTCACGTCGTAGTCGCGCAGGCCGCGCAGCGTGTCCTGCGTCGTCGTGTCGGCGCCGGTGAACAGCGCCATCCGGCTGTCGACATACATCTGGTTCTTGCTCAGTGCGACATTCGCCCCGACACCGCGCCACGGTCCCAGCGGCGACGACGCACGCAGGTACGCAGTGCCGGTGCCGGCGCAGTAGGCGCACTGCGGGTCGGCCATGGTGATGTAGTAGCTCGAACCGCGTCGGAAGATCGACGGCGCCTCGCTGTGGCGCGTGTCGAGG
>JBJMKB010000010.1:0-4636 GCA_045806045.1 Gaiellaceae bacterium | reverse complement strand
TCGTCGTCAGGAACGCCGAGAAGCCGACGACGTCGGGCTGGTGCTCCTGCACCTGCTGAACGAACACCTCCGGCGCGACGTTGACGCCGAGGTCGTAGACCGTGAAGCCCGCGCCCTCGAGCATGATGTTGACGAGGTTCTTGCCGATGTCGTGCACGTCTCCCTTGACGGTGCCCATGACGTACGTGCCGATGGGCTTCGCGCCGGTCTCCGCGAGCAGCGGGCGGAGGATGTCGAGCGCACCCTGCATTGCACGCGCCGCGATCAGCATCTCCGGCACGAAGTAGTCGCCGCGCTCGAACCGCGCGCCAACCTCCTCGAGAGACGGGATGAGCGCGTCGTAAAGCATCGCTTCCGGGCCGAGGTTCTCTTCGAGGCCCTTGTTGACGAGGTCCTTCACCTCGGGCGCATTCCCGATGAGCGTCTCGTCGTAGAGGCCCTTGAGGATCTCTTCGTGGGTCACGCTGCACCTCTTTGATCGTGGTTTCCAAGCAGCGCCGATACGGCGCGGGCCTGCTCGAGGAGTGCGGGAGCGAGCTCGGCGATGCGCTCGCGGGTGAGGCGGATCGACGGGCCGGAAATCGAAAGCGCCGCGACGACGTCGCCGTCCGGACCGAAGACGGGCGCGGCGAGCGCCGAGAGCCCCTGCTCCAGCTCGTCGACCGCGACCGCGTAGCCGCGACGCGCGATCTCGGCGCTGTCGGCCGTGCGCGTTTGGAATGCGCGCAGCACCTTGCCGTTCGCCGTCGTCTCGTACGGGACGCGCCGGCCGACCCAGTTCGTGCCACCGACGAAGTGTCGGCTGTCCTCCTGCGCGAGGTGCTCGACGCCGAGCGGCGTCGGCACGCCGAGGTTGATCGTCTCGCCGGAGAGCTCGCTCAACTTGCGCAGCGCGGGCATCGCGAGCTCGACCAGGCTGGTGCTCGTGTCGCGATGAGCGAAGCGAAGCAGCACCGGCCCCGGCGCCACGCGGCGGTCGCCCGCGCGCTGCACGAGCCCGCGGCGTTCGAGCGCCCCGACGAGGCGGGACGTCGTCGACTTCGGCAGCCCGCAGCTCGCCGCGAGCTCGCCGACACCAAGCGGCCGCGATGCTTCGACGACGGAGACGAGCAGGTCCGCCGCGCGGTCGATCGCTTGCGTGCCGGTCTCGGTGGCCATGCGCCCATATTGTGGAACACGAGTTCCACGGTTGTCAAATCGCCACCTGCGGCCTACCGTCGGAGGCATGGAGATCAGGGACGCCCAGAATCAGGACGTCTCGACCGTCGTCGCGCTTCTGCGCGAGGCGGACGACGCGCGCGTCCTTTCCGAGGAACACGTACTCCACATGCGAAGCACGAGCCTCGAACGTGCGCACCTGGTCGAGCTCGTCACGGTCGACGACGGGCGCATCGTGGCGTGTGGTGCCGCTGCACTGAACATCTGGACGTCGGCGCCGGGCGCCGCATGGGCGTTCCTGACGGTCGCGGCGGATCGGCGCGGCGAGGGCATTGGATCCGCGCTCGGCGAGGCACTCCTCGATCACCTTCGCCGCGTCGACACGTCGAAGGTCACGGCGTTGATACGACACTCGGAGACGAGCGAACGCTGGGCGACCGCACGCGGGTGGTCTCGCGAGCTGACCGCGCCGTTGATCGCGATCGACCCGCGCGCCGTTTCCGGACCCGAACTGCCCGACGGCTTCAGGTGCGTGGCGATGTCCGAGGTCACTCCCGAGGCCGTCTACGCGACGGTCTGCGAGGCAGCGCTCGACGAGCCCATGCCGACACCGAACGACAGCATCCCGTTCGACGACTTCATGCGGGATTGGGAGGACCCGGATCTCGATCTGGGATCGAGCTCGGTCGTGCTCGACGGAGAGCGCGTCGTCGCGCTCGCGTTCATCAATATCGCCGGGACCCGAGCGCAGCACGGATTTACCGGCACGGCGCGCGACTATCGGGGTCGCGGCCTCGCGACAGCCGCGAAGCGCCACGCTCTACGCGCCGCCGCCGCGCGCGGAGTCGAACGCGTCACGACCTCGAACGCCGAGGACAACGCGGCCATGCGCGCGATCAACCACCGGCTCGGCTTCGAGCCGATCGGCGAGCACGTGATCATGGCGCGCGATCTCTAGAGACGCGCGTCGCGACTCGCCGCAACCTCGAGCCGGAAGCCGTCCGGGTCGAGGAAGAACGTCGCGTAGAAGTCGGGGTGGTACTGCGGCCAGAGCTTGGGCGCGTGGAGGACCTCCGCCCCCGCTCCGACCGCGGCGGCGTGCGCGGCATCGACGTCCTCGCGTGACTCGACGGCCAGCGCGAGGTGGTGGAAGCCGGGCGCGTAGAGGACGAACTCCTGCTCCTCCTGCGCCTGCCGCAGGCCGATCGAGCCGGAACCCGCGGCCGGGAAGCGGAGGTAGTGGATCTGCTCGTCCTGCTCGCCCTCGAACAGCGCCGGCGCTTCGAGCCCGAGCGGGCCGAAGACTGCGGCGTAGAACGCGAGCGACCGCTCGAGGTTGCGGCACACGAGGTCGACGTGACCGATGCCAATGAGCATCAATCGTCCAGCGACTCGACGAGCAGCGTCGACACGTCCACCACGCGCAGCTGCTTGCCCATCGAGCGCACGCCGTCGTCGAGCATCACCGTGCAGAAGGGGCACGCCACCGCGAGCGTCTCTGCGCCCGTCTCCGCCGCTTCGCGCACGCGCTCCTCGTTGATCGCCGTGCCGCGCTCCTCCATCCACATGTGCGCACCGCCGGCGCCGCAGCAGAACGTGCGCTTGCCGTTGCGCGGCATCTCGACCGGCGTGCCGACGGCGGCGACGAGCTCGCGCGGCTCGTCCCGCACGTCGTTGTGGCGCGCGAGGTAGCAGGAGTCGTGGTAGGTGATCTCGCCGTCACCGCGTGCCGGCTCGAGGCGGCCGTCGCGCACGAGCTCGGCCAGCAGCTGCGTGTGGTGCATCACCTCGTAGCGCCCGCCGAAGTCCGGGTATTCCTTGCCGAGGGAGTTGAGGCAGTGGGGGCAGCTCGCGACGATCTTCGTCACCTTCGCGTCGTTCAGGGTGGCGACATTTTGCTCGGCGTACGCCTGGAAGACGTACTCGTTGCCCATGCGTCGCGCTGGATCCCCCGTGCACGACTCGCGCGCGCCGAGGATGGCGAAGTCCACTCCTGCCCTCTGCAGCAGCTTCGCCGTCGACTCCGCCGCAGTGCGCGCGCGCTCGTCGTACGCGGCGGCGCAGCCGACCCAGTAGAGAACATCCGGCGGCTCGTCGCCCTCCTCGAGCACGCGCACACCAAGCGCCTCCGCCCACGAGACGCGATCGCCCTGCGGCTTGCCCCACGGATTGCCGACGCGCTCGACGTCGCGCAGCATCGACTCGGACTCCTGCGGAAAGCTCGACTGCATCATCACGAGGTCCCTGCGGAGGTCGACGATGTGGTCGATGTGCTCGATCGAGACGGGACATTCGTGCACGCACGCGCCGCACGTGACGCAGTCCCAGATCATCTCCTCGGGGACGCCATTGCCGGCAATCGGCGTCAGCTCGCCGCCCGCGAGCAGGTTCGGGCCTTCGGCGAACACCTGGTCGCGAATTCCCATGATCACGAGCTTCGGCGAGAGCAGCTTTCCCGTCGCGTACGGGGGGCAGACGTCCTGGCACCGGCCGCATTCGGTGCACGAGAACGAGTCGACCATCTCCTTCCACGTCAGGTCGCCGATCGTGCCGACGCCGAGCCGCAGCTCCTCGTCGGGCACGTCGAAGCGCAGCGGCTCGAGCCGCCCGCGATTGCGCGTGCGCGAGAAGAAGACGTTGATCGCCGCCGTGGCGATGTGCAGGTGCTTCGAGTAGGGCAGATAGACGAGGAACGCGAGGATCACGAGCACGTGCGCCCAGTTGAAGACGCGCTCCGACACGCGCGGCGCCGGGATGGCGCCGGAGACCCAGTTCGAGAGGAAGGACGCCCCGGCCGGCCACTCGTTCAAGCCGGCCGCGATGCGCGATGCGTGCCAGCCGAGCAGCGTCAGTACGACGAGCCCGATCAACGCCAGGATGAAGTCCGCCTCGCCGAGATGCGAGCCGTCGAAGCGCTTCGGCCGCACCACCTTTCGGATCCACACGGCCATCGCGATCCCCGCGAGCACCGAGAGGATGAACACGTCGACGAGCGCCATGAACCAGCCCTGCGCGCCGAGCCACGGGATCGACCAGTCACGGTTCACGGCGCCGACAAGCGCCATCACGATCGTCGGGAACAGGACGAGGAAGCCCCAGAAGATCAGCGCGTGCATCACGCCCGGCAGCAGTCGCTGGAAGAGCTTCTTCTGACCGAGGACGATCGTCAGCTCGTTCTCGAGCCGGCCAGGGAGGTCGTCGAAGCGCTCCGTCGGCTTCGCCGCGCGCACGAGGCGCCAGAGGAACATCGCGCGGCGCGCGAAGAGCGCGCCGGCGACGGCGAGCACCGCCGCGAGGGCGAGCGCGCCGGCGAACGTCGCTATCCCCGGACCCGCTTCAGCTCGGCGGTGATCGCCGGCACGACCTCGTGCAGGTTCCCGATCACCGCATAGTCCGCGTGGCCGAAGATCGTCGCCTCCGGATCCTCGTTGATCGCAAGCAGCTTCTTCGCGCCCTTGCAGCCGGCGATGTGCTGAGT
>JBJMKB010000009.1:0-39680 GCA_045806045.1 Gaiellaceae bacterium | reverse complement strand
GGATCTCGGCAAGCCGCGCGCGGCGATGTTCGCCGACCTCGTGTCGGGCAAGAGCAAGTTCCACAACGTCTTCCACTACCCGACGTACTCGTGGGGCGACGTCGGCGTCATCGCATGGCTCGTCGACGCCGCCGCGATCATCTCGCAGAAGGCGCTCCTCAAATGCTCGTACGCGCCCTATGCGCGGATCATGAAGAAGATCTGCTGGGAGGAGTCGTTCCACATCCTCCACGGCCGCGACGTGATCCTCGCGATGATGACCGGCACCGACGCGCAGCGCGAGCTGGTGCAGGAGGCGCTCGACCGCTGGTGGGGGCCGCTGATGCAGTTCCACGGCAATCCGACCGCGCGCGAGGAGGATCCGATGATCGTCTGGCGGATCAAGTCGCAGGGAAACGAGGAGGCGCGCCAGCAGTTCCTGGAGGGCTACGTCCCGCAGATCCGGGAGCTCGGCCTCACGATCCCCGACCCGAACCTCCGCCGCTCGGATGCCGGCGTGTGGGCCTACAGCGAGCCCGACTGGGAGGAGCTCCGGTCGGTCGTCACCGGCCACGGCCCGCGCTCGCAGGACCGCCTCGCGCTCCGCGCCCGCTTCCTCGAGCAGGAGAAGTGGGTCCGCGAAGCCGTGCTCGCCGCCTGATGATCTTCGAGGTGTTCCGCCAGGAGCGGAAGGGCCAGCCCTTCGCGCACGCGGGCTCGGTCGAGGCGCCCGACGCGGCGTTCGGCGAGGCGTGGGCGCGCGAGCAGTACGGCCGCCGCGGCGAGAGCGAGGCGCTGTGGCTCGTGCCGCGAGACGCGGTGCACCAGATCACGGAGTGGGCCGACGAGTTCGACCTGAAGTACCGCCGCGTCGACGGCTACTCGATCAAGGCGCGGTTGAAGGAGGCACGTGAGCGCGCGGGCACAGCTGCTTCTGAGCGTCGCTGACGACGAGCTGATCCTCGGCTGGCGCGACTCCGAGTGGACGGGCATCGCGCCGACGCTCGAGGAGGACGTTGCGTTCTCGTCGATCGCGCAGAACGAGATCGGCCACGCGCGCGCGCTCTACGAGCTCGCCGCGGCCGAGCTGGACACGGACGCGGACGCGCTCGCCTTCGATCGCGCGCCCGGCGAGTACCGTTGCGCGCCGCTCGTCGAGCTGCACCTGCTCGAGTGGGCGCACACGATCGCGCGGCGTTACCTGTACGAGGAGGCCGACCGGGCGCGCATCGACGCGCTCATGCGGTCGGACGACGCCGAGCTTGCGGGGCTCGCGGCGAAGATCGATCGTGAGGAGGTCTACCACCGGATGCACGCAGAGATGTGGGCGGCGCGCCTGCGGGACGAGCCGCGCTTCCGTGACGCCGTCGACGAGCTCTGGCCGTACGCACTGGGCGTGCTCGAGCCCGAGCTGCGCCCCGAGCTCGCGCGTCGTGTCGGGCTTCCTGTCGAGTCGACACAGGCGATCGAGCGCGGCTCGCACACGCCGGAGCTCGGGGAGCTGTGGAACGAGATGACGGAAGTGCGGCGCTCGGTTCCAGGTGCACAGTGGTGAGAAGGCAGTGGTGAGAAGGCCGTGGTGAGCCGAACGTGGTGACCGCCGAGCGGGTGTGGGCGGCGCTGGCCGAGATCGCCGACCCCGAGATTCCCGTCATCTCGCTGGTCGACCTCGGCGTGATCCGCGACGTCGCGGTCGAGGGGGAGCGCGTCCACATCGAGCTGACGCCGACCTTCCTCGGCTGTCCGGCGCTCGAGGCGATGAAGCGCGCGCTCGAGGACAAGGTGAGCGAGCTCGGCGGCGAGCCTGAGGTCGCGGTGATCCAGGACGACTCGTGGTCGACCGACCGCATCACCGCCGCGGGCCGCGAGAAGCTGCGTGAGGCCGGCTTCGCCCCGCCCGCCCCCCGCGCGGCAGGTGCGACCACCCTGGTGCAGCTGCAGTCGAAGGCGTTCCGGTGTCCGTACTGCGGCTCGACGGAGACGAAGCTCGAGAACATCTTCGGCCCGACCCCGTGCCGCTCGATCCGCTGGTGCGAAAGCTGCCGCCAGCCGTTCGAGCAGTTCAAGACAATCTAGAGCGCATCCGCGGCTGAAATCCCCTCTCGATCCCTCAAGCTGAGGGATCCGGATGCCGACCGATGGGGCATGGCGCTTTCGATCCATCGCCCCGCCGGCTGGTCGCTGCGCCGGCGCGCCCCTGCCCAGGCCGTTCGTGGGCCGCTCAAGATCGCGATGTTCACGACCTCCTACCCGAAGGATGGCGGCGACCTCGCTGGGCGCTTCGTCTTCAATACGGTCGAGCATCTCCGCAGCCGGCACGTCGAGGTCGAGGTCGTCGGCCCCGGCACCTACCGCGACTTCGGGCTCACAGGCAGCCGCAGCGGCGGGGTGGTCGCTGCGCTCAAGCGACGGCCCTGGCTCGCGCTCCTGCTGCTCCTGTCGATGATCGCCGCCTGTCGCTCCGCGGCACGTCGTGCCGACCTCGTGCACGCCAACTGGCTCGCCGGCGCCGCGATCGCGCTCTTCAGCGGCCGCCCGTTCGTCGTCACGCTGCACGGCTCCGGCAGCGCCGGCCGCTTCTCCGATCTCGCGCTCGCCCGGCGGGCCCCGCGGCTCGTCCGGCTGCTTCTGGGGCGAGCGCGCGCCGTCATCTGCTGTTCCGAGCAGCTCGCCGACGCGATGCGCGGCTGCGGCCTGCGCAACGTGCACGCGATCCCCTACGGCGTCGACGTTCCGACCAAGCTCGGCGCCGAGGACGAGACGCACCCCGTGCTCTTCGCGGGCAGGCTCGCACCGGAGAAGAACATCGGCGTGATCGCCGTCGCGACGCACGGGCTGCCGCGGATCATCGCCGGCGACGGACCGCTGCGCGACCTGCTTCCCGACGCGCTCGGGTTCGTCCCGCACGAACAGCTCGGCGAGCTCTACGACCGCGCGGGCGTCGTCGTGCTCGTCTCGCAGATGGAAGGCCTGCCGAACGTCGTGCTCGAGGCGATGGCCCACGGGAAGACCGTGATCGCGACGCCCGTCGGCGGGATCCCGAGCGTGATCGAAGACGGCAAGACCGGCTTCCTCGTTCCGGTCGGCGACGCCGTCGCGCTGCGCGCGACGATCAAGCGCGTGCTCGCCGACGCCGAGCTGCGCCGCAGGGTGGGCGAGGCAGCTCGCGCACGCGTCACCGAATACTGCTCGTGGGACACCGTCACCGAGCGGACGCTCCAGGTCTACGCGACCGCAGCCTGACCCGCGTTCGCTCGAGCGCTCCGTGGCTTCCGGCAGGCGCTGACCACAGGAGCAACGATGATGAAGCAGCCGAGCCAGAGTCCGAGACGCGATCCGACACCGACGAGGAGCGCGTGCCGTGGCACCTCCGAAGGCTCACCGTCCCAAACGAATATCGCCAGCGGCAGTCCACTGAGCATCAGTCCGAGCGGTAGGACCCACGAGCGAGTGAAGATTCGCCTCGAGACTCCAAGTAGGGCGAAGCCTCCCATGGAGAGCTCGAGCAGGATCATGTTCCTCCCGCTACTCGGGTAGACGAGGTGCTCGACGACGGTCGGCAACGCTCGGAAGCCCGACGCGCGGTAGGTGTCGAGACCTGCGTCGCTCAGGATGAGCGGGAATCGGCGCGTGGGAACGCCGATTGAAGCGGCTGGATTGTGGAGGAGGTAACTCTTGTACGTCTCGTTGCCGTGCTCCATGAACCACGGGAGGAAGTACGCGAGGCGCGGATCGCGGCGCAGGGTGGCGGCGGCGTTGAAAGGCACGCTGGGCGATCGCGTGTCGCTGTAGAGCACGGCGGACAAATCTCGATGCGCGGGCATGCCACGCTCGCGGAAGAACGCGAGAGCGACCGGGTCGAGCATCACTCGCTTGTCGATCTGATCCGCGATCAGGACCTGCCAACGGCTCGAGGACGACGTCGCCACGACGAGCAGCATGCAAGTCGCGGCCGCTGTCGCGATGTACGCCACTACGCCTGGACGCAGTCCCCTGAACAGGCTGGCGGCCACCAGAAGGAGCATGACGGCCGCGATGACTCCGTTCACGTCTCGGAGTGAGCTGAACGCAAGGGCCGTTGCGAACAGACACGCCAGGCGCGTCCGGCGCGGCCTCTCCGCGCAAAGAACGCCGATACCAATCAGGATCACGAAGAACGAAACCGAAAGCGACTCCGTGAGGAGCACCGTGTCCCATTGGGATACGGGCCAGGCGCAGCTGAATCCGAGCAAGACGATGCCTGCCGCAAGCGACCCAAATCGAGTCGGGACTCGCCCGATGATGACAGCTGCAAGGAACAGCCAGCTCGCCACCGACACGAGCAACTGCATCCAGACAACCGCCTCCTGCCACTCGCCGAAAACCTTGAGTATCAGCGGATAGCCAACGGGCTTGTGCTCGGTAGAGAACTGGGCTGAGAAGAGCGACAGTCGCGCAACCCGCAGGTACTCCCCAGCGTCGCCGAATACGGCGGCGCCCAGCCCTGCGCGCGCCGGCCAAAACATCCACAACCGGATGCCGAGATACAACAGAGCGACCGAAATGACCCCCACGCGGCGACGCACCACGCCGTCATCGGCACGAACGACTTCCAACTCAAGACAATCGGCCACACCTGCTTCGGTCGAGTGGCGAGGCTCGCGCTGACACCTGTGTACCCGCGGTTTCGGCTCGACTCACGCGGGTCGGGCGGCCACCGCCACGCGGCTGTGCATGTCGTGCAGGCGGAACGCGAGCACGATCTCGTTGATCCCACGCAGGAGCGCCATCGCGCCGACGAACGCGACGAGCAATGTCGCGCTCCGGTCCCAGTAGCCCGCAGCCCAGAAGCCGAGGCCGAGCTCGACCAGGCCCGACAGCGCCTGCACCCACCAGGCGGTGTTGACGGAGCGCGTCCAGAGCGCCGTGACGAGGTTCCACGAGCCGGAGAAGACGAAGTAGAAGCTGATCACCGCGGCGAGGCCGACGAACGTGTCGCCCGGCGTGAAGAACGCGACGATGCCGACGACGATGAAGAACCCGCCGAGGAGCGCCGCGAGGATGCGCCACCAGCCCTGCGCCATCATCGCGACGAACAGCTCGCTCACGCCGACGGCGATCGCCACGAACCCGAACAACACGGCGATCGCCGTGACGGACGCGTAGTCGAACCGGAAGATGATCGCGGCGACCACGATCCAGGCGACGCCGGTGAGGAGCACGAGCCACCAGTACCGCGTCGTGCGCTCGACCAGCGCGCCCGCTGCGGGCAGTGAGAACGACATTGGGGTCTCCTTGACTCGGGTAGCGCGATCCTCCCGGATCGAAGCTGCGGCCGCAACCCGCCGAAACCTCCCTCGAAAGGGGGACAAAACTGTCCGAACCGTGCGCTACACCTGGGGACGCACGTGGGGTCTCACAGGGGTCAACTGGCGCTCGGCGCCGTCGTCGTCGCTGCCACGATCGGGGCCGGAGCGGCTTCTGGCGCGTCCCTGCGCGTCCTGATCAAGAGCACGTCGAACAAGACCGAGTCGAACCGGACGCGCGCGACGATCGACGGAATCGTCATCCACGACACCGAGGGGCGCTTCATCGGGTCGGTCCGCTACCTGCAGCGGGCACGAACCGACGGATCGGCGCACTTCGTCGTCTCGCGCCGCGGGCAGATCGTGCAACTCGTGCCCGTGACCGACGTCGCGTGGCACTCGGGCAACGACTGGTGGAACCTGCACTCGATCGGCATAGAGCACGAAGGCTGGGCCGGCCGCCGCGCCTTCACGGAGAAGGAGTACCGCGCCTCCGCTCAGCTCGTCGCGTATCTCGCCCATCGGTGGGGCATCCCGCTCGACCGCACGCATGTGATCGGGCACGCGGAGGTTCCCGATCCTTACCACCACGGCCGCTTCGGCGGGGTGTCGCACCACGCGGATCCGGGCCCCTACTGGAACTGGGCCCATTACATGCACCTCGTCCGCTACTACGCGAGCCACCGCGTGCTTCCGCGCTTCGTCTCGCGGATGACGCTGCTGCCGGACGCGCCGGTCCCGCAACGAGTGCGCACGATCACGGGGTCCGTCGTGCGAGCGGCAGGCGTGCCGCACCGCTCGGGCACCACGCCCGCGGTTGTCAGCCGCTCGACCGTCGACCGTAACGCCGCCGTGCACGGTCACGCACTCTGGTGGTCGGGCATCGCGGCAGGTACGCAGTGGCGACGCCACATCTGGAAGGTGGACTTCATCGTGGACGGCAGGACGCTGTACACCGACCACACGTGGCCGTTCTCGTTCCACCGGACGCAGGGCTGGAACACGCGCGACGTCGCGAACGGGCGGCACATGCTGACCGTGCGCGCTTACGGCGCGCGGCGCTACCGGGTGCGCAAGGCGATCCCCGTGCGCGTCGTGAACCCGCCGATGCGGCTCGCGGTTACCGGCGCGGTGTCGGGCGGGGCGGTCAACGGGATGCTCGATCTCGGCGTCAGGGCGAACGAGTCCGTCGACCGTGTCGCGCTCTATGCGGACGGCAAGCTCGTCAGCCGTGACAGCTCGAAGCCGTACCGGCTTCTCTGGGACACAGGCCAGGCGAACGAGGGAGGCCACTCGATCGTGGTCTATGCGCGCGGCACGCACGGCCGTCATCGGGCGGCGCTGCGGCTCCCCGTCGTCGTCGCAAACAACCCGGAGTTCCCCTCGACCCTCGCGCGGAACTGGGTGACCCACCGCATCGAAGCCGACGCGTTCCACGGCCTGCTGGCCGACCGGTAGTCTCGGGTCCGTGGCGCACGTCCGCATCTTCTACTGCCCCGTCTGAAGCGGGTACGACGAGCGGGCCGCGAGTCTCGTGGCCGAGATCAACGGCACGGAGCACAGCGCCGAGATGATCGCCGGCGAGGCGAGCCAGTACGACGTGATGGTCGACGACGAGCTCGTGTTCTCGAAGCAGGCGGCCGGCCGCTGGCCCGAGCTCGACGAGGTCCTCGGGAAGCTTCCCGCGTCTTAGATGGTTAGGCCTGCACGCGCGACCGTGGGGCGTCGTTCGCCAATGTGGGATACCTGTCCGTGAGCAGGAACAGGTAGGCGAACGTCTGCGCCTGGAAGCGCAGGCAGTACGCGCTCAAGTCGCGGAAGCCGCGCGGGTAACGGCCCATCGCAAGTGCGTAGAACAGCCCGAGGAACGCGACGACCGAGACCACGTACCCGAGCACGTACGCGAACACGTACGCGGGGATCACGAGCACGATCCGCAGCAACGTCTTCCATCGCGCCTGCGGCGCCGGCGGCGCGATCGCAAGGTCGACGGGATAGCGCCCCGGCCAGCCGCGGAACGACGGGTAGGGGTCGGCGACGAAGTACGAGTACGAGTACACGTGAACCTGGTAGCGGATGAACCGTGACGTCCATGCATGCAAGCCCGCCGAGGGCCGCCCCCGCACGAGCGTGATGAACCAGTTCACGATCGCGACCGGGAACGCGAGGTAGAGCCATGTGATGAGCACGAGCCAATGCGGGAGCGCGAGCAGCCAGCGGAGAGCGACCGTGAGACGCCAACGTCTCAGGTCGTCCGTCACGACCAGGCGGACGGGGTGCGGCCAAGGCGGCGCGGCGCCCGTGAACTGCGGCTCCCGCTTGGCGAGGAACGCGGCAACGCCTTCGGCGGAGTCCGGCGTCTGCGTCAGCTCGGCCTGGGTGACTGCCTCGAGCTCGAGCTGCTCCTCGAACGTGTTCGTCTCCGCCGCGTCGAGGAGCCGCTTCGTCTCCCAGACCGCGCGCGTGGGCATCGCTGCGAACAGCTGTGCGATCTCGAGGGCGCGCGCCGGGAGCTCCTCGGGCGGGGCGACCTCGGAGACCATCCCCCACTGGCGCGCCTCGTCGGCGCTCAGCTTGCGACCGGTGGCAAGCCACTCGAACGCACGCGAGGAGCCGAGGACGCGGCGGACGAGCCACGTCCCGCCGGAATCGGGGACGAGCCCGATGCCGATGAAGGCCGGGACGAAGCTCGCGGCGGTGCTCGCGACGCGCACGTCGCACGCGAGCGCGAGCGACATCCCCGCGCCCGCGGCAGGCCCGTTGACAGCGGCGATCACCGGCTTCTCGAGCGCACGAATCGCCAACACGTTCCGGTGGTAGTTGTCGCGCAGGTTGTCGACGATCGAACGGGCGCCCGCGGCGAACTCCTGCAGATCCTGGCCGACGCAGAAGCCGCGTCCGGCACCCGTGATCACGACGGCGCGAACGGATGGATCCCGCGCGGTCTCGAGGGCGGCGTGCAACTGGTCGTGCACCGTCTTGTTGAGCGCGTTCAGGACGTCGGGCCGGTTGAGCGTGATCGTGAGCACGGCGCCCTCGCGGTTGACCTCGACTTCCGGCACGACGGCAACCATAACCGGGGCGCTACCGTCGGTCGGAATGTCCTTGCGCTTCGTGGTGGACGAGCGGGAGGCGCTCGACGCGTACTCCCAAGCCGTGATCGCGGTCAACGAGCGGCTCGCGCCCTCCGTCGCGAACCTGCGGAGCGGCCGCGCCGGCGGTAGCGGCGTCGTGATCAGCCGCGACGGGTTCATCGTCACCTCCGCGCACGTGGTGGAACGGTCGAGCCACGTCACCGCCTCGTTCGTCGACGGGCGCGAGATCGACGCCGACGTCGTCGGCTCCGACCCGCTCTCCGACCTCGCCGTCCTGCGGGCGCACTCGGACGATCTCGTTCCGGCCGAGCTCGGTGACGCGAGCCGGCTCCGCGTCGGCCAGCTCGTCGTCGCGATCGGCAATCCGCACGGCTTCGCCGGGTCCGTGACCGCCGGCGTCGTCTCGGCGCTCGGCCGTTCTCTGCCGACCCGCGCCGGCCGGATCGTCGACAACGTGATCCAGACCGACGCGGCGTTGAACCCGGGCAACTCCGGCGGCGCCCTCGCCGACGGTTTGGGGCGCGTGATCGGGATCAACACCGCGGTTGCCGGCGTCGGGCTCGGCCTCGCGGTGCCGGTGAACGACGCCACGCGCCGGATCATCGGCGCGCTGATGAGCGACGGGCACTTCCGCCGTGCCTACCTCGGAATCGCCGGCGGCACGCGGCCGCTGCCGCCGCGCCTCGCGCGCGAGCTCGGGCGGCAGGCGGGCGTGGAGGTCGTCGAGGTGGTCGCCGGCTCGCCGGCCGCGGAGGCGGGGCTGCGCCCGGAGGACCTGATCGTGGCGGTCGACGGCGAGCCCGTCGAGAAGGTCGACGACGTGCAGCGACTGATGGTCGGCGACCGGATCGGGACGAACCTGGCGCTCGACGTCCTGCGCGAGGCGCGGCGAATCGAGCTTCGGCTCGTCCCCGTCGAGCTCGCAATTTAGAGTGCCTCGCGTGTACGAGGCCTTCCCGACACTCGAGTTCGATTCGCCGGCTCCCCACGTCCTACGGCTGACGCTACGCACCGAAGGAAAGCTGAACGCGGTCAGCGGGACGATGCACCGCGAGCTCGCGGAAGTCTGGAAGGCAATCGGCGACGACGAGGACACGCGCTCGGTGATCGTGCGCGGAGCCGACGGCGCGTTCAGCGCCGGTGGTGATCTCGACCTGGTCCTCGAAATCGCGAGCGACTTCGAGACGCGGCGCCGCGTCTTCCATGAGGCGCGCGACCTCGTTTACAACGTGATCAATTGTCCGACGCCGATCGTCTCGGCGATGACGGGGCCGGCGGTGGGCGCCGGCCTCGCGGTCGGGCTGCTGGCCGACATCTCGATCGCGACGCCCAGCGCTCGCATCGTCGACGGCCACACCAAGCTCGGCGTGGCGGCCGGAGACCATGCCGCGATCGCCTGGCCGCTCCTCTGTGGGCTCGCGAAGGCGAAGTACCACCTCCTGCTCTGCGAGCCGCTCGACGGCGTCGAGGCGGAACGCATCGGCCTCGTCTCGCTGTGCGTCCCCGAGGAGGAGCTCGACGACCGTGCGCTCGCGATCGCGACGCGGCTGGCCGAAGGATCGCAGCCGGCGATCCGTCACACGAAGCTCGCGCTCAACAACTGGCTGCGACTCGCGGGTCCGACCTTCGACGCGTCGCTCGCGCTCGAGTTCATGGACATGAGCGGGCCGGACGTGCACGAGGGCGTGGCGGCTCTCCGCGAGAAGCGGCCACCCTCGTACTAGACCATCAGAGTTCGAGGAACTCGACCGTGAAGGGAATGCCCATGGCCATCGCGTCCTTCCCCGTCGCCATGAACTCGTCACTGCGTGCGCCTGATTTGAAGGCGTCCATGTCGGGCCACTCGAACTCGGCGTAGTACTTGTCGCGAGGTTCGCCCATCGGCGCGCCGAAGATGCGACCGTGCCGAAAGGTTGCGCCCGGAACCTGTTCGCACAACGCGACGTGCTGCGCGTAGCGGTCCGGATCGGGCACTTCTCCGTAGAGTACGAGCGCTCGAATCATCTCGAGAGAGGAGCCTAGCGTGGCGGGAAAGATCGTTCACTTCGAGCTACTTGCGTCCGACGCCGACCGTGCGACCGGGTTCTGGAAGGGCCTGTTCGGCTGGGAGATCGGCGACAGCGTGATGGAGGGCTTCGACTACCGCATGTTCCAGAACGCCGACGACCAGGGCGGCGCGATCTATCCGTCGGAGGACAACCCCGGCGGCGGTCCGATCGTCTACTTCGACACCGACGACATCGGCGCGTCGATCGCGAAGGTGCGCGAGCTCGGCGGTACGGCCGACGAGAAGCAGCCCGTCCCGACGCACGGCTGGTTCTCCGCGTGCAAGGACACCGAGGGCAACAGCTTCAGCCTCTGGCAGGGCGACGCGAACGCCGCGTGAACTCGCTCGCCGTCCTCCTCGCGGTCCTGGCCGGCCTCGCGGGCTCGGTCCAGGTCGCGGTGATGGGCCGCTTCGGCGGCCGCGTCGGCGTCTTCGAGGCCCTGACGTTCTCGACCGCGGTGCAGCTCGCCTTTTCGTTCCTCCTGCTCGTCGTCGTGCGCGGCGGGGTGGGCGGGCTGCACCACGTGTTCAAGACGCCCGCCTGGATGTGGGTCGGTGGGCTGATGGGCTTCACCGTCGTGACGGCGATCACGTTCGCGCAGCCGCGGATCGGCGCGACCGCGACGATCGGGATCCTGATCGCAGGCCAGCTCGTGATGGGCGCCGTCATCGACCGCTTCGGGCTCTTCGGCGTCGAGCAGATCGCGATCTCGCCCGCGCGGGCGACCGGAATTGCCTTGCTGGGAATCGGCGCGGGCCTCTCGCTCGTTCGATAGAGATCGCCGGCGATCGAGCAGTGAGCAAGAACACGAAGGTCTGGACCGCGCTCGTCACGGTCTACGTCATCTGGGGGTCGACCTACCTCGGGATCGCGTACGCCGGCGAGACGATCCCGCCGCTCTTCGCCGCCTCGACGCGTTTCATCACCGCCGGCACGCTGATGACGCTGCTCGTCGTCTTCGTGCGCCACGGGTCACTGCGCATGCCGTTGCGCCACGCGCTCTCGGCAATGCTGATCGGCGTGCTCCTGCCCGGCGCGAACTCGGTGCTGTTCTTCGCCGAGCGGAACGTCCCGACGGGCCTCGCGTCGCTGATCATCGCCTCCGTGCCGCTGTGGGTGATGGTGCTGCGGCTGGGAGTCGGTCGCGAGCGGCTGCCGTGGCCGGTGCTGGCCGGCATCGGCATCGGCTTTGCCGGCGTCGCCGTGCTCGCGCAGCCGTCGGGCGGAGCGAAGGCTTACGGCATCGCGCTGTGCGTGCTCTCGGCCGTGATGTGGTCGACCGGATCGTTCCTCTCATCGCGCCTGCCGATGCCCGCCGACCCGTTCGCCGCGACGGCGGTCGAGATGCTCACCGGCGGGTTCGTGATGCTGCCGTTCGCGCTCTTCACGGTGCACCACTTCTCGCCGTCGACGACGTCGATCCTCGGCTGGATCTACCTCGTCAGCTTCGGCTCGATCATCGGCTACACCGCGTACGTGTGGCTGCTCGCGAATGCGCCGCTCGGTCTCGTCTCGACGTATGCGTACGTGAATCCGGTCGTCGCGATCACGCTCGGCGTGCTCTTCCGGGGCGAGCACGTGACGTGGCGGCTGCTCGTCGGCGCCGTGATCGTCGTCGCCGCGGTTGCGATCGTCGTGCGGCGCGAGCCACCTGTGACGGCGCACGCGGAAGAAGCCGTCCGTTAGCGTGGCGCGATGACCGAGCTGATCGTCGGGCGGGTGCTCGCGGTGGACGACCATCCCGGTGCCCGGGCGCCGTCGTTCCTGCTGCGGGTCGATCTCGGGGGCCGCGGCGTTCGAGACGCGCAGATGGAGCCGGGCGACTACACGAAGGACGAGTTGCTCGGGACGCTCGTCGTCGTCGGGGACGGGATCGTGCTGGCCGCACGCTCGCACGCGGGTGTTCGACTCGTGCGGCCCGACGGCGACGTCGAGCCCGGCACGATCGTCGCCTAGAGGTTTCTACAGACAGATGTCGTCGGGCTTGACGGGAACGCGCGTCAGCTCGCGCCCGGTCGCCGCGCGCAGCGCCGCGACGATCGCCGCGGTCGAGACGACGGTCGGCGGCTCGCCGACGCCCTTCACACCGTAGGGCGCAGCCGGTTCCGGGTCCTCGATCAGCACCGACTCGACAGGCGGCATGTCGAGCGCCGTCGGGATCAGGTAGTCCGTGAAGCTCGCGTTCGTGATCAGCCCGTCGCGGGTCTGGATCTCCTCCATCAGCGCGAGCCCGAGCCCCTGCGCCGTGCCGCCCTCGATCTGCCCCTCGACCTGCTGCGGGTTGACCGCCTTGCCGACGTCTTGCGCAGCACCGATCCACACGATGCGCGTGAGGCCCAGATCCACATCCACCTCCGCGACGACCTTCATCGCGCACGCGGCGAACGCGACGTGGGCGCGGTCGCCGGTGATCTGACCGGTATCCGGATCGAGAGGAGTCGTGCGGGGGTGGCGGTAGATCTTCTCGACGTCGATCTCCTCTTCCGGGCGGCGCTGCTGCTCCTCCAGCGCAGCGCGGCAGGCGTCGCGCACGGCGCCGGCCGCCATCCACGTCATGCGCGACGCGGACGCCGAGCCCGACGAATCCACAGTCGACGTCTGCACGGGCGCGACGCGCACGTCCTCGATCCCGAGCTCGGTGCGAGCAACCTGCAGGATGACGCCGGTCACGCCCTGGCCGACCTCGGCGGCGGCGCAGTGCACCTCGGCGGATCCGTCGGCAAGCAGCTTCACGCGCGCGGCGCAGTAGTCGTCGAAGCCCTCCGAGTACGCGATGTTCTTGAAGCCGACGGCGAACCCGACGCCGCGCTTCACGCCCTCGCCGTGCGTCGTGTTGCCGGCGCCGCCGGGCAGCCGTAGCGGATCGCGCGGGAGCTCCTCCGCGGCCGGGGGTTCGAGCGCGGCCGCAGCGCGAATGGTCTCGGCGATCGGCAACGACCCCGTGATCGTCTGGCCGGTGGGCAGCACGTCGCCCGGCTTCAGCGCGTTCAGCAGGCGCAGCTCGACGGGGTCGATGTCGAGCGCAGCGGCAAGCTTGTCCATCTGCGCCTCGGAGGCGAAGCACGTCTGCACCGCCCCGAACCCGCGCATCGCCCCGCACGGCGGGTTGTTCGAGTAGACGGACGTCGATTCGATCATCGCGTTCGGCACCTCGTACGGGCCGGCGGCGAACGACGCGGCGTTCGACGTCACCGCCGTCGACGACGACGCGTACGCGCCGCCGTCGAGCAGGATCCTCATGCGCACGTTGACGAGCTTCCCTTCGCGGGTCGCGCGATGCTCGCACCAGATGCGCGCCGGGTGCCGGTGCACGTGTCCGGTGAACGACTCCTCGCGGTTGTAGACGATCTTCACCGGGCGGTTCGTGTGCAACGCGAGCATCGCCCCGTGCACCTGCATCGAGAGATCCTCGCGGCCGCCGAACGCACCGCCGACCCCTGCGAGGTGGATGCGCACCTGCTCGAGCGGCAGCCCGAGACACGGCGCGACCTGCGCGCGGTCGACGTGCAGCCACTGCGTCGCGACGTAGATGTCGACCCCGCCTTCGCCGTCCGGCACGGCGAGCCCGGACTCGGGACCGAGGAACGCCTGGTCCTGGGTGCCGACGTCGTAGACGCCGCTCACGCTCACTTCAGCGTCCGCGTCGACGTCGCCGTGGCGGATCACGATGTGACGCACGACGTTCGGCCGGTCGTCGTCGAAGTAGCCGTGCCCGCGCGTCGGCTTCTCCGGATGGAGATCCGGCTGCGCGGTCGCGCGCTCCATGTCGGTGACGGGCTCGAGCGGGTCGTACTCCACGCGAATGCGCTCGGCTGCGCGGCGCGCCTGCTCCGGATGATCGGCTGCGACGAGCGCGACGGCCTCCCCGTGGTAGAGGACACGGTCGATCGCGAGCACCGGCTGATCGGGAAACTCGAGCCCGTACGTCTTCTGCCCCGGCACGTCCTCGTGCGTGAGGACCGCGTGCACGCCGGGCAGCGAAACCGCCTCGCTGATGTCGATCGAGAGGATGTGCGCGTGCGCGTGCGGCGAACGGAGCGTGTGCCCCCAGAGCATCCCCGGCACGATCAGATCGCTCGCGTACGCGAACTCGCCCTTCACCTTGGGCGGTGCATCGACACGTGGGACGAGCTCGCCGATCTTGCCGACCCGTAGTGTGCGCGGTGCGGCGGTTTGCGTCATAGGCGTCCCGCCGCAAGCCGCACGGCGTCGAAGATCTTCGCGTAGCCCGTGCAGCGGCAGAGGTTGCCGGAGAGTGCCTCCCGAATCTCGTCGTCGGACGGGCTCGCGTTGCGCTTCAGCAAGTCGGCTGCCGTCACGACAAGACCGGGAGTGCAGAAGCCGCACTGCACCGCACCCGTCTCGACGAACGCCTCCTGCACCGGGTGAAGCTCGTCCTCGCGCGCGAGCCCCTCGACCGTCGTCACGTCATGCCCGTCGGCCTGCGCGGCCAGAACGAGGCACGCGCAGACGAGGGTGTCGTCGAGCAGCACCGAGCACGAGCCGCATTCGCCCTGCTCGCAGGCGTTCTTGGAGCCCGGGAAGCCGAGCTTCTCACGCAGGGCGAAGAGGAGCGACTCGCCCTCCCAGCAGTCGGCCTGGTGCTCCGCACCATTGATCCGCAGCGAGATCCTCACGCGAGCACCCGCTCGAGCGCGCGATGCGTCAGCACCTTCAAGGCGTGGCGACGGTAGGCCTCGGTGCCGCGGACGTCGTCGATCGGCGACGCCGCGGCAGCGACGCGCTCCGGGAACGACTCGGCCTCGTCGCGCCGCGCCGTCACGAGGATGGGGCGCGGCGATGCGGAGCCGAACGACGCGCGCAGATCGTCGCCCGCGCTGACGGCGAGCGAGACGACCGCGATCACCATCGCGTTGCGGGGGCCGACCTTCATGAACGTCTGCGGCGCGTTCGAAGGTCGGAGCCAGATCGCGGTGATCAGCTCATCCTCCGCGAGCACATTGCGCTTCACGCCGGTGACGAACTCGCGCAACGCGATTTGCCGCACGCCGCGCACCGACGCGCACTCGACCTCCGCGTCCTCGACAAGAAGCGGTGGGAGCGCATCGCCTGCGGGCGAGGACGTCCCGAGGTTCCCGCCGATCGTTCCTCGGTTCCGGATCTGCGGCGACCCGACCGTGCGCGAGGCCTCAGCGAGCGCCGGGAGCACGTCGCGCAGCTCGCCGTGCTCGATCTCCGCGTACGTCAGGCCGGCGCCCAGCCGCAGCAACCCGTTCTCGCGCCGCCAGCCGCGCAGCTCAGCGACCTCGTTCAGGTTGAGGATCGCCTGTGGCCGCCCGCGGTCGAAGTTGAGGGCGACCATCACGTCGGTCCCGCCCTGGATCGGCCACGCCGCCGGATGCTCGGACTTCAGGCGCAGCGCCTCGTCGAGGCTGCGGGGCGTCAGGACGTCCATTCCGCCGAAGGGTACGGTTCTGCGTCAATGAGCGCACCCCTTGCGAAGCGGCTGGCGGTGGCGCGCGGCGACGAGCCCGCCGACCTCGTGATCCGCGGCGGAAAGGTGCTCTCCGTCTTCACGCGCGAGTGGCTCGAGACGGACGTTGCGATCGTCGACGGCTGGATCGGGGGCCTCGGCTCCTACGAGGGTCGCGAGGAGCTCGACGCGAGCGGGCGCTGGATCGTGCCCGGCTTCATCGACGCTCACATGCACCTCGAGTCGTCGAAGCTCCTCGTCGACGAGTTCGCGCGCCTCGTGCTGCCGTTCGGCACGACCGCGGTCGTCGCAGACCCGCACGAGATCGCGAACGTACTCGGCACCGACGGCGTGCACTGGCTGCTCGACGCGACCGCGGGCCTGCCGCTCGACGTCTACTTCATGGCGTCGTCGTGCGTTCCCGCGTCGCAGTTCGAATCGCCGCGTCGCGAGCTCACGCCCGGCGACCTCGACGCACTGCTGCGCAGGCGGCGCGTGATCGGCCTCGCAGAGATGATGAACTTCCCCGGCGTCGTGAACGGCGCGCCCGCCGAGCTCGCGAAGCTCGAGCTCGCCCAGCACGTCGACGGGCACGCGCCGGGCGTCCTCGGTCGCTCGCTCCAGGCCTACGCCGCGGCAGGCATCCGTTCCGACCACGAGGCGTACACGCCGGTGGAGGGACGCGAGCGGTTGCGCGCCGGCATGTGGCTCCTGATCCGCGAGGGCTCGGCGGCGCGGAACCTCCAGGCGCTGCTGCCGCTGCTCGCCGAGTACGGCCCAGGGCGAATCGCGTTCTGCACCGACGACCGCGAGCCGGAGCACATCGCTGACGACGGTCACGTGAACTCGATGGTGCGCGACGCGGTCGCGTTCGGGATCGCTCCCGAGGACGCGATCGTCTGTGCGACGCTCAATCCGGCGCTCTGGCACGGTCTTGCGCATCTCGGTGCGGTCGCGCCCGGATACCACGCCGACCTGCTCGTTCTGCCGGACCTCGTGAGCTTCCTGCCGGACACCGTGCTGAAGATGGGGCGGCCGGCGGCGGAGATCCCGCACGCGGAGGTTCCGGACTGGGTGCGGCACACCGTTCGCATCGGCGCGTTCGGCCCGGAGATGTTCCGGGTGCCGTGGGACGGCGGCAAGGCGCACGTGATCGGGATCGTGCCCGGGCAGATCGTGACGGACTCGCTCGTCGAGGAGCCCGCGGTCTACGCGGGCGAGGCAATCGCCGACCCGGAACGTGACCTCGCGAAGATCGCGGTCGTCGAGCGCCACCTCGGCACCGGACGCGTCGGGCACGGGTTCGTACGCGGCTTCGGACTGAAGCGCGGCGCAATCGCGTCCACGGTCGCACACGATGCGCACAACGTCGTCGTCGTCGGGATGAACGACGCGTCCATGGCGGCCGCCGTTCGCCGGCTCGCGAACCGCGGCGGCGGCATCGTCGTCGTCGACGGCGCCGAGGTGACGGCCGAGCTGCCGCTGCCGGTCGCGGGCCTGCTCTCCGACGAGCCGCTCGACCGGGTGCTCGAGTCGTCGCGCGCCGTGATCGCCGCCGTGCGGTCGCTGGGCTGCGAGCTGGACGCGCCCTTCCAGCACCTCGCGTTCCTCGCGCTCTCGGTCATCCCGTCGCTGAAGCTCACGGATCGAGGGCTCGTCGACGTCGACCGCTTCGAGCTGATTCCGCTGGAGGCGTCGTGATCTATTCGAACGCCTGGATCGTCACGATGGACGACGCGGGAACGGAGCACGAGCGCGGATGGATCCGGGTCGAGGACGGTCTCGTTGCCGAGATCGGATCCGGCGACGCAGCCGGCGAGGACCTCGGCGGCGCGGTCGTCACACCCGGCCTCGTGAACACGCACCACCACCTTTACCAGACGCTGACGCGCGCACGGGCGCAGCAGGCCGACCTCTTCACATGGCTGAAGACGCTGTATCCGGTCTGGGCCCGTATCGACGACGAGATGGAGTACGCGGCTGCGCGCTGCGGGCTGGCAGAGCTTGCGCTCTCCGGATGCACGACGGTCTTCGACCACCACTACGTCTTCCCGCGCGGTGTGTCCGGCCTCGTCGAGGCGGAGATTCGCGCGGCGCAGGAGCTCGGCGTTCGGCTCGTCGCCTCGCGCGGGTCGATGGACCTCGGGGAGTCCGACGGCGGCCTGCCGCCCGACTCGCTCGTCGAGGACATCGACGCGATCCTCGCCGACACCGAGCGCCTGCACGCCTTGTCCGACGGCACCGCCGTGCAGATCGCGGTCGCACCCTGCTCGCCCTTCTCGGTCACGACGCGGCTGATGGAGGAGTCCGCCGCACTCGCGCGGCGCCTCGGGCTGAAGCTGCACACGCACCTCGCCGAGACCGCCGAGGAGAACGAGTACTGCCGGGAGCTCTTCGGCTGCACGCCCGTCGAGTACCTCGAACGCGTCGGCTGGGTGGCCGACGATGTCTGGTGCGCGCACTGCGTCCACCTCTCCGGTGCGGACGTCGCGACGTTCGGACGCGCGGGAGTCGGCGTTGCGCACTGCCCGACGTCGAATCTGCGACTCGGCGCGGGCATCGCGCCGGTCCGCGACCTGCTCGACGCGAACGTGCGCGTCGGGCTCGGGGTCGACGGCAGCGCGTCGAACGAGCGCAGCGACCTGTTCCTCGAGGTGAAGAACGCGCTGCTCGTGGCACGGGGACGGGGCGGTCCCGAGGCAATGACCGCGCGCGAGGCGCTCCGTCTCGGCACACGCGGCGGAGCCGCCGTTCTGGGCCGCGACGACATCGGCTCGCTCGAGCCGGGAAAGCGCGCGGACTTCGCCGTCTGGCGGACGGACACCCTCGAGCTGGGCGGGGCGGAGGATCTCGTCGCGAACCTCGTCCTCACAGGACCACATCGCGTCGAGCGCCTGGTCGTGGGCGGGGTCGACGTGGTCAGGGATGCCGCTCTGGTGCGCGCCGACGAGCAGGAGATCGCGCGCGAGCACCGCAAACAGGCCGGAAGGTTGTGGCAGCGATGACCGTCTCCACCCACGTGCTCGACACGGAGCGCGGCGCGCCCGCCGCAGGCGTGCGCGTCGAGCTCTTCGACGCCGACGGAGACCTCGTCGGCGACGGCGTCACCGACGACGACGGACGCATCGCAGAGCTCGCCGACGCCGACCCGGGCACCTATCGGATCGTGTTCCACCCGCCGTCACCGTTCTTCAAGCGCGTCGAGCTGGAGATGGAGCTCGGCGAGGGCCACTACCACGTCCCGCTCCTCATATCGTCCTACGCGTGCGCGACCTACCGCGGCAGCTGAGCGCGGAGCAGCTCGCAGAGCTGTTCGAGGGTCGCACGCGCTTCGTCGAGCTGCTCGCGACGGTCGAGGATCCGCTGGGGCGCGCGCGCGAGCTCGCACACGAGCTGACGGACGCCGAGAAGAAGGACGTGCTCGATGCACATCCGCCGATCGGAGGGAAGGCGACGTCGGATCGCGCGGCGCGCGAGCAGGGAACCGACGACGATCCCGCGGTGCTGGCCGAGCTGGCCGAACTGAACGAAGCCTATGAAGAGAAGTTCGGCTTTCGATTCGTGGTCTTCGTCAACGGACGGCCTCGCCGCGACATCGTTCCGGTCCTCCGCGACCGCCTCGAGCGAACGCGCGCCGAGGAGCTCGCGACAGGTGTCGACGAGCTGGTGCAGATCGCCGTCAGCAGATGGCACACGGCGGCATGAATCAACTGCTTGCCCTCGACGACTACTGGTGGCAGTGGGGCAACCTGCTGTTCCGGTGGCTGCACGTGATCGCCGCGATGGCGTGGATCGGCGCGTCCTTCTACTTCATCGCGCTCGACAACCACCTGGAGCCGCCGCGGGACCCGCGCGACGCCGAACGCGGCATCGCCGGCGAGGCGTGGGAGGTGCACGGCGGCGGCTTCTATCGCGTCGAGAAGTTCCGCGTTGCTCCTCCCCGGCTACCGGAGCGGCTGCACTGGTTCAAGTGGGAGGCGTACACGACGTGGCTCTCGGGCTTCGCGCTGATCGTCGTCGTGTACTACGCGCACGCGTCGACGTACCTCGTCGACCGCTCCGTCGCGGACCTCCGGCCGTGGGAGGCGATCGCGATCTCGATCGCCGGGCTCGCCGTCGCGTGGCTCGTTTACGACGGCCTTTGCCGCACCTTCGCGAACGACGAGGCGGTGCTCGCGTTCCTCGTCTTCCTCTTCATCTGCGCCTCGGCGTACGCGTCGTGGCGGCTGTTCGCGCCGCGTGCGGCGTTCCTCCAGGTCGGCGCGATGATCGGGACGATGATGGTCGGCAACGTCTTCTTCGTGATCATTCCGGCGCACTGGCAGCTCGTCCGTGCCAAAGAGGCGGGACGCGACCCCGATCCGGTGTGGAACGCCCGCGGCAAGACACGCTCGGTGCACAACAACTATCTGACGCTGCCGGTCGTGTTCGCGATGCTGTCGAACCACTTCCCATTCACGTATGGGAACGCGAATGGCTGGATCGTCCTCGTTGCGTTGATGGCGATCGGCGCACTCGTCCGCCACTACTTCAACCTGCGACTGCGCGGGCTGAACGTCTGGCCGATCCTCGGGCTGGCCGCGGCGGGGATCGTGGCGATCGCGGTCCTGATCCGATGATCGGCTTCTTCGTCGTGGCTCTCGTCGTGATCGTCTCCCCGGGGCCGGACTTCGCTCTCACGGTGCGCAACAGCGTCACGCGCGGTCGCGGCATCGCGACCGCGCTCGGCGTCGTCACTGGACAAGTCGTTTGGGCGCTTGCCGCCGCTGCCGGCGTCGCGGCGGTGCTCGTCGCGTCGCGGCCCGCGTTCGAGGCGCTGCGAGTCGTGGGTGCGGCCTACCTCGTCTGGCTCGGCCTTTCGCTCCTTCTCTCGCGCAGGCACACGAGGCGCGTGCCGCGTGGAGGTTCGCCGTACCGGCAGGGTCTCCTCAGCAATCTCTCGAATCCGAAGATGCCGATCTTCTTCACGAGCCTGCTGCCGCAGTTCGGGTCGTCGTTCGCCGCACTCGCCGTGCACGGCGTCGTGTTCGCCGCGCTGACGCTGCTCTGGCTCGCACTCGTCGCGCGGGCCGGCGCGGCGCTGCGCATGCCCGCTGTCCGTCGCGCGGTGGACCTGGTCACCGGCGTCGTGCTGGTGGCGTTCGGGCTGCGCCTCGCGACCGAGCGCAGGTAGCCTCTCGCGCGTGTTGGAGATCGTCGCGGCCGGTATGCGCTTCGTCGCGCGCTGGGAGGAGGAGCTCGCGCCGCAGACCGTTGTCGCATTCAAGGCGAGCCTGCCGCTCGACGATCGGATCATCCATTGCCGCTGGAGCGGCGAGTCGAACTGGATCCCGTGGGGCGACCGCGACTTCGGGATCGGGCCTGAGAACGCGACCTCGTATCCGCATCCGGGCGAGCTCGCGCTCTACCCGGGCGGGCAGAGCGAGACGGAGCTGCTGATGCCGTACGGCTACTGCAACTTCGCATCCAAGGCGGGGCAACTGTGGGCGAACCACTTCGCGACGATCGTCGAGGGGCAGGAGCAGCTGCCCGCGCTCGGCAAGCTGACGCTCTGGGAAGGCGCACAGCAGATCTCGTTCCGCGCGATCTGATCTACGGCACGTTCGCCCGGGCCTTTCGACGCTAGCCTCTGTGGGATGAAGAGAGCGGCTCGCGTTCTCGATGCGGCGGCGCATGCCGTCTTCACGTTCGTATCAGCTCCGTTCGGACCCCCGTTCGGGCCTGCCCACGGGCTCTTTGGCCGACGACGACGTGCGGGGATGATCGACCTGCGCCCTGCGACCAAGCGGCGCAAACGACGCAGGCGGCTCTTCTAGCCCCGCGCGAACCAGGTCCGGTCGCTCGATCACAATCAACGTGATGCCGAAGCTCGTGCTTCTCAACGGACCGCCCGGTGTCGGGAAGTCGACGCTTGCGCGGCGCTATGCGGACGAGCATCCGCTGACCCTCGACCTCGAGATCGACATCGTCCGTGCGATGGTCGGCTGCTGGCTCGAAGAGTGGCAGCACTCGGGTCCACAGGCGCGGCGGCTGGCGCTCGCGATGGCGCGCACGCATCTCGGCCGCGGCCATGACGTTATGGTCCCGCAGCTCCTGACACGGCGCGAGTTCGTGAAGGAATTGCAGGCCATGGCCGCTGACGTCGGCGCGACCTTCCACGAGATCACGCTGCTCGACGAGAAGGACGCGGTGCTGCGAAGGCTCGAGGAACGCCGCGAACCGAGTGGCGACTTCAGCGCCCGCGCGCTCGTCGAAGAGCAAGGCAACTCGCTGGAAGAGGCCTACGACCGCTTCGTCGAAGCCTTGCAGAGCCGCCCCGACGCGGTGGTGATCTCCGCGAGCTCTACGGAGGACGCCTATGCAGCGCTACTCCGCCAGCTGGACGAGACGTAGCTCGGCGGGACCTGGGCGTTTGGGACAAGCCTCGTGTCAGACACGCGCACGAATCTGTGACGAATCGTCCACAGAGGTAGCTCGACGGGACCTCCGCGTTCGGGACACGGCTCGTGTCAGACACGCGCACAAATCTGTGACGAATCGTCCACAGAGGTAGCTCGCCCGGACATCCGTGTTCGGGACATGGCTCGTGTCAGACACGCGCACAAAGCTGTGACGGATCGTCCACAGGCTTCAGCGTTCTTCGCGGACGTACGGGATTCCGAGCGCTCCGGGGGCGCCGAGGCGGCGTTTCGCGCCCGCGCTCGAGACGGCGACGAGGACGACGACCGTCATCACGTACGGCAAGGCCTGGAAGAGCTCCGGCGGGATGCCGCTCAGGATTCCGCGCGCCTGGAACGTGAACGGGATGCCGGAGAACGCGCCGAACAGGTACGCGCCGACGAGGCAAAGCGTCGGGCGCCAGAACGCGAAGATCACGAGCGCGATCGCGATCCAGCCGGCGCCGGCCGTGATGTTGTCGACCCATTGGGGCGTGATCCAGAGGGTGAAGCAGGCGCCGCCGACTCCTGCGAACGCTCCGCCGGCGAGGGTGTGCGCGTAGCGGTAGACCGATACGTTGATGCCCATCGCGTCGGCTGCCGCCGGCGCTTCGCCGACCGCGCGCACGTTCAACCCGAACCGCGTGCGGTTCAGGTAGAGAGCGACGAGGATCACGCACGCCCACGACGCGTAGACGAGCGCCGACTGCCGGAAAAGGATCGGCCCGAGGAACTCGAGCTTCTGCCACGACTTCGGGAAGAGCGGCCCGAAAGCCTTCCGCGCGGGCTGGTCGGCGAGGTTCAGCGTGTTGCCGAGATAGGACGAGAGGCCGGACGACCCGGCGAAGATCACGAGCGCGAGCCCGGACACGATCTGGTTCGCGCGCAGCGTGACGACGAGGAACGCATGGATCAACGCCATCGAAGCACCCGCGATGGCCGCGACGACGACAGCAGCGAGCAGCGAGCCCGTTCGCTGCACCGCCCAGAATCCCATCACCGCGCCGACGAGCATCATCCCCTCGACCCCGAGGTTGAGCACGCCCGATCGCTCGGCAAGCAGCTCGCCGAGGGCGGAGTAGAGAAGCGGCGTGCCGTAGGTGACCGCCGACGCAAGCACGACGACGAGCACCGAGTTGTTCGTCACGCGGCCGCCTCGACAGCGTGTGTACGGCGGACGAAGCGGACGCGGTACCGAATCAGCAGCTCGCCGCCGAGCGCCGAGAAGAGGATCAGCCCCTGCATCACGCCGACGAGCCCCGACGGGAAGTCGACGCCCTGCAACGTGTAGCCCGCGTTCTGCAGGCCGCCGAGCAGGAACGCGACGAGGCAAACCGCGAACGGGTTGTAGCGCGCGAGCGCGGCGATCACGATCCCGGCGTAGCCGTAGCCAGCCGCGGTCAGTCCCCGGGCATCGAGCGAATGCCGGAAGTCGCCGTCCTGCGAAGCGCCGCCAATGCCCGCGATCGCGCCCGAGAGCGCCATCACCGCGAGAATCTTCCGCCGAGTCCGCATGCCTGCGTACCGCGCCGCGCGCGGCGAGTCACCGATCACCTGCACCTCGAACCCGAAGCGCGTGCGGGTATAGAGGAGCCAGACGACGGTCGCGACGAGCACGCCGACCAGGAGACCGAATGGCACGACGAGCGAGCCGACGTGCGACGTCGGCCAGCTGGCGGCCTCCGGGAGGTTCCTGCCCTGCGGGAAGACCTTGGCCGAGGGGCTCGACGTGTCGCGCCAGTAGGAGAGCGAGTCGAAGATCAGGTAGTTGACGACGAGCGCGCCGACGTAGTTCAGCATCAGCGACGTGATGATCTCGTTCGTCGCGAAGAACGCCCGCAGGATGCCGGGCACGAGCGCAAGCGCCGCACCTCCCGCAGCGCCGGCGGCGATCATCGCGGGTACCGACAACCATCCGGTGTGATCTCCGAGCGCGATTCCGGCCGCCGCACCGAGGAGCGCGCCGGCGTACAGCTGGCCTTCGCCGCCGATGTTGAAGAGCTGCATCCGGAACGCGACCGCGGCGCAGAGCCCGGTAAAGACGAGCGGCGTCGCGGACACGAGGGTGTCGTTCAACGACTGGCGGCTGCCGAAGCCTGACGAGAGAAGTCGCGAGAACGTGTGCAGCGGCGGGTGATGCGTGGCGAGCAGCACGACCGCCATCAGCGCGAATGCGACGAGGATGGAACCGACGGGCACCGCGACCATCAGCCACCTCGGCTGGCGCAGACGCCGCTCGAACCGGATCACTCGGCGTCCCCGCCGGCCATCATCAGCCCGATCTCCCCGACCGTCGCGGTCGCCGCGTCGAGCTCACCGACGATCGCGCCTTCGTAGATGACTGCAATGCGATCGGCAAGTGCGCGGATCTCGTCGAGGTCCTCGGAGATGAGCAGCACGGCGACCCCTTTCGACGCAGCGTCACGCAGGTACCGGTGCACCGTCTCGATCGCGGCGACGTCGAGCCCGCGTGTGGGCGAGGCGACGACGAGCACGCGCGGATCCCCTTCGAACTCGCGGGCGAGCACGACCTTCTGCAGATTCCCGCCCGACAACTGGCGGGCCGGGAGATCGGGTCCGCCGCCGCGCACGTCGTAGCGCTCGATCAGCGCCAAGGCGTGATTGCGGATCGTGCGCAGCCGAAGCAGCGGCCCCTTGGCGAGTGCACGCCCACGGTAGGCCTTCAGCACGACGTTCGACGCGATCGAGAGCGACGGCGCCACACCGGTGTGTAGGCGGTCTTCGGGGACGTGTGCAACTCCGGCGCGGATCGCCTCGCGCGCGTCGCCACCGTTCAGCCGGTCGCCGCCGACCACGACGGAGCCCCGGGAGAAGGGCCGCATCCCCGTGATGGCCTCGGCGAGCTCGCGCTGCCCGTTGCCCGCGACACCGGCGAGCCCCAGGACCTCTCCCGCCCGCACCGTCAGCGAGACTCCGCGCAGCGTCTCGGTCCCGCGGTCGCCCAAAGCCCAGAGATCGTCCACTTCGAGGACCGAATCGCCTACCTCGCCAGCGCGCTCCACCCGCTCCGCGATCGCCACCTCGCGCCCGACCATCAGCGCGGCGAGCGAGCGTGGCGTGGCATCGGCGGTCGCGACCGTCGAGACGACCTTGCCCGCGCGCAGCACCGTCACGCGATCGGATACCGCTTTGACCTCGTGCAGCTTGTGCGAGATGAAGACGATCGTGCGGCCCTCTTCCGCCATCACACGCAGCGTCGCGAAGAGCGACTCGGCCTCCTGCGGCGTGAGCACGGCCGTCGGCTCGTCGAGGATCAGGATGCGCGCCTCCCGGTAGAGCGCCTTGAGGATCTCCACACGCTGCTGCTCGCCGAGCGACAGCTGCCAGATCCGCGCGCGCGGATCGACCGCGATCCGGTACCGCTCCCCCAGCTCGGCGACGCGTCGCTCGATGCGGCGTGGGTTGACGACCAGCTTCTTCCCTTCGCCGCGATGGTCGCCGAGGATCACGTTCTCCGCGACCGTGAAAGGCGGGACGAGCCTGAAGTGCTGGTGGACCATGCAGATACCGGCCTCGAGGGCATCGCGAGGCGAATGGAACGCGACCGGTGCGCCCTTCAGCAGGATCTCCCCTTCGTCCGGCCGGTAGAGCCCGATCAGGATGTTCGAGAGCGTCGACTTGCCGGCACCGTTCTCACCCAAGAGCGCGTGCACCTCGCCCTCGGCCGCCTCGAAGTGAACGTCGTCGTTTGCGACGACGCCGGGGAACCGCTTCGTGATACCTCGCAGCTCGACGGCAGTTGGCATGAAAGGAGGGTGGGCGAGACGGCGAGTCTCGCCCACCCCGTGAAGCGTCAGCCCTTCGGGCTCCCGATGACACCCTTCACCAGGTAGTTCATCGACATGAGGTCCGCAAGCGACGCGCGGCTCCCCGTCTTGATGCGCAGCTTCCCGCTCTGGTCGTAGATCGGTCCGCTGAACTCGTTCCATTTGCCACTGACGATGCGCGCCTTCTGCTGAGCGATGAGCTTCTTCGTCGCCGCGGAGACGCCTGCGCCATACGGTGCGAGGAGCGTGAATCCGTCCTTCATCGAGCCGTAGTAGCTGCCCGTCTTCCAGGTCCCGTTCATAGCTGCCTTCACGCGCTTGATGTAGTACGGGCCCCAGTTGTAGACCGCCGCTGTGAGCCACGACTTCGGCGCGAACTTCTTCGCGTTCGAGTCGTACCCGACCCACGGCACGCCGTTCTTCTCCGAGTACTGGCCGGCAGCCGGACTGTCGACGTTCTGGCCGATGACATCGGCACCCGCGGAGTGAAGGCTCTCAGCAGCCTTCGTCTCCTTGGCCGGATCGAACCACGAGTTCGTCCAGACGATCTTGACCTTCGCGCCCGGATGAGCCTTCTGCACGCCGAGGGTGAACGCGTTCGTGTGCCGGATCACCTCGGGAATCGGGAACGGGACGACGTAGCCGACCGTGCCACCCTTGGTCGCAGCGCCCGCGGCGATGCCGGAGAGGTAGATCGCGTCCTCACCGGCTCCGTAGTAGTCCGCCATGTTCTTGGAGCTGAGGTACCCGGTGGCCATCTCGAACTTGACGTCGGGATGCTTCTTCGCCGCCGCGACCATCGCGTTCTGATAGCCGAAGGACGTCGCGAAGATGATCTTGTTTCCTTCCCGGATCAGTTGCTCGATCACCTGGGCGACTTCCGGGCCTTCGGGAACCTTCTCCTTGTAGGTGGTGTGCACCTTCGAACCGAGCGCCCTGTCGACGGCGAGGCGTCCCTCGTCGTGAGCCTGAGACCAGCCTGCGTCGTTGTGCGGCCCGACATAGATCCAGGCCGCCTTGAACGCGGCATTGGACTCCGCCGGGCTCGATGCCGCGCCGACCGCCAGGGCGACCGCCGCCGCCACGACCACGAGCAGGGTCGCGGCGAGCGAAAGCTTCGTCTTGGTCAATGTGATCCTCTCCTTGAAACGCGAGTTGCCGGGGGGAAGGTCGAATCTAGCCGACCGTCGGGCGAGGTTCTAGAGACGGCTGGGAAGTGCCTGCACAACGGGATCTTCGGCGCTCCAGGGGAACGTGATCCAGCGGTCGGTGCGGCGCCAGACGTACTCGCAGCGCACGACCGAGCGCGGCTTCTCGTACAACACCGCGCACCGGACCTCGGCGACCTTTCCCTCGCAGAACTCCTGCACGAGCTTGAGCGTGGCACCCGTGTCGGCGACATCGTCGGCGATCAGCACCTTGAAGTCGGCGAAGTCGACCAGGTCGGGGACCGGCGGGAGGATCATCGGCATCTCGAGGCGCTCGTCGACGCCGGTGTAGAACTCGACGTTCATCGTGAACGTGTTCTTGATGCCGAGCGCGTAGCCGAGTGCGCCCGCGACGAGCAGCCCGCCACGCGCGATGCCGAGGATCATGTCGGGCTGCCAGCCGTCGTCGGCCACCATCCGGGCGAGATCGCGCGCGCCGCGGCCCAGGTCGTCCCAGCTCATCACCTCCCGGGAGTCGTTCACGAGACGAGCCTAGCGAGCGCGGCGGTGAGCGCATCGATCGCGAGGGCGATGTCCTCCTCGCTCGACAGCTCGTCGGGATGATGCGAGACCCCGCCGTTCAGCGAGCGGACGAAGAGCATCGAAGCGTTCGGAACGAACATCGCGTCGTGACCCGCGCCCGAGACGAGCCGCGGCGCGTCCGGCAGCACGGCCGCGAACGCGTCGCCCATCGGCACCGGATCGCTCTTCCACTGCACCTCGAAGCCGATCTCGGCGATCAGCGCGTCGAGTAGCTGCGCGTCGGCAGATCGTGCGTCGACCGAGACCGTCACCTTCTGCGGCACGACGTTCGTCGCGTTCGGCTCGACCTCGATCGCGCCGACCGTCGCGACGGTGCCTTCGCGCGCACAGTCGCGGACGTGCAGGACGAACTGCGCAGCCTCCACCAGGGCGTCGACCCGCGCGTCCATGGGCGTCGTGCCGGCATGGTCGGCGCGTCCCTCGGATACCCTGAAGCCGCGCGCCTGTCCGGCGATCCCCGTCACCACCCCAAGCGGCTGGTCGAGGCTCGCGAGCACCGGCCCCTGCTCGATGTGCAGCTCGAGGTACGCGTCGGGAGCCGAGACGATCCGCTTGCTCCCCATCGGCCCGGTCTCCTCCGCGCGGAACGCGACGACGGCAAGCGGCGCGTCCGGCAGCCGCGACGCCGCCTCGATCGCGGCGACGACACCGAGCGCGCCGTCGAACTTGCCCGCGGTCGGGACGCTGTCGAGGTGCGACCCCGCCCAGACGCGCGCGGCGCCGCGCGTGCCGAACAGGTTGCCCGCGTCGTCGCGCGAGACCTCGAGACCTGCCTCGGTCATCCACTGCGCAGCCAGCTCGTGCGCGGCGTCCTCCTCGGAGGAGTAGCCCGCACGATGCTGCGCGATCGCGTAGATCGCATCGAGACGTTCGACCGCACTCACCCCGGCAATGCTCGCAGCACGCGCCAGCCGACGAGCGGGAACACGGCGACGGCCGCGAACCCGACGTGCCACGACGTGGCGGCGACGAGGGCGCCGAAGAGGCCGGGATAGGTGGTTGACGGCAGGTTGAGCAGCGTCTGCTGCAGTCCGATCGCGGAGCCGCTGCGACCGCGCCCGGCGAGCTCGATCGCAGCGGCGAACGAAAGGCTGTTCCAGCTCATCGACAGCGCGCCGGTGATGACGAGCACCGGGATCAGCAATGGCAGCGGCGCATCGAGGAGCGCCGTTGTCAGGAGGACGAGCCCGCCGACCGCGAGAGCGATTGCGCGCAGTGGCGCGAGGCGGCTGGCGCGGACGTCCGACCAGCGACCGGCGCTGATTCGGCCCGCGATCGCGAGCGCCTGCATCACGGCGAGCACCGCCCCGGCGGCGCCCGGTGACATTCCTCGACGGTCGTGGAGGTAGAGGACGGCAAAGCCGGCGACGCAGAGTTGCGGCGCGAGCAGCAGCGAGCTGCCGATCGAGAGCTGCCAGATGCGCTTGTCGCGGATCGGAGACGGTCCGGGCGGCACACCGACGACGCGGTCGTGCTCGGGACCTTCGCGCAGGACGATGCCCCCGACGGCCGCGCCCGCGAGGCACGCCGCGCCCATCAGCGCAAAGCCGTTCCCGATCCCGCCGACGTGCGGCAACACGAGGGCCGTCAGGAACCCGCTGATCGGAATCGCGGTCTGGCGGATCGCGAGGGCAAGCCCCCGCTGTCGCAGCGGAAACCAGTGGAGCACCGCGCGGCCGCTCGCAGACTGCACGCTCGCGCCCGTCATGCCAGCGAAGGCGATGAGCCCCGCGAGCGGCCAGAAGCCGTGCACGGCCGCGGCCGCGAGCAGCGCAACGCCGCAGAGCCCGAGGCCCGTCACGAGCACGATGCGCTCGCCGACGCGGTCGGTCGCGACGCCCCAGGGGATCAGGCTCACGAGCGAGCCGACGAGCGAGCTCGAGATCAGGAACCCCGTCTGCGCGAGCGACAGGTGGTCGCGGGCGCGCAGCGCGGGAGCCATGACCGCCACGCCGAACCAGATCGCGGAGTAGGTCGTCTGCGCGAACGTTCCGGCGGCGAGCACCGCCCACCGATACCGCGACGCGTCTACAGCCCGAACGGGTTCGTCGGGCGCGTACCGGTGTAGGTGACCACCGACTTCGTCTCGAGGTACAGGTCGAGCGTCTCGAGCGCGAGCTCGCGGCCGAAGCCGGACTGCTTGTAGCCGCCGAACGGGATACCCGGAAACGCGGTGTACGGCATGTTGATCCCCACCGTGCCCGACTTGATCTTCGACGCGATGCGATGCCCTTTGCCGGGATCGCCCGTCCAGACCGTCGCCATCAGCCCGTACTTGACGTCGTTCGCGATGCGGATGGCGTCCGCCTCGTCCTCGAACGGGATCACCGTCACGACGGGGCCGAAGATCTCCTCCTGCGCGGCAAGCATCTGGTTGCCGGCGTTCGCGACCACCGTTGGCGGATAGAACGCGCCGGGACCGTCGCCGATCGTGCCACCGGTCGTCACCTCGGCACCTTCCGAGCGTGCGCTCTCGACGAAGCCGTGCACCTTCTCGCGATGCGCGGTCGAGATGAGGGAGCCCATCTGGGTCTCGGCGTCGAGCGGATCTCCGACACGCACCTTCTGCGACAGCTCCGTCACCTGCGCGACGACGTCGTCATACAGCGACTGCTCGACGAGCAGCCGCGAACGCGCTTCGCACGACTGGCCGGCAGACGCGTAGATCGCCCAGACGCTCGCGGGGATCGCGTCGGCGAGGTCGGCGTCAGCAAACAACAGGTTCGGGCTCTTGCCGCCGAGCTCGAGCGTGAGCCGCTTGATCGGATCGGAGCAGAGGCGCATGATCTCGCCGCCCGTCCTCGTCGAGCCGGTGAAGGCGACCTTGTCGACGCCCGGGTGCGTGACGAGGTAGGCGCCGGTCGTCGGTCCGTCGCCGGGAACGATGTTGATCGCGCCCGGTGGGAAGCCCACCTCGGCCGCGAGCTCCGCCACGCGGAGCACCGAAAGCGGCGTCTGCGGATCCGGCTTCAGCACCACGGCGCAGCCGGCGGCGAGCGCCGGCGCGAGCTTCCACGTCGCCATCATCAGCGGGTAGTTCCACGGCACGATCTGCCCCGCGACTCCGACCGGCTCCTTCTGCGAGTAGAAGAGCAGCGAGCCGCCGATCGGGTTGGAGCGTCCGGCGATCGAGGCGATCGCGCTCGCGTACCAGCGGAAGTTCTCCACTGCGCCTGCGACCTCCGCCTTCACGGACGAGATCGCCTTGCCGACGTTGCGCGACTCGAGCTCGGCGAGCTCCTTGCGGTTGGCGGCCATCGCGTCGGCGAGCGCGTGCAGCAGACGCGAGCGCTCGGTGCCCGGGGTCTTCCCCCATGCGCCGTCGAGTGCGCCGCGCGCGGCTTGCACCGCACGGTCGACGTCGGACTCCCCGCCCATCGCCGCGCTCGCTAGGAGCTCGCCGGTGGCCGGCTCGCGCAGCTCGCGAACGTCGGCGGTCTCGACGCGCTCGCCGCCGATGAACAGGCCGTGATCGGTGACCGTCGCCGCCATGCTCGGACCCTAGCTCGCCGCCGCGAGCAGGTCGCGGATCCGCACGTGCTGGGTCAGCAGCGTGCGGAAGCGGGCCGGGTCGCCGTCGACGTAGGCCCGGCAGAGGTCGCGCCCCGCGGAGTAGGTGATGACGTACGCGCGCCAGGTCGGGTCGGTGACGAAGCGGACGCTGTGCGCCGCCTGCTCCGGCGTCGCGAGGTTCCACTTCTCGACATAGGCCTGCGCCTCCTCGACGGACGCGCCGTCCTCGTGGATCATCAGCGCCGCGTCGAGTCCGACGGTCCGCAGTTCTTCTACGACGCGCGAGATCCGCTCGCCGAGGGCCGGATCGACGATCGTCGCACCGTGCCGGCGCAGGATGGCATACGCCTCCTCCTTCGCAGCGTCATCCATGACGAGGTGGGCGCCCGTCTCGGCGATGCCTTCGCTGAGCACCGCCTGTGGCGTCGGCACGAGCTGGATGGCCTCCTCGATCTTCCCCTGCTCGCGAATCAGCAGCTGCTCCTTGACCGAATGCTCGGTGTGGTGGCCCGGATAGACCTCGTGCCCCGCGAGGTGGATCAGGTCGGCGCCCGTCGTGGGCACGTCGGTGTTCAGCACGACCCGGCTCCGGAGATCGCCGAGGTAGTAGTTGAAGGCCCACCACGGCTCGTCAGTCACCGGCTCGAGCAGGACAGCTTCGCCAACCGGCAGTTCCACAAGAAGCTCCTCCGTGCGGCGCCGCAGCAGCGGCATCAGATCCTGAAGCACCGGGACGACCAGATCGCCTGCGACCAGGTGCAGGTCGCGCCAGGCGTTCCGGCGCTCGAACAGCGAACCGTGGCCGGGGTAGAGCTCGTCGAGCTCTGCATGCACGGCCTGGTACACCTCGACCGGGGTCTTCGACGGCCGCACGCCGTACGAGCCTTCGACCTCGTCGGCGTACGACATCTCGTCGCCCGCGAGCACATGCGCGTACGTCGCACAGCCGTGCACCTGGTCGCGCAACCAGCCGTCGGGCAGCTCGTCGCGCACCGCATCCGCATGCGCCGCGAGCTCCGTCGCCGGAACCGTCGCCTCGGCGTCGACCTGCTCCTTCAGCTCCGGCGGGCCGTAGTACGCGTCGACGAGCCCCTCGACGTGCTTGCCGAGCCGCAGACCGAGCAAGAGATAGCGATCGGCGTGGGTCATACGAACGACGGTGTCCGACCGAGCAGCTTCGCCACCGCCGCACGCCCGCGCTCGCCCATGTCGAGCGTCAGGTCGTTCACGTACATCGCGACGAACTCGTCGGCCGTCGCGGCGTCGATGCCGCGTCCGAAGCTCACCGCGTACCGCATCGCCTCGTCGCGGTTCGCGAGCGCAGCGTCGATCGCCTCGCGCAGGACCGCGGACACGTCGTCGCGTCGCTCCACGTCGTTGCGGATTGCGACGAGGCCGAGCGGCAGCGGCAGCCCCGTCTCGTCGCGCCACCACACGCCGAGGTCGAGCAGCTTGTGCAACCCGGAGTCGGCGAAGGTGAGTTGCCCCTCGTGGATCAGCAAGCCGGCCTCGGCGCGTCCCGAGACGACCTCGTCGAGCACCTGGTCGAAGGCCACGTCTCGGGTGCGAAGATCGTCGCCGAGCGCAAGGTGCAGCACGCGCTTCGCCGTCGTCAGCGCGCCTGGGGTGACGATCTCCACCTTGCGAGGATCGAGCTCTTCCCGCGCAACCACGATGGGGCCATAACCCTCGCCGAATGACGCGCCGTGCGGCAGCAGCGTGTAGGCGTCCTCGACCGCCGGATACGCGCCCGCCGAGAGCGCCGTCACCTCGAGTCGCCCTTCGAGCGCCCATTCGTTGAGCGTCTGGATGTCCGAGGCGACGGGCATCAGATCCAGCCCGCGCGTATCCACCTTGCCCGCCTCGAGGGCCCAGACCATGAACGCGTCGTCCGGATCTGCGCTGTGCCCGACCTGAATCGCCACGGGCGGCACAGTACCCTGGAGGTATGGCGAAGGCCGCGCTGAGCGAGTCGATCCAGGACTACCTGAAGAGCGTCTACAAGCTGCAGGCCGAGCACGGCCGAGTCACGATCGGCGCGCTCGCGAAGGACCAGGCGGTGTCGCCGGCGTCCGCTTCCGCCATGGTGAAGAAGCTCGCCGCCCTCGAGCTCCTCCTGCACGAGCCGTACCGGGGCGCGCAGCTGACGGCGTCGGGAGAGCGCGTCGCGCTCGAGGTGATCCGCCATCACCGGCTGCTCGAGCTGTACCTCGCGGAGACGCTCGGCCTGCACGTCGACGCCGTGCACGACGAGGCGGACCGGCTCGAGCACGTCATCTCGGAGGAGCTCGAGGAGCGGATCGACAAGGCGCTCGGCTTCCCGACGCACGACCCGCACGGCGACCCGATCCCCGACGCCGACCTGAAGTGGCCGCTCGACCCCGGTTCGGTTCGCGAATCAGTTTGACGCGTGGCCGAAGAAGATCCGCTCGAGGGGCTTCAGCAGCTCCTCGCGGACGAACGGCTTGACCGTCTGAGGCGACCCGAGCTCCTCCGAAACGACGGCGTCGTCTTCGAGCGCCGAGTTCGCCGCGTCGAGGCAGTCGTCGAGCTCGTGACCCTGCCAGACCCAGTCGTGCTCGCGCGGAGCGTCGGTCTCGCGATGCTGCGGGTTGACGACGCGGCCGACCGCCCACACCGCCCCTGGTAGCCGCTCGATCCAGATGAGGACCCGCTCGGGACGGCCGCCGTCGTCGCGTCCGTCCACGATCCGTTCGGCGAAGCGCCCAGCCGTAGCGGGTGCCTTCACGGGCCGGACTATACTCGGGCCGCCGTGGGAGTCGTCGACGCGATCAGAGGTGCGTTCTCGTTCCTTTCCGCCCGCTCGCAGGCGGAGGAGCGGATCGCGCAATACGTCATCCGCGAGCACCACCGCGGGCGGCCGCTGGCCGAGATCCTGAACGACCACTACGTGACGAACAGGATGTCGCCGGAGCAGGTCCGGCGGCTCCTCGACCGGCCCGAGGTGATCCACGAGCTCGGCGCGGACCTGGTCACAGACGCGCGCCGCGAGCTTTAGACACCACCGCGGCGGCCGCCGCCAGGTCCCACGCGGCGAGGCCGTTCGACTTGAAGACGACGATGTCGCTCTCGTTCGCGCGGCCGCGCACGCCGCCCATCACGACGTCGTGCAGCTCGTGCACCTCGGCCCAGTCGACGACGCCACGCCGAACGGTCTGGATGAGGTCCCCGGCCTCCAGGCGCGCCTGCTCCCGCGAGTCCGTGCAGACGAATGCCGCGCGCGCGAGCACGGCATCGTCGAGCTCGCGCGACGCGGGATCGTTCGCGCCGATCGCGAGCACCGTCGCGCCGTCGCGCAGCCAATCGCCGTGCAGCACCGGCTCCTTCGCCGTCGTCGCGGTCACGACGATGTCGCACCGCGCCGCTTCCTCCGCATGCGCGGCGGGCTCGCAGTCGTGCTCCGCGCAGAACGCGGCGAGCCGCTCATCGTCCAGACCTGACGCGACCACGCGCTCGAGCGAGGGCAGAGCCTCCCGGAGAGCGGCGACGTGCGCGGCCGCCTGGCGTCCGCACCCGATCACGCCGAGCGTCTTCGCACCGTTCCGCGCGAGGTGTCGTGCGGCCACGGCCGATGCCGCGGCGGTCCGCCGCCGGCCGAGTATGTCCGCCTCGATCACGGCCGCGATCTGGGCCTCCCGGATCGAGAAGAGCACGACGAGAAACGGTGTTCCGTTCGGAAGCCACGCGTACGTCTTCAATCCGGCGTAGCCGAGCTCGCGGTCGACGCAGGGCATCACGGCGAAGACGCCTCCCGGCAGCTCGGCGCGAACGCGTGCCGGGTTCTTGATCACGCCCCGTGACAAACGCTCGAGCGAGCCTTCGACCGCGACGCGGGCCTCCGTCGGCGTCAACAGCTCCGCAACCTGTTGCTCGGCGAGGTACGGCGGCGTCACTTGCTGAGCAGGCCGGCGACGACGTTGATCAGGACGGCAAGGATGATCGCTCCGAATGCGAACGAGAGGAGCGCGTGCCTGATCGCCGTACGACGCAGCGTCTTCGTCTTCAGATCGGTGTCCGAGACCTGATAGGTCATGCCGATCGTCAGTGCGAGGTACCCGAAGTCGCGGTAATCCGGCGGCTCGTCCTCGTTGAAGTCGATGCCCCCGATCGGGTCGCCGTAGTACAGGTCGCCGTAGCGGAGCGCGTACAGCGTGTGGACCGTCAACCACGCAAGCACGACGGTGCTGAACGCGAGCGCGATCAGCTCGGCCTTCGTGGCGCCGTGTCTCTCGCCGGCCTGCACCAGCGTGAACGCCACCGCGATGAGGCTGGCGACGCTCGCAGCGAGCAACACGGTGTCGGACACGCCGCGCGTGAGGTCCTCCTGGCGGGCATGCGCCTTCGTCTCCGCCGCGTCCTTCATCCCGACGCTCGCCCACGTCCCGATCACGACGACGAGCGCGAGCGCGCACCAGCCGAGGGAGAGGGCGGCCGCCCAACCCGTTCCGAGCACGGAACCGACTGCAATCGCGCCTGCGCCGGCCACCGATCCGGCGGCGAGCCGCCACAGCGCAAGGCTCCGCGGGCGTGCAGCCATCATCCCGACTTCTTGATGAAGCTCATCCGACCGCTCGACTCGAGGATGCACCACTTCACCGAGTCGAGCGACTCGATTCCCTGCCCTCGCATCTCCTCCCGGATGTCGTCGAGGTCGAGGCGCTCGTTGCGCAAGTTGTCGTCGAACGGCTTGCCGTCCTGGACGAGGATCAACGGCTCGCCTTCGATCACCCGGCGCGCGCGGCGCGACTTGAACGATACGAACGACATCGCGATCGTGAGAAGCGCGAAGGTCGAGATCGCGAGAAAGACGCCGGTCACGGAGTCGTCGGCTTGCGTGACGCCGTTCTGGACGAGGTCGCCCATCACGACCAGGAGCACCACGTCTGCGGGGCCGAGATCGGAGAGCTCGCGCCGCCCGATGATCCGCAGGACGAAGATGATGAAGACGTACGCCGCGATTGCGCGAACGACGATGTCCATTACGGGAAGATCCTGATGCTTCGCTTCGCGACCGCGATCAGCGTGTTGCCGTCGTAGAGCCACACGTTCTGGCGATGAACGCCGATCGTCGTCGGGTTGATCTGCAGCGACAGCCAGAACGTGAGCTGCTGCCCGGCGCGGATGTGCCCGAACTCGAAGTGGAGCTTCCCGTCGCTCGAGCCCTCGGCGATGGGCTGCGGCGCGATCCCGTTGACGGTGTACCCGTCGGCCCACCCGCCGTCGAGCAACACCGACGCGTCCTTGACCTCGCGGACCGCGTCGACTCGGATGCGCGCCGCATAGATCAGTCCCGAGCGCCCGCGCGTCGGCGCGACGACGGTGAGCTTCGCCGCACTGGCCGCGATCGTCGTCGTCGCGGGTAGCTGCCCGAACTGGTTGAGCAGGCCGGCGAGCGCGAGTGCGCTCGGGACGACGAGCAGCACGCGCCGCAGCCACACCGATTGCCACCAGTTCCGGCGGTCGCGATGGGTCGTGAGCGTCAGGCCTTCGGGCGCAGCCACGTGACTTGATTCGCGCGACGACCGCGCCTCCCTGCCAAACTTTGCGCTCGGTACGCCAGAGACGCTGAGTCGTCGCGACCTTATGAGGTGCCGACCGTACGAGGTGTGTTCCCCGCATGCCGAAGCCCCTGCGACCCCCGACTCCCCAAGCCATTCCTGATGCGGGCCGAGGCCCCGTGTTCTGGCGTAAGGACTCTCGCCCACGCCTCGATCAATCTCTACTCGCTTTGCGAGGGAAGGTTTTTATCACTCCCGTAGCGCCCGTTCCGGGCGGTTCAATGGTCGACCCAAGGACGGCGCTGTTTCGGGCGAGCTGGCAGGACGAGGGTGAGCCAGACACACACCGTGAGCGAGCCTGCGAACACATCAGCCCGAACCTGGTTCGGTCGTTGAACCAGGTTCGCGAGTTTCTCTCGGAATACGCAACGAAGGTCGAAACTCTGGAACCTGGTTCATACCCCGAACCAGGTTCCGGAGGGTGGCGTCGTCAGTGTCCTCTCGCCTGAACGCTTGCGAACCGCTTGCGACGTCGCTGTAGCCCAAGAACAAGAAACCGCCGAAATCCCAAAGGTAAGCGGTTGTACGGGATGCGCCCGGCAGGATTTGAACCTGCGACCCCCGGCTCCGCAAGCCGGTGCTCTATCCCCTGAGCTACGGGCGCTTGGGAGCGGCCAGTGTAGCCGCGCTGCCGCCGACGTCGAGCGTCGCGTCCTCGGGCACGGCAACGCGAACGTAGGCGAGCGCGAGCCCCGCAACCGCGCTCGTGATCCGGCCGACCTCCTTGCCGTCGTGCAGAACCGGCGTCTCGCGCGCCGGCACGTCGCCCTCCACCTCGAGCACGCGCAGCCGGCGGTTCACCTTGCCCCGATAGTGCTGGCGCGCGACCGGTTCCTGTCCCGGGTAGCAACCCTTGTCGAACGAGACGGCGCGTTCGTCGAGCCCTGCCTCGGCGGGCAGCACGCGGTCGTCGATCTCGCGGCCGTAGCGCGGCGTCGCCGCCTCGATCCGCAGCCGCTCGAGCGCGTCGTCGTCCAGCGTGATCTCGATCGACGCGTCGAGCACCTCGACGGCGGCGAATCCGTAGTCACGGTTCGGAATTCCCTCCGCATCGCCGAGCACGACCGTCGAGACGTGCTCCTCCGGCTCGATCTCGCACTTCGCTGCGAATCGCATCCGCGTCAGCTGCTGCCGGACGACGTCGCCGAGCTCGGGCTCCGTGAACAGCAGCACGTCCTCCGGCCCACGGCGCCAGACGAGAAGGGGGGCGATGACGCGGGCCTTCGCCGTGAGGAGCAGTGCGTCCGCCGACCCCGACTCGGGTACGTCGTTCGAGAGCATCCGGTTCAGGTAGTCGACGGCATCGGGTCCCTGCACGCGGACGTAGGCGCGCGGGCGGCGAGCGGCGGCCGGTGTCACGGCGGTCACGCGATCTAGAGTAGTCCGCGTGTTCAGGTCGAAGGCGGAGCAGAAGGTGAGAGACGCGGGCTATGACCCCGCGCGCCTCCCGCCCGGCCAGTACCTGACGGAGAAATGGCCCGTGCTCCACGCGGGCTCTGTCCCGCGTTACGACAGCCTCGATACGTGGACGTTCCGCGTCTTCGGCGAGGTGGAGAACGAGCTCGAGCTGTCGTGGCCGGAGCTCAACGAGCTGCCGCGCAGCTCGAACGTGCAGGACATCCATTGCGTCACACGATGGTCGCGCTTCGACACGCGGTTCGAGGGCGTGCACTGGAACGAGCTGGCGAAGCTGGCCAAGCCGAAGCCGACGGCGAACTTCGTCGTCGCGCATGCGGAAGGCGGATTCACGTCCAATGTGCCGCTTGCCTTCCTCGAGGACCCGAAGGCGCTGCTCGCGAACCGCGCAAACGGCGAGCCGCTCACACCGGACCACGGCTATCCCCTGCGGCTCGTCATCCCGGGCAAGTACTTCTGGAAGAGCGCGAAGTGGCTGCGCGGAATCGAGCTCTCGTCGATCGACAAGCCCGGCTTCTGGGAGCGCTACGGCTACAACAACGACGCGGATCCGTGGCAGGAAGAGCGGTACGAGTTCTAGGACCCGGATCACCCGAACGAGGGATCGAGCCGTGAACGCCGAACCCGATATCTAGCCCAGTACCAACCCTCCCCCATCCCCTCGAAGAGCCGCCTTGTGCGGCTCTTCTTGTTTTCGGAAACAGAAAGGGCGGCCTCGCGGCCGCCCTTTCGCGTTCCGTGAGCCCGAAGGCTCTCTACATCATCCCGCCCATGTCAGGCATGCCCTGGCCCATGCCGGAGCCTGCCTTCTCGGGAGCCTCGGCGACGATCGCCTCGGTGGTGAGGATGTTCTTCGCGATCGACGCGGCGTTCTGCAGCGCCGAGCGCGTGACCATCGTCGGGTCGGTGATGCCGGCCTTGACGAGGTCGGTCAGCTCGCCCGTGTCGATGTTGATGCCCTGACCGGGCTTCGCCGAGCGGACCTGCTGCACGACGACAGAGCCCTCGAGGCCCGCGTTCGTCGCGAGCTGGCGGATCGGCTCCTCGAGCGCGCGGATGATGATGCGCGCGCCCGTCGCCTCGTCGCCCTCGAGCTCGAAGGTGTCCTTGACCGCGTCCGCCGCATTCAGCAGCGCGACACCGCCACCCGGCACGACGCCCTCTTCGAGGGCTGCGCGGGCAGCCTGCAGCGCGTCCTCGACGCGATGCTTGGTCTCCTTCATCTCCGTCTCGGTGGCCGCGCCGACCTTGACGACCGCGACGCCACCCGACAGCTTCGCGAGGCGCTCCTGGAGCTTCTCGCGGTCGAAGTCGGAGTCGGTGTTCTCGATCTCGGACTTGATCTGCTTGATGCG
>JBJMKB010000008.1:0-45484 GCA_045806045.1 Gaiellaceae bacterium | reverse complement strand
CTTCAACCAGGGTCACGTGTGCTGCGCCGGCTCGCGGCTGCTCGTGCAGGAGTCGGTCGCCGACCTCGTGCTCGACAAGCTGCACCGGCGCATGGAGCAGCTGCGGGTCGGCGACCCGCTCGACAAGAACACTGACGTCGGCGCCATCAACTCGAAGGAGCAGCTGAACCGCATCAAGGAGCTTGTGCAGGCCGGTGAGAACGAAGGCGCGGAGATCTACCAGCCGCCGTGCCGGCTGCCGGAGAAGGGCTACTGGTTCGCGCCGACCGTCTTCACGAACGTCGCGCAGAGCTATCGCATCGCGCAGGAGGAGATCTTCGGGCCGGTGCTGAGCGTGCTCACGTTTCGTACACCGGACGAGGCGGTCGAGAAGGCGAACAACACGCCGTACGGCCTCAGCGCGGGAGTGTGGACGGAGAAGGGGTCGCGCATCCTCTGGATGGCGGAGCGCCTGCGCGCCGGAGTCGTCTGGTCGAACACGTTCAACCGCTTCGATCCGACGAGCCCGTTCGGCGGCTACAAGGAGTCCGGCTTCGGCCGCGAGGGCGGCCTGCACGGGCTCGAGCCGTATCTCGCCTTCGACGGGGCGGAGACGTTCGGCGGCTGATGGCGCGTCTCCCCGTCAACAAGACGTACAAGCTGTTCATCGGCGGCTCGTTCCCGCGCAGCGAGAGCGGCCGCATCTACGAGGCGCAGGGACAGAACGTGGCACGCGGTTCGCGCAAGGACGTGCGCGACGCGGTGCAGGCGGCGCGCGGAGCTCAACCGAAGTGGGGGAGCGCGACGGCGTACAACCGCGGGCAAGTGCTCTACCGCATCGCCGAGATGATGGAGGCGCGGACGAACGAGTTCGCTGACCTCTGCTCCGGCAAGGACGAGGTGCACCGGGCGATCGACCGCTGGGTCTGGTACGCGGGCTTCGCCGACAAGCTCGCGCAGGTGATCGGCTCCTCGAACCCCGTCGCCGGCCCGTACTTCAACTTCACGATTCCGGAGGCGACCGGCGTCGTCGGGATCGTCGCGCCCGCCGAGCCGCCGCTGCTCGGCCTCGTCTCGCGCCTCGCGCCCGCGCTCACGGGCGGCAACGCGGTCGTCGCGCTCGCCTCAGAAACGCAGCCGCTCGCAGCGATCGAGCTGGCGGAGGCGATCGCGACGAGCGATGTGCCCGGCGGCGTCGTGAACATCCTCACCGGGGAGACCGCGGAGCTGGCGCCGTGGCTCGCGAGCCATATGGACGTGAACGCGATCGACATCACGGGCGCCGACGGTTTGCGTGCGGACCTCGAGGTCGCCGCGGCGGAGAACGTCAAGCGCGTCGTGATCGCGGGGCCCGACGCGCAGTCGCTGTACGAGATCTCGGCGTTCCTCGAGCTCAAGACCGTCTGGCACCCGATCGGCGTATGACGCCGTTCGACGAATTGCGGGACATCCCGCCGCTCCGGATCTGGCCGGGGCTGATCGCCCGTCCGCTCACCGGCGCCGAGGCGACGCTGGCGCAGATCGAGCTCGAGCCGAACGTCGACGTCCCCGAGCACTCGCACGTGAACGAGCAGATCGGCATCCTCACCGCCGGCTCGCTGACCTTTCGCATCGGCGGCGAGCAGCGCGATCTCGAGCCCGGCGCGACGTGGGTGATCCCGGCGCACGTGCCGCACTCGGTCCGCTCCGGGCCAGAGGGCGCGGCGCTGATCGAGGTGTTCGTCCCCCGCCGCGACGACTGGCACGACCGGGAGCGGCTCGAGCCGCGCGCCCCGAACGGGTTCTAGCCGGTTACGCTTGTCGAAGCACGTGCCCGGGTCACGACGCCTCAGCCAACGCATCTCCGAGGGAGATGGGATCGCGATCATCGCGCGCGTCGACGACGCGGCCGCGGCGCGAGACGCCGAGCAGCAGGGCGCGAAGGCGGTGGCTCTCGTCGCTGCGATCGACGGCATTCGCGAGGCGACCACGCTGCCGCTGCTCTGGATCGGCCCCGGCGCGCCCGTCGACGCCGACGCCCTCAGGATCAGACCGGACGAGGACACGGAGCACCATCACCTCGAGATCGTCGTCGACGTGCGCGACGACGAGGAGCTGGAGCTCGCGCTCGAGCGCCTCGATCCAGAGATCTTCCTGCTCTGCTCACGCGAGATCGACGAGGACGCCGATCCGCTCGACGCCGTGCTCGAGTTGCTGCCGGACGTGCCCGCGGGGAAGCTCGCGATCGCCGACGTCGACGTCGACTCCCGGGACGAGGTGCTCGCGCTCGAGCGCGCCGGAATCGACGCGGTGCTCGTCGGGCGCGGGCGCGTGGCGGACCTCGTCGGCCATCAGCCGTTCGACGTCTAGTTCGCGAGTTTCCGGGCTACCATGCCGCCGTGAGAGGGCTCCTCACGTTTTCCCTGCTCGTGGGGATGTGCGCGCTGCTCGCGTCCGGTTGCGGCGAGGCGAGGAAGGCCGCCGCGGAGACGGGCGCCGCGCCGAAGCCGGCCTGCCCGAACCGGGCCGCGTGGCAGAAGCTCGCGAACAGGATCAAGGCGCCCGTCTACTGCCCGGCGTGGCTCCCCGACCCGCTGATCGGCAACCCCGACGGCAAGTGGAGCAACGGCAACTACGTCGACAATGACCGCAGCTATCTCGAGAGCTTCGTCTGGCAGGAAACGGGCCCGGGCATCGGCGGCGGTGAGCTGCACGTCGTGCTGCGCGGCTACCCCGGCGTGACGAGGATCCCGACGTGCCGCACCGGCGGCGTCGACAGCAAGAACGCCCCCTGCTTCGACGGCAAGCGCGGCTCGATCGCCGCGAACGGAATCACCACCACGGTCTACTCCGGGCCGAACCAGGACATGGACGCGTGGCACGCCGTGTTGCTCTGGCGGCGGTACGGCAACCTCTACACGCTCTCCGAGCACGTCGCGCCGCCGCTCACGTACGACCACGTGATCCGGTATCTGAAGCGCGAGCTCGGCTCGCTCGTGCTGATCAAGCCGTCGACGTGAGGCGCTTCACGCGGAGGCAGGCCCTCGCCGGCGCCGCCGGGACCGTCGTGGGCGCGGCCGGGATCTACGAGCTCGTCGACCAGCTCGCCGGCTCCTCGCCGAAGCGACCCGCCGGGAGACACAAGGCGGAGCAGCACCTGCTCGACGGGGTGCGCGTGGTCAACTCGAACGACGTCGAAGTGCTCGTCCCGCCGCTCCATCACGAGGTGATCACCGCTCGCGTCACCGCGGCGCGCGGAGACGTGCGTCACGCGCGTGCGGAGCTCGAGCAGCTGCTCGCGGGACTCGACGACGAGTACGATCCGACGCCCGCCGGGCTCGGCATCACCATCGCGTGGGGTATGCCGTACTTCCACCGCCTCGTCCCCGACCAGATGCGGCGCTATCTCCCGCACGACCGCCGCGCCGGCCGGCCCGTGCTGATCGACGCCGAGCGTTTCCAGAGCGACCCGCACGATACGACGCTCGAGTCGAACGAGATCGCGATCCTGCTTCGATCCGACGTCCGTGCGCACATCGACGACGCGGAAAAGCGCCTGCGCGATTCGCGCTTGTTCCAGTTCACGTCGATTCGCCGCGGGTTCGCCGGCGGCGGATTCGACGGGAAGCAGTCGCTCCCGAAGCAGCTCGCCGTCGCCGCGCAGATTCCCGGCGCCGACCTGATCCCCGACACGTCGGAGCTGTTTCTCGGCTTCACCTCGACGCAGAAGGCGGGGATGGGTCCCGGCACGATCGCCAACTTCGAGACGCTCGGCTATGTCGACTTCCGCGGCAGCGACTACTTCCGCAACGGCACGCACATGCACCTGTCGCACATCCACGAGGACATCGAAGCGTGGTACCTGAACTTCGACTTCGACGAGCGCGTGTCGACGGCATTCCGTCCCAACCTCCAGGTGGCGCAGGACACGCAGACGGTGCGGCAAGGCCCGAAGGACGTCTCGAGCCACGCGGACGTGCACCGCGACTTCCGCAAGTCCGGCGCGATCGGCCACAGCGCCGCGATCCAGACGACCTCGCGCTTGTCGCAGGACGTCGTCGGCGAGGACGGCACCGTGTACGTGAAGGGGACCGCGATCCCGGTGCGCGCCGACTTCAACACGCTCGACAATCCGTTCGCATGGTCGGAGAACCTCGACGAGATCGGCGCCGTGCCGGCCGGCGGGGTGCACTTCGTCGTCTTCAACCCAACTGGCGACGACTTCCGCCGCAACCGGCGGGCGATGGACGGCCAGCTGCCCGACGGGAAGATCGTCCTCGAGGCGCGCGGTCGCGGACAGGGTTTCAACTCGGTGCTCTCGACGACGCACCGGCAGAACTTCCTCGTCCCGCCGAGGCGGCACCGCAGCTTCCCGCTCGCCGAGCTCTAGTAGTTCGAACCTGATTCGGTGTCAGCCGAACCAGATTCGAGAGTTTCGGCGCCTACCCGAAGAGGCTGTTCGGCCGACTCCGCACCACGGATCGCGCGAGCGAAGGCTGACTTCGGTATCAGTCTGGTGACGACGCTTAACATTGTGGTTGTTTCCTACTTTCATCGAAGCGTCGTTTTCGGAACCTATCGTCTCGCGTGTTGCTGTTCGTGCTCGGCTGGGGGAACGCCGCCGAGTGAGGTGTGTAGGCGTTCGTTGTTGAACCAGGCGACGTACTCGACGAGGGCGAGCTCGAGCTTCGATCTCGTTCGCGAGACGCGGTCGGGAGCCCGCCGTCGGATCCGTGAAGCAGGGGTCTCCGAGTCGATCGTCGGTCGCGACGGAATCGCGCCGGTGAGAAATGAACGCATCGTCAATTCCGCGGCATACCTAACCTGGGTCCTTGCGCTGGTCTGCGCGCTGGCGAGCGGCTGTGGTGGGCAATCTCGCTTCGCTTCGGGATCAGTGGACACCTCGTTCGGTACTCGGGGCGTGACGCGCGTCTCGCTTGGATTCGCACCACCTGGTCATCACTCAGCGCTTGTTCGAGAGTCCGACGGTGGCCTGGTCGTCGCTGGCAGTGCTTGCCCGACGCCGGACATCCGGTGTGGAACGGCTGTCGTTGCACGGTTCGATGGCAACGGGTCGCTTGATCGCCACTTCGGTTCGGCTGGGCGGGCCTACGTTCACGTCGGCCGGGACGCGTACATCAGCGGGATGGCCGTTGAGCGTGGAGGCCGAATCGTCTTGGCCGGAAGCTCGACACGGCCTGGCTCGTATCGACGTCGGTTCATCCTCGTCGGTCTACGAGCAAACGGATCTGTCGATCGCTCTTTCGGTGTGGCTGGCAGAGCGATGACCCAACTCGGCTGGCACTCGGTCATCAATGCGTTCAGCCTCACTGCTGGAGGGCAATTCGTGGTTGCCGGCACGATTCTGGACAGGCGACTGACCCGGGCCCAGATCGCTCTCGCTCGTTACTCCGCAGACGGACGAGTCGATCCGACGTTCGGGCAGCAGGGAACCGTGACGACCTCACTGGGCGCTGGCGCCGGAACGAAAGCACTGACGATTACACCAAACGGGCAGCTGATTGTCGCCGCCGAACGAGTCCTGTCGAACCGTAATCACGCTTTCGCGCTAGTCCGATATCGAGCGAACGGTCAGCGCGATCCGCGCTTCGGTAACCGCGGCGTCGTCGTCGGAGCCTTGAGAGCATTCTCTTACCCCGCCGCGCTCATTCAACAAGGAGCGGGACGCGTCGTCATGATCGGAGTAACGGAATCAGGCGCTGGTCGACCGCGGTTAATGACGAGGCGCTACAACGCGGTCGGGCGACTTGACACTAATTTTCCGGCGCGAAGCGTTGTCAACATCACTGGGGCGCACGATCTTGAGGTCGACGCCGCCACCAGCACAAATAGTCGGAATTACGCGGTCGCGGGTACCGCAACGAGCGCCGACGGCCGGGTCGAATGGATCGTGCTTTGGCGCTTCCGCTCGAACGGCAGCCCCGACCCGAGTTTCGGTGAAGCCGGAGTGGTGCAATTGCCGGTGCCAGTGGGCACATCGGTCTACAACCTCGTTTCACAGCCCAACGGCGCACTCCTGCTAGCGTCCGTCGAGTCGACGAGAACCGGGCCAGCACTGACCCTGCGCCGCTTCCGCCCATAGATTTGAGGACGAAAGGCGGATGGTTTCAACCGAGGTCATGTGGCACTGACAAACGAACAAGAACGGTGGCCCGTTCATTGGGAACCAGACCGCGGGTGGAAGATCAACGTCCATCCGGGCTGGGTCGCCGCGCCGCTGATTACTAGTCCAGACATGCTGGTCAATGATCCATCCCGGCTGCTACGCACCGCAGTAGCCTCAGCTGATTCAGCACTGGTCATAGGTGAAGCAGAGAACATGAGCGTGTCGTCCGAGAGCATCGGGCTGGACGAGCAGGCGCTGCGCTCGGCACTCGAGCAGCTCGTGACCACTGACGTTGGCGTAACAACTCCGCAGTTGCGTTGGGCGGTTCTCAGCTCCGAAGCCGAATTCGGATTGGCCATCGGCGAGACGAGGTTCGTCGAGAGTCTCCTCGGTGGATCGCTGTCTGACGCAGCCGACCAGTTTCGCTCCTATGTCGCCGAGTGGCAGGATCCCCCTCGGTACTTGCTCTCGCTCGCAGACTTAGATTGAGGGAGTGGGGCCGCTCCCACGATGAGCTCTCAATCCTTTCCGTAGTCATGCGTCCGGCGTAGCACGACTTTGGTGCGGTGTGTGAATAGCCGTACCACCGGTTCGATTGAAGTCCCCCACCGCAACGCCTTGGCGCCCGAGCCGGCCGGCGTGACGTGGGAGCGTGGTGTGAGCGGTAGGCCAGTCCGTAGTTAGGTAAGGAGATCGCGAATCCATTGGCACATCCCGCAAGCGAAGGCCTCATCGAAGATGTAACCACGGTCGTCGAAGCCGCAGTGACCGGCTTAGCGCAGGACCCCTGCACCTTCGAGAGGTCTGAGACGAACAGCGGTGGGCGGCGCGAGGTGATTTTCAAGCTAACGCCATCGAATCCTCGAGCTGCTCAGATCACAGTCCACGTCGAGGACGGGGTGGGGCTCGTCGACGTGATGCTCGGACAAGGTGGTTTCTTTGAAGTCAGAGCGCGACGAGGAACTCGCTTTGCTGCGTCTGACATGGACGAGGTAAGGGCTCTGATCTGCGCGGCGATCCGCGGCCGTTACAAAGAGACGATCTGGCTGAAAGGCGATGAAGTAGTCCAATCGCGCGCATCCGCCACCGTGGGAACGGGGACCCTCCCGTTGCGCTGGAAACAGTTGTTCACGAACCCGCTCAGGCGTTCCGTTCGGCGAGATATCGACTACGAGCCGTACGAGCCGATCGGGCTCCGCCCGCTGCCGTGATCGTCTGGTGTTGTTCGTAGCTTGACTGGGCGTACGCCGCCGCTCAGCCGAAGAAGGTCTTCGCGACTTCGTACCACTCGAGCGGCACGGTCTTCAGTTCCGCGGTCGCTTCCTTCAGCGAGACCGGAACGACGTCGTCGCCGCGTAGCGCGGCCATCTGGCCGAACTTGCCGTCCTCGACGAGTTGCTCTGCGCAGAGGCCGAAGCGCGTGGCGAGGATGCGGTCGCGCGCGGTGGGGGTGCCGCCACGCTGCACGTGGCCGAGGACGGTGACGCGCGTCTCGAAGCCGGTGCGGTTCTCGATCTCCTCGCCAAGGCGCTCGCCGACGCCCCTCTTCGCGAGGAGCTTGTGGCCGAACTGGTCGACCTCGCCCTTGTCCTCGGCGCCCGGCAGCTCGCAGCCTTCGCTGACGACGACGATCGAGAAGTTCTTCCCGCGTCCGTGGCGGCGGTTGATCTCGTCGCAGACGACGTCGTAATCCACGGGGATCTCCGGGATGAGGATCACGTCGGCGCCACCGGCGATGCCACTGTGCACGGCGATCCAGCCCGTGTGCCGGCCCATCACCTCGACGACCATGACGCGGTTGTGCGACTCGGCGGTCGTGTGCAGCCGGTCGATTGCCTCGGTGCAGATCGCGACCGCCGTGTCGAAGCCGAAGGTGTAGTCGGTGCCCGACAGGTCGTTGTCGATCGTCTTCGGCACGCCGACCACCGGCAGCTGAAACTCGTCGTAGAGTCGCGCCGCGACGCCGAGTGTGTCCTCGCCGCCGATCGCGACCAGCGCGTCGAGGTCGTTGAACGCCGCGCGCACCTTGTCCACGCCCCCCTCGACCTTGTACGGGTTGGTGCGGGTCGTGCCGATGATCGTCCCGCCGCGGGGCAGGATGCCGCTGATCTGCTCCGGGCCGAGTGGGGAGAACAAGTGCTCGACCATCCCGCGCCAGCCCTCGCGCACGCCGACGACCTCGTGCCCGTTCGACCACGCGCGCCGCGCGACGGCACGGATGACCGCATTCAGGCCCGGGCAGTCGCCGCCACCGGTGAGGACTCCGATCCGCATCGCGCGTCAGTCTACGGACCGACTCCGCGGCGGATATACACAAGCGCATCCGAGTCGGGATCTTCCCGGAGTGCGTCGCGAAGCGCGTCGAGCAGGTCGCGCTCCCGGAACGGCTTGACCACGAACCCGACGACGCCGGCATCGAGCCCGCGGGAGATCAGCTCGCCGTAGCCGTATGCCGTCAGCATCACGATCGGCACGTGATAGGCGGCGAGGATGCATCGTGCCGCCTCCACGCCGTCGAGGCGCGGCATCTTCACGTCGAGCACGATCAGATCCGGGCGCAGGTCGAGCGCGCACTCCACCGCCTCGATCCCGTCGATCGCCAGCCCGCAGACGTCGTAGCCCGAGGCCTCGAGCAGTCGATGCAGGTCGAGCCGGATCAGCGTCTCGTCTTCCGCGATCAGCACGCGGGTGCGCCTCACGGCCTCGCCTGTGCCCGCTCGACGGCCGCGGCGATCTCGCTTTCGGAGTGGCCGTCGCGGATCATCGCCTCGATCATGAGCCGCAGGTGCATCTCGCGCCCCGCGTGCGAGGTCGTGTTGCCGGAGCGGTGTAGCTGCAATGCGAATGTCATCGGACGTAGCCTCCTTGTCCGTGGTCGGGACGGAAAAGGCGGCGTCGCCCGGCGCGGACGGCGGCGTCCGCTTACGCACTCAGGGTAGCGGCAGCTGCGGCGGCCTGATCTCGGGAAGCGGCACGACGGGCGCCGATGCTCGACTCGGCAGGAGTGGGAGCTCGTTCGTTCGCGGATTCGGCCCGCGGCCCGGGCGCGGTGGTAGGCTCGCATCGCCGGACACATATCTCCGGCCGGTGCAGGCGCAGCGAAGTCCGGTTCCAATCCGGCGCTGACCCGCAACTGTGAGGCCCCTTCGGGGGACGAGCCAGGTCGCCTGACCTGCACCGACGAACACGGCCCTCGGAGGTAGGGCGGTTCGTGCGGCAGCGAGCCGCCGGGCCACCTCCTCCGCTACACGCGGAGGTTTGTTGTGGGACAGAGGAAATGGCCTGTTGCGGGTCTCATCGCAATCGCAATCGCGCTGACGAGCGTTTCGCTTGGAAGTGCCGCGGCGCCGCCGGCCTTCCCGATCACCTTGAAGGCGGCGAACGGGTACGTGACGATCGCTCATCGGCCCGTTCGCATCGTGTCGCTCTCTGCGACGGCGACGGAAACGCTCTTCGCGATCGGTGCGGGACAGCAGGTGATCGCAGTCGACAACCAGTCGAACTATCCGGCGAACGTACCGAAGACGAACCTGTCTCAATACCGGCCGAACATCGAGGCCATCGCCTCGTACAACCCGGACCTCGTCGTCACCTCGTCGGGTGCGAACAATCTGCTGTACGGGCTTCCGAAGCTGCACATCCCGGTGCTCTACGAGCCGGCAGCCAAGTCGATCGGCGACGCATACGTGCAGATGCGCCAGCTGGGATTCGCAACGGGCCACGACCGCGCGGCGAGGAACCTCATCGCCGGCATGAAGACGGAGATCGCCGCCGCGGTGGCGTCGGTGCCGAAGGCGACGAACGTATCGGTCTACCACGAGCTGACGCCCGACCTCTACTCGGCGACGTCGCGGACGTTCATCGGCCGCGTCTACGCACTGTTCGGCGCGTCGAACATCGCCGACGCTGCGAACAAGACGAGCTCCGAATACCCGCAGCTCTCCGACGAGTACGTGGTCGGCGCGAATCCCTCGCTGATCGTGCTCGCCGACACGATCTGCTGCGGGCAGAACGTAGGGACGCTGCGCGCGCGACCGGGCTGGTCCTCGATTCGCGCTGTGCAGCGGGGAGCTGTCGTCGCGGCCAGCGACGACATCACGTCGCGCTGGGGGCCGCGAATCGTCTCGTTCGTCAAGCTCGTGGGTGCGGCGATCCGGCGCGTGGAAACGTGAACGCGCTGATGGTGCAGGGAACCTCGAGCTGGGCGGGCAAGAGCCTGCTCGCGACGGCGCTCGCGCGCATACTCAAGCGGGCGGGTGTCGCCGTCGCCCCGTTCAAGGCGCAGAACATGTCGAACAACGCGCGCGTGGTCGCGGGCGGGGAGATCGGCACCGCCCAGTACCTGCAGGCGCTGGCGGCCGGTGTGGAGCCGGACGTGCGCATGAACCCCGTGCTCGTCAAGCCGGAGGGCGATATGCGCTCGCAGGTGGTGCTCGACGGCAGGCCGGAGCCGGAGCTGAGCGGGCTGGACTGGCGCAAGCGTCCGTCGCACCTCTGGCCGGCGATCGAGCGCGCCTACCGCTCGCTCGCCGCCGAGTACGAGCTGATCCTGATCGAAGGCGCAGGCAGTCCCGCCGAGATCAACCTGCTCGACACCGATCTCGCGAACATGCGCGTCGCCGAGCTCGCCGACGCGCGTGTACTCCTGGTTGCGGACGTCAACCGCGGCGGCGCGTTCGCGCATCTCTACGGGACATGGGCGCTGGTCGAGGATCCGCATCGCGAGCGGATCGGCGGCTTCGTGCTCAACAAGTTCCGCGGCGACCCCGAGTTGATAGCACCAGGACCGCAGCTGCTCGAAGGCCTGACCGGGGTGCCGACGCTCGGCGTCGTGCCGTGGCTCGAGCACGGACTGCCGGACGAGGACGGCGTCGCGGTTCGTCCGCGACAGGGCCGCCGGCGGGTCGCGATCGTCCGTTACCCGACGGCGTCGAACCTCGACGAGTTCAAGCGGCTCGAGCAGGTGGTGGACATCGTGTGGTCGGGGGCGCCCGCCGCGCTCGACGGCGCCGATCTCGTCGTGCTGCCCGGCTCGAAGAACGTCGAGCGCGACCTCGACTGGCTCCGATCGTCGGGTCTCGCGGACGCTGTCGTCGCGCGCGCCGCCGTCGGTAGGCCGGTGCTGGCGATCTGCGGCGGGCTGCAGATGCTCGGCAGCACGCTCGGAGGCGTGGCCGGGCTCGGGCTGCTCCCTCTTGCGACGACCTACGAGCCCGACAAGCTGACGCGCGAGATTCACGTGAGGCTGGATCGTCTGCCGCCGGCGTGGTCTTCGCTCGAGGGACTCGAGCTCGACGGCTACGAGATCCGCCATGGGAGCGTCGCCGGTGGCGAGACCGTCTTCGCCGCGGGCAGCGTGCTCGGCTTTACCTTCCACGGCGCGTTCGAGAACGAGACGTTCGTCGAGCGGCTGTTCGGCGCCCGTACGCGGTCGCTCGAGTTCGCGATCGACGCGCTCGCCGACGCGGTCGCAGAGCACCTCGACGTCGGCCGGATGCTTCCGGTGGCTGCGCGGTGAGCGTCAAACCGCCAGGCCGGACGCCGCCTGTACCGCCCCTGCGCGAGCCGCGCCCGCGTTCGCTCGTCATCGTCAACACGGGCGACGGGAAGGGCAAGTCGACGGCCGCCTTCGGTGTCGTGATGCGCGCTGTCGCGCGTGGCTGGCGCGTCTGCGTCGTGCAGTTCGTCAAGTCGGGCAAGTGGAAGGTGGGGGAGGAGGACGTCGGCCGCCGGCTCGGCGTCGACTGGCTGAAGGGTGGCGACGGGTTCACGTGGGAGTCGCCCGACCTCGACGAGTCGGAGGGGCGTGCACGCGCCGCGTGGCAGCTCGCTGCGGCGGCGATCGCGGCTGGTGAGCACGAGCTCGTCGTGCTCGACGAGATCACGTACCCGATCAACTGGGAGTGGATCTCGATCGACGAGGTCGTCGGCGTGATTCGCACACGGCCGCCGCACGTGAACGTCGTGCTGACAGGACGCGCCGCACCGGCGCCGCTGATCGAGGTCGCGGACACGGTGACGGAGATGGTGAAGGTGAAGCACGCCTACGAGCGCGGCATCAAGGGCCGGCGGGGTCTCGACTTCTGATGGTGGGGGCGGGGCTCCTTCTCGACGGTGCGTTCGGGGACCCGCAGCCCTTCCATCCTGTCGCGGGCTTCGGGAGAGTGGCTGGTGCTCTGGAGCGGCGGATGTGGAGCGACAGCCGCGGGCGAGGTATCGCCTACGTCGCGCTGCTCGTCGGCGGAACCGGTTCGTTGTGCGTGCGGCGCGGAGTTGTCTTCCGGCTCGTCGTGCTGTGGGCGTGCCTTGGCGGTCGCTCGCTGCGTGCCGCGGCGAACGCGATGGGCGACGCGCTTGCCGCCGGCGATCTGGAGCGCGCACGGCGCCTGGCGCCGACGCTCGTCGGCCGCGATCCGAGCCGCCTCGAGGCCCCCGAGCTCGCGCGGGCGACGATCGAGAGCGTCGCGGAGAACACCGGCGACGCGGTGATCGCGCCACTGTTCTGGTTCGCGGTGGGCGGTGCGCCGGCGGCCGCGGCATACCGCGCGGCGAACACCCTCGACGCGATGGTCGGGCATCGGTCCGAGCGCTACAGTCGTTTCGGGTGGGCGGCGGCGCGGCTCGACGATCTCCTCAATTACGTGCCGGCGCGCGCCGGCGCCGCGACAGTCGTCCTGGCAGCGGCTCTGACGGGCGACGATGCAGTGGGCGCAGCCCGGGCAGTGTTGCGTGATGGCGCGAAGCATCCCAGCCCGAACGCGGGGCTGTACGAAGCGTCGTTCGCGGGCGCGCTCGGGCTGAGCCTGGGCGGCGCGAACACCTACGGCGGCGTCCTCGAGCAGCGTCCGATCCTCGGCGACGGCAGGTTGCCCGAGGTGAGGGACATCGCGCGCGCAAACCGGCTCGCTGCGACGACGGCCGTCGTGTTCGCGATCGCGCTCATGGCTCGAAGATGACCGATGTCCGTTCGCTCCGTTTTCACGGCGATGAGCTCGTCCGGCCGGGCGTGCTTGATTTCGCGGTCAACGTGTGGCGGGCTCCGCGCTCGCGCAAGCTGCGCAACGCGATGGCGGATGCGCTGGAGGACCACGACTATCCGAAGGAGTTGCCCGCGAGAATGGCAATCGCCCACCGCACGAATCGTCCGGTGGAGGAGATCTTGCTCCTGAACGGCGCAGCCGAGGGCTTTTGGCTGCTGGCCGGCGCGCTGCGCCCGACGCATGCGGTCTGTGTGCACCCGATGTTCACGGAACCGGAAGCCGCGCTCCGAGCCTCAGGCGCGAAGGTCACGAGAGCGTTCCGCAATCGGGAGACGTTTCGGCTGGAGGTGGATGCCGTACCGGAGGAAGCAGACTTCGTCGTCTTGTCCAACCCCAACAACCCGACGGGCAACCTCGATCGAGCCGTGGAGATCGAGAAGCTGGCGCGTCCCGGCCGAACGCTGGTCGTCGACGAAGCGTTCATGGACTTCGCCCGCAGCAGCCGTGAGAGCATGCTGAAACGGCGGGACCTCAGCGAGCAGGGGGTGGTCGTCGTGCGCTCGTTTACGAAGCTCTGGGGCGTTGCAGGTGTCCGTGCGGGCTATCTCACGGCGAGTCCGCAGGTGGTCGAGCGTCTGACCGCGAACCGCCAACCGTGGAGCGTCAACGCGGTGGCGTGTGCAGCGATCCGCGTTTGTGCGAACGACCGCACGACGCGCAAGCAAGTCGCGCGTCAGGTGGTTTTGGCACGGTCGATCGTGGAACGCGCGCTCGGCGAGCTGCCGACGATCCGCGTCTGGCCGTCGGTCGCGAACTTCGTCTTGATCGAGACGCCGCACGGCGCGCGAGTCGTCGGCGAGCTGCAGGCCCGCGGCATCGCCGTGCGCCCTGCCGCGGGCTTTCCGGGCCTGACCGAGAACCACGTGCGGCTTGCGGTGCGAGCGACCCACGAGAACGAGGAGCTGCTCGCCGCGATCCGCGACGCGGTGGATCTCTGAACAGTCCGTGAAATGAGGCGCCGTTCCAGCCTGAGGGCTGCGCGCGCGCATAGAACGAGACCGACACCAATCGTCTCCCAAGGAGTTCGCATGCGCCGTCTCGTCCTGCCCCTGCTCGTGCTCGCCGCGGCCGCCGTTGCCGCATCGGCGTTCGGATCGTCCTTCATCTCGGCGCCGGTCGTGAAGTGGAAGACCGCGTCCTTCGGTTCGGTGCTCGCGACGCGCGGCCACCTTGCGCTCTACACGTGGAGGCAGGAGAAGGCCGGGAAGATCAAGTGCACCGGCGCGTGCGCGAAGACGTGGCCGCCGCTGACGATCCCGAGCGGCACGATGGCGCCGAAGCACATCGCCGGCGTGATGGGCACGTTCGGCGAGCTCAAGCGCCCCGACGGCAAGACGCAGGTCACCTTCAACGGCCACGCGCTCTACACGTTCAACCAGGACACGCCGACGAAGATCCTCTGCAACGGCGTCGACGGCTGGTACGTCGTCAAGGCTCACTGAGCGGTGAAACCGCAGGAGACACGCACCTACGGCCGTCGCGCCTTTCTCGGCGTGACGGCCGTCGGGCTGTCGTCTCTCGTCTGGGGACGCTCGGCGTGGGACGCGTTCGTCGCGATCGCGCCGCCCGGGCTCATCCCCGGCTGGAGGATCTACACCGTTGCGTCGACGATGCCCCGCTTCGATCCTGCGACCTGGCGCCTGACGATCGACGGGCGCGTCGGCGCGCCGCAGACGATCACGTACGAGCAGCTGCGCGCACTGCCCGCCGCCGAGCAGGTATCGACGTTCCACTGCGTCACCGGCTGGACGGTGCACGACGTGCACTGGCGTGGCGTGCGCTTCCGCGACCTGCTCGCGCCGGCGCAGCCGCACGCGGAGGCGCACGTGCTCACCTTCACCTCGGCCGAGAAGCCGTACGTCGACACGCTCACGCTCGACCAGGCGCACCTCGGCGACGCGATGCTCGCGTACGAGATGGACGGCAAGCCGCTCTCACGGCCGCACGGAGCGCCCGTGCGGGTCGTCATCCCCGAGATGTACGGCTACAAGGGCGTGAAGTGGGTCGAGCGGATCACGCTCGGCGTCGAGGCGCAGCCGGGGTACTGGGAGCAGCGCGGGTACGACACCGACGCGTGGGTCGGGCATTCGAATGGCGCCTGAGTACGTCGAGCGCTTCACGCGCACCGAGCGGGCGGCGCACTGGGTGCATGCGACGGCCTTCCTCGCGCTGCTCGCGACCGGCCTCGCGCTCTACCTCCCGTCGCTGAGCGCGGCGATCGGCCGCCGGCCGCTGCTCAAGGACCTGCACGTCTACACGGCCGTCGCGTGGATCGCAGGGCTCGTGCTGGTCGTCGTCCTCGGCGACCGGCGGCGCCTGCGTCAGACGCTGCGCGAGCTCGACCGCTTCGACGCCGACGACGTCCTCTGGCTGCAGCGCTACCCGCGGCCGCAGGGCCGCTTCAACGCCGGCCAGAAGGTCAACGCGGCGCTGACGGCCGCGTTCGCGGTGCTGTTCGCGGTGTCGGGGTCGCTCCTCTGGCTCGGTGAGCGCGACCATCGTTTCCAGTTCGCGAGCACGATCCTCCTGCACGACTGGCTCACGTTCATCTCGCTCGTCCTGCTCGTCGGGCACCTCTATCTCGCGCTGATCTATCCCGCGACGCGGCACTCACTGCGCGGGATCACGAGGGGCTCGGTGCGGCGCGACTGGGCGGAGCGCCACCATCCGAAGTGGGCGCGTGAGCGACAATGAGCGAGATGCCGACCGTCCTCGTTGTCGACGACGAGCCGATCGTGCGCGACGTCGTCGTCCGCTATCTGCAGCGGGACGGCTACGACACGCTCGAGGCCGGCGACGGCGACGCCGCGCGGGCGATCATCGAGAGCGGCGCGCCCGACCTCGTCGTGCTCGATTTGATGCTGCCGGGAACCGACGGCCTCGCGCTCTGCCGCTGGATCCGCTCGGACAGCGAGTTGCCGGTGATCATGCTCACCGCGCGCGGGGAGGCCGCCGATCGCATCGTCGGGCTCGAGATCGGCGCGGACGACTACGTGACGAAGCCGTTCTCGCCGCGCGAGCTCGCGATCCGCGTGCGCAACGTGCTGAAGCGCGCCGAGTCGGCGCCCCCGGTCGCGGACACGCTGGAGTTCGAGGAGCTGACGATCGACGGGCGGACGCGCGAGGTGCACGTCGGCGGAGCGCACGTGCGGCTCACGGCCAAGGAGTTCGACCTGCTCTACTTTCTCGCCGCGAACGCCCGCGAGGTCTTCTCGCGCAAGCAGCTGATGGACCGGGTCTGGGGCTACGAGGCCGCGCTCGATACAGGGACGGTCACCGTGCACATCCGCCGCCTGCGCTCGAAGATCGAGCGCGATCCGTCGGCGCCCCGTCACGTCGAGACGCTCTGGGGCGTCGGCTACCGGTTCGTGCCGTGATCGGCCTCGCCCTCGCCGTCGCTGCGGCAACGCTCGCGACCGGCTTTGCCGGTGTGCTCGTCCTCCGCCGGTTGCCGACCGTGCGCCTGCAGCTGGCGGCGTTCGGGCTGCTCGCGGTCGCGCTTCCGCTCACGGCGGTGCTGCTGTCGGGCTGGGTGATGTTCCACATGGGAGACGACGTGAAGATCCTCGCCGTCGCGGCGGGCGCGGCCGCGGTCGCGGTTGGCGTTGCGCTGGCGCTCGCCGCGTCGATCACGCGCCGGGTCGAGAGCTTGAGCAACGCTTCCGGCCGGCTCGCATCCGGCGACCTGGCCGTGCGCGCGCCCGTCGACGGTCCGCGCGAGCTCGCCGAGCTCGGCCGCTCGTTCAACGCGATGGCGGCGGAGCTCGAGAGCCTGTTCGACGCGCGTCGCGAGCTCGTCGCCGCAGCGAGCCACGACCTGCGCACACCGGTTGCGTCGATCACGGCGATGCTCGAGGCGATCGAGGACGGGCTCGCGACCCCGGACGAGTACCTGGTGCCGCTGCAGGAGCACGCGCGCCGGCTCGGGACGCTCGTCGACGACCTGTTCGAGCTCGCGCGGATCGACGCGGGCGCACTGTCGCACGAGCTCCAGGTCGTGTCGGTCGCGCCGCTCGTCGAGTCGTGCGTGCGCGGGGTGGAGGCGGCAGCGCGTGCGCAGGGTGTTCGGCTCGACCGCCGGCTGGAGGATGCGCCGCTCGTTCGCTGCGCGCCCGATCACGTCGAGCGGGTGTTGCTGAACCTGCTGACGAACGCGTTGCAGCACACCCCGTCCGACGGAGCGATCGCGGTGCTGCTCGACGCGGACGAAGCTGAGGTGACGGTCACGGTCGAGGACACGGGCAGCGGCATCAGTCCGGACGCCGCGCGGCGCATGTTCGACCGCTTCTGGCAGAGCGACCCGGCCCGCACCGGCGGCGCCGGCCTGGGTCTCGCGATCGCGCGCGGTCTGGTGGAAGCGCAGGGCGGCCGGATCTGGGCCGAGCATGCAGCGGCCGGCGGGGCGCGCGTCTCGTTCACGTTGCCGGTCGCAGCGTGACTCAGCTCATCGCTTCGTCGGGCCCCGGGTCGCCACCCGCGGCGCGCACGGCCAGCCGGTCGAGGTAGCGCTCCCAGCCGCGGCGGTGATGCTCGGCGACCGGCGGCTGGTCGAGCCCGCTGTGCGTGAGGCGCACGAGCGTCCCCTCCTCGGCCGGCTCCAGCTCGACGACGACGGTCGTGGAGCCGGGCGCAACCGGCGGGGCATCCCCCTCCCAGCCCCACGTGAACACGATTCGGCGGTGCGGAACGAGCTCGACGAACGCGCCGACAGCCACCTGCCCGCCGGGCATCGCGATGCGCAGCTCGCCGTCGGGTCGTGCATCGATCGTGCCGCCGATGCCTTGCCATTCGATCCAGCGCTCGCGTTCGGTGAAGAACGAGAAGACGGTTGCGGGCGACGCGGCGATCAGGCGCGTCACGACGACCTCGGTCACGCGCGCTCGGCCTGCTCGGCGAGCTGGGCGAGCCGGTCGAGGCTGCCGGTCCAGAACGATTCGAGGAACGACTTCAGCGGACCGAGCCCGTCGTGATCGGCGCGATAGAGGCGCCGCTTGCCGTCCCGGCGCACCGTGACGAACCCGGCGTCGCGCAGTAGCGCGAGGTGCTGCGAGACGCCGCCGTAGCTCAGGTCGAGCAGCTCTACGAGGTCGCCGACGGGGCGCTCCTCGTCCCAGACGAGCCGCAGAATCTCCTGCCGCCGCGGTTCGGCGACGAGCTGCAGGGCGTCCATCCGTTCATTTTAGCGTAGAACGAAATGTGTGCTAGGTTCCCCGTCGTGCCTGACGTGCTGTTCCGATTCGATGTCGACGCGCCGCCGGCAACGGTGCTCGAAGCCGTGAAGACGACCGAGGGCATCAAGGGCTTCTGGACAACCGAGGCCGACGCCCCCGGGAACGTCGGCGAGATCGTCACGGTCGGCTTCGCGATCGCGCCGAAGCCGTTCGACCTGAAGCTCGAGCAATCGGACGAGAGCACGGTCGTCTGGCGCCCGCAGACGTTCCCGCCGCACTGGGTCGGCACGGAGATCCGGTGGGACGTCGACGGGCGGGAGGGTGGCTCGACGGTCCGCTTCCGCCATGGCCCGTTCGGCGACGACTGGGAAACGGGCGACGTCGCCTACACCTGGGGCCAGATCATGGTCAGGCTCAAGCAGTACGCCGAAACCGGCAAGCGCGACCCTGTCTTCGTGTAGCTGAAGCTCTGCGCTGCGGTTCCAGGACTGTGGAACCAGGAGCGGCGGGTCCTCAGCGTAGGCCGACGCGTCGTGAGTGGACTTCAGTCACGCGGATGGGGGATATCGGCGGGGCACCGGAGCGGCCAGGATTGCGTTTGTTGTGACATTCGGCGGCGCGGCACGCCACTGAACCCGGGGGTCTCCGCGTGAAGGTTTGCCGTCTGCTGTCAATGATCGTGCTTTGTGTTGTCGTCGCGCCGGCCTCGTCGGGCGGGGCGGCTGTTGCGGGTGCGGCTGGCCGGATCGTGTTTACGAGCGACCGCGATGGCTCATCGACGGAGATCTACTCGGCGGCAGCCGATGGTACGGATGCGAAACGGTTGACTTGGACTGAGGGCTACGAGCAGGACCCGGCCTGGTCTCCGGACGGTTCGCGGATCGCCTACGAGCGGAGCTATCCGGGCCGCTATCGGCTGTTCGTGATGAACCAGGACGGCAGCGATCAGCGTCTCCTTTCTCCTGACGCCGGTTCGTCGACCGTCGATGACATGCAGCCCGCTTGGTCGCCCGACGGGACTCGGATCGCGTTCGCGAGTACGCGGCCGTCCGGCAGCGCCTGGCACGTCTGGGTGATGGACGCCGACGGAACGAACCTGCGGCTGTTGCCCGGAAGCTTGACCCAGCACCCTGCCTGGTCGCCCGACGGTTCACGCCTCGCCGGCGACGACGGCAACGGTCCGCTGTACGTCATCGACAGCGACGGGACAAACCAGCGGCTGCTGACAGCGCCTCCGCCGCAGCATTACGACCAGTCGCCCGACTGGTCACCTGACGGGACCTCGCTCGTGTTCTCCGAGCGCTCCTTCGACGGGACGCAAAGCGCGCTCTACGAGGTCGGCACCGACGGATCAGGCCTCCATCAGTTGACGGGCGGCGCCGCCGACTACCGGCCCTCCTGGTCTCCGGCGGGCTCCCAGATCGTGTTCGACCGTCGCACGACGACGGGATCGTTCCAGCTGTTCGTGGTCGGATCCGACGGCGGCGCAACCTCGCAGCTGCTGAGCTCCGCTCGCAACGATATGGAACCGCGCTGGGGCACTTCCACGGTCAGTCCCGTGGTCACGCCGCCCACGGCACCTGACATCGACATCCAGATCTACAACCCGATCAACGGAGGCCTGTACTTGCCCGGCACCACCGAACGTGTTCTCTATCGCTGCAACCCCGGCAGGCCCGGGATAGTGATCATCTCTTGTCTCGGTTCACAACCGCTTCTTGAAAGCATCGACACCTCCTTCGCCGGCCCGCACCAGTTCACGGTCACGGCGACCGACATCGAGGGCCGACAGGCGACTGCGACAGTCAGCTATACGGTGCTCGACTTCACGCCGCCGACGATCGAGCTGCGCACGCCCGCGAGCGCTGGCGACTACGACCTCGGATCGTCGCCTACCGTCGACTACGGCTGCAGCGACGGTCTCGGCTCCGGCGTTCAACTCTGCAGCGGAACGCTGCCAAACGGGGCACCGCTTGACACCTCACACCCCGGCACCTTCGCGTTCGAGGTCGCGACACTCGACAACGCCAACAACTTCGCGCGAACCACGGTGACCTACCGAATCGTCGACCGAACGCCGCCCGCTGTCACGATCAGCAGCCCGGCAGAGCACGCTGTCTATAAACAGGACCAAGTCGTTGTGTCCGACTACGCCTGCACCGATGTGCCAAACGGTTCCGGCATCATCTCGTGCGACGGAAGCGTCACCAACGGAGCCCCCATCGACACCTCGACGATCGGTGAGCACACCGTCACCGTCACCGCTTCCAAAGCCGGACACCTCACGACGACGAGCTCGCGCAGCTACACCGTGATCTACGACTTCACAGGCTTCTTCTCGCCCATCGCCGCATTCCCGACGACCAACCGAGTGAAGGCAGGCGATGGTGTGCCGATGAAGTTCTCCCTACGCGGAGACCGAGGCGCCGACATCCTCTCTTCGAACTCGCCCTCCTGGACTCCCTGCGACGCGGCGACCGCTGACTCTACCCCTGCTGCGGGAAGCCTCTCCTACAACACATCACTGAGCCGCTACACATTCCTCGCAAACACAGACCGATCCTGGGCAGGCAGCTGCAAAGACCTCACCGCCACCCTCCGAGACGGCACAACCCACCGCGCCCGCTTCACGTTCGCCCGTTGAAACCGAGCCAGTCTCGAGGTGGTCATTCGTAAGCCAAGAGCAAGTGAAGGCGGGATCGCCTTTAGGCCGACAAATGGCTACGACTACTTCCTAAATACGCTCCATTAAGGACCGTGCAATGAGACTGCTCGAGGCTGATGATGAACCGACGATCTCCGCCACACGGGACGAGCTTCGCTTGTTGGCGTTCGATCGGCGAGGCGCTTGAAACCGTGGAGGATTGGGAGTTCTCAACGCGCCTTGGGGTTGAGCCGTTGGCGGCCCGGAATCTGCGCTCCGAGATCAACGAAGTCCTAGTGCAGGCCGGTCGGCCTGGGTGAGTCCCTCGTCTCGCTGAGACGCGAGCACGGCGCCACGCCTGCGAATGGTGATCTGGGACCGTGTCCTCCCATGGGAGAGCCAGAGCTCTTCCCACAAGCCACACGAGCGTGAGCGAGCCGCACTTATCCGTCCAGGCGTGGCTCAGCGACCGGATGCAGCGCGGAGGTCGGCCTCAACAGCATCGAGCACGTCGTTGGGTGCGCCGCCGCGCGGCTCGAGGTCGCGCCACTCCCACTGCTCGAGATAGGCGTCGTTGCCAACCAGTCCTTGCTCCATCGCGACGCGGTCGATTTCCTGTTGGAACCAGTCCGGTAGCTGGCGCGAGAGCTGCTTGCCGTCGTCGTCCGTCACTCGGATGACCGACGGGATGTCCTGCCAGTAGAGGACTTGGACTCTCAATGCTTCGGGCGGTTCTGGACGAACTGATAGCCGAAGCGGCCCTTGATGCACAGATTGCCCTCCGTGACATCGTGGTCGTGCGGGCTCGTGACATTCACGATCTCGTTGTCCTGCACATGGAGCTCCAGATTGCAGCCGACGCCGCAGTATGGGCACACCGTCGTCACGACGTTCTCGTTCTCCGCGTCCCACGTTCCCGCGAGCCGTTTGTCGTACTCCGCCTTCGACATCAGCGCGCCCGTCGGGCACACCGCGATGCAGTTGCCGCAGTACACGCACGCCGACTCCGGCAGCTCGACGTCCAGCTCCGTCGAGATGTGCGTATCGAAGCCGCGGCCGGCGACGGCGATCGCGAACGTGTTCTGGTGATCCTCACCGCACGCCGAGACGCACTTGTAACAGAGGATGCACTTGTTGTAGTCGCGCACGTAGAGGTCGTTGTCGATCTTCACCTCGTGCTCGACGCGCGCTGCATCGGGGCCGAAGCGCGTCGGATCGGCCTCGTATTCCGCGATGTACTCGAGCGCCTCGGGAGCGGTGGAGAGGTCGACCGACGAGCCGAGCAGCTCCAGCACGAGCCGCCGCGACAGGCGCACGCGCTCCGAGTCGGTGCGCACCACCATTCCCTCCTCGGCCTTGCGCGAGCACGACGGCACGAGCGTGCGCGCACCTTCCACTTCGACGACGCAGACACGGCACACGTTCACCGGCGTCAGCGTGTCGCCGTAACAGAGCGTCGGCGTCTCCACGCCGAGCATCCGACACGCATCGAGGATCGTCGAGCCCTCGAACACGCGCACGGGCTGCCCGTCGACGGACAGCTCGATCATCTTCTTCGGCGCGGCGATGGAAATGGTCATGCGGCAAAGACTCCTAGGTTCGTGATCGCCGAGGCAACCGCGTTCGCGGCTGTCTGGCCGAGGCCGCAGATCGACGCGTCGCGCATCACCTGCGCGAGCTCCGCGAGGGTCGCCAGCTCGTCCTCGTGCGGACGCCCCGCCGCGAGACGATGCAACGCCTCCTCCTGCCGCACCGTGCCGACACGGCACGGGACGCACTGGCCGCACGACTCGTCGCGGAAGAACTCCGCGATTCGCAGCAGCGCGCCGACGAGATCGGCCTGCTGGTCGTAGACGATCACCACGCCCGAGCCGAGCGTCACGCCCGCCTCGCGCGTGTCCTCGTACGTCAGCCGCAGGTCGAGCATCTCCGGGCCGACGAAGGCGCCGGCGGCGCCGCCCAACAGAACAGCCTTCGGCGGCGCGGCGCCGGCCAGGTCGAGCAGCTCGCGCAGGGTCGCGCCGAACGGCAGCTCGTAGAGACCGGGTCGCGACACTGAGCCCGAGACGCAGAAGAGCCGAGTGCCGGTCGATGCCTCCGTCCCGATCGACGCGAACTCCGACCCGCCCTCCGCCACGACGTCGAGCACGTTGAACAGCGTCTCGACGTTGTTCACCGCGGTCGGCTTCCCGAACAGCCCGACCTCGACCGGGAACGGCGGCTTGTTGCGCGGCTCGCCGCGGAAGCCCTCGATCGACTGGAACAACGCCGTCTCCTCACCGCACACGTATGCGCCCGCGCCGATGCGCAGCTCGATCTCGAAGCCGTTACGGAGGTCGCGCGTCGCGTCGATCGCGTTCTGCAGCCGGCGGTGGGCGAGCGGATACTCCGCGCGCACGTAGACGTAGCCCTGCGTGCTGCCCGTCGCGAGCGCGGCGATCGTCATTGCCTCGATCAGCGCGAATGGATCCTGCTCCATCAGCACGCGGTCCTTGAACGTCCCAGGCTCCGACTCGTCGGCGTTGCACACGAGGTAGTGCGGCTGCGCCGGCTGCTTCGCGACGGCCTCCCACTTGACGCCGGTCGGGAACGCGGCGCCGCCGCGGCCGAGGAGGCGCGACTCCAAGACCTGCGCGAGCACGGCTTCCGGCCCGAGCTCGCGCGCACGAGCCAGCGCGGCGAACCCGCCTGCGGCGACATACGCGTCGAGCGACTCCGGATCGACGCCGGCAGCGATCCGCCGAAGGAGACGCAAGCCTTCGGTCTGGTGAAGCGGCGGAGACTCCGCTGGGATCTGCTCCTCGCGCGGGTCCGGCCCCGCGATCGTGCGGTACTTCGCGGGCGCGCGCTCGCACAGCCCGAGGCAGGGGGAGGCATGCTCGCCCGGACCGACGCGCGCCCCGGCAAGCGCGCACGAGAGGTCCGTGCAGACGTGGGTCACGTCTGCGGGCCGCTCCTCGAGGGAAAGCAGCGCGTAGAACGTCGCCACGCCGTACGCGTCGGCCGGCGGCACCGACAACCGCCGCGATGCATAACCGAGCGCGCCCTCGCTCACCCAGCCGACGCGCTGCTGCGCCGCGCGCAACGCGGGCAGCAGCATGTGCCGGTGCGTGCGGTCGTCGCGCGCGACGCGCCCGTTCGCGGCGTCCGCCGGTCCGAGCACGGCGTCGATCGCCATCCGCTCCGCCTCGCTCGGCTCCGCTTCGAGGAGCCGAAGGTCAGGCACGCGGCTCCACGCGGATCGCCGTCGCCTTGAACTCGGCCGTCCCGCTCTTCGGGTCGGTCGCATCGATCGTGAGCACGTTCGTCTCGACGAGGTCGGGGAAGTGCAGGTTCATGAACGCGAGTCCGGGGCGCAACGTCTTGTCGAACGAGACCGGCGCTTCGACCGACCCGCGGCGCGACGTCACGCGAGCGAACCCCCCGTCGACGAGCCCGTAGCGGGCGCCGTCCTCGGGCGAGACGAGCAGTGCCTCGCCACCCACGTGCAGCGGCGAGGAGAACCCGCCGGTCTGCACGCCCGTGTTGAACGACTCGAGCCGGCGGCCGGTCGTGAGCCGCAGCGGAAAGTCCGCGTCGAGGACGTCGACCGGTGGCGAGTGCTCGACGGCGATGAACGGCGCGGGAATCTTGACGACGTCGTCCCACAGCCGTCCGTGCAGGAACGAGTCGCCGGGATGCTCTTCGTCCCAGCACGGCCACTGAATCCCGCCGAGCTCCTCCAAGCGCGCGTACGACATGCCGCCGTGCATCGGGGAGAGGGAGCGCAGCTCGTTCCAGACGTCCTCCGGCTTCGGCGAGCCGAGATCGACGCCCAGCCGTCTCGCCAGCTCGAAGATGATCTCGATGTCGTCGCGTGCCTCGCCCGGCGGCTCGACCGCCTTGCGCATCCGCTGCACACGCCGTTCGCTCGAGGTGACCGTGCCCTCGGCCTCGGCCCAGGCCGCCGACGCGGGCAAGACGACGTCTGCCATCTCTGCCGTCTTCGTCAGGAAGATGTCCTGCACGACGAGCGTGTCGAGGCTCGTGAGCAGCTTGCGCGCGCGGGTCTGGTCGGCCTCCGACTGCGCGGGGTTCTCGCCGATCACGTAGAGCGCGCTCAGGTCGCCGTGCTCGATCGCCTCGAACATGCCGGTGAGGTGGAGTCCGTGCCGCGGCGGGATCGTCGCGCCCCACACGGCCTCGAACTTCGCGCGAGCCGCGTCGTCCTCGACGTCCTGGAAGCCGGGCAGCTTGTTCGGGATCGCGCCCATGTCGCCGCCGCCCTGCACGTTGTTCTGTCCGCGGAGCGGTTGCAGCCCGGCGCCCTCGCGACCGACGCCGCCCACCATGAGCGCGAGGTTGATCAGCGCGAAGACGTTGTCGACGGCGTTGTGGTGCTCGGTGATGCCGAGCGTCCAGCACATCTGCGGGTACTTCGAGGAGCCCCACGCATGTGCGAGCTCGCGAATCGCGGCGGCGGGCACGCCGGTCACGCGCTCGGCCTCCTCGAGCGTCCACGGCTCGACCGACTCTCGGAACGCGTCGAATCCAACGGTTGCACGCTCCACAAAATCACTGTTGACGAAGCCGTTGACGATGATCTCGCGCGCGACCGCGTTCGCGAGCGGGATGTCGGTGCCGACGTCGAGACCGAGCCAGAGGTCGGCCCATTGCGCTGACGCTGTGCGGCGGGGGTCGACGACGTACAGCTTCGCGCCGCGGTGAACAGCTTTCAGCACGTGGTGGAAGAAGATCGGGTGCGCGGCGCGCGCGTTCGAGCCCCAGAGGACGATCACGTCCGCAAGTTCGCGCAACTCCTCGTAGGAGCTGGTTCCACCGCCTGCACCGAACACCGTCGCCAGACCGACGACGCTAGGAGCGTGTCAGGTGCGGTTGCAGCTGTCGACGTTGTTGGAGTGCAGCGCGACCCGGCTGAACTTCTGTGCGGCGAAGTTCATCTCGTTCGAGGCCTTGGAGCAGCTGAAGAGACCCGTCATCGACCCGGTGTCGAGCGCGCGGCGGAAGCCGGCGGCGGCGCGGTCGAGCGCCTCGTCCCAGGTCGCGGTCCTCAGCTCTCCGCCGTCACGAACGAGCGGCTGGGTCAGCCGCGTGTACCTCGGAGGCATGCGCAAACTCTAGACCGAAACGATGGGAATCAGGTTCCACTTTGTGGAACGTGGCCGCCGAGCCACACGGTCGTGCGCCGGCGCCGGACGTCCTCGTCCGTCCGCGCCCACTCATGCGCGCGCGCGTACGCATCCTGCGCGCGCACGTCGGGGCGGCCCGCGACGATCGGCTCGAGGAGCGACTGATCGTCGCGCGCCGGTGCGAGCACGTCTGCGGCGAGCGACCCGTACAGGTGCAGCAGGTGCGAGCGAGTCTCCGGCGCGACGTCATCCGGCCACTCGACGCGGCCCTGCGCGCCCGGCAGCGGTCGCGGCCGGCGGTCGAGGTTCCGCACGCCGATCTGCTCGAGCGCGTCGAGTGCGATCCGGCGGTACGTCGTCAGCTTCCCGCCGGCGACGCTCAGCATTCCGTGCGTCCCGCGCGTGTAGACGGTCTCGCGGCGCGCGTTGGCCGTCGAGCCCGGCCCGCCGGGCAGGACGCGCAGGCCGACGAACGAGGCGACAGCCGGGCCGATGCCGTGCACGGCGACGGCGGCCTCCTCCAGGACGGTGCGCACGTCGTCGTCGGTGACGCGCGCGTCCTCGGGCTCCCCTTCGTGCAGCGTGTCCGTCGTCCCGAGCAGGAGCTTGCCCTCCCACGGGATCGCGAACGAGACGCGAACCTTGTCGTGCGGGATCGTGACTGCCGCCTTCCAGTCGCCGCCGCCGTCGACGATCACGTGCACGCCCTTGCTGAGGCGCACCGACGGCGCCGCGTTCGCATCCTCGAGCCGGCGCAGCTTGTCGAGCCACGGCCCCGTCGCGTTCACGATCGACCGCGCCTGCACGCGGACCGTCTCGCCGCCCGCAACGACGACATCTGCGCCGTCGGGGCGGATCGCGACGACCTCCGCGTAGTTCGCGACCGAGGCGCCCCTGTCGGCGGCCGCTCGGACGTTCGCGATCGTCAGCCGTCCGTCGTTCGTCCACGCGTCGGCGTAGAGCGCGGAGGAGTGGAGGCCCTGCGTGTTCAGCGCGGGCACGAGCCGAAGCGCGCGCTCCTCCGACACGCGGCCGTTCAGCCGGGCGCGTGCGAGCGCGGAGTAGAGCAACACGCCTGTACGCACGAACCACGGACGGTGCGGGCCATCGTCGTAGAGGGGAAAGACGAACGGCAGCCGCTGCACGAGATGCGGTGCGACGACGTTCATCAGCATGCGCCGCTCCTGGTGCGCCTCCCGCACGAGGCGGATGTCGCCCATCTGCAGGTAGCGGAGGCCACCGTGGATCAGCTTCGAGGATGCGCTCGAGGTGCCGCTCGCGAAGTCGTTCTTCTCGACGAGCGCGACGGAGAGCCCGTGCGCTGTCGCGGCCTCCGCGATCCCGGCGCCGATGATCCCGCCGCCGATCACGAGCAGGTCGAACCGGCGGCTCGCTAGCTGCTCCAGAGTGGGTTCGTCCACGCCTTCCTTCCGTGCGCGTCGCAGACCTCGACCCGGCCGTACCGTGGGTCGTACGGCCGCTGGAGGCGGACAGCCGTGATCAGCTCGTCGTCGTTTCGCTCGATGATCTCCGCCAGGTTCGGGTAGCCGAGCCGTCCTGCGTTCGCGCGGGCGCCGCGCGACCGGCCGCAGTACAGGGTCACGGACTGCGCCGGGCTGCAGCGTACGACGACCTCGCCGTCGCCGACCTCCACGCCGAGGATCGCGGGGCCGGTCGAGCTGTAGAACGCGCCCGTGCGAAGCGCCTCGAGGATCGCCTCCCGCGTCCGGGCGGCGCGCACCCACGTCCACGCGAGTCCGCTGTCGAAGCCCGGGTGGTGCGAATCGTCGGTTGCCAGTGCGAAGAGCGGCCGGCCGTGCTCGAGCGCCTCGTCCCAGTGCAGCGACGAGTCGCCGCGGCCCAGCTCGAGCTCGCAGCCGCTGTTCCAGACCTCGAGGCCGAACAAGCCCTTCGTGTCCCACCACTGCTCGGTGCGCAGCCCGCTCCAGTACGTGTGGGCGAGATAGGGCACCCCGCCGTTTGCCGAGATCCACTCGACGACCTCCTGCAACGGCGCGAAATTGCCTTCAGGCAGAGCGGGATCCGCTTCCAAGCCGAGCGCGAGCACATGCGCGTCGTTCGCCTGGTCCGGAGCCTCGGCATTCAGCTCCGTCGAAGGGATGACGAGCAGCTTCCGCGTCCCGGGCTCGTCCGTGCGGACCCAGTGGTCGGTGATCGCGAGCACGTCGTAGCCCGCCCATTCGAAATGCCGCACAAGCGTGTCGGGCGCCAGCTCGCCGTCCGAGTTCGTCGAGTGCGCGTGGAACGCGCAGCGCAGCCATGGCTGGTCGCCGTCGAAGGGCGTCATCACAAGAGCGTAACCACACGTAATCGAAACCTGACTTGAAATGCATGTACCGCGCATGATCCACTAGGGGAACACCACGGACCGGGAGGCAATCTAGATGGAGGACTACGAGGCCCAAGAGGTCGAGTTCTGGGCGAAGCTCGATGAGGAAGGCATGAGCCGCTCCTCGATGCTGCGGAGGAGCGCCGCTGCCGCCTTCGGCTTGACGATCATGGGCAGCGCCAGCACCGCGCTCGGCGCGACGCGTGCGCAACTGGCGTCGCCGCCGACGCGGATGACGAAAGCCGGCCTCGCCGCGCTCGTCAAGGCAGCGAAGAAGGAAGGTCACCTCAACACGATCGCCCTGCCGCCGGACTGGGCGAACTACGGCGAGCTCATCTCGACCTTCCAGAAGAAGTACGGCATCGGGATCACGAACGACAACCCGAACGGCAGCTCGTCGGAGGAAAATCAGGCGATCCGGTCGCTGAAGGGGGATTCGCGCGCACCCGATTGCGTCGACGTCGGACCGTCGTTCGCCGTTCCGGGCTCCAACGAGGGGCTGTACGCGAAGTACTTCAACTCGAACTACAAGACGATCCCGCGTGCGATGAAGGACACGCGCGGCTACTGGATGGGGGACTACTGGGGCGCGATCTCGATCGGCTACAACAAGGGCCTCGTCAGCAACCCACCGAAGTCGTTCGCTGATCTTCTCAAGCCCGAGTACAAGGGCAAGGTGGCGCTGAACGGCAACCCGCTGAAGTCGAACTCGGCCGTTGCCGGCGTCCTTGCCGCGTCACTCGCGAACAACGGGTCGCTCAGCGACGTGGGCCCGGGCATCGACTGGTTCGCCAAGTTGAAGAAGGCCGGCAACTTCAACCCGATCGAGACGACGTCGCAGACTGTCGCGACCGGCCAGACGCCGATCAACATCGACTGGGACTACAACAACCTCGCCTACATCAAGGAGTTCCCGGCAGCGAAGTGGGCCGTGAACATCCCGAGCGACGGCGTCTACGGCGGTTACTACTGCCAGGCGATCAACGCCACGGCTCCGCATCCTTGGGCAGCAAGGCTCTGGGAGGAGTTCGTCTACTCCGATCAGGGTCAGATCCTGTTCCTCAAGGGCTTCGCGCATCCCGCACGGTTCAACGACCTCGCGCAGCGCAAGGTGCTTCCGAAGGCGTCGCTGGCGGCGCTCCCGCCGGCCGCGCTCTACGCCAAGGCCAAGTTCGCCAGCCTCGGCCAGTTGAAGAGTGCGGCCGCCAAGATCGCAGCCGAATGGCCCGCGAAGATGAGCTAGCGCCATCTCGACGGAGGCTGCATCCGAAGCGCTCCGGCCGGACGTCAAGTCCGGCCGGAGCCGGCCCTCGCTCGCGTGGATCGGAACGCTTCCGTTCTTCGCGTACACGATCGCGTTCCTCTTCCTGCCCGCGGGCGCGATCCTCATGGGCGCATTCGAGGGCAAGAAGTCTGGCTGGACGTTCGACAACGTCCGCACGCTCTTTCGCCACCCGTACATTGACGCGTACCAGACGAGCATCGAGCTAAGCCTCATCACGGCGCTCCTTGGTGGTGTCCTCGGCTTTTTCATCGCCTACGCCGCGATTCGCGAAGGAACGCCGAAGTGGATCCGTTCGGCGCTCACGACCTTCTCGGGGGTCGCTGCGAACTTCGGCGGCATCCCGCTCGCGTTCGCTTTCATCGCGACCATCGGCGCGCTCGGCGTTGTCACCGTGTGGCTTCGTGACCTCGGGCTCGACCCGTACGCGCATGGGTTCAGCCTTCCCTCGAAGACCGGGGTCGAGCTTGTCTACATGTACTTCCAGCTCCCGCTCATGATCCTCGTGATCGCGCCCGCGATCGACGGCCTGCGCCGCGAGTGGCGTGAGGCGGCGTCGAATCTCGGCGCGTCGCAGCTGCAGTTCTGGCGCTACGTCGGCGTGCCGGTGCTGATGCCGTCGATCCTGGGAGCGATCATCCTCCTGTTCGGAAACGCCTTTGCTGCGTACGCGACGGCGTACAGCCTGACCTCCGGGTCGGTGAACCTCGTGCCGATCCTGATCGGTGCCTACTACACCGGCAACGTGCTCAACGATCCCCATCTCGCGCAGGCACTCGCGTTTGGGATGTTCGTCGTCCTCGCGCTGGTGATGATCATCTACATCCCGCTGCAGCGGCGTGCCGCGAGGTGGGCGAAGTGAAACGGCCGCGCATGACGCTGTCTGCGGGCGTCTGGCTGCTGATCGCGGCGGGCTACTTCCTGATTCCCCTGCTCGCGACGTTCCTCTACAGCCTCAAGAGCAACCAGACCGGCAACTGCTGCACCGCCGGAAACTACGGCTGGGTGATCCACAACCATTCCTTCTGGCATTCCTTGCAGATCTCGGTTTTGCTCGCGCTCGAGACGATAGTGATCAGCCTGGCGATCTTCGTGCCGACGATCTACTGGGTGCACCTCAAGGTTCCGCGGCTCCGTCCGGTGATCGCGTTTCTCGCGCTGATCCCGTTCGTCGTGCCCCCGATCGTCATGGTCGTCGGCCTGCTCCAGGTCTACAAAGGAACACCGGCCTGGTTCTACGCCCAGCCTTGGGGCTTCCTTGCGACTGCGTACGTGATCCTCGCGTTCCCGTACATGTTCTTCTCACTCGACGCCGGCTTCCGGTCGATCGACGTGCATACGCTGACGGAGGCGTCGCAGAGTCTCGGGGCGAGCTGGCCGACGACGCTCTTCAAGGTGATCCTCCCGAACATCCGCGCCGCAGCGCTCGCCGCGTCGTTTCTGACGCTCGCGATCGTCATGGGGGAGTACACGATCGCGAACCTGTCCGCGTTCCACACCTTCCCGATCTACCTGCAATACGTAAACGAGACGCAGGGTTACCCAGCGGCTGCGATCACGCTGCTCAGCTTTGGCATCACGTGGGGCGCCATGCTTTCGCTTCTCTTCTTCGGACGTCAACGAGGCGCTCGCGGCGCCGTGATCGCAGGAGCGCGCTGATGGGATACCTCGAGTTGCAGGATCTGCACAGGGATTTCGGTGCCGTCAAGGCGCTGAACGGCATCAACATCAATCTCGGCGAGGGCGAGTTCCTCTCGTTGCTCGGGCCATCCGGCTGCGGAAAGACGACTGCCCTCCGACTTGTCGCCGGGTTCGATCGGCCGAACGCGGGCCGTATCGTCGTCGACGGCAAGGACGTGACGGGCGTGCCGCCCAACAAGCGTGACATGGGCATGGTCTTCCAGGCGTACTCGCTCTTCCCGAACATGACGGCGCGACAGAACGTCGAGTTCGGTCTGAAGATCCGCGGTCGCGACAAGGCCGACCGCGGCAAGCGCGTGAACGATCTCTTGGAGCTCGTCGGGCTCGGGCACGCCGTTGACCGCTACCCGCACCAGCTCTCGGGCGGCATGCAGCAGCGCGTCGCGCTGGCCCGCGCCCTGGCGATCGAGCCGCGCGTGCTGCTGCTGGACGAGCCGCTGTCTGCTTTGGATGCCAAGGTGCGCGTGCAGCTGCGGGAGGAGATCCGCCGCATCCAGCTCGAGCTCGGGATCACGACGCTCTATGTCACGCACGACCAGGAAGAGGCGCTCGCGATCTCCGACCACGTCGCGGTCATGTACGGCGGCGTGATCGAGCAGATGGGCACACCTGCCGAGATGTACACGGCACCCTCGACGCCGTTCGTGGCCGAGTTCATCGGGACGATGAACCGGCTCGAGGCGACGATCGTGGCGGACGGCGAGGTCGAGCACGCCGGCATGCGGCTGCACGTGGACGCGGCCCGCGGCCGTCAGAACGGCGAGCGTGTGCTGGTGCTGATCAGGCCCGAGTCACTCGAGCTCGAGGCCGCGACGAACGGCGGAGCGCCGAATACGTTCAGCGGTGAAGTGCTGACGCAGACCTTCCTCGGCCCCGTGACGCGTGTGAAGGTGAGCGGAGGCGGCACGAGCCTGATCGCCGACATGTCGACCGCCCGCGCCGCAGCCCTACCGGTCGGCGCGCGCGTGACGGCGAAGATTCCGTCCGAAGGCGCGAAGCTGCTCACTCTGGCGGATGACGCACCCGCGCTCGCGACGCTTGCTCAGGACGATCACTGACTCGGAGCGCGTGGAGCGCTAGCTTCGGACGGTCCGTAAAGACGCCGCTGACGCCCAGATCGCGTAGCTCGAGCATGCGCGCCTCGTCGTTTACGGTGTAGATGAGCGTCTCGAGGCCGAGGCCTTTCGCGACTGCGAGGCCGCGGCGCGTCACGCGCTCGTTCTGGAAGCCGGCGGCCCAGGCGCCAGCGGCGCGTCTGATGCTGACGCCGAAGCCGACGTGCTGGACCGTGCGCAGCTTCGGTCTTCGCGCACGCGCTTCGACGAGGGGCGCTCGCTGGAAGCACACGAGCACGTCGTCGCCCTTCATCAGCCTCAGCGCGCGCTCGACCGTGTCCCCGCGCGGGCGCTTCAGCTCGACCATCACGCCGATGCGGGCGTGGCAGAGGTCGAGCACCTCCTGCAGCGTCGGATACGTGACACCGCGTTGCGGCCGAGCGTGCGTGACGCTCAGGTCGTTGTGCACGTCGAACTCGACGTAGTCGGCGCCGATCTCGATCGCCCGCTCGAAAGCGGGAAGCGTGTTCTCGGGCAGCTCCGCGGACGCGCCGCGGTGGGCGATCACGAGCAGAGGAGTCGCTCCATCAGCTTTGTGTCGATGCGGTCGGCGAGCTCGTCGGCTGCGGCCATTCGTTCGGCGCCGAGCGTGCGCGTCAGGCCGACGACGTAGGCGCCGGCCGCCTTGGCGGAGGCGACGCCGACGTCCGTGTCCTCGAAGACGAGGAGCTCGCTCGGGTCGACGCCGAGCTTCCTCGCCGCGCGTTCGTACGGCTCAGGGCTCGGCTTGCCGTGGTCGACGTCGTCCTGTGAGACGATCACGTCGAACTCGAGCGCGGCGGCGGACACGACCGGCGCGATCTCGTCGATCAGCGCCGCCGAGACGAGCGCCACGGGCAGCCGCTCCTTTGCGAACGCGACGGCGGCGCGGACGTCGGCATCGACGGTCGAGCCGTCCGCGACGCGCTCGTTGTACCGGCGGACGCGCTCAGCGATGATGCTCGCGTCGCTGCGTCCGAGCCAGCGCGTGAACATCTCCTCGTCGGTGTGCCCCGCGAGGTGCTCGTAGTACTCCGCCTCCGTCAGCGGTGCACCGAGCTCGCCGAGCAGCTCGATGTAGATGCGCGCGAGAACGGGTTCGTCGTCCGAGAGCGTCCCGTTGAAGTCGAAGACCACGGCCTTGACCATCCGCGGCGGAGCGTAGCGTCGGGGCATGCCGACGTCCGCGCTCCTCCTCGCGCTCGCTGCCGCGTTCGTGCACGCGCTCTGGAACATCCTGCTCGCGCGGGCGCGCGACATCGAGGCGGCGACGGCGGTTGCGCTGGTCACGGCCGAGGTCGTATTCGCGCCCGTCGTCGTCTTCACGTGGGACGCGCACCGAGCCGTCTGGCCGTTCCTCCTCGCCAGCGGCTGCCTGCAGCTGGCGTACTTCGCGCTGCTCGGCACCGCCTACCGGCTCGTGCCGCTGTCGGTCGTCTATCCGATCGCGCGCGGAGGAGCGCCGGTGCTCGTGCTCCTGATCGGCGCAGTATTCCTCGGGCGCGGCGCGTCGTGGACGCAGGTCGGCGCGGTCGCGCTCGTCGTGGCGGGGATCCTGCTCGTGCGCGGCTTCGGCGGCGCCGACCCGCGGGGCATTGCGTTCGGGGTCTCGATCGCGACCTGCATCGCGGCGTACACGTTGGTCGACAAGGGCGGCGTGCGGCACGCGGCGCCGGTCACCTACCTCGAGCTGTCGATGGCCGGCCCGGCGATCCTCTACACGGCGGCGGTGCTGCGGGTGAAGGGCGGTCGCGTCGTGCGCGCCGCGATCGGGCCCGCTTCGATCCTCGCGGGCATCTGCACGTTCGGCGCGTACGCGCTCGTGTTGGCCGCGCTGCAGCGTGCGCCTGCCGCGTCGGTCGCGGCGGTGCGCGAGACGAGCGTCGTCATCGCAGCGCTCCTCGCCGCGGTCGTGCTGAAGGAACGCGTCCCGCCCTCGCGCCTCGCGGGCGTCGTCGTCGTGGCTGCGGGCATCGCGCTGCTCGCTGTCTAATTCGGCACCGGCACGCGCGCGCGCCGCTCGACGGAGGCAACCGAACGACCGGCGCCGAACGAAGGAAGCGCGGTGGGATGCCGCGCCAAAAAGAGGGGCGCCCCGAAGGGCGCCCCGATCGGGCGGGATCAGCGGTTCCCTACTTGCCGAACCATGCCTTGACTTTCGCCGAGTTCTGAGCGATCCACTTCTGGCCGGCCTTGTCCGGCTTCATGTGGTCGCCCGCGATCCACTTGGCGACGATCTCCTGATCCTTGTTCGTCAGCTTGAACTTCTTCAGCGCCGCGTAGGCGGGATTGCCGCTTCCCGCGAACTTCTTGCTGAAGACCTTCTCGATGATCGTGTTGTCGTACGCGCACTTGTACTTCGCGACGTCGCCGCCGGTCTTGGCGTCGTCCTGGCAGCCCTTGAAGCGCGGCGGCAGCTTCACCTCCGAGAGCTGGTACTCCGTGTTCAGGTACTGCGGCGTGTACCAGTAGAAGATGACCGCCTTGTGCTGCTTGTAGTACGAGCTCCAGCGTGCGACCTGCGCCGGCTCGGCGCCGACGCTGACGAACTTGAAGTTCAGTCCGAGCGCCTTGATCAGTTGCACGTCCTTCTGCACGTAGGACGGGTCGCCGCCGAGGAACATCCCCTGCGAACCCGACTCGGGTGACTTGAAGAGCGATTCCTTGCCCTTCAGCCCCTTCCAGGTCGCGAACGCGGGATGCGCCTTCATCAGGTACGTCGGGATGTACCACCCGATGTGACCGACGACGCCGTTCGGGCCGCCCATGACGACCGTGTGCTGCTGGCTGATGTACTGCTTGTACTGGTCGACGTGCTGCCAGTCCTCGAGCACGGCGTCGGTCTTGCCGTCGGCGAGGGCCTGGTAGACCGGGATCTCCGCGATCTGGGTGATCTTGATCTTGCAGCCGAGGTACTTCTCGAGCGCGGCCTTCGCGATGTACGTGTTGGCCGTCGAGCCCGCCCATGCCTGCTCGTTGAGCGTGACGGTCCCGCAACTCGCCTTGCTGCGGGCGCCGGCGGGGCCGGCGACCAGGATCGCCGTCGCCGCGACGGCGAGAACCACCACGACCCCTGCGAGCGTGCGCTTTCTCATGCAGTCCCTCCTTGGATTGGCAGATGATTCAGCTGTCGCTCCGTGCACGTGCCGCGCCCCGGCCTTGCGTGACCCGGTCGAGGGCGATGCCGAGCGCGAGGATCGCGAGCGACGCGACGACCCCCTGCCCGAACGCGTTGCGCTGCAGCCCCTGCGCCACCTCGTAGCCGAGTGCGCCGGAGCCGACCAGCCCGCCGATCACGACGACCGCGAGCGTCATGATGATCGCCTGGTTGACGCCGAGCATCACGGCTTCGCGGGCGAGCGGAATCTTCACCTTCAAGAGCACCTGCAACGGTGTTGCGCCGAACGCGGTCGCCGCTTCGACCGACTCGACAGAAACGCCCTCGATCCCGCGCTGCACGAGCCGGATCATCACGGGCGATGCGTACAGCACCGACGCAACGACGCCCGGGACGCCGGACACCGGCATGAGGTAGATGAAGGGGATGATGTAGACGAGCTGCGGCAGGGTCTGAAGCACGTCGTTGATCGGGCGCAGTGTCTTCGCCACCGGCACGCTCTCGGCCGCCCAGACGCCCAGCACGAAGCCGACGATCACGGTCAGGAACGTCCCCACGAGGACCTGCGAGAACGTGTCCATGGCGTTCGGCCACTCGCCGACGACACCGACGACGGCGAGCATCAGCGCCGCGATGATCGCGGGACGGCGGCCGCTCAGCAGGTAGGCGATCAGCACGAGGCCGACGAACGTCGCCGGCCACGGCGTTTCGATGAAGAAGCTGCGCAGGGGCTGGATCCCGTGCTGCACGATGAAGTTGCCGGTCGGGTTCGTGATGTTCCGGAAGAGGAACGTGCCGGGGTTCTGCACGTAGTCGAGCGCGTTCTGCACGCGTGCCCGGAGCCAATCCTGCGCCGTCCATCGCGACCAGACCGCCCCCGCATGGAGCGCGTGCCCGAGCACGACCGCGAGGACGACCCCGGTCGCACACGCGCCCGTGTAGAGGCGCAGCTTGCGCGACTTCTCCTCTGTCAGGTGGCGCTGCGCCGGATCCGTCCGGTTCGCGATCGCTTCCGTCGCGCGGTCGAGCGCGATCGCCATGATCACGATCGCCGCACCCGCCAGCACCGCAAGCGCGGGATCGGTGTAGAGGCCGTTCGTGACCGAGTCGCCGAGGCCGGCGCCGCCGATCAGTCCCGCAATCACGACCATCGAGAGCGCGAAGAGGATCGTCTGGTTGACGGAGAGCAGCAGCATGCGCCGCGCGAGGGGTAGCTGCACCTTCGTGAGCACCTGCCACCGCGTAGAGCCGAGCGCGGTCGCCGCCTCGACCGTGTTCTCGGGGACGCCGCGAATGCCGAGCGCCGTGATTCGAATCGCCGGCGGAACCGCGTAGATCATCGTCGTCACGACCGCGGCACCCGGGCCGACGGAGAACAGGATCACGACGGGCATCAGGTACGCGAATGCCGGCACGATCTGCATCGCATCGAGCACGGGCGTGACGACGCGGTTGAAGCGTGCCGACCGCCCCGCGAGCACGCCGAGCGGGATGCCGACGGCCAGCGAGAGGCTGACCGCGGCGAGCGTGAGCGCGAACGTCTGCATGCTCTCGTCCCACAGCCCGAGCGCGGCGAAGGCCAGGAACGCGAAGAGGACGCCAACGGCCGCGCGCCGGCCGCCGAAGCGCAGCACCACGAGCGTCGCGAGCACGACGGTGCCCGCCCAGGTCAGCTTGTAGAAGAAGCTCGTCAGCCAGCCGACGAGATGGTCGAGGAAGTCCGCAAAGCCGTTGAAGATCGCGAATGCGACGTTCGGGTGGTCGACGTTCCGGTTGTTCGACAGCCACGCCTGGAAGCGGTCGAGATGGGGCGAGAGCGAGTTCCAGGTCAGTGCGGCCGGCCACGCCCAATGGTTCTTCCAGCCAAGATATGCGATCACCATTGCGACGACGACGAGCACAGCGACGCCGAAGCGACCGCGCCACCACGGCGCCGGGAGCGACCTGGGGAGGGGGAGGGCGCGCTCGGCGACGGCCATCGTGCGCTAGTCGCCTTCGCCCGCGATCGCCGTCAGCACCGCTTCCTGGTCGACGACGCCGACGACCCTGCCGTCCTCGACGGCGCAGACGGGCCGCTCGCTCCCGACGATCACCGGCACGGCGCGCTTGACTGTCGTCGCGACGTCCAGCCTCGGGCCGTCCTCCTCGCCTGCGCGCGCGTCCCGCATGATCCAGCGCAGCGTCAGCACGTGGCTGCGCGGGATGTCGCGCACGAAGTTCTCGACGTACTCGTCGGCCGGGGAACCGACGAGCTCCTCGGGCGAGCCGAGCAGAACGATCCGGCCGTCGCGCATGATCGCGATGCGGCTTCCGAGGCGGAGCGCCTCCGGAAGGTCGTGCGTGATGAAGACCATCGTCTTTCCCGTTTCCTCTTGCAGGCGGCACACCTCGTCCTGCATGTCGCGCCTGATCAAAGGGTCGAGGGCGCTGAACGGCTCGTCGTAGAGCATCACCTTCGGATCGACGGCGAACGCGCGTGCCAGCCCGACCCGCTGCTGCATGCCGCCCGAGAGCTCGTTCGGGAACTGGGTCGCCGCGTCCTCAAGTCCGACGAGCTTCAGCACCTCGTTCGCGCGCGCGTGCCGGTCGCCCTTCGACATGCCCTGAACCTCGAGCCCGAACGCGACGTTGTCGAGCACCGTGCGATGCGCGAGGAGCCCGAAGTGCTGGAAGACCATCGAGGACGTGTGCCTCCGCATCTGGAGCAGCTCGTCGCGGCTTGCTGCCGTCACGTCCTTGCCGTCGACCTCGATGCGTCCCGCGGTCGGCTCGATCAGTCGAATCAGCGTGCGCACGAGCGTCGACTTGCCCGAGCCGGAGAGGCCCATGACGACGAACACCTCGCCGGGGTAGACATCGAACGAGACGTCGCGCACCGCTGCGACGCAGCCCGTCTTCGCACGCAGGTCGGCGCGCGAGAGGTCGGCATCCGCCGTCCCGATCACCTTGCCCGCGTTCTTGCCGAAGATCTTCCAGATCCCCTCGGCGCGGATCAGCGGCCTGGCGTCACCGTTGCGGTTAGAAGAGGCCAACCGTCTCGCCGTGTTCGTCGATGTCGACGTCGAACGCCGCCGGCGACTTGCCGAGCCCCGGCATCGTCTGCATGTCGCCACAGAGCGCGACGATCCAACCGGCTCCCGTGTAGGCGCGCAGGTCGCGTACGCCGACGGTGAACCCGGTGGGCGCATTCGCCAGGGTCGGGTCGTGTGAGAGGGAGAGGTGCGTCTTCGCCATGCAGATCGGCAGCTTGTCCAGGCCGGCCTTGTTGAACATCTGGATCTTTGCGCGTGCGGCGGGCTGAAGGAAGACCCCGTCGGCTCCATACGCACGTTTTGCAATTGCCTCGATCTTGTCCTCGATCGGCCAATCGAGCGGGTACAGGTAGTCGAAATGGGATGGTTCCTCGGTTGCAGCGGCGACCGCCTCCGCGAGGGCCTCCGCGCCGGCCCCGCCCCGTGTAAAGCCGTCGTTGACCTCCGAGGCGTAGGCGCCGTGCTCGAGGGCCAGCCGGCGGACGAGCTCGATCTCCTCGTCCGTGTCGCCGGGGAACCTATTGACCGCCACGACCGCGTTCAGTCCGAACTCGCGGACGATCGAAAGGTGGCGCGCGAGGTTCTGTGCGCCGATCTCGATCGCGTCGGCCCCACCGTCGGGATCCTTCGCATGGTGCTTCAGCGCCTTCACCGTCGCGACGAGCACCACCGCGTCCGGGCGAAGGTTGCCGAGCCGGCAGACGATGTCCATGAACTTCTCCATGCCCATGTCGGAGCCGAAGCCGCTCTCGGTCACCACGTAGTCCGCGAGCTTCAGCGCGACGCGATCGGCGACGACCGAGTTGTTGCCGTGTGCGATGTTCGCGAAGGGACCGCAGTGCACGAACGCCGGCTGGCCCTCGAGCGTCTGCACGAGGTTTGGCTTGATCGTCTCCTTGAGCAGCACGGCCATCGACCCCGCCGCGCGCAGCTGCTCGGCTGTGACCGGCTCGCCCTCGAACGTCTGCGCGACTGTGATCGCGCCGAGCCGTGCGCGCAGATCCTGGAGGTCGGACGCGACGGCTGCGATCGCCATCACCTCCGACGCGGCGGTGATGTCGAAGCCGGTTTGCCGCGTATAGCCGTTCGCCTTTCCGCCCAGCCCGACCACGACGTCGCGCAGCGCGCGGTCGTTGATGTCGATGCAGCGGCGCCAGCTGACCGACAGCGGATCGACGCCGAGCTTGTTCCCGTGGAGCAGGTGCGCCTCGAGGATCGCGGCGAGCAGGTTGTTCGCCGCGCCGATCGCGTGGATGTCGCCGGTGAAATGGAGGTTCATGTCCTCCATCGGGACGACCTGCGTGTAGCCGCCGCCCGCGGCGCCGCCCTTGATCCCGAACACTGGACCGAGCGACGCCTCGCGCAGGCAGAGCGCGACGCTCTTGCCGATGTGCCCGAGCCCCTGCGTCAGCGACACGGAGGTGGTCGTCTTGCCCTCGCCCGCCTTGGTCGGCGTGATCGCGGTGACGTCGATCAGCTTGCCGTCCGGCCTCGAGGCGAGCCGGTCGAGTACCGCCAGGTCGATCTTCGCCTTGTAGCGGCCGTACGGCTCGACCTCGTCGTCGAGGAGCCCGGCGGCAGCGGCGATCTCGGTGATCGGCCGGAGCTCTGCCTCCTGCGCGATCCGGAGTGACGAAGGCATCGTCGTATCCAAGGTCGTCCTTTCGGTCGAGTGATCGACGCGGAGGATACGAGTAATATATCTCCGTGGCTAGGGCAGGCTCGGCTCGGCTTCTCGCGCCGCCCCCGGGCGAGGCAGCCTCGCTGGCCGCCCAGGCCTACTACGCGCTGCGCGAGCTGATCGTCTCGCTCGAGCTTGCGCCGGGCGCTGCGATCACGGAGCCCGAGCTGACGGCCCGACTCGGAATCGGCCGCACTCCGGTGCGCGAGGCGCTCCGGCGGCTCGCCCTCGAGCGACTCGTCGAGGTCTATCCGAGGCGCGGCATGTTTGTGACGACGGTCGACGTGCGCGACCTGGCGCGCCTGTGCGAGGTGCGCGCCGTGCTCGAGCCGGAGGCGGCGAGGCTCGCTGCAGAGCGGGCTACGCGCACCGATCTGGACGAGATCGACGCAGTGATGGAGGAACTCGCCGACAAGCCGCGCCGCGACGACCGGTCACTGATTCATCTCGACGAGCGTATCCACCGGACGATCTACCGGACGACCCACAACCAGCTGCTCGAGGAAACGCTCGAGTGGTACTACACCCATGCGCTCCGCATCTGGATGCTCGCGCTCGAGCGCACCCAGGCCCTTCCGGCGGCGGTCGGCGAGCACTACGCGCTCCTCGATGCGGTCGCGCGTGGCAAGGGAGAGCACGCGGCCCGGCTGATGCGCGCGCACGTCGAGCACTTCGAGGAGGCGATGCGCGACGTCCTCCTCGAGTCGTGATATATCAGCGGCATGACTGAGACCTCCGCGCTTCCCGCCAGCGCCCGGGCCGTCGTGATCGGCGCCGGCATCGTCGGCAACAGCCTCGTCTACCACGTCGCCGAGCTCGGCTGGACGGACCTCGTGCTGATCGACAAGGGCCCGCTGCCGAATCCCGGCGGCTCGACCGGACACGCATCGAACTTCATCTTCCCGGTCGACCACTCGAAGGAGATGACGCAGCTGACGGCGGACTCGGTACGCCAGTACCGCGAGGCGGGCGTGTTCACCCAGAGCGGCGGGATCGAGGTCGCGCGCACCGAGGAGCGGATGCAGGAGCTGCAGCGGCGAATGTCGTCGGCGAAGGCGTGGGCGATCGACGACGTGTCGATCCTGACGCCGGCGCAGGTGAAGGAGCTCGTGCCGTACATCGAGGAGTCGGTGATCGTCGGCGGCTTCTATACGGAGTCGGTCGGCATCGTCGACTCGCTCCGCTTCGGAACGATTGCGCGTGAGCGCGCGCAGGAGAAGGGCGCGCTGTCGGTCTTCGCGAACACCGAGGTCCTCGGCATCGACGTCGAGCGCGGTCGCGTGACCGGCATTCGCACCTCGCGCGGCGACATTGCGACGGACACCATCGTCGTCGCGTGCGGCGTCTGGTCGCCGAAGATTGCGCGCATGGCGGGCGCGTCGATCCCGCTGACGCCCGCTGTCCACCAGATGATCGACGTCGGTCCCGTCCCGCACTTCAAGGACACGAAGGGCGTGATCGAGTTCCCGATCGTGCGCGACATGGACACGAACATGTACGAGCGGCAAGACGGAAGCGGCCTCGAGATCGGGTCGTACGCGCATCGCGCGATCCTCCACGACGCCGAGGACATCCCGTCGAACGAGGAGGCTGCACTCTCGCCGACCGAGCTCCCGTTCACCGAGAAAGACTTCGAGCGGCAGATGGAGGACGCGCTCGAGCTGATCCCGGACGTGCTGAACGACGAGTCGGTCGGGATCAAGTACGCGATCAACGGTCTCCTCTCGCTGACCCCCGACGGACTGCCGCTGCTCGGTGAGACGCCGGAGGTGAAGGGCCTCTGGTCGACGGCCGCCGTGTGGGTGAAGGAGGGGCCGGGCGTGGGGAAGGCGGTGGCCGAGTGGATGACGCACGGCGAGTCGGAGATCGACCTGCAGTCGTCCGACATCGCGCGTTTCTACGACTGCCAGAAGACGACGGCGAACGTCAAGGCGCGTAGTGCAGAGGGATTCAACAAGACGTACGGGATCGTGCATCCGAACGAGCAATGGGAGTCGAATCGGGGCGTGCGCCTCTCGCCGTACTACGAGCGCGAGCAGGCGCTCGGCGCCGTCTTCTACGAGGTAGCCGCCTGGGAACGTCCCCACTGGTACGAGTCGAATGCGAAGCTGCTCGAGGAGTACGGCGAGCAGATCAACATGCGCGAGGCGGAGTGGGAGTCGCGCTGGTGGTCGCCGATCATGAATGCCGAGCATCTCGCGATGCGCGACCGCGCCGCGATGTTCGACTTGACAGCGTTCTGCATCTTCGACATCACAGGCCCCGGCGCGCTCGAGACCGTGCAGACGGTCTCGATGCGCCAGATGGATGTCGCGCTGGGCAGGGTCGTCTACACGCCGGTGCTCTCACCGAGCGGCACCTTCAAGAGCGACCTCACCGTCATGCGCCTCGGCGACGAGCAGTTCCGCGTCGTAACGGGCGGTGCGCACGGCATGGCCGACCTGAAGTGGTACTCGGACCACCGCCCCGTCGACGGTTCGGCGCAGATCACCGACCTCACGTCCGCGTACACGACGCTCGGCCTGTGGGGGCCGCGCGCTCGTGACATCCTGGCGTCGCTGACCTCGGACGACGTCTCCCACGAGGGCTTCCCGTTCGCCTCGTGCCGCGAGATCGAGATCGACTCGCTGCGCGTGCTCGCGTCGCGCATCTCGTACGTCGGCGAGCTCGGCTGGGAGCTCTACGTGCCGATGGAGCAAGGCGCGAAGCTCTGGGATCTCGTCTGGGAGGCCGGCCGGCCGCATGGGATCGTGCCCGCGGGAATCGGCGTCTACGGCACGACCGGGCGGCTCGAGAAGTGCTACCGCGCGTTCGGCGCCGAGCTCGACGCCGACTACGACGTCGTCGAGGCCGGCATGGCATGGGGCAGAGTGAAGAGCCCCGACTTCATCGGCAAGGAGGCGCACGTCAAGCATCGAGAGACGGAGCCGGTCGCCACCATGTGCACGCTGACCGTCGACGACCACACGTCGAAGGACGGCACGAAGCGCTACATGCTCGGTCGCGAGCCCGTGCTGTCGCGCGACGGCAAGCCGTTGGTCGACGCGCACGGGCGCCGCTCCTACGTCACCTCGGCCGGAGCAGGGCCGTCCCTCGGCAAGCACATCCTGCTCTCGTATCTGCCCCCGGAGAGCGCGAACGTCGGTGAGGAGCTGCTCGTCGAGTATCTCGGCGAGCAGTATCCGGTGACCGTCGCGACGGACGACTCGACGCCCGTCTTCGATCCCGACAACTCACGGGTCAAATCATGAGGCTCGAGACGTGAGGATCCTTTGTGCCGTCAAGCGTGTGCCGATCACCGGCGGGAAGATGGTTCTCACCGACGACGAGCAGTCGATCCAGACGCGGCATCTCGGCTTCACGATCTCGCCGCACGAGGAGTGCGGCGTCGAGGAAGCCGCGCGGATCGTGGAAGCGCAAGGTGGCGAGGTCGTCGTGCTGACGCTCGGGCCGCCCGAGGCGGAGGAGCAGCTGCGCGAGTGCATGGCGCTCGGCGCCGACCGCGGGATCCACCTCGTCACCGACGAGGAGTGGGACGCACAGGCGACAGCGGCCGCGCTCGTCGAGGCGATCCGCGCAGAAGAACCGTTCGACCTGATCCTCTTCGGCAACGAGTCCGCAGATGCGTCGGGCTTCCAGGTCGGGATCCGTGTCGCGTACGCGCTCGGCCTGCCCGTCGTCACCGGGGTCAAGGCGATCGCGCTCGCCGACGGACGCGCGCGGCTCGAGCAGGAGGTCGCGGGAGGTCGCGACGTGTACGACGTGGCGCTTCCCGCGCTGGTCACCGTGAAGGAGGGACTGAACCTGCCGCGGTATCCGTCCGTCCCCGCGAAGCTGCGTGCGAAGAGGAAGCCGGTCGACGCGAAGGCCGTCTCGCGCCCGGAGTCGAAGCTCGAGAAGCTTCGCCTCGTGGTGCCGGCGGGGCAGGGGAAGCAGGCCGAGGTTCTCGGGAACGGCGCCGACGCTGCACCGGCGGTCGTCGAGGTGATGCAGAAGCTGGGCGTGGCGTGAGCGTTCTCCTCTTCGTCGAGACGGACGACGAGCTGTCGCTGCAGGCCGCGACGCTCGCGCAGTCGCTCGGCGAGGTGCGCGCGGTCTCGTTCGACGGGTCGTATGCGCCGGCTGCGTGGGCCTCGGCGCTGATCGAAGCGGCGGGCGACGCCGACATCGTCGGTCCCGGCTCGGACCGTGGCAACGAGTTGCTCGCGCATGTCGCGGCGCAGCTCGACCTTCCCTTCGCGGCGAACGTCACCGAGGTGCGGGGCGAGGAGGTGACGCGCCAGCGGTGGGGCGGCACGCTCCTCGAAGAGGCGCGGATTCACGCGCCGCGCAGGCTGCTCACCGCGGCGCCGTTCGCCTTCGCGGCAACTGCTGACTCGACACAAGCGGAGGTGTTGCGGCCCGACGTGGCGGGCGCCGTTCAGGTCGTCGAGCACGTCGCGCCGGACACCGGCGGCAAGGTTTCGCTCGCCGACGCGAAGGTCGTCGTCTCGGGCGGGCGCGGCGTCGGGTCGGCCGAGGGCTTCGCGATCCTCGAGGAGCTCGCGGCGCTGCTCGACGGCGCCGTCGGCTGCTCCCGCGTCGTCACGAGCGCGGGCTGGCGGCCGCATACCGACCAGGTGGGCCAGACGGGCACGAAGGTCTCGCCCGACCTCTACATCGCCTGCGGGATCAGCGGGGCCACTCAGCACATCGCCGGCTGCAAGGGCGCGAAGAAGCTGCTTGCGATCAACGAGGATCCGGAGGCGACGATCTTCGGCCACGCGGACTATGCGGTGATCGGGAACCTGCACGAGGTCGTGCCGGCGATCACCGCCGAGCTGAAGCGGGTCCGGGGATAGCGACGTTCGCCGGCGCGCTCGCCCTCGCGGCGGTGCTCGCCGCCGCCGGCACGCTCTTCGCGCGGCGCGCGAGATTCCTCTGGCGCCTCGTGCGCGCCGCGAAGCCGACCGAGCGCTTCGACGACATCCCGGGCCGCGTCGAGAACGAGGTCACGATCGTCCTCGGCCAGAAGAAGCTGTTCCAGCGCTTGCTGCCGGGTGTGATGCACGCGCTGATCTTCTGGGGCTTCCTCGTGCTCTTCCCGACGATCGTGATGGCGCTGGTCGGGGCCGTGAACCGCGACTGGTCGATCCCGTGGCTCGGTGCGCAGGGCTG
>JBJMKB010000007.1:0-45420 GCA_045806045.1 Gaiellaceae bacterium | reverse complement strand
TCAGAGCCAGCTGACCGAACTTCTTGAGACCGAGAGCGCCCGCTCTCTCATTGAGGCGGGTGAGGAGCGCGGCTGGATCGAACCGGCTGAGCTCGAGGCGTTTGCGATTGAGAACGACCTGGACGACGCGGGGCAGGTTGACGTCGTGAAGGAGCTCGAGCGCATCGGCCTCGAGGTTCGCGAGCCGGTCCTCGAGGAGCGCAAGAAGAAGGCGCAGCCCGAGCCGGTCGTCTACGAAGCGGATGCACCGTCGGGCGCCGGCGACAGCCTGCAGCTGTTCCTGGCCGACGTCGGCAAGCACAAGCTGCTTACCGCCCACGAAGAGGTCGTCCTTGCAAAGGCGATCGAACGCGGCGACGGTCGCGCGAAGCGCCGCATGATCGAGTCGAACCTCCGGCTCGTGGTCTCGATCGCGAAGGGGTACCGCGGCCTCGGCGTCCCGTTCCTCGACCTGATCCAGGAGGGAACGCTCGGCTTGAACCGCGCGGTCGAGAAGTTCGACTGGCGGCGCGGGTACAAGTTCTCCACGTACGCGACTTGGTGGATCCGCCAGAGCGTGCAGCGCGCGGTCGCGAACCACGCGCGCACGATCCGCGTGCCGGTGCACGTCGTCGAGCGGCAGCAGAAGCTGTCGCGCGCGGCGCGCCGGCTCGAGGTGGAGCTCGGTCGCGAGCCGACGAAGGAGGAGCTGGCGGAGGCGACCGGCCTCCCGTTGCAGCACGTCGACGAGGCGCTCTCCGCCGCGTCCGCGTCCGTCTCCCTGAACCAGACGGTCGGCGCCGACGACGAGGGCGAGCTCGGCGATCTCTTCGCCGACCGCGAGGCTGCAGATCCGTTCGACGAGGCGGAAGAGTCGCTCCGGCGTCAGAACATCCGCAAGGCACTCGATGCGCTCCCCGAGCGCGAACGGCGGATCCTCGAGCTGCGGTTCGGCTTCGAGGGCGAGCCGTGGACGCTCGAGGCGATCGGCCACGAGCTCGACCTGACGCGCGAGCGCGTCCGGCAGCTCGAGGGCCAGGCCCTCTCGCGCCTCGCCGCGCTGCGCGAGCTCGCCGGACTCGCTGCGTAACTCGCTGCGTATCGGTGTCTGACACCCCGCTGGGGTGTCAGACACCTCTGTCTTAGCCTAGGCTGACCTCGTGGCGGCGCAGGTCATCATTCCGGACGCGGTCAGGCAGCTCGCCGAGCATCCGATGCGAGAGCTGCCGATCCCGCCGACCGGCTACGAGAAGGTGGAGATCGACGGGGCAATCGTCGTCATGACGCCGTTTCCGCTCGCGCAGTGCGTCGAACCGCTCGACGTCGATGCAGCCGGGATCCCGCGCGCCGTCGAAGCCGCACGCGCCGTCGCTCGCGCCCGCGGCAAGTCGATCCTCGCGTGGTGGATCACGCCGGAGTACGCGCACCTCGCGCCCGCGCTCGAGGAGCGCGGGCTGGTGAACGAAGACACGCCTGGCTTCGAGGCGATCGAGAACGCGATGGCGCTCGTGACGGCGCCCGACGATGCGAGTCTCGAGGCGGTAGAGGTGAAGGCGGTCAGCTCCTTCGAGGAGTTCGCGGGCGGTGCCCGCGTCTCGATGGACTCCTTCGACGTCACACCCGCGATGCGCGCCGAGATCGAGGCGGGCCTCCCGGAGCGTTACGAGGAGTCGGTTGATCCGGCCAACCCGGGGCGCGGGTTCGTCGCTCTCGTCGACGGCCACATCGTCGGCTCGGCGACCGCCGTGCTCGCAGCTGCGGGCGTCAACCTCTTCGGCGGCGCGGTCCTCTCGCACGCGCGCGGCCGCGGTGTCTACCGAGCGTTGGTGGTTGCGCGCTGGCGGCTCGCCGAAGAGCGCGGGACGCCGGCCTTGACGATCCAGGCCGGGCGGATGTCGAAGCCGATCGCCGAGCGGCTGGGGTTCGTCCAGGTGTCGGCGGTCCGGCTCTACGTCGACACGTTCCAGTAGTCGTCGATCAGGCCTCGGTCGAGGCACCCTCGAGGTGCGGTCTGTCGGCCCGCAGCGCGCCTTCGGCTTGACGGATCTCGTCGTCGGTCATCGGCCACTTTTCGAGCGGGTAGTGGCACGCCGCCAGCTGGTGCGGCCCGAGCTCGCGCAGCTGCGGCGTCTCCACGTCGCAGTGGCCGGCGTGGAAGCGCGGGCAGCGCGGATGAAAGACGCAGGCCTGGGGCGGGTCGACCGGCGATGGGACGTCGCCGCTGAGGACGATCCGCTCGCGGCCGCCCGTCGACGCGCGCGGCACCGCTGAGAGTAGCGCTGCCGTGTAGGGGTGCTTCGGGTGCTCGTAGATCGACTCGCTGTCGCCGAGCTCCACGACCTTCCCCAGGTACATGACGGCGATCCGGTCGGCGATCTGCCTGATCACCGAGAGGTCGTGCGAGATGAAGACGTACGTGAGCGCGAAGTCTTTTTGCAGGTTGCGCAGCAAGTTGAGGATCTGCGCCTGGATCGACACGTCGAGTGCAGAGACGGGCTCGTCGCAGACGATCAGCTTCGGGTTGAGCGCAAGCGCGCGCGCGACGCCGATCCGCTGCCGCTGCCCGCCGGAGAACTCGTGCGGATACCGGTTGTAGTGCTCCGGGCTCAGGCCGACGGTTTCGAGTAGCTCCTGCACGCGCGTCTTCGCGTTCCGCTGGCCGTGAATCGCGAATGGGGCGCCGACGATCTGCCCGACCGTCTTGCGCGGGTTCAGCGACGAGTACGGGTCCTGGAAGATCATCTGCATCTCGCGGCGAAGGGGCCGCAGCGCGTGTTGTGAGAGCTTCGAGATGTCCTGCCCGTCGAAGCGAATGACTCCGGAGGTCGGGTCGAGGAGGCGCAGCATGAGGCGCGCCGTCGTCGACTTGCCACAGCCGGACTCGCCGACGATGCCGAGCGTCTCGCCGCGCCGCACCGTCAGTGTCACGTCCTCGACCGCGTGCACCTGGGCCTTGCCGCGCGCGAACACGCCCTGCCGCACCGCGAAGTGCTTCGTCAGGCGCTCGAGCTCGACGAGGTTGCCGTTGCCGCTACTCACGCGGCGTCTCCGAGCCGGGCGATCGAGCGCTTGGCGCCCTCGCGAACCTTGTCCTCCCACGCGAGGTGGCACGCGTCGGGATGGGCCTCGGGAGCGGGAGCGACGAGCGGCGGCCGATCGACAGGGCACGGCTCGAACCGGTACCGGCAGCGCGGGTGGAATGGGCATCCCGACGGGGGCGAGCCGTCGATCGGGACGAGGGCTTCGAGCCGGCGCTCGATCGTCGGCATCGAGTCGAGGAGTCCCCACGTATACGGGTGCTGCGGCTGCGCGAAGATCTCGGCGGCCGGCCCGTGCTCCATGATCCGGCCCGCATACATCACCATCACGGCGTTCGCGGTCTCCGCGATCACGCCCAGATCGTGCGTCACGAGGATCACGCCGATGTCGAACTCGCGCTTTACGTCCTCGATCAACTCGATGATCTGCGCCTGCACCGTGACGTCGAGCGCGGTCGTCGGCTCGTCGCAGATCAGCACGTCTGGATTGTGGACGAGCGCCATCGCGATCATCGCGCGCTGGCGCATCCCGCCCGAGAACTGGTGCGGGTAGTCGCGCGCGCGCGACTTCGCATTCGGAATGCCGACGCGGTCGAGCATCTCGACCGCTCGCGCGAAGGCCTTGTCCTTGCCGACGTCCTCGTGTGCGAGCACTGCCTCGGCGATCTGCGAGCCGACGCGGTACATGGGGTGGAGCGACGCGAACGGATCCTGGAAGACCATGGCGATGTCCTTGCCGCGGATCTTTCGCAGCTCGTCCTGTGACAGCGTCAGCAGGTTGCGGCCGAAGAACTCGACCTCGCCGCTGATCGTCGTGCGTTGCCGGTTGAGCAGCCCCATGATCGCGAGGTTCGACACGCTCTTCCCGGATCCCGACTCGCCGACCACGCCGAGCGTCTCGCCGCGCGAGAGCGTGAACGAGACGTCGGACACCGCCTGGACGACGCCGTCCGAGGTGGGGAAGCGGACCGTCAGGCCGCGAACGTCGAGCAGGCGGCGCTCGCTGCTCATCCGTAGCGGACGCGCGGGTCGATGAACGCATAGAGCACGTCCACGATCAGGTTCGCAAGCGCGACGGCGACCGAGGCCAGCAGCACGACGCCGAGCACGAGCGGCAGGTCCTGCTGCAGCGCGCTGTTGATCGCGGTGTACCCCAACCCCTGGAGGTTGAACACCGACTCGGTGATCACCGCACCGCCGACGAGGAGTGCGATGTCGAGGCCGAACATCGTGACGATCGGCGTCAAGCTCGCGCGCAGTCCGTGCTTGAAGATCACCGTCCGTTCCGACAGCCCCTTCGCGCGCGCGGTTCGGATGTAGTCCTCACCGAGCGTCTCCAGGAGGTTGTTGCGTGTGATGCGGGCGTAGAACGCGGCGTACAGAAGTGCGAGCACGGTCCAAGGGAGGATCATGTGCGAGAAGAACCCGGTGACGCTGTCGACCGGGGAGACATAGCCGGTGCCCGCAGTCCAGCCGAGCTGGCGCCAGAAGATGTAGAGCGACATCAGGCCGAGCCAGAACACGGGCGTCGAGATCCCGAACAACGCGAAGCCCATCGCGACTCGGTCGGTGATGGTTCGTCGCTTGACCGCCGACAGCACTCCGATCGAGACGCCCGCTATCAGCCACATGATCGCGGCGCCGGCGATCAGCAGCAGCGTCCGCGGCGCCCGCGCATAGATCAGATTCTTGACCGAGTTTTGGCCGGCGAACGTGTAGCCGAGGCCCGGCCAGCCGTACCTGTCGCCGACGAAGAAGTTCTTCGAGAACTTGCCGAACTGCACGTACCACGCTTGGTCGAGCCCGAGCCGGTGGCGGATGAGCGCGAGTTGCGCGTCGTTCGGGTTCTTCCCGGCGAAGCGCAGCGCGGGATCGCCGGCCGGCAGCAGGTAGAAGACGGCGAACGTGATCGCCAGCACGCAGGCGACGACCACGACGGTCCAGAGCAGGCGGCGGGCGATGTAGAAGGTCATGTTGGCTTGAGCGAAGCTAGCGGCGGGGCCACGGGGTCGAACCCGTGGCCCCGCCCCGTCGTCGTTACTGCTTGACGGACACCAGCGAGTAGGCCGGGCCGTCCGTGAACTGGTCGTAGTTCCAGTGGGTAACCGTGGGACCGACGATGAAGACGTTGTTCGGCCACAGGTACGGGATCCAGGGCACGACTTGCTCCATCAACTTCTTGTCGAGGTTTTCCCAGCACGTCGTGCGGTCCTGGGCGAGCTTGGCCGAGCATGTGTCGATGTCCTTGTCGACGCTCGGCACGTTGTTGATGCTGCCCGTCGCACCGACTTCCTTCGCCTTCGCCGGTGTCAGACCGACGAGGGAGAAGTTCGAGTTGCCCGACTTGATGATCGCCCTGCCGTCGAGCAGCTCACCGAAGAACGTGTACGGGTCTGCGTAGTCCTTCCCCCAGCTCGGCCGCTCGGACAGCGGGATGTTCTTCGAGGGGGTCTGGATCGTGGTGTACGCACCGTTGATCGCGCGCACCTTCAGGTTGAGCCCGATCTTCGCGGCGTCCTCCTGGAGGATCGGGACCATGCGCGTGTCGACGCCGCGGGTGTCTGCGATCGTCAGCACTCCCTTGCACGCCGAGGCGGTGCACTTGCCAGTCTTGCCCGGGTCGTACTTCGACAGCTTCATCTCCGCCATCGCCTTGTTGAGGTCGCCGGCGTTGTTCGGCGTCGAATACGGGTCGTACTCGGCGAGACCGTTGTTGTAGAGGACGGGTGGGACGATGTGCCCGGCGATCGACGCCGGGATCGGCCCGCCCCATGCCTTCTGCAATGCAGCCTTGTCCATGATCCAGTTCATTGCCTTGCGAACGTGGACGTCGTCGAACGGCGGCTGCGTAAGCGTCATCGAGAAGTAGTTGACGCGGTCACCGACGTTGGGAATCATCCGCGGCTTCAGGTTCGGATCCGTTGCGTACTGGCGGATCGTCTTCGGGGCCGGGGACGAGACCTCGTCCTCGAGCTGACCGGCTTGAACCTTGGCGAAGATGTCGTCGGCGTTCGAGTTCACGACGAACCGGAACTCGTCGACGTAGTTCTTCCGGACGTCGTCGGTCGCTTGGTCGTAGTTCGGGTTGCGAACGAGGATCAGGTGGTTCCCGTCGGCGCCGTCGTAGCCGCTTGCGGGCTTGAGCGCTGAGCACGGCAGCTTCACCGCGTCCATCCCCTTGAGCATGTACGGACCGTTCGACACGACGTCGCGCCCGTAGTCGCCCGCCTTGCCTTCGAAGCAGCTGCCGACCTCTTCGGGAATCGGCGCCGTTGCCGGCATCGACATGCGGCGGTTGAAGTCGCCGGTCGCCTTCGTCAGGTGGATGACGATCGTCTTGTCGTCGGGTGTCGAGATGCCGGAGATCGTCTTGGCGGTGCCCTTCGCCACCGCGTCCCAGCCCTTGATCACGGTGTAGTAGAACCCGTACTCCTGTCCGTCATCCGGGTTCGCGAGCCGGTTCATCGCGTAGGCGACGTCCTTCGAGGTCACGGCCCTGTTGACCGGCGGGCTCCACTTGACGCCGTCGCGGATCGTGTAGGTGTACGTCAGTCCGTTATCGGTCGGCGTCGGCACGTCGGTGGCCAGGTCGCCGATCAGATCGTTGCCCGCGGCGCCCGGCTGGTGCTTGTACCCGACGAGGGAACGGAGCATCAGGTTCGAGTACAGGCCCCACGCGTTCCCGAGGTATTCGCCTGTCGGGTCGAAGTTGTCGGTGAACCCGAACGACTGCTCCCAGCCGATGCGGTACACGCCGCCCTTCTTTGCCGAGCCGCTGTCGTAGGCGCCCGAGCCGATGACACCGCCGCCGGACGCGGTCGTCGAGGTGTTCCCCGACGACTTCTTGCTGCCGCAACCGGCGGCGGTCGCCGCGAGCAGCATCACGGCCGCGACGTAGATCGCGGGCCGGACGTATCTCCTCATGTGCACTTGCTCCTTTCTGGGGGTCAAGGTCATCGCTCGGCTCTGACGTCGAAGGCGTCGCGCAAGCCGTCGCCGAGCAGGTTGAAGGCCAATGTCGTCATGATCAAGAACGCGCCGGGGAACAGCATGAGCCACCAGGCGACGTCGTAGAGCTGGGAGGCGTCGCTGAGGATCGAGCCCCACGACGCCTCGTCTGCCGGAACGCCGAGTCCGAGGTAGGAGAGTGCGGCCTCGAAGAGGATGTTCGTCGGGATCAGGAGCGTCGAGTAGACGATCAGCGGGCCGACGAGGTTGGGGAAGATCTCGGTTGCCAGGATCCGGGTGTTGCTCGCCCCGGCGGCGCGCGCGGACTCGACGAACTCCTTCTCGCGGAGGGAGAGCGTGAAGCCGCGGACGATGCGTGCGATGTACGACCAGGAGAAGATCGTGATCACGGCGATCACGACGGTGAGCCCGGGCTGGATGAGGCCGCCGAGGCAGCCGTCCTTCGTGGTCGAGCATGCGGCGACGATCCCGACGGCGATCAGGATCTGAGGGACTGCCAGGAGCACATCCGCGAAACGCGAGAGGACGGTGTCGACGAACCCGCCGAAGAACCCGGCGACAAGGCCGACGACGAGCCCGATCAGGACCGCGAGGCCCGAGGCGACGATGCCGACGAACAGCGACGTGCGGGCCCCGTACATCGTGCGCACGAAGAGGTCGCGGCCGGCGGCGTCCGCCCCGAACCAGAACTGCGAGTTCGGCCCCCTCGGCACGCCGTACGCGTCGGTCATCGTGCTGTAGGTCGTGTTCTGGCCGTGTCCGGTGATCGATGCCGCCAATGGCCCTCCGAAGATCGCGATCAGGACGAGGAGCGCGATCACTACGCCGCCACCGAGCGCGGCCTTGTCTTGGCGGAAGCGCTCCCAGAAAAGGCGCGAAGGGCTCTTGCGGGCGACGGTCGCGACGGGCAGCGCGATAGCGCCGCCGCTGATCTCGAAGTCGGGCGGGTTCGTCATCCAGGCAGGGAGGGTAATACCCGCGCTCGCTTCCATGCGGCGATACTGAAGAGCGTGAATCGGCTCGGAGAGCCCCACGACGTCGCGCGCCTGCGTGCCTCCCTCGACCAGCCGACGCCGAATGGCTGAGTTGCATCCGGGCGGAGCCCTCGAAGGCCGGATCGTCCGCGTCGAGCCGATCGAGGAGCGGCACCGCGAGGGCCTGCGCGAGGCAGCCGAGCGCGAGCCGCAGATCCACCGCTACACGAACATGTACACCCTCGGCTTCGAGCGCTGGTTCGACCTGGCGCTGGTGAGCAAAACGGAGGTGCCGTTCGTCGTCGTGGTCGGCGGACGGCCGGTGGGCTCCTCGCGTTACCTGAACGTCGAGCCGTTCCACAAGCGGGTCGAGATCGGCTGGACGTGGCTGGAACGCCCTCAGTGGGGAACCGGCGCGAACATCGAGACGAAGTACCTCCTGCTCCGGAATGCGTTCGAGGACTGGGGCGCCATGCGGGTCGAGTTCAAGACGGACGCCCGCAACCTGCGCGTGCGGGGTGCCCTGCTCGGGGTCGGTGCGCGGTTCGAGGGGATCTTCCGCAAGCACATGAAGCTGCCCGACTCGATCCGCGACTCGGCCTGGTACGCGATCGTCGACGACGACTGGCCTAGCGCGAAGGCGATGCTGGAGGCGAAGATCGGGAGGCACGCGTGACGAAGTCCGTCTTCGCCTCGGTGTATCCCCGGCGATCGTCGCGGAAGCGCACGGCGAGCTCGCGCTTCAGTTCCTCGTAGTCCGTTGCGAGCTGCGGGCTCCGGCGGAGCGCGTCCCGAAACGCGAGCTGGGCGCGCAGCGCCTCCGTGCCCTCGGGCGAGACGTAGAGATGGTGACGGGTCTCGCCGGGAGGAGGATCGAACGCGTCCCGGCCGTCGATGCCGAGGTCCCCCACGTGGACGTACCCGATCTCCTCGAGTCGCTCGATCGCAGCGGCGACGTCACCCGACGCCACGACCACCACCAGGTCGATCACGGGCTTTGCCGCCAGGCCGGGGACGGCCGTCGAGCCGACGTGTTCGATCGCGAGCGCGAGCTTCCCGACGGCCGATGCCGCTCGGGCACGCAAACGCTCGAACTCGTCCGGCCAGTCAGCGTCGTAGTCGACGATGACGATCGGGTCGTTCACGGGCTGAGCGTAGACTCGCGGCCGTGCGTTGCGCAGTCCAGGCCGCGGCGGTGCGCGCGGAGCCGCGGGACGACGCGGAGCAGGTGACGCAGGCGCTTCGCGGCGAGCCCCTGCGCGTCGCCGAGCAGCGGGACGGATGGGCGCGCGTCGTCACCGCCTACGAGTACCCGGGGTGGGTCCGCGACGAGGCGCTCGAGGAGGGCGAGGGTCGGCTGTCCGCGGACGGCGCCGGCTCGCCGCTCGAGATCGCGCGCTCCTATCTCGGGACGCCGTACCTGTGGGGCGGGCTGACCGAGCGCGAGATCGACTGCTCGGGGCTCGTGCACATGGCCTACCGTCGCCTCGGCCGGCTCGTCCCGCGCGACGCGGCCCAGCAGGAGGAGGCGGCGGTCGAGGTCGGGGCGCTCCGGCCCGGCGACCTGATCACCTACGGCGAGCCGGTCGACCACATCGCCTTTTGGGTCGGCGGCGGCCGGATCCTCCACGCGACCGGCCGCGACGAGGGGATCGGCGTGCTCGAGGAGCCCGAGCCGGAGTACCTGTTCGCGCGCCGTCACAAGCTGGTCCGGCTCTGATCCGGAGGTCACTCTTTAGGGTGAATTCGTCCTAAAGCTGCCTTGAGGGAGGGCCGATAGGCCCATTGTGGACGCTGCCCAGCGCAACGAGATCCTGACGCGGTACCGCGAGCACACGGCTCGGTTCGAGTCCGTCGCCGCCCGCCGCGACGCCGTTGTCGCCGAGGTGATCCCGTTCCAGCCGCCGCTTCAGGAGCTCGAGCAGGAGCCCACGGCACGCGAGATCGAGGTGCTGCAGCTCGTCTCGGACGGGCTCGTGAACCGTGAGATCGGCGCCCGCCTCTTCCTTTCGGAGGAGACGGTGAAGAGCCACGTGCGCCATTTGCTCGCGAAACTCCAGGCCCGCAGCCGTGCCCACGCAGTCGCCGTCGGCTTCCGCCGCGGCCTGATCAACTAGTCCAGCCCACGAAAAAGCCGCCCGACGTTTCTGGGGACGGCTTCTTCAGACCTTCAAGAAGGTTTTCCACCGCCTGTGGACAATCCCCTGAACGGGTGAAGCCCAAGCCGTGGCGAACAAGTTAACTACGCGAGCTTTACCAGGCGCAGGAGCCGCCGGCAAGTGTCCCGCGGCTCATGAGCTTTACGAACTTACGCATTGAACTTCCCCCGTTCGATATGGGACTGACGGCGAGGTGGACCTTATAACCCTTTTGGGGGATATGCAAGTATTTCGCAGGGTCTCCGGAGAATTCGGCGATTTGAGCCCGCGCGTCGCTGCCTATCTCACCACGTCGATGGTGGCAGCCCTAGCAACTGCGATCACGCTCGTCGTGGTGGGTCTTCATCTCGGATCTGTCCCAGCGATAGTTGGCCTTGCCACCGTTGCCGCTATCAGCGAGTGGAGAGGGAAAATCACGCTGCGCGGCAACCTCACAGTGTCTATCTCACTGTTTCCCTCGGTCTTTGCCGCGGTCTTGTTTGGTCCACTCGCCGGAATGGCGGTCTTCAGTGCCTCGGCACTGGGCCTCCCAATCCCGACGCCGGGTCGACTTTTGTACGCGTCGAACCGAGCGCTCATCGGAGCGCTGGCCGGAGGCGCCGCAGCATCGGTCGCGGTCGTCATTGATTCAGGCCCCGGTAGAATCGTCGCGGCTTCGGCGGGAGCGGCGCTCGCCGCGGAGATCGCAGATGCTGGTTTTACGTCGGTTACCTTCACGCTCCGCGGGCTCGGCAAGTGGACAGAGGCGGCCGGACACCTGCTCCCGGTGATTGTTGGGTCAGTCCCGTTCTATAGTCCAGTCGTCGCCGTTCTCGTCCTCGCATACGAGGACGTGTCGGCCTGGACTCTCCCGCTGTTCTTTGCCCCTGCGCTCGCCGCGCAGCGATGGTTCCTCATGTACCAAGAGCAACGACGCCTCACGAAGGATCTCCAAGACGCGAACAAGCAACTCGAAGCGGCCAACCTGTCGTTTGCGAAAGGGCTCATTGCCACGCTCGACGCGCGCGATCAGTACACAGCGGGACACTCAGCCGCTGTCGCGATTTACGCGCGCGACATCGCCGCGCGTATGGGTCTTGATGAGCGGAAGCAGGAGTTGGCGCATCTCTGCGGTCTGGTGCACGACATTGGAAAAATCGGCCTACCCGCCGGTTTGCTCGAGAAGCCAGGCGCCCTGAGTCTTGACGAGCGACGGGAGATGCAGCGGCACTCCGAGATTGGAGAACGGATACTGGCAAAGGTCGATACGTACGCCGAAATCGCAGCCATAGTTCGCCATCACCATGAGCGAGTTGACGGGCAGGGTTATCCGGACGGATTGCCCGAAGATGAAATCCCTGTCTTGTCCCGGATCATCGCCGTGGCGGACGCGTACAACGCGATGACATCGGACCGTCCCTACCGCGACGCAATGCCGAGTCGGGTGGCGAGGCTTCGTCTGGCGCAGGCGGTGGAGACTCAGTTTGACACGGCGGTGGTGGCAGCGTTCGAGGCGATTCTCGCTGGAGCCGATGAGGCATACCGGCTAGCGCGCGGGAATGAGTTCGTACTTATGACGACTCACGAGGCCGAGACTCCGGTCCTCGACGTCGCGATCTCGGCATAGGCTGAGGTGCTAGGGCTTGCAGTTGCGCGACGGCCTGTGTACGGGTCCGTACACCGAGCTTCTCGAAGATGTGTCGAACGTGCACTTTGACGGTCGACTGCGAAATTACAAATGCGGCAGCAATCTCGCGATTGCGAAAGCCTTGAGCCATGAGCTCAAGCACCTCTCGCTCTCGCGGCGAAAGAACATCTGACGGCGCCCTGTGGGTTCGCGTTCTCAGGCCGGCGCGCCGGGCGAGCGCTGTGTCGTTCGTCCGTTCGTACAGCCATCCCAATCGGCCGCGGAGGTCGTCTTGACGCGCGAGCGAGGCCGCAAGCACGGGCGACGCCCTGAGACACAAGATGGCGGGATCCCACACTCGCCGCTGATCTGCCGCAACGAGGACGGACCGGGCGCCGTCATCGTCACCTGATTCAGCAGCGATAATCGACCGCGCGCCTTCCGCGAGCACATGGACCTCGCTCGATACCGATGTCGATGTAGCGGCGTCGGCATCTTCGAGTGCGGCCTCCGATCTTCCCAGCAGGCTGAGAGATAGCGCTCGCGTGGCGATGTATTCTCCATACATCGGGGGCGACACTTTGTCTGGAAAGGGATACCTGACGTGGGTGTAGGCCTCGTCCCGGCGCCCAATCTGCATTAGAAGCCGCGACCGCAGAACTCGCGCGTTAAGAAGGCTGTGGCCAACGTGATGAATGCGTAGTTCGGCCTCCATTGCTTGAAGAAGGCGGTCGGATTCTGTAAAGCGGCGAAGCCCTAGCTTCACGAAGGCGAGGTTCCACTGGCCGTGCGGCCGCGCGAACTGCAGTCCGAACGCCTCCGTCTCCCCAATCATCTGTTCGGCGAGCTCCAGCGCACGCTCGTATTCGCATTGCAGGGCCAAGCTGTAGGTGAGCGTTGTGAGCACGCTTGTCCGCACTCGAGGATCCTCTATACGAGGTAGCGCTAGAAGCGCATCTTCCACGAACGGGGACTCAACGAAGCCGGATCCAATTCGCATTCGTGCTAGCGCCGAGGCTGCATGCCGCGCCACGTCGACGGGTGCGCCGGTCTGTTTGGCACGCTCACCAAGAGCCGTTACGTGGAGATCGGCACTTGGACGCTCGCCGTATAGCGAGGCGAGAACCAGGCCATGAAGGGCCTCCGCGAGGTCTGCATCATCGGCTGCTTCGTCCCGCGCGCATGCAAATGTCTGCTCTGACTCCTCGAAAATGCCGAGTTGAAACAGAGCGCCCCCCTGAATGGCAGCTGCTCGCGAGCGCAAGGCGTGTCCCGCGTGGAGGCGCTCGCGCACGCGACCGGCGATCTCAGCGGCGAGGTGATGTTGACCGTCCCGGAACGCCACCTCGGCGTCGACGAGATCTGCTTCCGGCGCGGGTTGTGTCGTGGTCTTTCTGACCTCTGTGGCGATTCGAGAGAGCGACGCGATCCGTCCGCTGTGCACCAAAGGCTTATAGGCGGCCTCAAGGATCGACTGCACGAAGTTCGATAGCGAGAACCTACGCGCGAGATCAAGTGCTTGGTCCCAATCGTGCGAGCCGATGCAGTCGTTAATCGCAGCACCGACCAGCGGTCGAGCCTCCGGCATCTCTTCGAGTTTGACGAGCAGAAAGTCGCGGATTAGCGGATGCAAGCGCATCCCGTCGTCGATGCCGAGAAAGCCGAGGTCACGCGCCCGATCTAAGACAGCGCCAGATCCATCGCCGAACGCGTGGACGACCGATTCACGAGAAAGCTCTGGCAAGAGAGCGAGCGAGATGAGTTGTGCCTGCAACGACATTGGGACGGTGCGAAAGAGTTCGTCGGCCACGTACTGATGGAGCGTGGCCTCCATTCCCCCGATGACCGGCTGAGCGGGATCAAGTACAGCTGCCAAAGCGAGTACCGCGGGCCACCCCTTCGCGTGTCGCAGCAGCTCGTCCTGTTCTCCCCGATTTGCACCTAACACCGCGCGCGACTCTTCGTCGTTCATCGCGAGGTCAGCTTGGTTGAGTTCCATGACTTCGCCGTAAAGGATGCGCCTCTGAGTCGTGAACGCAGGACGTAGTCGGGAGGCCACTAGGACTCGGACTCCATCGGCCTGCAGGTGCGCGATCATTTCGCCAATTTCAGGAGCGGACGCAATCTCGTGGTAGTCATCGAGAATGAGCCACTGGACACGAGCCGCCCTCGCGGGTTCTCTCAGGGCCTCAGCTACCTGGCGCGCCGCGCGCTGCGGGTTACTCTGCGCTCGGACAAACTCGCTTATGAAGCTCGTGGCTTCGCCTCCTAACCCCTCGATGCCACGGGCAATGTCTTCAGCAAATGTCACGACGTCGCGATGCGCCGGGGTGAGGCCGACCCAGATTGAGCCGTTGAGGGTCTTCGCCCACTGGCGCGCGAGCGTCGTCTTGCCATAGCCGGCCGGGGCCAAGAGCAGGATGATGCGCGCCTCGGATTCGTCGAGGAGTTTGATGAGCCGGGGGCGCTCGATGATCCGGCGCTCTCTCCGGACGGTCGGTTTGGACGTGCTTGCGGCCAAAGCCTGACGTGCCCCCCCTTCTCCTGGGCGCGCCGCTCGCCCGCTCGTAACCTACGACACTCGCCTCGGTTTCACCAGGGCTGGAGCGCCCGCGGCCGAGGGTGTCGCCGCGGGCGCTGCTTCGCCGTCAGCCCCCGTCGTCGGCTTGCGCCGACTTCAGGCTGCTCGCCAACGGGTCTTCGCCCGTCAGCAATCGGAACGCGACCGGAATCTGTCGCCGGCGGGGAACCCCCAACTTCTGTCGAAGCACGTCGCAGTGGGCCTTCGCGGTCCTCGGCGAGATGCCGAGAGCCTCGCCGACCTCATCGTTCGACAGACCCTGCGCGATCAACTCGACGACCTCTCGCTGGCGCGAGGTGATGCCTGACGGGTCTCGTAGCGCTTGCATGCACGGCAGGCTATGAGCCGCGTGCCGGCCGAAGTATCGGTCGAAGGGTGTATCCGCGGGTCAGACGCGGGCGTGGGAGCGGCCGCCGATGAACGTGGATCTGTGGCCGCGGTCGTTCGCGGCGTTCAGCTCGTCATCGCCCAGTGCGCCGATCCGTGCAAGCAGCTCGAACTCGTCACGCAAGTGTGTCCGCATCATCTCCGGGCCATCCGTGGCGATCGTGAACGGGACGCCGTGGTCGACGAACGTGCGGAATACCTCGCGCACCTCGTCCTCGTTCGCGAGGGCCTTTGTCAGCAGGTTGCTCGTCGGGCAGATCTCGAGCGTGATGTCGGCCGCCTGGATCGCCTCCATCAGCGCCGGCTCGCGCGCCGCCAGGATGCCGTGACCGATCCGGTCGGGCTGAAGGGACTCGATCACGACGCCGAGCTCCGCGACCCCGTGCTCTGCGCCTTCCTCGCCGCAGTGGATGGTCACGCCGAGGCCCGCGTCGCGCGCGAGTTCGACATGCTCGCGGATCTGCGTGTAGTCGTAGCGTGCGCCCGCAGGCCGTGGCCCTGCGATGTCGATGCCGACGATTCCGCGGGGCTTGTAGCGGATCGCCTTCTCGACGATCACCATGTTCTGGTCGGCCGAGAATGTCCGGTCCATCATCAGGATCAGGCCCGCGCGCACCTGTGGGTATTCGAGCGAGGCCCGATCGAGCCCGCGGATGGCAGCGAGGATGATGTGGTCGAGGTCGCGCTCGCCGCCGCGGTTGCGCTTCATCGGGTTGAAGCGCAACTCGAGGGTCGTGATGCGCTGGGAGCGGTACGCGCCGCCGATCGCCGCGTGCACGCTCCGCTCGACCGCGAGCGGCGACGACTGGATCAGCTCCGTAAGGTGGTAGATCTGGTCGAGCGCGTCCAGGTCGGGGACGCCGCGCGGGTCCGAGACCGTGACGAGCCGGTCGAACTCCCAGTAGTCGCGCACGGGTAGAGCGATCCCCTGCTCGTGTGCGAGGCTCCACATGATGTCGGACGCGACCGAGCCGCCGAGATGCGTGTGGAGCTCCGCGAGCCCTCCCTCCACCACGCGAGCGAGTCTAGCCTCCCGCCGGTGACGCTCGACGAGCTGATCGCCGGTGCGACGGCGCGGATCCACCGGTACCTCCCGGCCGAGGCGCAGGCCGCCGCCGAGCATGGCGCGGCGCTGGTGGACATACGCTCGGGCGAGTCGAGGCGGCGCTTCGGCGTCATCCCCGGAGCGGTGCACGTGCCGCGTACGGTGCTCGAGTGGCGCGTCGCGAGCGAGCAGTGGTGCAACCCGGCGCTCGTCGGGGAGCGGCTGATCCTGGTCTGCGACCAGGGGTACTCGTCGGCGCTCGCCGCTGCGACGCTCGTCAACCTCGGCCGAGATTGCGGGGACGTGGTCGGCGGCTTCGACGCCTGGCTCGCGGCCGGCCTGCCCGTCGCCGAAGCGCCTGAGGACGAGGACACGGGGCTCCCGGGCATGGGGCAGCCGGATTAGCGATCGAGCGGGTGCGCGAGCTGAGACTCGACGAGTCGCAGTGCGAGCGCAACCGCATCTTCGAGTCGTCGGTCGTCGACGAGGTCGGTGGTGTCGCTCGGCAGGTGGTACTGGTCGTACGGAAAGTGGAGGATCGTTGCCGCAGGCACTCGGGACTCGGCGAACCAATGGGAGTCGACGCCTCCCGTCGCCGGCCCGGTCGTCAGCTCGTAGCGGTCGAGCAGGCCGAGCACGCGCGCCGCCTCCACCGCGCGGCCGAGCAGCACGTCGGGTGAGGCGAGCACGTGCAGCTTGTCCCCGTGCGCGATGCAATCGAGGTTCACGACGCCGAGGATCTGCTCGATCTCGCCACGCAGCTTCGCTTCGTCGACGTACCAGCGCGAACCGGTGAGCTTGATCTCTTCCGCCGCGAACGCGACGAGACGAACTCCGTGCTGGAGCTCGCGCTCCTTCAGCGCCTCGCCCACCCGGCGCACGCCTTCGACACCCGATGCGTTGTCGACCGCACCGGGCCCGCGCCAGACGGAGTCGTAGTGCCCGCTCACGATCACGTGGCCGCTCTTACGTCCGGGCAGGTCGGCGAACACGGTGCGTTCGCGCCGGCCGGGAAGGAAACGCCCGCCGACCTTCAGCCGGACGCGCAGCCCGTCTTGCAACCGCTCGGAGTCGGCGCGCGAGACGAAAGCCGTCGGCGGCGTGGTGATCTGCACGTGCGTCGACATGAACGGGATCGCGCCGGTCGAGAAGGGACTCGTCAACAACCTTGCGACCTCTCGGCCCTGCGCGTCGATGACGGCGAAGTTCGGGAGCTTGCCCTCACCGATAGGAGCATTCGATTGGCCAATCCGCTTCACCGTTCCCTCGCCGTCGAAGGCGTGCGCGTACATGCACGGCCCCGCGTCCCAGCGCTCACCTTCGACATCGAGCTCCGGCGCGTCGGGCTCGTAGGCGAGCAGTTCGAACTCCTGGAAGCGCGGCTCGAGGCCAAGCTCACGGAAGGCATCGGCGACGGTGTCGGCCGCACGCGACGCGGCGTCACTCCCTGCGGTGCGCGGGCCGACGTCGACCGCGAGCGCTTCGATCAGGTTCACGCAGGCGAGTCTATGTCCGGGCCTCGGATGCGAGCCGCTGATAGAAGAAGCCGCCGACGACGAGCAGCGCGCCGACTGCGAGGAACGAGAACGCACGAGCAATCGAGCTCAGGAACGAGAGGTCATAGACGAAGAGCTTCGCGAGGCTGAGACCGAAGAGCGCAAAGCCGCCGAACTGCAGGTGCCGGCGGCCGCGCTTCAACCCCACCACGAGCAGTGCGAGCCCGACGACGCCCCAGAGGAAGCTGACCGCCGTGTGACCGCGCTGGAAGGCGGTGTGAACGCTGCCGCCGAGGTCCTCCGAGACCTCGAGGATCGCCAGCGTCGCGGCGTACAGGCCGAGCGCGCCGCAGATCCACGCAAGCGAGGTGCGAAGTCGTTCGCTCTGCCACGCGAGGACGGCGGCGGCCGCGAGGACGAGCAGCACGGCCGGGACTCCAGAGCCGGGATGGTTCTGCGCGACGAACAAATCCTTCGGCTGCGCCTCGAAGACGAGCATGTGCGCGAACGCAAGCCCGAGGTATGCGGTCGCGCCGTGCACGAGCCGGTCCTCGTAACGAGCGAGAAGCGCGAGCGCCGCGGACACCGCCGCCCAAGCGAGCACGAGCCACGTTCCGTCGAGCAGGATGATCGTCGCCGGGACGGCGAGCGCGAGCGCAGCGATCCCGAGCGCGGAGGCGAAGTTGCGGCGCCGCGCGAGCATTGCGACTCCGATCGCTCCATAGCCGGCAGCGAGCGCGAGCAGGCCGGCGCCGCGGGGCTTGTCGTCGAGCAGCTCTCCGACCGCGGCGGTCGCGAGTCCGACGCTCAACATGAGCGCGGCGGCGGAGGCCGGATCGAGAGACCCGTCGCTCCTCCATTCGTGCACGACTGCGACTGCCAGGAGTGCCGCGGCGACGATCGCGAACGCCCACGAGCGTTCGATCTCGCCGATGAAGTGCAGGTCGTAGCCGAGAACGAGAATCGCGCTCGCGGCGCCGACGCCGAACGCGGCTACCCGGTACGGCGTGAACACGAGGACGACGGCGACAAGCGACCAGAGCGCCGCGACCGCGACGTGGCCCCAGTCCCAGGTCGACGGGAGCTCGACGACGCCGAGCGACCCCGCATAGAGCGCCGACGCGCCGGCCAGCACGTAGCCGACGCGGCGCAGCCCCGGCTGCGCTGCCAGCAGGTCGGAGAACAGGCGCGCGAACATTCCCTCCGCGCGCGGTTCCCACTCGAACGTGCAGAGGGCGACGAGGGCGCACGCAGCGGCAAGCGAGACGGCGCTCGGGATGCCGGTCCAGGCGTCGGTGTTCTCGACGAACAGCTTCGAAGGCGGCGCGTCGTATGCGAGCCCGTGCACGAACGCGAGCGCAAGCCATGCGAGCGAGGCGAGCTGGAAGCGCGGCTCGGCGATCCGGCGTGCGAGCCACGCGAGGATCGCCGCTTCGGCGGCCCACACGATCGTGAGCGTCGGGCCCGATGCGAGCGACGCCGCGCCGATCGCGGCGAGCGTGAGGGCGATCGCCCAGAGGAGGCTCGACGTGTCGCGGTCGCGGCGGAACAGCGCGAGCGAGCCGGCGGCGTACGTGCCGGCGACGACGAGCAGCAGGACGCCCTGGGCCGTTCCGTCATAGAGGAGTCCGGCCGAGTAGCCGCCGATCGCCGCGGAGAACATCAGCAGCGTCGCGGGCAGGTACGTCAGCCGCGTGCGCAGCGCGAACCAGACCGCGCCCGCGCCGTAGATCAGCCAGAACGCCGCCGCGACCGCCGTTGCATGCGGACGGTGGTCGACGACGAGACCGATGACTTGCGGGGCGGTCACGACGACCGCGGCGACGTGCAGGACGGGCCAGTCGCGGCGGACCGTGACGAACGTCGCGGCGGCGAGGACGACGGCCGCGAACGCCGTGCCGGCCGACGACAGCTCGCCGTCCTGGATCGCGATCGCGAGCGGGGCCAGCATGGCGCCGAGCAGGCCGAGCGACGCGAGCGTCTCGGAGTCCCACCAGACGGCGAGCGCGGCGCCGACCGCGGCAATCGCCGCGGCAGCAGCGAGCGCGACCGGAGACGGCACGAGGTCGTACAGAACGGTCGCGGCGAGCAGCGTGGCGTAGAAGCCTGCGATGCCTACGCCGGCGGACGACAACGACGCGTACGTCTCTCCGAAGCGGCGCCGCAGCCAGACCGCCGCGCCGAGGGCGAGCGCAGAAGCCGCCGCCCCGAGCGCCACGCGCACGCCGGCGCCGATCCAGCCGCGCTCGACCGCGAGGACGAAGAAGAAGACGATTCCGAGCAGCATCACGACGCCGCCCGTCCAGGCAAGCGCACGTGCGCCGAGCAGAACGGTGAAGTCGAACGGCTCGCGCGGCTCCGCAGGCGGAGGCGCGGCGGGCGGAGTCGCCGGCGGCGCGGGGACGGGCGGCTCTGTCGCGACGGGAACGGCAACCGGTTCCGCCACGTGCGCAGGCTCCCGTTCGAACATCGACCAGACAGGCTCTTCGGCCTGCTCTTCCGCGCGGGCGAGACGGCGGAGCTCGTAGAGCTCCTGTTCCATCCGCTGCAGCCGGTCGGCGAATGCCTCGATGCGATCTGTGAGCTCGGTCATGCCCAGACCATTCCCATCGGCGTCGGACGGATCAATGACGCCCTCGACCGGCGGTGGTCAACAGCCGGTGAACGGCGGTGCCCGCGACGAGCGGCACCAATACGATCCCGATGGTGCGCCCCCGTCCCGCCCGCTTGAAGCGGCTCCCGCAGCAGTACTTCGTCGCGCTCCTCGGCCGCGTCGCCGCCGCGGCCGCGGCCGGCGGCCCGCCGCTGATCGATCTTGGACGCGGCAATCCGGAGACGGGCCCGCCGCCGCACGTCGTGGAGGCGCTGCGTGCTGCGGCGCTCGACCCGGCGGTGCATGGTTACGCGCCCATCCGCGGCCTGCCGCGCACGAAAGAGGCGATCGCCGGCCGCTACCACGACGTCTACGGCGTCGATCTGGATCCCGAGACCGAGGTCGCGTTGCTCCCAGGGACGAAGACGGCAATCGTCGAGCTCGCGCTCAGCCTGTGCGACGAGGGCGACACGCTCCTCCTGCCCGATCCCTACTACCCCGACTATCCCTCGGGGCCTGCGCTTGCCGGCGCGGAGATCGGCCTCGTGCCTCTGCACGCGCCCGACTCGGCGCCGAACCTCGATGAGGCTCCCGACGCCGCAGCGCTGTATCTCAACTACCCGTCGAACCCGTGTGCGGTGTGCGCCCCCGAGGGCGTTTTCGAGGACGCCGTAGGGTGGGCGCGACGCACCGGCGGCGCCGTCGTGCACGACGCGGCCTACGTCGACATCGTTTTCGACGGACGCGAGCCCCAGAGCTTCCTCGCGACTCCTGGAGCAAAGGATGTAGGCGTCGAGATGTGGTCGACCTCGAAGACGTACGGCATGGCCGGTTGGCGTGTCGGCTTCGTCGTCGGCAACGCGGAGATCGTCGAGCGCGTCAATCTGTTGAACGACCACAGCCGCGTCGGGATCTTCGCGCCGCTGCAAGCGGCGACGATCGCGGCGCTGGAAGGCCCTCAGGACTCCGTCGCCGAACGCGTCGAGGCCTACCGCCGGCGCCGCGACGTGGTCGCCGACGCGATCGGCCCGATCGTGTGCGAGGGGACGTTCTTCGTCTGGGTGCGTCTGCCTGAGGGGCTGACGGCCGAGCAGCTGCTCGTCGAGCACCGGGTCGCGGTCGCGCCGGGCGAAGGGTTCGGCCCGAGCGGGGCGGGCTGGGCCCGCCTCTCGCTCGCCGCCACCGACGAGGCGGTCCTGATCGGCGCCGAGCGGCTGCAGCGCGCGTTCGCGTCGGTGGCGACGGCCTCGAAATGAAGATCGGGATCGTCGTGCCCTTCTCGTGGTCGTACTGGGGCGGGGTCGTCGAGCACGCCGAGCACCAGGCTGCCGCGCTGCGCCGCCGCGGGCACGAAGTCAAGGTGCTGATGGGCAACGATCCTCCCGGCAGGCTCACGCGTTTCCTGCACCCGCGCAGCGGGCGCCATGGACCTCTCCCCGAGGGGATCATCGCCGTCGGCCGCTCGGTCGTCGTGCCTGCGAACGGCTCGCTGCCGAACATCGTGCTCTCCCCGCGGTCGATCGGTCGCGTGCGGCGCATTCTCGCGGAGGAGCAGTTCGACGTCATCCACGCACACGAGCCGATGACGCCGGCCGTGTGCGTCGCGGCGATCTCGTTCGCGAAGTGTCCGATAGTCGTCACGCACCACGCGCACGGGGAGCTCGGGTGGATGGGGCCTGCCCTGCACTTCTGGGGCTTCCTGATGGAGCGCGTCGACGCCCGCATCGCCGTCTCGCCGATGGCGGCAGAGTCGGCTTCGCGCTTCATCCCGGGCGACTACCGCGTGATCCCCAACGGGGTGCTGATTCCCGAGGGCGCGGATCCCGCCGACCGCGACAACACGGTCGTGTTCATCGGACGGCACGATCCGCGCAAGGGACTGCCGACGTTGCTTCGCGCGTGGCCCGAGATCCACGCGGCGACCGGCGCGCGGTTGCGGCTGATCGGGACCGATCCGCTTCAGTACCGGCTGTTGCACGCCCGCATGCGCGTCGACGAGGCGGGCATCGACGTGCTCGGCATCGTCCCGAACGAGGTGCGGACGCACGAGCTGGAGCGCGCGAAGCTTTCGGTGGCCCCGGCGCTCGGTGGTGAGAGCTTCGGCCTCGTGCTTGCCGAAGCGTTCGCGTGCGCGACGCCGTCCGTTGCCTCCGACATTCCGGGCTACGCGGCAGTCGCGACGGCGGCAGCGGCGCGGCTCGTGCCGCCGAACGACCCGGCCGCGCTTGCCGCCGCGGTGATCGACGTGCTCGGGGACGAGGAGCGCCGCGTCGAGATGGGTCGGGCGGCGCGGGCACACGCGGTCGCGAACTACGGGTGGGACGACATCGCGCGTCGGCTCGAAGAGACGTACGCCGAGGTGACCGCTTGACGCTCCGGGGCGGGCGCTGGCGGATCCTCCTCGTCCTGCCCGTCGTTGCCGGTGCGATCGCGCTCTTCATCTGGCACGGGCCGAACTGGCATCTCGTCGAGAACGCGTTCACGCTCGTGCGCTGGGAGTGGGTGGTGGCAGCGATCGGGCTGAACCTCCTGTCCGTCCTCACGCGCGCGGTTGCATGGGACACGACGATCAAGCAGTCGATCGAGCCGCCGCATCCGTCGTTCGCGATCGTCTTCTCTGCGTTCTCCGTCGGCCTGTTCGCGAACGCCGTGCTGCCGGGACGGGTCGGGGAGCTCGCACGCGTGGCCGTGCTGCGCCGGCGCCTGGCCGGCCGGCGCGGCACGACGGCGACGCTCGTCGGCTCCGTGTTCGCGCACCGGATGTTCGACATCTTCCCCGCGCTCACGCTGGTCGTCTGGGTGCTCGTGAGCGCGAACATCCCGGGCTGGGCGCTGACGGGCATCGGCATCGTGCTCGCGGTCGGCGTTCTGCTCTTTCTCACCGCGTGGCTGCTCGCCCACCGCGAAGGTCGGCAGCTGGAGGAGCTTGGCCGCATCCGCCAGCTGCTTGCGCGCGCCCGTCAGGGGTTGGCGGTGATGCGCAAGCCCCGCGCAGCCCTGACTGCCGGCGCGTTTCAGTTCATCGGCTGGACGTGCCAGCTGTTTGCGGTCTGGGCGGCGCTCAGGGCATTCCACATCTACCAGCCGCTCGTCGCAGCGGGCCTCGTGCTCGTGCTGATCAACATCGCGACGATCTTTCCCTTCTGGCCCGGCAACGTCGGTGTCGTCCAGATTGCCGTCGCCACGTCGCTCGTCAACTACGGCGTCCCGTACGCTCGCGGATTCGCGTTCGGCATCGGGCTGCAAGCGATCGAGGCGTCGGTCGGCGTCGGCATCGGGTTGATCTTCCTCGCGCGCGAAGGGCTCTCGTACGCCGTCCTGAAGCAAATGGACGAAGCCGATGAAGGTCCTGGCATCACCGGCTAGCCTCAAGGGCGTCCTGACGCCGGTCGAGGCGGCGGTCCTGCTGGCGTCGGGCATGCGCCGCGTGGAGGGCGTGAAGGCGGAGGAAGCGCCCGTGGCCGACGGCGGCGAAGGGACCGCGGACGTGCTGCACGCCGCGCTGGGCGGCGAGTGGCGCCTTGCAGTCGTCGCAGACCCGCTCGGCCGCTCCGTGTCGGCGCGCTGGCTCCTCCTCCCCGACGGGACGGCGGTCGTGGAGGCGTCGGCGGCGCTCGGGCTCCCACTGCTCATGCCGGAGGAGCTCGATCCGCTCCGCGCCTCGAGCGCCGGGCTCGGCGAATTGCTGCTCGCGACGCTCGCGGCACAGCCCACGGCGCTGCTCGTGGGACTCGGGGGCGTCGCGACGGTCGACGGCGGCGTCGGCATGCGCGCGATCGTCGGCGGCTGGCTTCGCAACATTCCGGTTCGCGTCGCGTGCGACGTGCGCAATCCCCTGCTGGGCGAGCGCGGCGCCGCGCGTGCGTTCGGGCCGCAGAAGGGTGCAGGCGCCGACGACGTCGAGGAGCTCGAGCTGCGGCTCGCGTCGCTCGAGGAGCTCGCGCCGTATCGCGACCTGCCGGGTGCCGGAGCGGCGGGCGGCCTAGGCGCTGCGTTCGCATCGCTGGATGCAGAGCTCGTAGACGGTGCCGAGTTCGTGCTCGACGCGATCGGCTTCGACGAGCGGGCCGCCGGCGCAACGCTCGTCGTCACGGGCGAGGGCACCGTCGACGCGACGACGTTCGAAGGCAAGGCGCCGGGCGCCGTCGTCCGCCGCTGCGAGCGGCTGGACGTTCCGTGCGCGCTGTTCGGTGGCCTCGTTCACGACGGGATCGAGGCGCACGCGCTGTCGGGCCGGCGGGACCTTGCCGGCGAGGACCTCGTGCAGCTCGGCGAAGAGCTAGCCCTTGGTCTGCTCGACTTCGCGTAGCCGCTGCGCCATCGAGACGAGCAAAGGCCACGCGATCGTCGCGTTCTCTTCGACGAGCGGGCGGAACTGCCATGGCGTGAGGCCGTAGCACTTCACGTCGGTCTTCGCCTTGATCGTCGCCGACCGCGAGCCCTCGTCGATCAGTGCCACCTCGCCGAAGTAGTCGCCGGCGCCGAGCGTGCGCCGCTCCTCGCCTCCGACGCTGACGATCGCCTCGCCTTCTTCGATGATGAAGAAGCCGACGCCTCCGCCGCCCTCGCTCGTGATGTCCTGCCCGGCCTGGAACGTGCGGTCGGTGAACGTCCGCGAGAGGGTGTTGATGTGCTTGTCGTCCAGGCCCTTGAAGAGCGGGACGCGCTTGAGGAGTTCAGTGGGAGCGGCCATGGCGCGATCCTAACCTGAGTCGCGCTCTCCTTGGGTCGAGCGCGCGAGCTCCTCGATCTTGCCCTGGACGCTCTCGAGCTTCTCGGCGCAGATCCGGTAGAGCTCCTCGCCGCGCTCCCAGAGCTTCGTCAGCTCGTCGACGCCAGCGTCGCCGCGCTCGAGCCGCGCGACGATCTGCTCCAGCTCCGCCTGGGCTTCCTCGAAGGTCACTCGACGCGCGCTCCGAAGCTGCCGTCCGCGACGCGGACGCTGATCGCATCGCCGCCGCTCACCTGGCCTGCGCTGCGGACGACCTCATCGGCCCGGCGGACGATCGCGTAGCCCCGGTCGAGCGTCGCGACGGGCGAGAGCGCGCCGAGCTTGCCCTGGAGTGCGTCGACCCGTGCGCGCTTGCGCTCGAGCGCGAGGAGCGGCGCTCGGCGCAGGCGGTCGTGGGCCTGCGCGAGGCTCTGCGCGTGCCGCTCCGTGGCGGTGCGCGCACCGCGGTGCAACGCGAGCCGCGAGCGGGCGAGCCGCTCACGCAGTTCCGCGATGTCGGGGACGACGAGGCGGGCTGCCGCCGTTGGAGTCGACGCACGGACGTCGGCGGCGAGGTCGCAGAGGGGCGTGTCCTGCTCGTGACCGACCGCAGAGACGATCGGCACCGCGCACGCCGCGACCGCGCGCACGACACGCTCGTCGGAGAAGGGGAGAAGGTCCTCGAAGCTTCCGCCGCCGCGCGCGAGCACGATCACGTCGGCACCGCGCCGGCAGAGGTCGCCGATCGCGGTCGCGATCGACGCGGGTGCGCGATGACCTTGCACGTACGTCTCGGCGACGAGGATGTTGGCCGGCGGGAAGCGCTGCACGATGTGCGTGACCAAGTCACGCTTCGCCGCCGCGTCGTTTCCCGTCAGGAGGCCGATCAGCCGCGGGTACCGCGGGAGCGGCCGCTTGCGCTCCGCCGCAAAGAGTCCTTCGGCTGCGAGCTTCTTCTTCAGCTGCTCGAGCGCGGCGAGATGTGCGCCGAGGCCGAATCGCTCGATGGTCAGCGCCCGGAGCCGCAGCTCGCCGCGCTGCTCGTACAGCTCCACGCGCCCGAAGACGTGCACCCGCTCGCCCTCCGCGAGGCCCAGCTCGAGCGCGTCGAACTGCCCGCGCGGCATCTGCACGGGAAGGCATGCGCCGTCTTCGGGGTCCTTGAGCGTGAAGAACACCGACGCCCAACGTTGCTGGCGGCGGAGCTCGGTCACCTCGCCTTCGATCCACACGGTCGGCAGCTTGTTGACGTAGCGCGCCACTCCGCTGTTGAAGGCGCGGACGGAGTAGACCTTCCGCCCTTCGACCTCCGTCGCCTCGACCTTCACGACCTCGATGCTAGCGCCGGGTTGGTGCATGATCTCTGTATGGCTGTGGAAGCGATCCATCTCGGCGCGCCCGAAGTCGTCGAGCTCTGGGCGGTCGAGTCCGTCTCGGCCGTGGCCGGCAAGGGGCTCGAAGGCGACCGCCACTTCCACGAGGAAGGGGCCCCGCCCGGACAGGCGCTGACGCTCGTCGATGCGGCGCATGTCGAGGACGTCGCGCTCGAGCCCGGCGCGACACGGCGGCAGCTAACCGTGCGCGGGGTGGACCTGAACGCGCTCGTCGGCAAGCGATTCCGCGTGGGCGAGGTCGAGTGCCTCGGCGTGGAGTTGTGCGAGCCGTGCAGCCATCTCGAGTCGCTGACGCGGCCGGGGATCGTCAAGGAGCTCGTGCACCGCGCGGGGATCAACGCCGACATCGTCGTCGGCGGCACGATCCGCGTCGGCGACCCCGTCGTCGAGCTCTAGGGATCAGCGCGGATCAGCGGGGTCGTAGCCGGCCGTGGAGCTCGTTCAGGTCGATGCTCGCGACCTTGGCACCGGACGCGTCGTACGCGTCGAGCGTGTACGGGCCGGCGGGGAAGGCGTCCGTGGACGCGCTCGTTTGGGCGATCTGCGCGAAGAAGAAGTTGTCGGCCAGCAGGACGGGGATCGCGCCGGAAGGCGACCGGAGCTCGAGCTTCGCGACGTGCGCCCCTGGATCGGCAGCGCCGGTGATCGCCCAGATGTAGAAGGCGCGCTCGCCGTCGTGCGCACGTTGCGCGCTGAACGTCACGTTCAGCGGCTGCGGGCTCGACCACGTGCCGGGCCTCCGGCAGGCGCCGCCATTCCCGAGCCGCGTTGCGAGGCCGGGGCCCGTCGAGGTCGAGCAGATCGACCCGTCGCTCGACTGCGCCTCGACGAACTCGATCGTCGTGCCCGCCTTCCAGATCGAGTAGGGCTGCATGAGCGTGATCTCGAAGAGCTTTGTCGCGTGCGCGAGATCGAGGGTGGGAATCGTCGGGGTCGGCTCGGGCTTGCAGTTGGTGCTGCCATCGCGCCAGAGGGAGGCGCCGCTCCAGTCCACGCAGCCTTCCCGCAGCGTCGCGCCCGAGCGGTCGAGGATGCGCCCAGCGTTGGCCGTTCCCTCGAGCGCCGCCCAGCGGTCCTTCGGCACGCTCGCGATGAAGAAGCCGCCGGGCTTCAGCCCGAGCGACAACACGCCGAGGTCGATCGTCGCAGCACGTGGATCGGTGATGCGGCCGTAGACGATCCACGCGTCGTCGCGCCGCATGCTGACGGTCCGGTCGTCGTCGCCCTGCTGCGCATGGCGCACCTGGTACTCGCACTGCGTGCCGAGGCTCGCCCGGCCGTCGAGCGACGGGATGAGGCAGTACCCCGTTTCGTCGAGCGGGACGGCGACGAGCGCAGCGCTGCCGTCCTGTGCGACCGTGCGCGCTTTGGCGGTATCGACGGTTGCCGGCATGTTGTCGCGCGCGACGGATGCGACGGACTGAGGGTCGACCGGCGGCGTGCCGTTCTGCCACCACGGAACCTCCCTGATCGCGGCGACCGAGCCGCCTGCGATCGCCAGCGCGGCAGCGGCGAGCGCTCCCGTCGTCCGCAGCCTGCGCGGCCACGAGCTGCGGGCCGTCGTGGCGAGCCGATGGATCCGCTCCGCGGTCGCCGTGTCGGGGCTCGGAACCGTGCTGCGAAGCAGCTCGAGTTCCTGCTCGATCGTCATTGTTCGGCCACCATCGCTCTCTCTTCTCCTTGCCCGCTCGCGGCGAGGCGGTTCCGGAGACGCTCGCGCGCGCGATGCAGTCGCGACTTGACGGTTCCGACGGGGAGCGAGAGCGCTTCGGCGATCTCGCTGTCGGTCAGGTCGGCCCACGCGTGCAGCAGGACGATCTCGCGGTCGCGCGGACGCAGCTCCGCCAGCGCGGCGGCGAGCTCTCGCGCCCGGCCGCGCGCATCGATCCGCTCGTTCGGCTCGGCGTCGTCCGCCAACACCGGGTCGATGCCCGTCCGTGCGTAGGCGCGAAGCTTGCGGCGCTCGTCCCGCCAGTGGCGGCGTGAGAGGTTGGCGGCGATCCCGTAGAGCCAAGGGCGGAGCGGGCGCGACTGGTCGAAGGTGTCCCAGCGCGCGAACGCGGCCGCGAAGGTGGCGGCTGCGAGATCGTCCGCAGCGACCGCACCCATTCGACGGTGCAGGTAACGATGCAGCGGTGGAAACTCGGACGCGAACGCCTCGGCGAAAGTCAGGGCCATATGCAGAGTTTCCCGATCCGGGCAGTTTGGTTCCGGGCGATGAGTTCTCGGCGTGCGTGCCGTCTAAGCAGTAACCACGACGAGCAGGAGGCTCGAATGTCCAAGTTGAATCTCACGCAGGTCGGACGCGTCTGCGTCACCGTCGGCGACACCGATCGCGCACTCGATTTCTACGTCGACAAGCTCGGCTTCGAGAAGGTCGTCGACGTCCCGATGGGCGACGCCGGTCGCTGGGTCGAGGTTTCGTTGCGCGGAACGCCGACGACGATCGCGCTCGCACCTCCGCCGCAAGGCACGGACGCAGGCGGCAGCCAGACCGGCATCATCCTCGACACGTCCGACGTGGACGCCGATCACGCGACGCTCAAGGCGGCGGGTGTCGACGTGGACGACGACGTCACGCGCTGGGGCGAACCTGTCCCGCCGATGTTCTGGCTCCGCGACCCAGACGGCAACTCGCTGATCGTCGTCGAGCCGACGTCGTAGCCGCAGAACACATTGGCCCGAACCTGGTTCGCCTTTTGAACCAGGTTCGCGAGTTTCTCTCGGAATACGCAACGACGGTCGAAACTCTGGAACCTGGTTCAAACACCGAACCAGGTTCCGGGGGTGGCCGACGGCGGCTAGAGGAGGATCTCGGCGGCTGTCTCGAACGTGCAGCCTGCGAGGACGAGCTCCACGGCCCGGTGCAGATCGGCTTCCGAGTGCGCGACCTTCTCGGCGAGCGGCAGCGGATAGCCGGCCTCGATCAGGACGTGGAGGCGCCAGGACTCGACCTTTTCGCGCTCCGACTGGGGATGTTCGATCGTCTGGGTCATGGTGTGCGCCTTTTCGCCTTGTTCTAGACGAACCCTCCCTTCAGAAGTTGGCGACCAAACAGAACGCTTACGCTCGCGCCGCCAGCTCGTCGAGACGCCGCCCGAGCTCGTGGAGACGGGCCTCGAGGACGGCCCGCTCGGCCTCCGCATCCGTCGCGATCTCGCTCAGGCGCTCGCGGAGCGAGGACTCCACCTGGTGCGCGCGATCCTCCAGCGACCCGAGCGCATCGTCGCGCTGACGCTCCAGCGCGGCCCGCAGGCGCGCAAGGCGCTCCTCGACGCGCTGCGCCGCAGCGTCGCTGACGTGGTTCAGCCGCTCCGTGAGGACGCCTTCGGCCTCGCGGGCGAACCGCTCCACCGCGAGATCGAGCTCGCGGCTGAGGCGGCGTGCCGCCTCCTCCCGCGCGGTCCTGATCGTCGTGTCGAACTGGATTGCGGCGGCCTCGGCGTAACGCGTCGTCTCGCGGGCGACGATCCGCTGCAGCTGCTCGACCTGCCGGCGCTCGATGTCGCCGAGCGCGAGCTGGATGCGCTGCGTCGCCTCGTTTCCTTCGCGTTCGACGACGTCCTTCAGATCGTGCTCGCGGCGGCGCAGACGGTCGGCAACCTCGTGCAGCGCGCGGCGACGCTCGTTCGTGTGTTGCTCGAGATCGGCGTTCGCCTGCGCCACCGCTTCCTGAGCCGCGCGCTCGAGCTCCCCGCGCAACCGCGTGATCAGCTGGCGCTGCTCGTCGAGTTGCCCTTGGAGCCCTTCCGCGTCCTGGCCGATCTTGGCTTCGATCTCCCCCATCAGCTGCCGCTGGCGCGCCTCGATGCGGCGCAGCTCCTCGGCAAGACCGTCCTGCAGCGTCTCGACATCGCTTGCCCAGTCCGTGAGCCGTTGCGCGACGCTCTGCTGCACCACGGTGAGCTGCTCGCCGAGCCGCGCGCTCGCTGCCCGCTCGCGCTCGGCTACGTCGCGGCGCCGCTCCTCCGCGATGCGCCGTTCCTCTCCGGCCAGCTGCGAGAGGGAGTCGGCGCGCATCCGCGCCAGTGTCCGCTCCAGCTCCTCGGATCTCTGGGCAATCTCACGCGCGACGACGTCGTCGAACGACGACTTGCCGCGTTCGATCTCTCGTTCGAGCACCTGCTGATGGCGGCTCACCTTCCGGAGCACGAGGATCGACCCGGCCAATGCGAGCAGCGCCGCTGCGGCGGCCGCGATCGCGACGATCGTCGAAGCAGTCATGCAGTCATCGTAGGCGCGCCGCCACGAGCGCGACGGCGAGCGCGACGGAGGCCCAGGTCAGCAGGCGCAGTGCGCGTTCCAGCGGCTCGATTCCCGCTGTGGTCGCGTGCTCCCGCCGTGCACGCCGAACGGGCGTGGACAGCGTGCGCTGCGCGAGGCTGAGGGCGAACGCGTACACCGCCACCGCAATCGCCTCGATCCGAATCGTCTGCGCCTCGACGAAGTAGCCGGTCAGCGCGGGAAACGCGCCCCACGCGAGGGCGAAGCCCCGGTCGTTGTGCAGCGCGAGCTCGAGGTTGTAGGCCGGGACGAGCACGGCGCCGACGGCGACGAACACGAGCAGCCCCCAGCCCCACGTACGGGACGCGGCGATCCCGATCGCGCACGCCCCGGCGAGCGCCGCGACGGCCAGCCCGACCAGTACGCGCGTCGGGATCCGCGTCCGCAGCGGCCGTCCTTGCAACTCGTCGAGCGCGTGAGCCGCCACGCCCATGGCGAGGAAGAACGCCGCGAGCGCCCACAGCATGCGTTCGAGATGGAAGTGGGGCGCGATCGTAGCGCCGGCGGCGACATACGACAGGTGCCACAGCGTGTACGGCGGGTGGAGCAGCGTCACGTAGTCGCGAATGCCGCCGCGCTCCAGCGCGTACCAGGCGGGCCTTACTTCGTCTTGCGTCCCCACGTCACCACGCCTCCGCCGAGACTCATCGGCCGCGCCTGCACGTCGACGACGCCCGCTTCGCGCCAGGCCGCCAGCAGGCGCGGCAGCGGCCACTGTTCGTAGTGCTCGCGGATCGACGGATTGAGGAACGTGCCGACCTCGCGCCAGCCGTCGCCGATCAAACGCCCCGCCGTCGGGAGCCCCACCCGCGTCCACACCTCCCAGAGCGGCCGCCACACGCCGCGCGGCACGCCGAACTCGAGACCGGCGATCGTCCCGCCCGGCTTTACGACGCGTACGAGCTCCCGCAGCGTCGCCGGCGGATCGTCGACGTACCGCAGGAGGTACGTGAACGTCAGCGCGTCGAACTGACCGTCGTCGAACGGCAGCTCCCGCGCATCGCCTTCCTGCAGGCGCACCTTGCGCGACGCGGCCGCGAGGGCGACGCGCCGCCGTCCCTCCTCGAGCATCCCAGGGCTCCGATCGATCCCCACGACGAAGCAGTCCGTCTGGCGCGTGAGCTCGAGGGCGACGGCCGCGGTGCCGGTCGCAACGTCGAGCACCGTGTCCGTCGGCTGCACGTCGATCCGCGAGACGAGGAACCGGCGCCAGCGCGGATCCTGGCCGAACGAGAGGATGGATCCCCACCGGTCGTACGTCGGCCCGAGCGGCGCGAACAGCGTATTCGCATCCATACGCTGTGACTCTATGGCGCTCGCCGACGACCTGGAGCGGATCGCCACAGCGGCCTCCGTGCACGGTGAGGTGACCGGCGTGCTGGCCGCCGAGCCCTCGCGCGGCCGTCGCCGCTACCTCGTCGCCCTCGGGGCCGAGGAGAACCGGCGCTGGATCGTCCTCGACGACCAAGGCGGCGCGGTCGAGCAGCGCGACGAGGTGCGCGACACGGCCGCGATCGTCGCGCTGTGCGAGCTCGCAGCCGATCTCGCCGGCGGTGGCGACCTGGAGCAACTGCGGTCGCAGCTGGCGCAGGTGCGCATGGTGGAGCAGCCGCCCGGAATCGAGGAGGCGGAGGAGGCGGCGCTCGCGCTCGAGCGGACGATCGGGGCGCCCCCGCGCGTCGCGGCTCCGTCGTACCTGGACGAGATCGGGGCAGCCACGGTGGTGTTGGAGCGCGCGCTCGGCGAGACGGCGTCGCCGTTCTCGGTCGCGATACGGTCCTCGACCGGCGCGGTCGAGGAGTTCGTCGCCGAGGTCGAGCGCGGCTATCTGACCCCCCTCAGCTAACCTCGATGCATGTCTGAAGGTGGATTCGGTTTCCCGTTCGGCGGCGATCCCGAGGATCTCCTGCGCGGGCTGCGCGAGTTCGCGGAGCAGCAGGCGGAGTCGGTGCAGGAGGCTCAGCGGGAGCAGTACGCGACGCTGACGCTCAACACCGCCGTCGAGCTGACGTCGGCCGCGCTCTCGCAGATCGAGGTGCAGGGATCCCCGGACGAGCAGTCGGTGGCGATGCGCGATGCGATGCGCGTGCTGTTCCCCGAGGCGGTGGCGCTCGTCAGCGCCGCCCGCCAAGGGTTCATGCGCGAGTAGGCATAGCGAGCCTCACCCCGGCGGTTTGCACTACCATCGCCGCCGCCTGTGGCTCTCCTCGATCGTGCGATCGTCCGGCTGCTCCCGGCCGTCCCGAAGCCCGTCGTCCAGCGGCTGTCGTCCCGCTACATCGCAGGCCCGACGCTCGACGACGCGATTCGTGTCGTCCGCAAGCTGAACGCGAAGCGCAAGCTCGCGACGATCGACGTGCTCGGCGAAGACGTGACGAACTCGGACGAAGCGCGCGCGATCGCAGGTCAGTACCTCGACGTCCTCGCGCGCGTCGACGACGAGGGGCTCGACTCGAACATCTCCGTGAAGCTGACGGGTCTCGGGCTCGAGCTCGACGAGCAAGTGGTGCGCGACAACCTCGAAGCGGTCGTGCAGGACGCTGCCGCGCGCGGCAACTTCGTTCGCATCGACATGGAGGACTCGTCGACGACCGACCGGACGCTTCAGCTCTACCGCCACTTACACGCCGCTGGGCACGACAACCTCGGCGTCGTCTTGCAGGCGTACCTGCGGCGCACGCTGTCTGACGTTCCTGGGCTCGACAACGTGCGTCTGTGCAAGGGCATCTACGTCGAGCCGGAGTCGATCGCCTTCCGCGACTACGAAGCGGTCCGCGCCAACTACATCCGCTCGCTCGAGGCGCTCGTCGAGCAGGGTTCGTACGTGGCGATCGCGACGCACGACGAGCATCTGATCCGAGCGGCGTTGCGCACGGTTCGCGCGGCGGGTCTCGGTCATGACCGGTACGAGTTCCAGATGCTGCTCGGCGTGCGGCCGGAGCGCGCGGATGCGCTCGTGGAAGACGGCCACCGGGTCCGCGTCTACGTCCCGTACGGCACGCACTGGTACGAGTACTCCGTGCGACGGCTGCAGGAGAACCCGAAGATGGCCGGCTACGTCGCCGCCGACATCGTCGGCCGCGTCCTCCGGCGCTGAGGCCTACTCGCAGGCCGCCGCGTAGAAGCGCAGGTACTGCGCCATGTGCGCGTGCCAGTACGAGCCCGTGTGCCCGCCAGGCCAGACGTGCTGCACGACGTGAAGCCGGCGGGCCAGGCGCGCGTCGGCGTCGCGGAACGGATCGCGGTCGCCGTTGTCGAGCCACACCGGAATGCCCCTCAGCTTGCTCGCGTCCTTGAAGATGTCGTTGCGTGCATAGTCGCCGGCGTCGTCGAACGCGCCGGGTGCGCTCGAGCCGCCGCTCGTCCAGACGGCGGCGGAGTGGCCGCCGACCGCGCAGAATTCGCGTGGCTCGAGCGCGGCGAGGTGCAGGGCGCCGTACCCGCCCATCGAGATGCCGCCGATCGCGACCCGGCCATGCGTATGGAAGCGCCGGGCCGCGTCGGGGATCGCCTCCCGGAGGACCGAGGTCGCCCACCAGCCGTCGCGGCGGTCGTGGAAGTAGCTGTGGCCGCCCCCGTTCAGGAGCACGACCGTCGGCGCTTTCGGCCCGAGTCGGGCGAGACCCGCGAGGAGTGCGTCGTTCATCATCGACTGCGGGCCGGAGATGGCACCGAGCCAGTGCAACGGACCCGGGTCGTGCCGTCCGTGCAGGAGGACGAGCAGCCGACCGCTGCCGCCTCCGCGGGGCACGACGCCGATCTCGGGCAGGTTGCGGTTCAGCACCGCGCTCGCGAGCGTGTAGTGCACGACGCGTGCGCCATGCGCGTTCGTATAGCCGCGCGGCTCGAGACGCGAATGCGCGTAGGCGATCGCCACAACGAGCGCGGCGACGGCCCCGACCAGGACCGCGAGCCGGCGGATTAGTAGCCGGGCGGGGGCGGTCCGGGCGCGACGTCCTCTTCCTCGACGACGGTGCGACGCGTGGCCGGGGCGCGGCGGCGGGCGGGATAGGCCGTGCCCTCCGCGGCGTACGTGCGACGCAGATACCCGGGGCCCCATTCCGACCAGAGGAGCAGGTCGAGGACGAAGCCGATCAGGCCGACGATGAACAGGATCCAGCCGACGGTGTTGACGTCGACGGGGTGCGAGCCGGTGGGATGGACCGCGAGCGCCAGGATGAGCCCGACGGCGGTGATGATGAGGGAGATACCGATACCCATGTGCCCGCCTCATGCCCTGCCCGCGAAACTTGAACCACTTCGGCCGCCCTACGCAGGCTTGCGCGCAGTGAGGAAGGCCTGCGCGAGGCGTGTCGTGCCACGACCCTCCTCGACCTGCGGGCGGAGGACGGCCGTGAGCTCCCGTTGTTCCTCGGGCGTCAGTGCCTCGCGCATCGCTTCGCCGAACGTCGACGCCAATGGGTTGGGAGACGAATCGAGAAACACCTCCCAGTCGCGCGGACGCCAGTCGGCCGTCGTGGTCATCTCGGCCCGGAGGTCGAGACGGATGTGGTCGAATCCCGCCGCCTCGGCGAACGCCATGAGGTCGCGCTCGTCGAAGTCGATCATCGGTCTGAGGCCGCCCTCGTGCTCTTCCGCCCGATCGATTGCGGCCACGACCTTCTCGAGCAGGGGCGCGACAGCGCCGACGTCGAGGAAGCCGCACGTTTCCCGTCGCTGCTCCAGGCCGAAACGGTTGATCGGCTCGAAGATCGACAGTCGACCGCCCGGCCGTAGGACCCGGAAGAACTCGCGAAACGCTCGCTGCTTCTGGGCGACGTAGATCAGGACCGAACGCATGGTGACGACATCGGCGACGACGTCTCCGAGATCGGTCGCGCTCACTCGACGGTACTCGGCAAGCTCACCGGCGATCGAACGGCAATCGGCGAGGCAGTCCTCGGAGATGTCGCTGAAGATCACGCGCGCGCCTCTCTCCAGGGCGCCGAGGCCGACGAGGCCGTCGCCGCAGCCGACGTCGAGCACGACGTCCGTCGCCGCGACGTCCGCACCGTCCAGAATCCGATCTCTGATCGGGGCCAGGAACGCGAGCGCCGCCTCACGCTGCTCCGGCGAGCCGCCGTCGCGACGGGTTCGAAGCCACTCGGCCCAGCGGTCGGGCATGTACGACCGATCAGCCTCGCTCGCCGGCGAGCAGCGAGAAGCCGCCGTCGACGACGATCGTCTGGCCGCGGATCATGTCGGCGTCCTTCGAGCAGAGGAACGCGACCGCGCCGGCGATGTCGTTCGATCCGACCATGCGGCCGACCGGGTTGGCGCGGCCGGCGGCCAGCATCTCGTCCCGGTTCGGGAACGCGTCGAGGGCATCGGTCTCGACGACGCCGCCCGAAACAGCGTTCACGCGGATCCGCGGCGCGAGCTCCACGGCGAGGTAGCGCACGAGCGCCTCGAGCGCGGCCTTCGACGTGCCGACGAGCGTGTAGTTGGTGAGCACGCGCTGCGCGCCGAGTGATGAGATCGCGACGATCGACGAGCCGTCGGGCATCGACGGCGCGACGACCTGAGCGAGCTGCAGCAGCGCCCGCGTGTTCGTGTTCATCGTCCAGTCCCAGTGCTTCTCCGTCGCCTCGAGCGCGGGAACGCTCACCCCCGACGCCGCGTTGTGCACGAGCACGTCGAGCGGGCCCAGTGCGGCGACTTCCTCCAGCACGCGCTCCGAGGTGATGTTGCCGCGGACGAGCACCGGCTCCGCTCCGAGCGCACGCAGCTCCTCCGCCGTCACCTCGGCCGCCGCGTCGCTCCGGAAGTAGCCGATCCCGACCCGCACCGGTGTTCCGAGTCCGGTGCCGTCGCGCGCGAGCCGCAGCGCGATCGCGCGGCCGATCCCACGCGACCCGCCCGAGACGAAGACGTTCACCGGCGGTGCGGGAGCGGGGCGTCGGCCGGCGCGGACGACGGAATCTCGTCCCAGCCGAGCCGGTCCGGCGACTCCCGCGGACCCTCGTCGGCCTTGGAGGAGGCGTGGCCGAGCCGATCGAGACGATCCATCTGCTCCTCCGCGTAGGCGCGCACCGGATGGTCTTCGGGGAGACCGGAGACGAGCTCCTCGACGCGCGCGCGGATCTGGTAGGCGAAGTGGGGCGTCGCGGGCCCGACGAAGGCGTCGATGTCGTCGCGCGTCGGCTCCCGATTCATCGGCGGGAGCCTATCGATACCGTCGAACGGTGAGACGCGTCAGCACCGTCGACCTGATGCTCGCGGGCACCGTCCTGCTCTGGGCGCTGAACACGACCGTCACGCGCTACGTGCTCACGCACGGGTTCCACCCGCTCGCGTACGCGACCATCCGCTACGGCGCGGCGACGGTCCTCTTCTGGGCCTTCACCTACTGGCGCGAGCGCAGCTTCGGGATCGCGCTACGCGACCTGCGCTACGTGGTGCTCGCGGCGCTCTTCATCTACTTCAACCAGCTCTGCTTCGTCTACGGCATCGACAAGACGTCAGCGGCGACGGTGACGCTGTTCCTCGGGACGACGCCCATCTTCATCGGCGTGCTCGCGACCATCGTGGGCTTCGAGCGGATGGGCCGCGGATTCTGGATCGCGGCCCTCGTCTCGCTCGTCGGCGTCGGCTTCGTCGCGTCGGGATCCGGCGGCTTCTCGGGCCATGTGGTCGGCGACGGGATCGCGGTCATGACGGCCGTCACGTGGGCTGGCTACTCCGTGCTCATCGCGCCGCTGATGCGGCGCTACTCACCGTTTCGGATCAGCTCGCTCGTGCTGGCGCTCGGCTGGGTGCCGCTGGCGATTACGGGCGCACAGCAGACTTTTTCGCAGTCGTTCCACTTCGGGACGCTCGTCTGGGTCTGCTTCGCGTTCGCGGTGATCGGCCCGCTGTTCCTGACGAACATCCTCTGGTTCACCGCGATCAGCCGCGTCGGCCCGTCGCGCGCGTCGCTCTTCTCGAACGTGCAGCCGCTCCTCGGCGTGCTGTTCGCGATCCTGCTGCTCGGCGAGCATCTGACGCGCTGGGAGGTGGTCGGCGGGCTGGCGATCCTCGGGGCCGTGCTGGTCGAGCGGTCGCGACGGCCCCTTCCCGAGCCGCCCGGCGATTAACCTCGTTAACCTTTCGAGGTGAGCCTTCGCGAGCGTCTCGCCCGCCAGCCGCCCGGTTACAACTTCACGATCGGGCGGATCCTCGCGATCTACTCGGGCCTGATGGTCACGCTGCTGCTGGCAGCGCTCGATCAGACGATCGTCGCGACCGCGCTGCCGAAGATCGTCAGCGACCTCGGCGGGATCACGCAGTACTCGTGGGTCTTCACGGCGTACATGCTCACGTCGACCGTGACGGTGCCGCTGTACGGGAAGCTCGGCGACGTCTACGGCCGCAAGAACCTGTTCCTGTTCTCGATCGCGGTCTTCCTGATCGGCTCCGCGCTCTGCGGCGCTGCCACGACGATGACGCAGCTCGTGCTCTTCCGCGCGCTGCAGGGGATCGGCGCCGGCGGCCTCTTCCCGCTCTCGCTCGCCGTGATCGGCAACATCGTCCCGCCGCGCGACCGCGGCCGCTGGCAAGGACTGATCGGCGCGGTGTTCGCGGCGTCGTCGATCATCGGACCCGCGGTCGGCGGCTTCATCGTCGACAACGCGAGCTGGCGCTGGGTCTTCCTCGTCAACCTGCCCATCGGGGCCGTCGCCCTCGTCGTGATCGTCCTCACGATGCCGCGGCGCGCTCCACAGGCGGCGGTTCACGGGATCGACTGGCTGGGCGCGGGGCTTCTCTCAGCGGGTACGGCTGCGCTCTTGATCGGGCTCGTGTGGGGCGGCAAGCAGTACGCGTGGACGAGCGGGCATGTCCTCGGCGCGCTCGCCGTCGGCGCGCTGTTGATCGTCGCGTTCGCGCTGCAGGAGCGCCGGACACCCGAGCCGATCCTGCCGTTTCACATCCTGCGCAATCCGATCGTCGCGGGCAGCGTCGCCTGCATGGCGCTCGTGGGGATGGCGATGTTCGGGACGATCTCGTACGTCCCGCTGTTCGTGCAGGGCGTGATCGGCAGCTCGGCGACCTCGTCCGGTGTCGTGCTGACGCCCTTGATGCTCGGCGCCGTGACCACGTCGTTGCTCACGGGACAGCTCATCTCGCGCACCGGGCGCTACCGCTGGAACGTCGTCTTCGGACCGCTCGTTCTCGCGGCGGGGATGTTGCTGCTGTGGCGGATGGACGTGCACACGACGAGCGGGGAGGCTGCGCGCAACATGGTGATCGCCGGCATCGGCATCGGCTCGATGATGCAGGTGTTCGTGATCTCGGTGCAGAACGCCGTCAACCGGGCACAGATCGGTGCGGCGACCGCGTTGACGCAGTTCTCCCGGCAGATGGGCGCAACGATCGGGGTGACGGTCATCGGCGCGATCGTCAACCACGGGTTGCCCGCGTCGGCGCACGGTGGCAGCGAGCTCTCCGTCCTGCACCGGCTGCCTCCGCGCGGACGTGCGATCCTCGCCGACGCCCTCCATCCGGCGTTCATGGTCTCCGCCGCGGTCTCGCTGTGCGCCTGGGTGATCGCCGTCCGTTACGTCAAGGAGCAGAAGCTGCGTCGCTCTCTCGACGAGGTCGCGGCCGCCGATGCTGCAGCAGGAACGCTGTCGACAGCGGAGCTACACTCACGAACGTGACGGACGACTTCATGCCGCTCGACGGCTGGGACCACGTCGAGCTCTGGGTCGGAAACGCGAAGCAGGCCGCCTACTACTACGAGCACGCGTTCGGCTTCCGCTGCACCGCGTACGCCGGTCCCGAGACCGGAGTCCGCGACCGCGCCAGCTACGTGCTGGAGCAGAGCGACATCCGGCTCGTCGTCACGAGCGCGCTGCATCCCGGCCACGAGATCGCCGACCACGCGTGCAAGCACGGCGACGGTGTCAAGGACATCGCCCTACGTGTGCCCGACGCCGCGCGCGCCTACGAGGAGGCCGTCAAGCGCGGTGCGCGCAGCGTGGCGGAGCCTGCGACGCTCGAGGACGACTTCGGCAGCGTCGAGTGCGCGACGATCGCGACGTACGGCGACGTCGTGCACACGTTCGTCGGCCGCAACGGCTACGAAGGCGCGTACCTGCCGGGCTACAGAGCGCAGGAGTCGGCGCACGGGGCCGACGACGGCCCGGGACTGCTCGCGATCGACCACATCGTCGGCAACGTCGAGCTCGGGCACATGCAGGAATGGGTCGAGTTCTACGAGCGCGTGTTCGGCATGACCGAGATGATCCACTTCAGCGACGACGACATCTCGACCGAGTACTCCGCGTTGATGTCGAAGGTGATGACGGACGGCCAGGGCAAGGTCAAGTTTCCGATCAACGAGCCGGCCGAGGGCAAGCGCAAGAGCCAGATCGACGAGTACCTCGAGTTCAACCACGGCCCCGGCGCACAGCACGTCGCGCTGCAGTCGTCGAATATCGTGCGCGCGGTCGAGACGCTGCAGCGCCGCGGCGTGATCTTCCTCTCGACACCCGACGCCTACTACGAGGACACACCGGACCGGGTCGGCGACATCGACGAGAGCTGGGACGACCTGAAGCGATTGCGCATCCTCGCCGACCGTGACGACGACGGCTACCTGCTGCAGATCTTCACGAAGACGGCGCAGGACCGGCCCACGCTCTTCTTCGAGGTGATCGAGCGCCACGGGGCGCGCGGCTTCGGCGACGGCAACTTCAAGGCCCTGTTCGAGGCGATCGAGCGCGAACAGGCGCTTCGCGGCAACCTCTAAACAAAACGGCGCGCTTCGCCAGTCGTTGTGGGTGACGTGCCAAAGGGCGCAGACACCCGGGAGCTGGAGGCGGTCTACCGCGCTCGGTACGCCGACTTCTTGCGCATCGCCCGGAGCGTCACCCGTGACGACGCACTCGCTCGCGACGCCGTCCAGGAGACGTTCGCGCGGGCGATCCGGCTGCGCGAGAGCTATCGCGGCGAGGGCGATCTCGAGGGGTGGGTCTGGTCGATCCTCGTCAACGTCTCGCGCACGTTGCGCGGGCGCGTCGTGCCACTGCCGCTGCCGCTCGACGACGCCGTACAGGCCGGCTCGCACGAGCCGGCCGAGCACTCCGAGTTTCGCTCGTGGGTCGCCGCGCTGCCCGAGCGGCAGCGGCTCGTCGTCTTCCTTCGCTACTGGGCCGACCTCGATTACCGCACGATCGCCGCTGCGGTCGGCGTCGAGGTCGGCACCGTCTCCGCCACCTTGAACGCGGCTCATGCCGCGATCCGACGCTCGCTCGAGGAGGTCTCGTGATGTCGCAGTTCGACACCCTGATCCGTGAGGAGCTCGAGCCGCTCCTGCCGCTGCCCGGCGGAGCCCCGTCGTGGGACGACGTGCTGCGCCGCGCCGAGGAGCGCCGGCCGCGCCCGCGCCGCCGCCTCGTGCTCGCGGTCGCGCTCGTCGCAGCGGCGCTCGCGACGGTCGCCACGGCGGCGGTCCTGAACGGTTTCTCCGCCTGGCTCTCGGGGACGCCCGGAAGCCCCGTCTCCCCCTCGGAGCAGCAGGCGTTCGAGGAGGCGAACGCACGCACCTGGACGCAGTTCGCGCCGGGGACGGAGCTGCGCCGCCTGCTGACGACGACCGTCTCCGGCACGGATTTCACCCTCTACGGGTTCCGCAGCGGCGACGACCTCTGCCTCAAGCTGCTGGCGGGCGGCAGCTCGACCGGCGCGACGACGCGCTGCGCACCGGAGCACGATCTTCAAACCGCGGCGGAGCCGGCGATCGTCGTCTCGGCGGACGAGCCGGTCGGAGGCTCCGCAGGCCCGGCCGGCCCCGACGGTTACACGCCGGACACGTATCTCGTGACGTTCGGGATCGCATCCGACGGGGTGAGCCGCATCGTCGTCGACGGAGACACAGGCGAGCAGGACGCGGTCGTCGGCGGCAACGCGTTCCTCTCCGTCGTCGACCATCCGAAGGCCGGAGCGCGGGTGCGGAGCGTCAGCGCCTACGCCGGGACGGCGGACCGCGTCGCGCTGCCGTTCCAGTCCTCGCCGTACGGCATGTTCGACCTCGCCTCGCCGCCGAAGGGGACGCTGCATGGGCCTTCCGCCGTCCAGCGTCATCTGTCGGGTGGGAAGATCGAGTGGCTCGTTCGCGGCGATGACCGTGGCAAGCCGGTGCCCTCAGACCTGGCCGGGAAGGCCGAAACGCTGGCGCTCCATTCGATGCCTTCCTTCGGACACGAGCGCTGGCCGACGAAGAAGGAGCACGTGGTCAGCGAACGGCTGCTCCAGCCTGACCCGAACGACTTCATCCGCATGATCGTGGCGGGCGTGTCGCCGTCCGACTCGATGCAGGATCCCGAGGCGGGCGTCTGCTTCGGCGAGCTGGAAGGCGCCGGCATGTCTTCTACCTGCATGCCGCTGTCCGGCGCGTTCGAGCGCGGTCCGCTCTGGCTCTCGCTCGGCGGCAGTGGCATGAGCCAGTACTCCGTGCTGGCCGGCGCAGCCTCCGACGACGTCGCGCGCATCGCCGCCTATCTCGGGAACGGCGACGTCCTTCCCGTCGCACTGCGCGACAACGTGTTCGTGGCGCGCGTCGCACGAGCTGCGTATCCGCTGCGCGTGGTCGCGTACGACGCGAGCGGCCTCGTGGTCCAGGTGCAGGACTTCCCGAGCGACGGCATGACGTCGCCTGCCCCGAGCGCGGCGCGCACGTCCATCCGCACGCGGCTCGTCGTCACCGCCGACCACGGCGCAACGGCGACGCTGCGGGCAGGGGATCCGGCCGGCGGCTACCGCTGCTGGTCGATCGCGTTTCGCGGCGGTGGGGAGGAGGGCGGTTGCACGCCGTGGCCGATCAAGGATCCGCCGCTGTTGCTGCTCGGCGCGCAGCGCGCGGGCGGCGACTTCTTCCTCGCCGGCCAGGTGCCGCCGTCGGTGGCGAAGGTCGAGGTCAGGTTCGCCGACGGCGTCACGAAGACACTCGACATGACCGACGGCTTCGCGCTGGCACCGATCCCGGCCGCCGAGACCGCAGGCGACTCGTTCTTCGTCGAGCTGCGCGCATACGACGCGGCCGGCCACGAGCTGGCGAGACGGGGATTGAAGACGTCGAAGTGATGAAACGATGCGGAGGTGGCGGCTTCCGACTATCTCCACACGGCAGCGCGGCAGGCGTCCGTCCTCGAGCTCGCGGACCACAGACCCTGGCCGCTGCCCGAGTCGCCGTGGACGAGCGCGCAGAGCTGGGTCGACCTCGCGTTTCTGCACTGGCCGGTCGAGGCCGATGCGCTGCAGCGACTCGTCCCGGACTCCGTCGAGCTCGAGACCTTCGACGGCACGGCGTGGGTGGGGATCGTCCCGTTCCTGATCACGGGATTGCGCCTGCGTGGACTGCCGCCGTTGCCGAGCCTCTCGACGTTCCCCGAGCTGAACGTTCGCACCTATGTGACGCGCGACGGCAAGCCCGGCATCTGGTTCTTCAATCTCGACGCGGCGAGCAGGTGGTTCGTCGAGGCCGCGAAGAAGATCTACCGACTGCCGTACCGCCGAGCACGGATGCGGTGCGAACGTGTCGGCGACCACGTGGAGTACGAGTCGCGGCGCGCCGGCGCCTCGTTCACCGCTCGTTACCGCGGCCTTGGCGATCTCTTCCACGCCGAGCCGGGCTCGCTCGAGCACTTCCTCACTGAGCGTTACTGCCTCTACACCGAGGACCGCGGCCATGCCTTTCGAGCGGAGATCCACCATCCCCCGTGGGACCTGCAGCAAGGCGAAGCGGTGATCGTCGAGAACACGATGGCACCCCTGCCGTTAACGGAGACGGAACCTCACGTGCTCTACGCGCCGCGGCAAGACGTCGTGGTGTGGCCGCTCGCGGAGCTTTAACGTTGGGGGCGTGAGCCCGCAGCGCCGATCAGCGCTCGTTTCGGTCGCCGCGGCTGCGGCGCTCGTCGTCCTGAAGCTGAGCGTCGGCTTCGCCACGCACAGCCTGGGTCTCCTGTCGGAGGCGATCCATTCGGGTACCGACCTCGTCGCGGCGCTCCTCACGTACTTCGCGGTCCGCGTCGCGGCTCGGCCGGCCGATGTCGCGCACCAGTTCGGCCACGGCAAGGCCGAGCACCTCTCCGCCCTCGCCGAAGCAGCGCTTCTGTCGGCGGCGAGCGTGTTCATCTCGTTCCGTGCGATCGAGCGCCTGACAGGCGCGACGCACACGACCGTGCACACGGCGTGGTACGCGTTTGTCGTGCTCGGGATCGTGATCGCGATCGACCTGAGCCGAACGCTCGTGTCGTGGCGAACGGCGCGCGCATCCGGGAGCGCTGCGCTGGCGTCGAACGCCGTCCATTTCGGAAGCGACCTGGTCGGCTCGATCGCCGTGCTCATCGGGCTCACGTTCGCGCACTACGGTCATCCGCACGCCGACCCCATCGCCGCGCTGTTCGTGAGTGTGCTCGTGCTCCTCGCAGCGGCCCGGCTGATGAAGGGCAACGTGGACGTGCTCATGGACCGTGCGCCGGAAGAGGCCGAGGCGGCCGCACTGGCCGCGATCGTCGCTTTGCGCCCCGCGGTCGAGGTGCGGCGGCTGCGCATGCGCCAGGCGGGCGGCCGCCAGTTCGCCGACGTCGTGATCGGCGTCTCGCCTGCGGCGGGGGTCGGCCAGGGTCACGCTGCAGCCGACGCCGTCGAGGCCGCGGTCGAGCGTGCCCTGCCCAATGCGGACGTCGTCGTGCACGTCGAGCCGCTCGAGGACGCGGGCCTGCGCGAGCGTGCGCACGCCGCAGCGATCGGAGTCCCGGGGATCCGGGAGGTGCACAACCTCTCGCTGGTCGACGTCGACGGCCGCAAGGAGCTGTCGCTCCACGTGAAGCTGCCGGGCGAGCTCTCGCTCGAGGACGCTCACGAGATCGCGGAGCAGCTCGAGCGTGCGATCTGCGCGGCGGTGCCGGAGATCGCGGGCGTGCAGACGCATCTCGAGCCGCTGACGGAGACGAGAGAGGCGCGCGAGGTCGAAGCCGACGCTGCAGCGGTCGTGAGGCGCGTTGTCCGCGAGGCGACGGGCGCCGAGCCGCGCGAGCTCCGCTTCCTCCGCACCGACACGGGGCTCGTGGCTCTCCTGACACTCGGCCTCGATGGCACGAGCCGCCTCGATGCCGCCCACGCACGCGCCAGCGAGATCGAGGAGCGGATCCGAAAGGAGCGGCCGGACGTCGCCGACGTGATCGTGCATACCGAGCCCTGACGTTCGGCCGGGCGACATCGCCACCTCGTAGCGAAGCGCGTCCTCTAGTCTCCCGCGGCGTGAAGCTGTGCATGTTCACGCCACGGGAGCTCGCGCTCGAGCGGGGGTGGCCGGGGCGCATCGAGGGCGATCGCGTGATCCAGCTCGCCGCGCAGACCCTGCAGTCGCTGTTCACCGGGGGCGGAGGCGCGCGCGAGCATGCCGAGTACCCGCTCGCCGAGGTCGACCTGCGCCCGCCGGTTCTGCACCCGCCGTCCGTGCGCGACTTCATGGCGTTCGAGGAGCACGTCGCGAACGCGCGACGGCAGCGGGGGGCGGAGGTACCGAAGGAGTGGTACGAGATTCCGGTCTTCTACTTCTCGAATCCTGCCGCCATCTACGGTCCCGGGGACGCGGTGCCCTACCCCGACGGAACGCACGAGCTCGACTACGAGCTCGAGTGCGCCGCGATCATCGGCGCGAGAGGCGCGATCGGCGGGTTCACCGTGCTCAACGACTGGTCGGCGCGCGACGTGCAGCGGGCCGAGATGCGCGTCGGGCTGGGACCTGCGAAGGGCAAGGACTTCGCAACCTCGCTCGGCCCCGTCGTGGTCACGCCCGACGAGCTCGATGGCAGCGCAGGAGAGATGATCGCGCGCGTGAACGGCGAGGAGCGCTCGCGCGGCAACCTGCGCGACATGCACCACGGCTGGGCTGCGCTGCTCGCTCAGGCTGCGCGGAACACGATTCTGCGCCCGGGCGACGTGATCGGCTCCGGCACCGTCGGAAGCGGCTGTATCCTCGAGCACGGCGACGGCCGCTGGCTGCAGCGCGGCGACGTCGTCGAGCTGGAGATCGAGGGCATCGGCGTGCTGCGGAACACGATCGCGTGATCGGGGCCGATGACGTCCGCTCCGCCGCGCGCGTGCTGGACGGCGTCGCACATCGCACGCCGGTCGTCACGTCGCGAACGCTCGGTGAGCACGTTGTGCTGTAGCCGGTGTTGATGGTTAGTGGGTGGTGTTTGTATTTAGTGT
>JBJMKB010000006.1:0-17526 GCA_045806045.1 Gaiellaceae bacterium | reverse complement strand
CTCACCTTTGCGGCGCTGCTCCACGCGGGGCTCGAAGGGATCGAGCAAGGCTACGAGCTCGAGGCGCCGATGGAGACGAACCTCTACCACCTGACCGCCGAGGAGCGCCGCGAGCGCGGGATCGTCTCGCTGCCGGAGACGCTCGGGGAGGCGATCGACGAGCTCGCGGCGTCCGACCTGATGCGCCGCGCGTTCGGCGACCACATCTTCGACAACTACGTGAAGCTGAAGCGGCGCGAGTGGGACGACTATCGGGTCCAGCTGACGCAGTGGGAGCTCGACCGCTACCTCTCGACGCTGTAGCGAAAGAGGAGTACGGTCGCAGTTACCCCAGCGCGGCTCGACCCGGCCGCGCTGCTGGCGGCGGACTGCAGGGCGTCGAAAGGCGCCCTGTGGTCTACAAGGACGTGTCGTCTAGAGGAAGGTGCGAATCGAATCGCGATCGACGCGGAGGCCGATCACCTTCGAGCCGTCGTCGATCTGCTCGATCGATTCCGCCGGCACGAGCCGCCGGCGGCGGGCGAGCCAGCCGGAGCGAACCGACAGCGCATCGGGCGTCTCGGGGCTCGTGCCGTACATCGGGCACTCGACCGTCCCGACCACGCGTCCCTTGGCGTCTGCCACGAGAAAGCCGGCGGTGCGGCGGAGATCGATTGCGAGGGCACTCATTGGTGCGAACCTATTCCCCGCTTGCGAGGAAATTCCCCCTGTTCCCGTAAAGCTTCTGTTAGCCCCATTTGCCCGACATCGCGAGCCACGCGATGGCGAGCAGCACCAGGTAGACGGAGGAGACGACAGCCAGGATCCTTCCCGCGACCGGCTTGGCGCTTCGCCTCCACCAGAAGGCGACGCCGATCGAGACGAGCAGGAGCAGAAGGCCGGCGTCGGAGACGCCGAGACCGATGCCGATCCAGGTCGGGTCCTTGCCGCCGAACGCGTCCTTCTCGTCGTTGTAGATCATCTGCGCCGCGACCCGGAAGACGACGTACGCCGGGATTCCCGCGACGAGCGCCCAGAGCGCTGCCCGGCGCAGGACCGGCACGTCGGCGCGCCGCCAGGCCGCGGCCGAGGCAATCGTCGCCGCGAGGACGGCCCCGAACAACACCATCGCGCCGAGCACGTGCAGGAAGAGCGGCCAGAACGGACGGCTGAAGGCGATCACGAGCCGGGCTTCCAGAACATCAGGACGAGGATCGCGATCGTCGCGGCGCCTGCGAGCCACGAGACCGCGTTGCCCTTCGGGTCGCGCAGCAGCGCGCGGAGCTCGGCGGTCGTCGCATCGCCGGCAGCGGCGAGCTCCTCCGCCAGCTTGCGCGCCCGCTCCTGATGCCTGCCGCCGATGCCGCCGAGCGCGCTCGAGATCGCCCAGAGGACGAGCGACGCCCAGATCCAGCCGGCCCCGAACGAGAACCCGAGCTCGTGCCAGAGCCAGAGCCCGAAGACCAGCGTGCCTGCGACCCCGACGCCGATCACCGGCAGCGTGACCCGGATGAGCCGCAGGAGATAGGCACTTTCGCTCGGCTGCTCCGAGCGGATCGCCAGCACGTTCAGGACACCGGCCGCGACCGAGCCGCCGACGAGGAAGAACGCCGCCGTGACGTGAAGCATGAGGAGCCACTGGGCCGTGGTCACAGGGCGAGCGTACGCTTGTTCACGGATGGACACGCGCGAACGGCACCTGCGATTGCTGACCGAGACGATCGAGGCGGTCAACTCCTCGCTCGACCTGCAGGAGGTGCTGTCGCTCGTCGCGACGAAGGTCACGGAGGCGATGCACACCGACGCGTGCTTCGTCTACCTCTACGACGAGCGCGCCGACGAGCTGGTGCTGCGCGCGACGCACGGTACGCCGATCGACGAGATGTCGCGCCGCCCGCGCATGCGTCCGGGGGAAGGGATCACCGGCTCGGCAGCCGCGGCGGGCGCGCCGGTGATGCTCGAATCGCATGCACATCTCGATCCGCGCTTCAAGAACTTCCCGAACCTGCCGGAAGACGAGTACGAGTCGATCCTCGCCGTGCCGATCACGACGCGCGACGGCACGCTCGAGGGCGCGCTGAATGTGAGGACGCGCGAGCCGCGTGCGTTCGGCGACGACGAGGTCGACCTTCTGCTCGCGATCGCGGCGCAGGTCGCCCAGTCGATCGAGCACGCCAAGCTCTACGCCGAGGCGCAGCGCCGCGTCCACGAGCTGGAGGCGCTCGCGCGCATCTCGGAGGCGGTCTCCGAGTCGCTGTACCTCGAGGAATCGCTCGAGGCGGTCGTCAAGACGACGATGGACGCCCTGGGTGCGACGGGTGCCGCGCTCGTGCTCGACGACGGCAGGATCGCTTGGCCGGAGGGCGCTGCGTCGACGCACGCGATGCGGCAGCCGCTTCGCTGGCGCGGGCGTCAGATCGGCGAGCTGGTCGCCGACCGCGAGACGGCGTTCACCGACGTCGATCGTGAGCTGCTCGCGTCGATCGCGACGCACGCAGCGGTCGCGCTCGAGCACGGGCGCGCGGTGATGCGCGGCGTGCTCGCGCAAGAGATCCACCACCGCGTGAAGAACAACCTGCAGACGGTGGCATCGCTGCTGCGCCTGCAGGCTAGGTCCTCGGACACGGTCGATCCGCGCGAGGCGCTCGAGCACTCGGTGAACCGGATTCTTGCGATCGCCGCGGTGCACGAGCTGCTGACGGAGCGGCGTGACGAGGACGTCGATCTCGCCGACCTGCTCGAGCGGCTGCGCGCGATGCTCGTCCAGGGCGTCGGCGCCGGCAAGGACGTGACCTCCGATCTCGAGCCCGTTTCTTTGCCGGGGGCGCGCGCGACGGCGCTGGCGCTCGTCTTCGCCGAGCTGCTGCAGAACGCGCTCGAGCACGGCGGTAATCGCGTGCGCGTCGAGCTCGCACGTCGCAACGGTCAGGTGGTTCTCGCGATCGCCGACGACGGCTCCGGTCTCGTGGCCGGGGCCGCGGACAGCACGGGATTGTCGATCGTTCGCGCGCTGGTGCGCGACGAGCTGCGAGGGACACTCGACCTGCAATCGGTTGACGGAACGCGCGCCGAGGTCGTCTTCCCGCCGAGTTGATGGGGCGTTCGCGCTCGTGCCGGCGCGTCGGCCGGCCCGGGCGCACCGAGCTCAGCCGTGCCACACTGACCATCCCGTCACACGTCGGCGAGCGTTTGTGCTCGTGTCTGACACGAGCCATGTCCGCCCCGCCGCGGCGCAATCTGTGACAACCCGCCCCGCCGTCACACTTACGTCACACTTCCGCGCGTGTTTCGTGCTCGTGTCTGACACGGGCCATGGGCCTTGCGGCCATGGCCCGAAGGTCATTCCTCGTTCTGCTCTTCGAAGCTGAAGTGGAAGTGGTCGTCGTGGGCATGGATGCCCAGGACTTGGTCTTCGAGGGCATTGGCGGCGACGGGGTCGAGAAAGACCTTCACGCCGTCGCGCTCGACCACCTGGTCGTCGCCGACCGGCTCGTTCGCCTCCTCGATCTCGAGCTCGATCTCGCCGTCGCCTTCGACGCCCCGGATCCGGAGGCCTCCGATCTGGCGCAGCGCTTCCACGGCTTGGTCGTCGATCTGCAGCATCGTGCGAGTCTATGGGTGATGCGTATCTTGATCGCAGAGGACGAAACCATCATCCGCCTCGACCTGCGCGACCTGCTCGAACGTGCCGGCCACGAGGTCGTCGCCGAGGCGCGCGACGGCGAAGAGGCGATCGCGCTCTGCCGGGAGCAGCAACCCGAGCTCGCGATCATGGACGTGAAGATGCCGAAGCTGGACGGGATCGAAGCAGCGAAGCGCATCCTCGAAGAGCAGCCGATCCCGATCGTGATGCTGACGGCCTACGGCCAGGACGAGCTCGTCAACCGGGCCGTGGAGGCCGGCGTCTTCGGCTACCTCGTGAAGCCCTTTCGCGAGCAGGACCTCGTGCCGGCAATCGCGACGGCGCGCGCGCGCCACGAGGAGCTCGCCGCCATGAGGGAAGAGGCCGAGTCGCTGTCGGAGGCGCTCGCAGCGCGCAAGGCGATCGAGCGTGCGAAGGGCTTGCTGATGGAGAAGGAAGCGCTTTCCGAGGCGGACGCGTTCGATCGCCTGCGCCGTGCGAGCCAGGTTTCGGGCAGGCCGTTGCGTGTGATCGCCGAAGCGGTGATCGATACCCTCGACCCGTCGTGACGCAGACGCTGACACCGCCAAAGGTCCGTCCCCGCCGCACGAGCGGCTCCGGCACCGGCGGCGCCTGGCGCGTGATCGTGCTGAACGACGACCACAACACCTTCGAGGGCGTCGCCTTCGCACTCGCGCAGACGATCCCGGCCGTCGACTACGACAAGGGCATGGCGCTCGCGAACAAGATCCACACCACCGGGCAGGCGCTCGTGTGGTCGGGCCACCGCGAGCTTGCCGAGCTCTACCACTCGCAGCTCGGGGGGTACGGGCTCACGTTGGCGCCCCTTGAACGCTGAGGAGGGAATCCGCCGCGTCTTCGATGCGTTTCGCGGCGGCGATCCGCGCGCCCTGTTCGAGGTGATCGCCGAGGACGCGGTCTGGATCGTGAACGGGACGGTCCCCGTCGCGCAGGAGTACCGCGGCCGCGACCGGATCTTCGACCTCTTCCGCGAGACGCGGCGACTGACGGACGGGACGTACCTCAGCACGCTCAGGTGGCTGCTCGCCGACGACGAGCACGCGGTCGCGATCTACCGCGCGCAAGGCGAGCGCCAGGGGCGCATGCTCGACATCGACCAGGTCCTCCTGATCGAGCACGCCGACGGCATCTGGCGGCACATCACGGCGATCCCGAGCGACCCGCCCGCGTTCGAGGCGTTCTGGGCCGCATGAAGGTCGGCGTCCAGCTGCCCGAGGTCGAGAGGGTCGTGCGGCGGGACGAGCTCGCCGCGCTCGCTCGCGCGGCCGAGGAGGAAGGCTTCGACTCGCTGTGGGTCGGCGACCATCTGCTCTACCGCGGCGGCGGCCGTCCCGAGCGCGGTCCGTGGGACTGCTGGACGACGCTGGCGTGGCTCGCCGCGATCACCGAGCGTGTCGAGCTCGGCCCGCTTGTCGCGTGCACGGCGTTCCGTCCGCCCGGAATCCTCGCGCGCCAGGCGGCAGCGGTCGACGAGCTGAGCGGCGGACGGCTCGTGCTCGGCATCGGCGCAGGCTGGAACGAGGAAGAGTTCCGCGCATTCGGCTTGCCGTTCGATCACCACGTCTCGCGCTTCGAGGAAGCGTTCACGATCGTTCGCAGGCTGATCGCCGGCGAGCGCGTGACGTTTCACGGCGCCTACCACGACGTCGACGACGCGCTGCTCCTCCCGCCGCCCACCCGCCGGCCGAAGCTGATGATCGGCGCGAACAAGCCGCGGATGCTTTCGATCGCGCTCCCGCACGTCGATTCGTGGAACACGTGGTACACGCGTTACGGCAACACGCCCGAGGGCTTCGCCGCGCACAACGCCGAGATCTCCGAGGCGGCGGAGCGGGTGGGCCGCGACCCGACCGAGATCGAGCGCAGCGCGTGCGTGCTCGTCGAGGCGGACGGTGCGGGCGAGCGGCCGCGCGACGTCGAGGCGGTGCCGGTCGAGCGCCTGAGCGCGCACCTCGACGCGCTCGGTCAGGCGGGCGCGGACGAAGCGATCCTCGTACTCGACCCGATCACCGAGGAGTCGATTCGAAGAGTGTCTCCCACCGCTTGAGCAGCGCCTCGAGGTCCTCGCGCGCGGCGCGATGTGACGCGACGAGGTCGGCGTCGCCCCAGTTCTCGGCGAGCTTGCGCTCGAGCTCGGCGACGCGTGCCTCTGCTCGCTCGACCTCGCGCTCGACGAGCTCCAGGGCGGTCGGCTGCGGCTTCGACGGCTGCGCCGGCCGCGCGCGCTTCGGCTTGGGCTGTGCCGGCGCCGCCACCGCCAGCGCCTCGGTCTCCTGCGCGCGGGCGTAATCCGCCCAGCCGCCGCTGTACGACGCGATCGCCTTGCCTTCGACACTGAGCAGTCGGTCCGCGACCGCGTCGAGCAGCGCACGGTCGTGCGAGACGAGAAGGACCGTGCCGGGAAACGCCTCCAGCGCTGCCTCGAGCGACTCGCGCGACTCCAGGTCGAGATGGTTCGTCGGCTCGTCGAGGACGAGGAAGTTCGCCCCGGACGCAACGGTGATCGCCAGCGCGAGCCGCCGCCGCTCGCCGCCCGAGAGCACCGCCACCGGCTTCTCGTGCTCGTCCCAGCCGGAGAAAAGGAAGCGCCCGAGCAGGTTCTGCGCCTCGGGCCGCTTGAGCCCGGTCCCGGACATCGCCGCGTCGAGCACCGAGCCGCGCTCGTCGAGCTCGGCCTCGTGCTGTGAGAAGTACGCGGGCACGACACCGTGCCCGAGGCGCAGCTTGCCGCCTGCGGCGTCGCGCGCTCCGAGCACCGTCTCGAGCAGCGTCGTCTTGCCCGATCCGTTCGGCCCGACGAGCGCAACGTGCTCGCCCCGCTCGATCGCGAAGCTCGTGTCGTGCAGCAGCTCCTTGTCGCCTGCGCGCAGCTCGAGCCCCTCCACGACGGCGACGTCCCGGCCGGAGCGCGGCGGCTTGAGGAACTCGAAGCCGAGCGTTCGCCGGCGCTCGTCCGGCTTGAGCACGCGGACCGACTCGATTCGCTTGATCTGCTTCAGCTTCGACTGCGCCTGCTTCGCCTTCGACGCCTTGTAGCGGAACCGCTCGACGAAGCGCTCGAGCCGCGCGATCTGCTCCGACTGGCGCTCGGCAAGCTTCGTCTGGTGGATGGCGCGTGCCGCCTGCTCGCGCCGCCACAGGTGCCACGCGCCCGGGAAGTACACCGACTTGCCTCCCTCCAGCTCGAGCACCGCGCTCGTCACCGCCTCGAGGAACCACCGGTCGTGCGCGACGAGGATCACCGCCGCATCCAGCGTCTTCAGCATCGACTCGAGCCACTCCAGCGACTCGATGTCGAGGTGGTTCGTCGGCTCGTCGAGCAGCAGCAGATCCGGTTGCGAGGCGAGCGCGCGCGCGAGCGAGGCCCGGGTCAGCTCGCCGCCCGAGAAGGTCGCGAGGGGACGGTCGAGGTCGGCTTCCGTGAAGCCGAGGCCGCGCACGACCGACGCCGCGCGGTCGCGCCAGTCGTACCCGCCGGCGTGCTCGAGCCGGGCCTGCGCCTCCGCGTAACGGCGCAGCGTCGCCGGATCGTGCGCGCCCGAGGCCATCGCGCCCTCGAGCGCCCGCAGCTCGTCCTCGACCGCGGCGAGGTCCGCCGTCCCGGCCAGCACGTATTCGCGCAACGGACGGGGACTCTGCGCGGGCGGTCTCTGGTCGTGGAGCGCGATCCGCGTCCCCTTCTCGAGCGCGAGCTCCCCTCCCTGAAGCGTCGTCTCGCCCGCGAGGGCACGCAGCAGCGTCGTCTTTCCAGCACCGTTCGGGCCGGCGAGGGCCAAGCGGTCGGTCCGCTCGACCTTGAACGAGACGCCGTCGAAGAGCACGTCTCCCGAGAGCTCCTTGCGGAGCGAGGATGCGATGACGACGGCCACGGGCCTGAAAGTAGCGGTCTGAAACTATCTGTCCATGCGCCGCGGCCTCGCCCCTCTGATCCTGCTTGCCGCCGGCTTCGTGATCGCCACGGTCGTGATCGGTTACGCGATCACCGTTTCGGGATTCCACAGCGTGCGGAAGGAGACACGGGTCGAGCAGCGATCCGAGCGCTCGGCCGGCACCGCGGCCAGGGTGGAGAAGCTCGTCCTCGATCTGGAGACGGGCACCCGCGGCTTCGTCCTGACGGGTGACGCGCGGTTCCTCGCGCCGTGGCGATCGGCGCAGAGGTCGCTTCCACACCAGGTCGCGGCGCTGCGGGCGCTGGTCCCCGGCCCAGGACCCGATCGCGTCGATGGGATGTGGCGCTCCTACCTGCGCAGGTGGTCGCTGCCCGTCATCGCCCTCGCCCGCAAGGACCCGCACGCGGCGCAGCTCACGCTTGCGCAGGCTGAAGGGAAGCGGCGGATGGACGCGATGCGCACGACTCTCGAGGGGATGATCGCCGACGGAACCCGCCGCGCGGAGTCGGCGCGCGAGCGGACGAATCGGGCCGAGCACAGGGCGGTCGTGATCGGCCTCATCGGCACCGTGGTCAGGGTGCTCATCATCGCCGGGATCGTGGCGTTGTTCCTGCGCTCCGCGATCCGGCCCCTTCGGCAGGTTGCGCTCGCGACGGGGCGCCTCGCGCGCGGCGAATCGGGCATCGAGGTCGAGGAGCGTGGCGCGGGCGAGGTGCGCGAGCTCGCGGTCGGGTTCAACGAGATGTCGCGCGCGCTCCAGCGAACCTCAGGGGACCTTGCGACGCAGAACGTCAACCTCGAGCGGCTCGCGAACGTCCTGCGCGCCGTCCTCGACTCGACGATCGACGGGATCCTCCTTTCCGATGCAGACGGCAACGTGCAGCTGGCGAACAGGCCGGTCGTGGAGCTGACGCGCGATCTCGACATGGACTACAACGGCACCGTCGTCGACCGGCTGCTGTCCGTCGAGCACCGCGTGAAGGATCCCGGCAAGTACCGCGCCGCGATGGAGCGGCTGCGCTCCAACCCGAACGAGCCGACCTTCGACGAGTTCGAGGACACAGTCAGCGGTCGCGTGTTCCAGGGGTTCACGGCGCCCGTGCACGACGACCGCGGCGGGTTCATCGGCCGCGTATGGACGCTGCGCGAGGTCACCCAGCAGCGCGAGCTCGACAGGTTGAAGGACGATTTCGTCGCGACCGTGTCGCACGAGCTGCGGACCCCGCTCACCTCGATGATGGGCTTCCTCGAGATGATCCGCGAGGGCGAGGCGGGCTCGCTGAACGACGAGCAGAAGCGATTCCTCTCGATCGTCTATCGCAGCTCGGAGCGATTGCAACGACTCGTCGGCGACCTGCTCTTCGTCGCGCGGCTGGACGCGAACGGCCTGCAGCTGCACTTCGTGGACGTGCGGGTGGACGACGTCGTGCGCGAGTCGCTCGAATCGTCGGCGGCGCTTGCCCGCTCGCGCAACGTCGAGGCCGTGGGCGAGATCCGGCAGATCCCTCCCGTGTCGGGAGATCGCGAGCGACTCGCGCAGCTCGTCGGAAACCTGATCTCGAACGCGTTGAAGTTCACGCCGGCCGGAGGCCGCATGACCGTCCGCACGTTCGTCGACGGGAGCGTGGCGGTGATCGAGGTGGCGGACACCGGCATCGGGATTCCGAGAGGCGAGCAGGACCGGCTGTTCCAGCGCTTCTTCCGCTCTTCGACCGCGACGGAGCAGGCGATTCCGGGTACCGGGCTCGGCCTCGTGATCTCGAAGGCGATCGCCGAGGCCCACGGCGGGACGATCTCCGTCTCCTCGGAGGCCGGGGAGGGAACCTGCTTCCGCGTGGAGTTGCCGCTTCAGCCTGAAGAGGTCGCCGCCTGACACGGATCGTCTCGCTCGACGTCGGTTCGTCGTCGGTCCGCGCCGTCGCCTACGACGAGCTCGGCGAGCCCGAGCCGGGCGGCGCGCATCTCGCCTATGACGAGCTCGACGCCGACCACCTCGTGGACGGCTGCCGGGCGGTGCTCGCGCAGGTCGGCGAAGGGGACTCCGTCGCGATCTCCTGCTTCTGGCACTCCCTCGTCGTTCTCGACGAGCACGACCGCCCGGTCTCGCCGGTGCTCACGTGGCGCGACGTCGTGGACGAGCCGCCTGCACTCGACCCCGTCGAGTATCACCGCAGGACGGGCTGCTTCCTGCACCCCGCCTACTGGCCGGCGAAGCTGACGCGCGTTCGCGGCGCGCGCTACGTCTCGTTCGGCGACTACCTCCTCCTGAAGCTGACCGGCGAGCTGCGGATGAGCGTGTCGACGGCGAGCGGCACCGGGCTGTTCGACCCGAACCGGCTCACGTGGGCCGAGGAGACGCGCGACGCGCTACGGATCGAGACCGGGCAGCTGCCCGAGGTCTCCGACGAGCCGGTGGCGGGCGTTTGGCCGGCGCTCGGCGACGGCGCGTGCTCGAATGTCGGCGCCGGCTGCACCACGCGGGAACGCGCGGCCGTCATGGTCGGCACCTCGGCTGCGGCACGCGTCGTCTACGACGCACCGCGGGCCCAGCCGCGCGATGGTCTCTTTCTCTACCGGCTCGACGAGCGCCGCTTCTGCGAGGGCGGCGCGTTGTCCGACGGCGGCAATCTGCACGCGTGGCTCGTGCGCACGCTCCGGGACGTCGATACGTCGCGGCTCGCCGAGCGTCCGGCCGCGGCGCACGGTCTGACGTTCTTCCCGTTTCTCGGCGGCGAACGCTCGCTCGGCTGGGACGCGCATCGGCGGGGCGGCGTCGAGGGTCTCTCGTTCGCGACGACCCCCGAGGACATCGCGCAGGCCGCGCTCGAAGCGGTCTGCTACCGGCTCGCCGCGGTGCTCGATGCGATCGGCGGGATCGAATCGGTCGTCGCGACCGGCGGCGCCCTGCTCGCCAACCGGGGCTGGTTGCAGGTTCTCGCGGACGTCCTCGGCCGTCCGCTCGAGGTCTCGGGGGTCGCGGAGGGATCGGCGCGGGGCGCGGCCCTCGTCCGGCTCGCCGTCACCGCACCCGCGCCGGTCTCGGCGATCGTCGATCCCCGCCCCGACCGCCACGAAATCCATAGGGTTGCGATGCAAGTAATGGAAGAGCGATGATCGAGATCGTGGGAGGCGGCCTCGCGGCCGCGAAGACAGTGGAGTCCTACCGGGAGGCGGGCGGCTCGGACCACGTCCGCGTCTGGTCGCTCGATCCGCACGGGCCCTACCACCGCCCGCCGCTCTCGAAGCGGCTGCTCCGCGGCGAGGCTGCGCCCGAGGACGCGCTCGTCCATCCGGCCGAGTGGTACGCGGAGCACGATGTCGAGCTCCGGCTCGGCGAGCGCGTCGAGTCGCTGGACGCGCTCGAGGGCGAGACGACCGTGATCGCGACGGGCGCGCGGCCCCGGGAGCTCCCGGGCGCGCTGCAGCTGCGCACGCTCGACGACTCGCTGGAGCTGCGCCGCCGCGCCGGGGACGCGAAGACGGCGGTCGTGATCGGCGGTGGCTTCATCGGGTGCGAGGTGACGGCGTCGCTGACGCAGCTCGGCGTCCGCGTGACGCAGGTCGTGCGGGAGCCCGCGCTCTTCGCAGCCCTGCAGGCACCGCCGCTCTCCGACGCGCTCCACGACGCGTTTCGCTCGCACGGCGTGGACGTGCGCCTCGCCGCGACGGAGGTCCCGGAAGCGGAGCTGGTCGTGGCCGGCATCGGCGTCGAGCCGAACCTCGAGCTCGCCCGCGCAGCGGGCCTCGACGTCCGGAACGGCATCGTCGTCGACGAGCGCTTCCGCACATCGCGCTCGGGTGTGTACGCGGTCGGCGACGTCGCCGAGTTCTTCGACCCGGTATTCGGGCGTCACCGCCGGATCGAGCACTGGTCGAATGCCGCCTACCACGGTATGAGGCTCGGGCTGATCCTCGCCGGCCAGGACGCCGCGTACGACACGGTTTCCTCGTTCTTCTCCGAGCAGTTCGGCCGCTCGTTCAAGACGTTCGGCGACCCGGCGGGGCACGACTCGTCACGGCTCGACGGGGACTTCGGCGAGGACGACGCGGTCTTCCGCTTCGTGCGGGGCGGCCACACGATCGGCGCCGTGACGACGGGGCAGGACGAGGAGACGGAGAACGCGCTCAAGGACGAGATTCGAGCCGGCGCGGCGGCCGTCGCTTAGCCGTTAACCTCGCAGGGAAGCCCCATTGCGAGGAGGAGCGTTGCCGAACTCGGACATCGAACAGCTCTCCATCGACACGATCAGGACACTGTCGATGGACGCGGTGCAGAAGGCCAACGCGGGCCACCCCGGAACCGCGATGGCGCTGGCGCCGCTCGCGTACCTCCTCTACACGGAGGTGCTGCGGCACAACCCCTCGCATCCCCACTGGCCCGATCGCGACCGTTTCATCCTCAGCGCCGGTCACGCGGCGGTGCTGCAGTACTCGGTGCTTCACCTGACGGGCTACAACCTGTCGCTCGAGGAGCTGAAGCGCTTCCGCCAGTGGCAGTCGGCGACGCCGGGCCACCCGGAGTTCCGCCACACGGAGGGCGTCGAGGTGACGACCGGCCCGCTCGGGCAGGGCTTCTCGAACGGCGTCGGCATGGGCTTCGCCGAGCGCTTCCTCGCAGCGACGTTCAACCGCCCGCACCACTCGATCGTCGACCACCGCGTCTATGCGATCTGCTCCGACGGCGACCTGATGGAAGGCGTCTCGTACGAGGCGGGCTCGCTCGCCGGCACGAACGGACTCGGCAAGCTCGTCTACTTCTACGACGACAACCACATCACGATCGACGGCACGACCTCGATCTCGTTCACGGAGGATCGGGCGAAGCGCTTCGACGCGCAGGGATGGCACGTGCAGCACGTCCACGACGCGAACGATCTCGACGCGTTCCGCGAGACGATCGCGAACGCCCAGGCGGAAACCGAGCGCCCCTCGATCATCATCGTCCGGTCGCACATCGCCTTCGGCGCACCGCGGGCCGTCGACACCGCAAAGTCGCACGGCTCGCCGCTCGGGGAGGAAGAGGTCGCAGCGACGAAGCGCGCACTCGGATGGGACCCCGACAAGCACTTCTACGTGCCCGAGGAGGTCTACCAGCACATGAGCCAGGTCGAGCGCGGCAACGAGCTCGAGACCGAGTGGCAGCAGCGCTTCGCGAACTGGTCGCAGAGGTTCCCGGACGCGCGCGAGACGTGGGACGCTGCGTGGGCGGGCAAGATCGGCGACTGGACGTTGCCGGAGTTCGAGCCCGGCGATGACATCGCGACTCGCGACGCGGGCAAGAAGGTGATGCAGGCGTTCAAGGACGCGGTTCCGACGATGATCGGCGGCGCCGCCGACCTCGTCGAGTCGACGAAGACGGAGTTCGAAGGCGCGGGCCTCTTCTCCGAGAAGTGGGCCGGCCGCAACATTCCGTTCGGGATCCGCGAGCACGCAATGGGATCGATCGTGAACGGGATTGCCGCGCACGGCGGCTGCGTCCACCCGTACGGCTCGACCTTCCTCATCTTCAGCGACTACATGCGTCCCCCGGTGCGCCTGTCGGCGCTGATGGGATTGCCGAGCCTCTGGGTCTGGACGCACGACTCCGTCGGGCTCGGCGAGGACGGGCCGACCCACCAACCGGTCGAGACGTACGCGGCGCTGCGCGCGATCCCGAACCTCTGGTTCGTGCGCCCCGCGGACGCGAACGAGACGTCGTACGCGTGGAAGGTCGCGCTCGAGCGCCAGGACGGCCCCGTCGCGCTCTCGCTCTCGCGCCAGAAGGTGACGACGCTCGACCGGAGCGAGGTCGCGCCCGCGTCGGGCCTCGAGCGCGGCGCCTACGCGCTCTGGGAGTCCGGCGCGCCGGACCTGATCCTGATCGCGACCGGCGCGGAGGTCGGGCTCGCACTCGAGGCGGGACGCAAGCTCGCCGGCGAAGGGACGCACGTGCGCGTCGTGTCGATGCCGTGCTGGGAGCTGTTCGAGCAACAGCCGCACTCCTACCGCGACGAGGTGCTGCCGCCCGACGTCCGTGCGCGGCTGTCGATCGAGCCGGGGGTTTCTCTCGGCTGGGCCAGATGGGTAGGCGACCACGGCGACTCGATCTCGATCGAGCATTTCGGCGCGTCGGCGCCCGGCTCGACGGTCCTCGAGCAGTTCGGTTACAACCTCGACAACGTGGTGGCGCGTGCGTCCGCGCTCCTCCAGCGTGTCGCATGAGGCAGGCGGACTCGATCAAGGAGTTTCTCGCGCTGGTCTCGCCCGGTTTCTGCATGGAGGGCGAGCTGCCGGCGGTGCACGTCGACGGCATCGAGGTGCGTAGCGACGGCCACGCGATTGCAATGGTTCACGCCGACGGGCGGACGTTGCCGATCCGCTTCACGTTCGACGAGGGCAAGATCGCTCGGGTCGAGGTGCTGTGAAGATCGCCGTTGCATTCGATCACCGGGGCGTGCACTTGCGTGACGCCGTTCTCGAGGTGCTCGGCGATCACGAGGTGATCGACTTCGGGACGGACACCGACGCGGTGCGGCTCGACTACCCGGAGAAGGCCCGCGAGGTCGGCGAGGCGATCCAGCACGGCCGCGCGGAGCGCGCCGTGCTCGTCTGCGGCTCCGGTGTGGGCGCTTCCGTCGCCGCTTCCAAGATGACGGGCATTCGCGCCGCCGTCTGTCACGACACCTACAGCGCGCACCAGGGTGTCGAGCACGACGACATGAACGTGCTCTGTCTCGGCTCGGAGGTCGTCGGCCCGTCGCTGGCGCGCGAGCTCGTGACCACGTTCCTGAACGCGACCTTCGACGGCGGCGAGCGCTACGTGGCGCGTCTGCTGCAGGTCGCAGAGATGGAAAGGATGATGAAGGATGGCGAAGTCACGGCTGCATGAGCTGACGGAGCACGGACAGGCGGTGTGGTTCGACACGCTGTCGCGCGACCTCGTGGCCTCGGGCGAGCTGAAGAAGATGATGGACGAAGATGCCGTGACCGGCGTCACGTCGAACCCGACCATCTTCCAGAAGGCGCTCTCGACCGGCGACGCGTACGACGAGGACCTGAAGAAGCTGCTCGCGGAGACCGACGACCCGACACAGATCTTCTTCTCGCTCGCGTTGCAGGACATCCGCGACGCGGCCGACGTGCTGAAGCCGGCCTACGACGCCTCGAACGGCGTCGACGGCTACGTCTCGATGGAGGTCGAGCCGGGCATCGCATACGACACCGAGCGGACGTTCGACCAGGCACGGTGGATCGCGAAGGAGGTCGATCGGCCGAACCTGATGGTGAAGATCCCGGCGACGATGCCGGGCCTCCCCGCGATCGAGGACTGCACGGCCAAGGGCACCTCGATCAACATCACGCTGATCTTCTCGCTCGAACGATACGAGGCGGTCGTCGAGGCGTACCTGCGCGGGCTCGAGCGGCTCGTCGCCGCGGGCGGCGACCCGTCGAAGGCTGCATCCGTCGCGTCGTTCTTCGTCTCCCGCGTGGACACCGAGGCCGACAAGCGCCTCGACGAGGTCGGACATCCCGAGCTGAAGGGGAAGCTCGCGATCGCGAACGCGAAGCTCGCCTATCAGCACTACCTGAAGGCGTTCTCCGGCGACCGCTGGGCCTTCCTGGAGGGCAAGGGCGCGACGAAGCAGCGCTGCCTCTGGGCCTCGACGTCGACGAAGAACCCCGACTACCGCGACGTCATGTACGTCGAGGAGTTGGTCGGCCCGGAGACGGTGAACACGATGCCGCTCGAGACGATCAGGGCCTTCCAGGACCACGGTGAGGTCCGAGGCGACACGGTGCTCGAAGGGATCGAAGAGGCGCGCAGCTTGCTCGAGCAGCTCGCCGCGGCGGGTGTCGACTACGGCGACGTCACGGACACGCTCGAGGAGGAAGGCGTGCAGAAGTTCGCCGACTCGTTCGAGCAGATCGTCGAGAGCATCCGCGCGAAGCGCGGAAGCCTGGCCGCTGCGTGACCGAAGGCAAGGAGATCGTCGAACGGATCTGGGCGCGGGACCCCGCGCTCTGGACCGGCAAGGACGAAGGGCGGTGGCTCGGCTGGCTCGACGAGCCGTGGCGGATGCTCGAGGACGTCGACCTCCTGCTGCAGTTCGCCGACCTGGCCGCCGATCGCGTGGACGCGGTCGTACTGCTCGGCATGGGCGGCTCGTCGCTCGCGCCGGAGGTGATCAAGCGCACGTTCCGGCAGGAGACGTTCCACGTGCTCGACACGACGCACCCACGCGCGATTCGCGCGCTCGAGTCACAGCTCGACCTGTCGCGGACGTTGTTCATCAGCGCGTCGAAGTCGGGCTCGACACTGGAGACGCGCTCGCACACGGACTACTTCTGGGAGCGGATCCCGAACGGGGACAACTGGGCCGCGATCACGGATCCAGGATCCGCTCTGGAGGAGCTCGCGCGGGAGCGTGAGTTCGCGGGCATCTTCCCCGGCGAGCCGACGATCGGCGGGCGCTACTCGGCGCTCTCCGCCTTCGGCATGGTGCCGGCCGCGCTGATGGGCATCGACGTCTCACGCCTGCTGCTGCGTGCGCAGGAGATGGCGGAGGCCTGCCGGCTCGCTGAAGGGAACCCAGGCCTCGAGCTCGGGCTCTCGCTCGGAGGAAACTGGAGCGACGGCCGCGACAAGGTGTGCATCGCGCCGAGCAGTGTTATTCCGGGCGATGCCGTTCCACATAGCGGCGGATTCGGGCTGTGGGCGGAGCAGTTGCTCGCCGAGTCGACGGGCAAGGAAGGGAAGGGGTTGATTCCCGCGCCGGGCGAGCCGGCCGACGGACCCGACCGGCAGGCGCACGAGGTGCGGCTGACGGGCGAGTACGAGCTCGGCCAGGAGTTCTTCCGCTGGGAGTTCGCGACGGCGGTGGCCGGGTCGATCCTGCAGATCAACCCGTTCGACCAGCCCGACGTGCAGGCCGCGAAGGACAAGACGAAGCAGATCCTCGCTTCGGGAGAGGATCCGCAAGTCGATCCCGTCGGCTCGGCCGAGGAGCTGTTCGCGCAGGCGCAACCGGGCGACTACGTCGCGATCCTGGCCTTCGTCGACCCGACGCCGGCCGCCGACGCCAAGCTCGCCGAGCTCGCCGACCGGGCGCGGCAAGCCACCGGGTGCGTGGTCACGCACGGCTACGGGCCGCGGTACCTGCATTCGACGGGGCAGCTGCACAAGGGCGGCCCGCCGATGGGGCTCTTCCTCCAGGTCGTCGACGAGACCGGCGACGAGCTCCCGATCCCGAACCAGCCGTTCGGGTTCGGCAAGCTGATCCGCGCGCAGGCGGCGGGCGACTTCGCGTCCCTGCAGGAGCGCGGCCGGAGGATCGCCCGCATGCGACTGGAGGACACGTAATGCAGATAGGCATGATCGGCCTCGGCCGCATGGGCGGCAACATGACGAAGCGCCTCGAGGAGCACGGTCACGAGGTCAAGACGTACGACCCGAAGGTGCCCTCGACGGCGAAGACCCTCGAGGAGCTGCGCGACCAGCTCGAGCGGCCGCGCACGTTCTGGATGATGGTGCCGGCCGGGAAGATCACGGAGGAGACCTTCCAGACGCTCGTCGGGATCGCCGACGAGGGCGACGTGATCGTGGACGGCGGCAACTCGAACTTCCACGACTCGAAGCGTCGTTACGACGAGGCGAAAGAGCATGGCGTCAGGTTCGTGGACGCGGGCGTGTCCGGCGGCGTCTGGGGCCTGGAGGTCGGCTATTGCCTGATGGTCGGCGGCGACGACGAGGCGGTCGCGCAGGTCGAGTCGACCGCTTCGTCACTCGAGGAGCTCGCGGCACAGCTCGACAAGCCGCGCTCGGTCTGGCTGATGATCCCGGCGGCGATCGTCGATCGCGTCGTCGCTGAGCTCGCGCCGCACCTCGAGGACGGCGACACGATCGTCGACGGCGGCAATTCGTACTACGTGGACGACCTGCGCCGTCAGCACGAGCTTCGGGACACGGGAATCCACTATGTAGACGTCGGAGTCAGCGGCGGCGTGTGGGGCCTG
>JBJMKB010000005.1:0-11654 GCA_045806045.1 Gaiellaceae bacterium | reverse complement strand
CATCCTGCTCTCGATCGCCGGCGGCGACGACCTGACGTTGTTCGAGGTCAACGAGGCGGCGGAAGTCGTGCGCGAGGCGGCGACGGACGACACGAACATCATCTTCGGCGCGACGATCGACGAGCGGCTCGCGGGCCAGATGTGGATCACCGTCGTTGCGACGGGCATCGGCAAGGGCACGGGGCGCCGCGGCACGTTCGTCACGGCGTCCTCGGGCGGGAGCGGCGAGGTGCTCGAGCCGCCGTCGTTCCTCCGCGACGCCTGACCTCTAAACGCCCGGTTCCTAGGCGAGGTCGAGCAAGGCGAGTCCGACCAGGGCGGCGATGCCGACCGATGCCGTGACGGTGCCGGCGCGCACGATCCAGACGCGCGCGGCCTCGTTCGGCCGAACGAGGTAGAGCCCGCCGAGCGTGCCCGCCGTGATGCTGACCAGCGTCTCGAGCGCCTGGATCGCGATGCCCACCGCGAGCGCCTGGGCCATGCCGATCCCGCGGCTTGCGAGCGCGACGGCGACCGCGCCGCTCCCGATGCCGATGCTGCCCGGCGTGAGCGGAAGCGCCGACGCGAGGTCGAGCGCGGGGAGGATGAGGAAGGCTGCCGCGACCGGATGAGGGATCCCGAGCCCGGCGGCGACCGCGGCCGTCGCGCAGACACGTGCCGCCACCATTCCGAGCGTCCACGCCATCACCGCGGCGGCGGCGCGCGGCGACCGCTCGAGCGCGGCGAAGCCGCCGAGCAGCTCCGCGACGTGCTTGTGCGAGCGCAGCCGCTGCGAGAGCCGTGCGCCGAGGGCGAGGGACGCGACGAGGCCGCAGAGGGCAAGCACGGGCCACCAGGGGAGGGCGCCGATCGTCGATGCGACGACGACGAGCGCTGCGAGCGCGAGCGAGCGCGCGGCCGCGAGCGCCGCGTACACACCGCCGGCCGTCCAGATGCGACCGGGGCCGTCGATCGCCCGGGCGCAGAGCGCGACCTTGACGGCGTCGCCGAGCTTCGCGGGCGCGAACGAGTTCACGAGGCAGCCGATCCCGAGTCGCGCCGCCGCCTGGCCGGGCGGGATGCGGCCGCCCGCGGCCGCGAACGCGGCACGCCAGGCGGCAACGGTGCAGACGAAGGCCAGCGCGAAGCCGATCCCGCCGAGCCAGAGCCAGGCCGGGTCGGCGCCCGAGATGGCGTCGAAGGCGGCGGCAACCCGGTCGCGGAGGAGCTGGGGCATCGCCGCGACTGCGGCGAGCACGGCGAGCGTCGCCGCGGAGGCGATCAGGGTGGGGCGTGAGAGGCTCATACGGGGGCGTTCAGTAATGGTGACGTGCTCCCTGCCGTCGGGTTAGTAGAGAAACGGTGAAGATTCTGAGATGACCGCCGCATTACCGCTGTCATCGGCTCCTCCGGCCGGAACATGAAGGGCGCCGTCGCGGCCGGGCATCCCCTGACCGCAAGCGCGGGCGCGCGGATGCTCGCCGAGGGCGGAAACGCCGTCGACGCCTGTGTCGCGGCCTCGTTCGCGGCCTGGGTGGCCGAGAGCCCGCTGACCGGACCGGGGGCGGGCGGGTTCGCGCTCGTCGTGCCCGCGAGCGGCCGGCCGGCGCGGCTCGCCGACTTCTTCGTCTCGACGCCGGGACTCGGCCGCCCCGCACCGCCGGGCGCCGAGATGCATGCCGTCGACGTCGGCTTCGGCGGCGACAGCGAGACCACGCAGGTGTTCCGGATCGGCGGGGCCTCGTGCGCGGTGCCGGGAACCGCGCGGGGCCTCGAGTCGGTGCACGCCTCGTACGGGCGGCTTCCCTGGCCCGCGCTGCTGCAGCCGGCGATCGAGCTTGCGCGCGACGGCGTCGAGATGACGCGCGAGCAGGCGCATCTCCACGCGATCCTGGACCTGATCCTCCGCCACCTCCCCGAGGGACGGCGCATCTACAGCCGCGCCGACGGCACACGTCTCGTTCCGGGCGACACCCTGCGGCTGCCCGACCTCGCCGGCACGCTGGCGCGCATCGCCCGCGAGGGGGCTTCGGTGCTGTACCGCGGCGAGCTCGCCGACTCGATCGTCGCGACCGTCGCCGAGGACGGCGGCGGCATCACGAGGCAGGATCTTGCGTCGTACCGCGTCGCATGGCGGCGCCCCGTGCGGGTTGCGTTTCGCGGGCACGAGGTGGTCTCCAATTCCCCGCCCTCCTCCGGCGGGATCCTGATCGCCTACGGCCTCGCCCTCCTCGAGCACGTAGGGCGCGGCTCCGCCGGCTCCGCGGAGGCCCTCGCCGCGCTCGCCGAGGTGATGCGCGAGCAGACGCGTGCGCGAGACGACGGCTTCGCGAGCGGGCTCTACCGCGGCGGCCTCGCGCGCCGGCTGCTCTCGGCCGAAGGGATCGCGGCCGGCGTCGCACGCATCACCGCCGCGATGCCGGGAACAGCGGAGCCGGCGCCCGCGGGGACGACGCACGTCTCGGCTGTCGACGCCCAGGGCAACGCCTGCTCGATCTCGTCGTCGACCGGCTCGGGCTCCGGGGTGATCGTCCCGGGCACCGGCATCCATCTGAACAACATGCTCGGCGAGTACGACCTCGTCGCGCCAGGGCCCGCGACACCCGGGCGCCGGCTGACCAGCATGATGGCGCCGACCGTCGTCACCGGTGAGGGCGGCCCTCGACTCGTCGTCGGGAGTGCGGGCTCGGTCCGGCTGCGCGGAGCGATCATGCAGGTGATCGTCAACGTGCTCGACCACGGCCTCGGCGTCGCCGAGGCGATCGACGCGCCACGGCTCCACGTCGACGAGCCGCACGTGCACTGCGAGGGAGGCTTCGACGCCGCCGAGCTCGACAAGCTCGACGCGGCGGGGTATGACGTCGTGCGCTGGCGCCGGCGCAACCTCTTCTTCGGCGGCACGAACGCCGTCGAGGTGCTCGGCGACGGCAGCCTCGCGGCCGCCGGGGATGCGCGGCGCGGCGGTGCCGGCATCGTCGCCGCAGGGGCCTGATGGCTTCACCGGTTGAATAGCGCAATGGCGTCCTTCACCTCGTGGGCTCCGGGCCGGGTCAACCTGATCGGGGAGCACACGGACTACAGCGGCGGACTGGTCCTGCCGGTCGCAATCCAGTACGGCATCGAGCTGCGCGTCGACGCCGTGCAGGACGACGTCGCGCTCGTCTCCGAACAACGCGGCGCCGGCGAGCCCTTCGCCGCGGACGGCAGCGGTCCACGGCTCGAGGGCTGGGGGAGGTACGTGCAGGAGCTCGCGGCCGAGCTCGACGCGCTCGGCCGGCCGGCGGTCGGCTGCCGCGGCACGATCGCGTCGAACCTGCCGGTCGGTGCCGGACTCTCCTCGTCGGCGGCGCTCGTCGTGTCGGCGGGACTCGCCCTGTGCGCGGTCGCCGGGTTCGAGCTCGAGCCGCTCGACCTCGCGCTCGCGTGCCAGCGTGCCGAGTCGCGGGCGATCGGCGTCGGGGTCGGGGTCCTCGACCAGTCCGCGTCGCTGCTCGGCCGCGAGGGGCACGCGGTGCTCCTCGACACCGGAACGCTCGAGCACCGGCTCGTCCCGGTGCCGCACGACGCCGCGCTCGTCGTCGTCGACTCGGGCGTCGCGCACAGCCACGAATCGTCCGGCTACGCAGACCGCCGGCGCGAGCTCGAGGCCGGGATGCCGCAGCGCGTGCGCCACGTCCAGACCGAGAACGATCGGGTACGTGCGTTCGTGGAGGCTTTGGAGCGGGGCGATCTGAACGCCTGCGGTGCGCTTCTCCTGCAGAGCCATGCCAGCCTGCGCGACGATTACGAGGTGTCCATCCCCGAGATCGACCTGCTCGTCGAGCTGGCGCAGGATGCCGGCGCCTACGGCGCACGGATCGTCGGCGGCGGCTTCGGCGGCTCGATCCTCGCGCTGACCGACGAGGGGCGCGCGGCGGGACTCGCCTCGGCCGTCTCGGAGGCGTACACGGCGCGTACCGGCCGCGGCGGCGAAACGCTGATCGCGCGCGCGTCGGGTGGAGCGGAGATCCGGCCGTGATGCGCGTCGTCGTCACCGGCGGCGCGGGCAAGGCCGGTCGCGCGGTGGTGCGTGAGCTCGTCGAGCACGGCTACGACGTGCGCAGCGTCGATCTCGTCCGCGATCCGGCGTGGGATCCGGAGCGGCAGATGGTCGCGGACCTCACCGACTACGGGGAGACGGTGGACGCGCTCAAGGGCTTCGATGCCGTCGTCCATCTCGCGGCGATTCCGGCGCCCGGCCTGCAGCCGGATGAGGTCACCTTCCGCGTCAACACGACGAGCACGTACAACGTCTTCGCCGCGGCGCCGCTGCTCGGCCTGCGCCGCGTGGTGTGGGCCTCGAGCGAGACGACGCTCGGCCTTCCATTCGAGCAGGAGCCGCCGTGGTACGCGCCGATCGACGAGGACCACTACCCGCGGCCCGAGTTTCACTATGCGCTGTCGAAGGTCGTGGGCGAGGAGATGGCGAAGCAGTTCGCGCGCTGGCACGGCATCGCGTATGTCGCGTTGCGCTTCTCGAACGTGATGGAGCCGCACGACTACGAGCGCTTCCCGTCGTTCCAGGACGACGCGCAGCTGCGGCGCTGGAACCTCTGGGGCTACGTCGACGCGCGCGACGTCGCGCAGTCGTGCCGGCTCGCGCTCGAGGCGGACGTCGAGGGCGCGGAGGCGTTCATCATCGCGGCCGCCGACACGGTGATGAACCGCCCGAACGCGGATCTGATGGCCGAGGTGTTCCCGGGGGTCGAGCTGCGCGGCGAGCTCGGCGAGCACGACACGCTGCTCTCGATCGAGAAGGCACGGAGGATGCTCGGCTACGAGCCACGCTGGTCCTGGCGGTAGCTGCGCGAGCTAAGTCCGGGAGAGCGTGAACGCGAACGCGTAGCGGTCCTCGAGCAGGCGGTACTGCTCGCTGGTGTCGGGCCCGCAGCTCGCCGTGCCGAGCCCGCGCTGCGCGACGTCGAGGCTGAGAAAGACCTCGTCGCGCGGCTGCAGCTCGTTCGTGTGCCGGGCGGCGGTCAGGTCGGCGGCGGTGAGGTGGCTCGCGCCGAAGCCGATCATTGGCCGACCGCGCACCTCGAGACCGTGCACCTCGAGGCCGTGCCCGCGCCGGTCGGTCAGCCGCAGCCAGCGTGCATCGGGGTGGTGGCCGTGCTCCTGCGGGTTGATGTACGGGACGTACTCGTCGGCGACGGTGCTGGAGTGACGCGCGACGATGGTCGATGCGCGTCGGTCGGAGTAGGCCTCCCACGGTCCGGGCCCGTACCACTCGAGCCGCTCCAGCCCCGGACGGAGCGTCAGCACGACCCCGACGCGCGGGAGGTCGCGCGCGCCGCGCGCGAGCTCGACGACGTTCTCGACGAGCAGCTCGCCCGAGCCGAGGAGGCGGTAGCGGTGCGTGTGCGTCGCGATCCCCTTCGCGCGATGCACGAGCTCGCCGGGCTTCGCGGAGACGAGCTCCAGGTCGAACGACTCGAGCCCCAGCTCGCGCCAGCGCTCGAGCGGGCCCGCCGCGCGGTGCTCGACGAGCGGTAGCCCGTCGTTGTCGGTCGGCGCGCGCCAGAGCTGGAGCCGCGGTCCGTCGAGTACGAGGTCGCCGAGCACATCGGCGAGAACCGCCGGCTTGGCCGGGCCGCGGCGCACGCGCCGCGCACGCCGCGGAAGCGGCAGCTGCTGCCACGCGACCTCGTGCTCGCTGTCGAAGAAGCGGAAGGTGACGAAGCGTTCGCCGTCGCCCTTCGGCAGCACGAGCGAGACGTCGAGCACGCCGCCCGCGGGCACCCGCAGCTTCGGAAGCGTGCCGCGCTTCACCATTTCGCCGTCCGCCTGCAGCTCCCACTCGCCGCGGTAGCGCTCGAGCGAGGTGAAGTGGTGGCGGTTCCGGATCCGGAAGCGCCCGCCGCCGCGCGAGCTGACCTCGATCGGTTGCGCGAGGAACTTCAGCTCGTGCAGGGCGGGGTGGGGCGTCCGGTCCGGCCAGACGATTCCGTCGGCGCAGAAGTTGCCGTCGTTCGGCTCGTCGCCGAAGTCGCCGCCGTAGGCCCAGTGGTCGCCGTTCCAGATGCCGTGGTCGACCCACTCCCAGATGAAGCCGCCCTGCAGCGCGTCGTGGCGGCGGAACGCGGCCCAGTAGTCGGACAGGCCGCCGTTCGAGTTCCCCATCGCATGCGAGTACTCGCAGAGGATCATCGGCCGCGGGTCGTCGGTCTCCGTCTCGGCCCAGGCGACGATGTCCGCGAGCGCCGGGTACATCGGGCAGACGACGTCGGTGGACGCCGCGCCGCCGCTCCAGTCCGGCGCGATCGCGCCCTCGTAGTGCAGCGGCCGCGAGTCGTCTCGTGCCCGGACCCAGCCCGCGGCGGCGTCGTGGTTCGGGCCGTAGCCGCTCTCGTTGCCGAGCGACCAGAGGATGACGCTCGGATGGTTCTTGTCGCGCTCGACCATGTTCGCGACGCGCTCGACCCACTGGTTGCGGTAGCGCGGCTCGTTGCACAGCTCGTCGTAGTAGGCATGCGACTCGATGTTCGCCTCGTCGACGACGTAGAGCCCGTGACGGTCGCAGAGCTCGAGCCAGTACGGGTCGTTCGGGTAGTGCGACGTCCGGACCGCGTTGACGTTGAACCGCTTCATCAGGCGGATGTCCGCCTCCATCGACGCGCGCGTGAGCGCCCGGCCGCGGCGGTCGTCGTGCTCGTGGCGGTTGACGCCGGCGATCATCACGGGCTCGCCGTTCACGAGCAGCTGCCTGCCTGCGATCTCGACCCTGCGGAACCCGACGTCGCACGACACCGTCTCCCCGTCCGACGAGACCTCGAGCGTGCAGAGGGCGGGCGACTCCGCAGACCAGAGCTGCGGCTTCTGCAGCTCGCCCGCTGCGCCGCGCCCAACGACGCGCCCGCGCGCGTCGAGCAGGCGTGCCTCGCCGTCGGCCTTCACGGTGAAGGCGCCCGTCGCGTCCGCGCGCCACTCGACGTCGCGCACGCTCGGCGAGACGAGCCGGATCGAGCGGGGGAGCCCGGACTGCCACCACTGGTCCTGGTCCTCGACGAAGCTCGCGTCCGACCAGCGGAGGACGGCGGCGACCACTTCGTTCGGCTCGTTGTGGCGCACGATCTCGCTGATGTCGAACGCCGCGGTCGTGCGTGCGTCCTTCGCGATCCCGACCGGCTCGCCGTTCACGACCACGCAGAGCATGCCCTCCGACCCGCCGAGCTCGAGCACGACCGGCCGCGACTTCCAGCCCCGCGGGACGGTGAAGGTGCGGCGGTAGATGCCGGTGTCGTTGTCGTCCGGCACGTCGGGCGGCAGGTTCGTGAACGGCATGATCACGTTCGTGTAGTGCGGGGAGCCGAAGCCCTGCATCGTCCACAGCCCCGGCACCTCCACGTCGTGCCACCCGCGCTTGGCGCTCAGCGCGCGCGGGGCATCCTCGGGCCGCGGCACCAGCTTGAAGCTCCAGGTGCCGTCGAGCGAGCGGACGCGCGACGACGGGCGGCGCACGGTCGCGACGGGCGGCAGCCGGTTCAGGCTCGCGAGCTCCGGCAGCCGCCACGACTCGGCCCCGCCGACGTACAGCAGGGACTCGAGGCTACGCGCGGACACGCGTCACGCGACTGCCGCGCGCAGGGCTTGCGCCGCGGCCTCGGGGCTCACGGGGTTGAAGTAGACGCCCGATCCCAGCTCCCCGGCTGCCACGAAGCGCATCACGCCTGCAGCGCGCCAAGGGCTGACGATCTCGACGTGCAGCCGCGCGCCCGGCCAGTCGCGGTCGTCGAACGGCCGTTGATGGATCCAGAGCATGTACGGCGTCTCGGCGTCGAACAGGCGGTCGAAGCGCTCGAGCACGTCGACGAGGAGCGCGGCCAGCCCGTCGCGGCCCGCGTTGTCGAGCGACGGCAGGTCGGGAACAGGCGCGCTCGGGACGAGCCGAAGCGCGTACGGGAAGACCGGGGCTTCGGGCACCCACGCGCTCCATCCGGGCGCCTCCGCGACGAGGCGGTCGCCGGGCTCGCCGAGCTGCTCGCCGCGCAGCAGCTCCCGCCGCGGCTCGTCGGGGACGAAGTCGAATGCGTAGATCTGCCCGTGCGGGTGCGCGATCGTCGCCCCGACCTCGGCGCCGCGGTTCTCGAACACGAGCACGTACTCGACGTCGGGCCGCGCGCCGAGCGCCGCCGACCGTTCCGCCCACAGGTCCACGACCCGTCGCGCGCCCGTCGCGCCGAGCGACCAGAACGTCGCGTCGTGCTCGGAGGTGTAGAGCACGACCTCGCACCGGTCGTCCGGCATCGCCGGCCAGCGGTTCGTGAACCAGCGAACGTCGTAGGCCTCCGGCGCTTCGAGCCCACCGGGGCAGAACGGGCAGCCGGCGGCCGGGAGGTTGGGGCGGTCCTGGCGCGAGTCGACGACGAACGTACGCACGCCGGTGTGGTCGTCGGTGCGGAGCTCGCCGCGCGTCGACGTGCTCACGCGGCGCCGCCGTCGGCGTCGTGCCGGCGGACCGAGGCGATCACCACGCGCTCCGCGTGCTCGCCGATCGCAGCCCGCGCGTCGGCGTCCAATCCGCCGTCGGACACGAACACGTTGACCTCGTCGAGGCCTGCGATGCGGCTCAGACCGCGCACGTTCCACTTCGTGTGGTCGGCGACGACGATGCGTCGCGACGACGCGGCGACCAGCGCGCGATCCGTCTCCGCCTCGAGGAGGTTCGGAGTCGTGAGACCCGCGTCCACCGTCACGCCGTGCACGCCGATGAAGAGCAGGTCGAGGTGGAGGGAGCGGATCGCGTTCACCGCGACGGGCCCGACGAGCGCGTCCGACGGCGTGCGCACGCCGCCGGTGAGCACGACGGTCACGCCGGGGTGCGGCTCCCGGTGGAAGATGTTCGCGACCTGGATCGAGTTCGTGACGACGGTGAGCTCCGGCAGGCGCGCGAGATGGTGCGCGAGCCGCCACGTCGTGGTGCCGGCGGTGAGTCCGATCGACTGGCCGGGCTCGACGAGCTTCGCCGCTTCGCGCGCGATCGCCTCCTTCTCGCGCAGCTGCCGGTGCGACTTCGCTTCGAACCCGGGCTCGTCGGCACTGAGGCGGCCGCGCAGCGTCGCGCCGCCGTGCACCTTCTCGAGCAGCCCGTCCGCGGCGAGCGCGTCGAGGTCGCGGCGCACCGTCATCTCCGAGACCGCGAGCAGTTCGGTCAGCTCGCTCACCCGCACGGCGCCGTGCCGACGGAGCTCCTCCACGATCAGCTTCTGTCGTTGTACGGCGAGCATCTTCTCCCAGGCTACGAGTGAACCACACAATTATCAACGCAAACGGACACGTTCAGTCAAGTCCCGGAGGCGAAAAAGACCCGGGGCCGGTTCCCGGCGTGTCGGCTCGATCCCGGCAGAATCGGCCCAGTTCGGCCTATTCAGCGGTGGGCTTGACAAGAGCCTCGCCGACATGCCAGTGTCGCACCTGCGTCACCGTTGTTCGATCGTGTGCTGTTTTGCGATCGCGTGTTCCGAGACCCAGGAGGATCTCAATGTCGGACGAAACCCCCCTGACCTTCGAGCCGGAAGAGCTGGCGGCTCGGCAGATCACCCGGCGTGGGTTGCTCGCCGCAGCGGGCGCCGGCGGCCTCGCAACGGCCTTCGGCGTCACCGCCGGCCGCGCGCGTGCAACCGTTCCCGCCGGCCGGCTCGCGCAGTTGGGCGGCACCGTCACGTTCGGCTCGAACGCTTCGGATCCGTTGCCGAAGGCTGCGTACAACGCGGTCTTCAAGGCGTTCACGGCGAAGACAGGCACCAAGGTCGGCGTCAACACTGTCGACCACAACACGTTCCAGGAGCAGATCAACACGTATCTGCAGGGGCAGCCGCAGGACGTCTTCACGTGGTTCGCCGGCTACCGGATGCAGTTCTTCGCGCAGAAGCACCTGCTCACCCCGATCGACGACGTGTGGCAGACGCTCAAGCCGCATTTCTCGCCGGCGATGCAGGCCGCGTCGAAGGGCCTCGACGGCCACTACTACTTCGTCCCGATCTACAACTACCCGTGGGCCGTCTTCTACCGGAAGAGCGTCTTCCGGCAGCACGGCTACACGGTGCCGAAGACGTGGGACCAGTTCCTCGCGCTCGCGGCGAAGATGAAGGCCGACGGCCTGACGCCGATCGCCTTCACCGACAAGGACGGCTGGCCCGCGATGGGGACGTTCGACATCCTCAACATGCGGATCAACGGCTACAACTTCCACATCCGCCTGATGGCCGGCAAGGAGGCGTGGGACAGCGCCAAGGTGAAGAACGTCTTCAACCACTGGCGCCAGCTTCTGCCGTACTACTCGGATGGCGCACTCGGCCTCACATGGGAGGAAGGCGCGCAACAGCTCGTTAGCAAGAAGGCGGGCATGTACCTGCTCGGCTCCTTCGTCGGCCAGCAAGCCACCAAGCCCGCCGACCACGCGGACCTGGACTTCTTCGCCTACCCGGAGATCAATCCGGCGCACGGCCAGGACTCGATCGACGCACCGATCGACGGGTTCCTGATGTCGCGCAAGGCGAAGAACAGTGCGGGCGCCAAGCAGCTGCTCAAGTTCCTCGGCAGCGCGGCGGCCGAGAACATCTACCTCAAGTCGGACTCGAACGACGTCGCGGCGAGCAAGAACGCGAGCTCGACGCACTACAACGCGCTGCAGAAGAAGTCGGCTCAGATCATCGCCGGCTCGAAGCACATCGCGCAGTACATGGACCGCGACACGCGACCGGACTTCGCGTCGACTGTCATGATCCCGGCACTGCAGCAGTTCCTGAACAAGCCAGGCGACGTGAATGGGCTGGTGAGCAGCATCCAGAAGCAGAAGAAGTCGATCTTCGGCTCGTAGGTGTCGCTGCGCGATGGCAGTTGACGTCGCGACTGCGGTGAAAGGGGACGGCGCGCGCCGCAGGGCGCGCGCCGTCCGTCTCTCCGTGGCCGACCGCGTCGCGATCGGGCTCATGGTCGGCATCCCGACGCTCGTCGTCGGCGCGCTGATCTGGTTCCCGACCATCGCCTCGATCGTCCTCTCGTTCACGAACTGGGACGGGATCGGCGGGGTCGGGTCCGCGAAGTGGGTCGGCACGAGGAACTACCACGAGATCGCCACGATCTACCCGCCGTTCTGGCCGGCGGTGGAGCACAACGCGATCTGGCTCGCGTTCCTGACGTTCGTCGCGACGCCGTTCGGCCTGCTCCTCGCCTACCTGCTGGACAAGAACATCCGCGGCACGCGCGTCTACCAGAGCGTCTTCTTCCTGCCCGTGGTGCTCTCGCTCGCGATCATCGGCTTCATCTGGCAGCTCATCTACTCGCCGACGCAGGGGCTGATCAACAACCTCACCGGCAACGCCTCGAGCAACCACGTGATCGACTGGCTCGGCAACCCGAAGCTCAACCTGTGGGCGATCCTCGTCGCTGTCGGGTGGCGGCATGCGGGCTACATCATGGTGCTGTACCTCGCGGGGCTGAAGGCGATCGACCCGTCGTTGCGCGAGGCGGCCGCGATCGACGTCGCGGGGGAGTGGCATGCGTTCCGCACCGTCGTGTTCCCCGCGCTCCGGCCGATCAACATCGTGATCGTGGTCGTCACGGTGATCGAGGCGCTGCGAGCCTTCGACATCGTCTACATCGTCAACCGCGGGCGAAACGGCCTCGAGCTGCTG
>JBJMKB010000004.1:0-14772 GCA_045806045.1 Gaiellaceae bacterium | reverse complement strand
GAGGCGCGGAATCGGCGACACCTCGATCGCGCGGCTCGTCAACTACGCCGACGGCCTCGCGAGCACGCTGTGGGACGCGATCGGCCACGCGGAGGAGGCCGGGCTCGCCGCCGCCTCGGCGCGCGCGGTCACGCAGTTCCGCAACGTCATGGAGTCGCTGATGGCGACCGCGACCGACTCGAGCGTCGGCGACCTGCTCGAGGCGGTGCTCGACCGGACCGGGTTCCTCGAGTCGCTCGAAGCGGAGCGGACGATCGAAGCGCGCGGACGCATCGAGAACCTCGAGGAGCTCGTCGGCGTCGCGCGCGAGTACGACGCCGCGGCCGAGGAGCCGTCGCTCTCGGGCTTCCTGCAGGAGATCTCCCTCTACTCGGACCAGGACGCGCTGCGCAGCGATGCCGAGGAAGGCGGCCAGGTGACGCTGATGACGCTGCACAATGCGAAGGGCCTCGAGTTCCGCGCGGTGTTCATGCTCGGCATGGAGGAGGGGATCTTCCCCCACGCGCGCTCGATCGAGGAGAACTCGCTCGAGGAGGAACGCCGGCTCGCGTACGTCGGCATGACGCGCGCCATGGAGCGGCTCGTGCTGACGCACGCCATGCGCCGCAACCTCTTCGGCCGCAGCGAGGCGAACCTGCCCTCGCGGTTCCTGGACGAGCTGCCGGAGATCGGCGTCGAGCGCGAGCGGCTTCGGCCGACGTCGTGGTCGGACTACGGCAATCGCGTGCAGCGCGAGTTCGCGCCGCGCCAGGACATCCCGTCGCTCTCGACCGGCGACGCCGTGCGGCACCAGTCGCTCGGCACCGGGATCGTCACGCGCATCGAGGCGGACGGCGTCGTCACGTTGCGGTTCGAGGACGGGAGCGAGCGCCGGCTGATGCTGGAGTACGCGCCGCTGGAACGTCTCGCGTGATCGAGGTCCGTCCCTCCGCGTCGGTCGAGGACCTGCGCGACGCACTAAATGCGATCAGCCACTACTTCGGCTCCGAGAACGAGGACGAGGACGCCGAGCGGTTCGCGCAGTGGATCGAGGTCGAGCGGATGCACGTTGCGCATGAGGACGGCCGCGTCGTCGGCGGCGCGGGCGCCTTCTCGTTCCGTATGTCGGTGCCCGGCGGCGCGTCGGTGCCGGCGGCCGGGGTGACCGTGGTGGGCGTGCTCCCGACGCATCGCCGCCGCGGAACGCTCACGGCAATGATGCGCGAGCAGCTCGATGACTCGCGCGCGCGCGGCGACGTCGCCGCGTTCCTCTGGGCGTCGGAGGGGTCGATCTACGGCCGCTTCGGCTACGGACTGGCCTCGCGCATGGGCACGATCTCGCTCGCGCGCGACCGCGCGCAGTTCGCGCAGCCGTTCGAGCCGCGCGGCAGCGTCCGGCTGGTCGACCTGGAAGAGGCCGCGCGCACGTTTCCGCCGCTCTACGAGCAAGTCTTCGCGCAGCGGCCGGGGATGTTCTCGCGCTCGAAGGAGTGGTGGGAGACGCGGCGGTTGCTCGACGACCCCGCTCGCCGCCACGGTCGCCCCCCGAAGAACCGCGCGTTGCTCGAGCTCGACGGCGAGCCGGCCGGATATGCGATCTACAACGTGAAGCAGGACTGGGAGTCAGGGTTCAGCAAAGGCACCGTGACGATTGCGGAGGTCGTGACGCCGACGCCGGGGGCGACGCGCGAGCTGTGGCGGTGGCTGTTCGACTTCGATTGGACTTCGGAGTTCGTCGCCGATCTGCTGCCGCTCGATCACCCGCTCTTCCTGCTGCTCGCGGAGCCGCGGCGCATGCAGTTCAAGATCAACGACGGCGTCTGGGTACGTCTGCTCGACATCGGCGCGGCGCTCTCCGCTCGTTCCTACAACGACGGCGAGATCGTGCTCGAGGTCGAGGACGCGTTCCTGCCGGAGAACGCCGGTCGCTGGCGCGTCACGCCGTCGGGCACGACGCGGACCGAGGACGCCGGGGATCTCCGCCTCGACGTCGCGGCCGTCGGCTCCGTCTACCTCGGCGGCTTCTCCTTCACCGATCTGGTGCTCGGTTCGCGGGCGACCGAGCTGACGGCTGGTGCCGCCGAGCGTGCCGACGCCCTGTTCGCCATGGGTCTCGACCCGTGGTGCGCGGAGATCTTCTAGGCCTCGCCCGGCCGGACGACGCCGGACTCGTACGCGAACACGATCGCCTGCGCCCGATCGCGTAGACCGAGCTTCTGCAAGAGCCGCGTGACGTGGCTCTTGATCGTGCTCGCTTCCAGATAGAGCTGTTTCGCGATCTCCGCGTTCGACAGGCCGCGTGCGAGCAGTCGCAGCACGTCGAGCTCGCGCGCCGTCAAATCCTGGACGACGTCTGGCAGCGCCGCGCTCGGCGGTGGGCGCCTGCAGAAGTCCTCGATCAGACGTCGCGTGATCGCCGGGGAGAGCAATGACTCGCCCCCCGCCACGGTGCGCACGGCCGCGACGAGACGTTCGCGCTTCGTGTCCTTGAGCAGGAAGCCGCTCGCGCCGGCCTTCAGCGCGCGGTAGACGTACTCGTCGAGATCGAACGTCGTCAGCATCAGCACACGGGCGGGGCTACCGGCGTCGACGAGGCGCCGCGTCGCGTCGATGCCGTCGAGGTTCGGCATGCGCACGTCCATCAGCACGACGTCGGGACCGTGCTCACGCGCGGCGGCGAGCGCCTCGTTCCCGTCACGTGCTTCCGCGACCACCGCGATGTCCGCCTCGGCGTCGAGCATCAGCCGGAGGCCTTCGCGCACGAGCTCCTGGTCGTCCGCGATCACCACGCCGATCATGGGGAGCTCGCCTCGAGCGGCAGCCGCGCCCGAACCGCGAAGCCTCCACGTGGAAGCGGCGCGGCTTCGAGCTGCCCACCGAAGAGGGCGACTCGTTCTCGCATCCCGGTGAGGCCTTGCCCGGAGCCCGTCCCATTCGACGTCGCGCGCCCGTCGTCGGAGACCACCACCGTTGCCTCCTCGGCGGTCCACGCGATCCTGACCCGTGCCGTCGCGGGACCGGCGTGCTTGAGCACGTTCGTCAGCGCTTCCTGCGCGATGCGGTAGATCGAGAGCTGGACGGCAGGCGGCAGCTCTGCGCGGTCCCCGGTGACGGTGAGCTCGACCGGCAGTCCCGCGGCACGGACGCGATCGGCGAGCGCATTGAGCTCGGCGAGCCCGGGCTGGGGTGGAGGAACCGCCGGATCGTCGCTGCTCTCTCGCAGGACGCCGAGCAGCCGACGCATCTCGACCAAAGCTTCGCGGCCGCTTCGCTCGATCTTCTCGAGGGCGACCGCCGAGCCGACGTCTCCCTGCGCTCGCGCCCCGCCGGCCTGCAGCACGACGACGCTGAGGTTGTGCGAGACGATGTCGTGCAGCTCCCGTGCGAGGCGCGAGCGCTCCTCGACGATCGCCGCCTCGACTCCCCGCTCGCGTGCTGCCGATGCGGCCTGGCTCGCCGCGCGTTCTCTTCCCGCTCGCACGAACGTTCCGATCAGCAACGCCACGAGCACGCCGAGCCCGAAGAACGCGGTCGCCCAGAGCTGGTCGGCGCGACCGGTCCTGACGTTCGCGTCCTCGTAGGCGAAGACGGCGTACCCTGCTCCAAGCACGGCGACGCCCGCGACCGCTTGCCGGCGAGAGGCCCACGCGCCCACCGAGTACGCGGCGAATGCGAACGGCAACACCGTCATCAATCCCTCCGCGGACTGGTGGCTGGCGATCGCTTGTATCGCGATTCCACAAGCGACGACCGCCGCCACTGCGAGCGCGTGGCGTCGCCGCCAGAGAAGCGACAGCGCGACGAGCGCCGGCAGCAGGGCGATGAGCCAGCCGGGCCCGGGGATGTTTCCGTAGACGAACGCCTCCCACTCGTACACGCCGGCCGTGACGCACACGATCGTCAGGTCGAGCAGGAACGACCGCCGCTCGCTCCACCACGCTGCGATGGACACGGCCGGACGCTACCGCGTCCGGCGGCCCGCGCACCTCCATCGGAGGTAGTGACGTGGTTCGTCCTCAGGCAGGACGTCGTTCCGCCTTGCCGTCGCAGACGTTCGACGTTCCGCCTCCTAGGCTCGACGGGTCGTCGAAAGTACGAGGAGGAATGATGGAGTCGAGGAGCAGGGAGCTGATCGGGAACCGCCTGGCGCTGGCCGGGGCCGTTCTCTACTTCATGGAGTGGATCGTGATCGTGGTCGCGCCGTCGCTTCCGACGGACAAGCTCGGCCACGATCCGGCGGCAATCGCGGCGGCGTACACGGACCATCCGGCGCGTACGGCGCTGCTCGCGGGGTGGTTGAGCTTCGTGTTGCTCGGCCGGATCCTGTTCTGTGTCGGCGTGCGAAATGCCCTCCGCGACTCGGGTCGCCCGTCGGCGCTCGCGGATTGGGCGGTGGCCGTGATGACGGTGAGCGTGACGATCGAGGTGGTCGACTACGCGCTCGTCGCGAGTGCCGCCTGGCTTGCGCAGGCGCACGGGGCAATCGGAGCGATCGTCGCTCTGGACGCGGCCGGGACGTTGCTCTTCCACATCGTGATCGCACCGGTCGGCATCGCCGTCGTCGCGTGCTCCGCAGCCATGCTCATGTCGGGGCTCTTCCGGCGGTGGCTCTGCGTGCTCGGGATGATCGCCGGCCCACTGCTCGTCGCCGGCGGCGTCGTCGGCGCGTCGGCCCAGGGCTCGAGCGGCGGATTTCACGACCTCGGCGCTGCGCTGGAAGGCCCGCCGGTGGGAATCTGGTGGCTCTGGACGATCGCAACCGCGCTCGTGTTGTTCCGGGCCGCACCGCGGCGTGCGAAGTCGACTCAACCTGCCCCGAGCCCGGCGATTGCGCGCTGAACGTCACATCGACCTCGCGAGGCGCAGCTTGCCCCGAGGGAAGAAAGGTGGGACGATCAACGTCATGTGATTGCTGCAACGAGGCAGCGCATCCCTCCGGAGGAGGTTCGTAGTGGAACCGTTCGGTACGGCAACTTTGACCGAGGAGATCCCGGCGCAGCGCGTTGTCGCCGCGATCGTGCCCCGGCACGAGATCATGGGCGCCTTGGAGGATCCGGAGGCGCAGCCGGAGCTCTTGCTCCAGATCGTCAGCGATGGCGAGGACGAGGCGAAGACGGTCGGCATCACGTGGTCCCGCGACGAGCTCGAGAAGCTGCTCGAGCGCGTTCCGGGGGACGAGATCAAGCTGACGTTCGACCGCGACGAGCTGTCGCACGCGTTCGCGGACGTCGAGGCCCACGGACTGCGCGAGCGTGCGCTCGTGTTCGCCGTGGCGGCGACCGGCGTTCTCGGCGCCGGCGCGGGGATCGCGAACGCGATGCCGAACGCCGACGTGGGCGGTGGCGGCGTCGGCTCAGGTGGCTCCGCCGCGCAGACGCTGGTCACGGACGCGTCGTCGGCAGGCGGATACAGCGCGGCTGGTACGGCTGCGGATTCGATGGTCACCGATGCGTCGTCGGCAGGCGGATACGGCGCGCCTGCGGCGTCTGGCTCGGCGGCCGATTCGATGTTCACGGACGCGTCGTCGGCGGGTGGGTATGCCGCGCCTGCGGCGTCTGGTTCGGCGGCGGATTCGATGTTCACCGATGCGTCGTCCGCGGGCGGGTACGCCGCGCCTGCGGCAACTGGCTCGGCGGCCGACTCGATGTTCACCGACGCGTCGTCCGCGGGCGGGTACGCCGCTCCCGCGGCATCCGGCTCGGCGGCCGACTCGATGATGACCGACGTCTCGACGGGCGGAGGCTACGGGCCTGCTGCCCCAGTCGACTCGGGATCGGGCGAGTTCCTCGGCATCCAGGCGCCGAGCTCGACCGACGGGCTGCTCGTCGGCGGAGTCCTGCTCGCGATCGCCGGCGCAACGTTCGCCGGACGCAGGACGGGCGGGACGGCGAAGCCGGCCTGACGGAGTTCAGGATTGACGTTCGGGTGAGGGCGGAGCGCGAGGCGCGCCGCCCTCACTTCGCGTGCGGAGGTCGCGCGTGATGGAGGGTGCGGGCGAGCATCTCGAGGTAAGGCTGGCGGGGCGCGATCAGCCCGAGCAAATCCTCCCGACGGAGGGCATCCCGATCCACGACGAGCTGGCGCGCTTCCTCAACCGCCAGGGCCCGTATGCGCAGATGTGGATCCACCTCGCCTCGGGCGAGTATGTCCGCTACGACTCGATCGTGTCCGTCTCCGTCTCGCCGGCGCCGGCGACATGACTCGATCCTTGGCCTTACGGTCGCCCACTGGGTGGACCAGGGCGGTCGGAGTCGTTGACGACAACAGCCGGCGGGTTCTCGGCCGGCTGTCGCCCTCGCAGGACTAAGCGATGCGGTGGGCGTGGCCGCGGCGTGCTCCGCCGCGAGCCGGCTCGGGATCCGTGGTGGCCGCGGCAACCAGCTCGCCCAGACCGATGACCACGAACGGCAACCACGCGTTTGCGCCCTGATCGGCGAAGCCGAAGATCCAGGGCGAAGCGGCGAGGAAGATCCCGACGATCGCGTCGGTCATCAAGTGCATCCGCATCGGGACGATGCGGGCCGCGAGACCACCTTCATAGTCCGTGATCGCGCTCAGCCCGATCATCGCAATGCCAACGACGATCGAGATCCATTTTGCCGCGGCGCTTTCGTCCGCATACTGGAAGAGCCACGGCGCCGCGATCAGGAGCACACCGACCGCGTAATCCATGACGGCGTGCATCCGCGTCGGGATGATTCGCATGAGCATCGAGCAACCCCTTTCCCTAGCTGTTCCTCAGAGTCGAGGGGCTTCCCGCCCGCAACGGTCGTAAACGGTTTACGTCCTCGACCCGCCGTCCAAAACGCAGCTGAAGGCGGCCCTGCGCCCGCCGCCGGCGCGTCAGAAGAAGGCGAAGGGGTCGATGGCTATACGTCAGAACAGGGCTGTCCGCGCCGCGGAGCAGGGGACGGGCGCGTTCGCCGTAACGGAGCCGCCTGCTTGGGAGGTGACGCCGCCGCTCACCGTTGGCGGCTGCCGCGCCACCTTCGAGCACGCGACCTCGTTCACCGTCGGAGTCGAAGAGGAACTGATGCTGGTCGAGCGCCGCTCGCTCGAGCTCGCGCCCGCGATCGACGACGTGCTGCCGCTGCTCGGCGGCGACACGCAGTTCAGCAAGGAGCTCCGAGCGGCGCAGATCGAGATCGTGACGCCCGTCTGCGCGACGGCCGCCGACGCTTGTCGGCAACTCGCCTCGTCCCGCCGCCGGCTCCTCGAGGCGCTGCCCGCCCGGCTCGCATTGCTCGCGGCAGGAACGCATCCATTCTCGACCGATCACGGAGGGATCACCGCAGCCGACCGCTACCGCCAGATCGCCGACGAGTATGTCTGGGCAGCGACCCGCAGCCTCGTCTGCGGCTTGCACGTGCATGTCGCCGTCGCGGGCGCCGACCGTGCGCTCGCCGTCTACAACGCTCTGCGCTCGTACCTTCCAGAGCTTGCTGCGATCGGCGCGAACTCTCCCTTCGCCGACGGACGCCACACCGGGATGGCGTCGGTGCGACCGAAGTTCAACGAGATCTACCCGCGCTCGGGAATCCCGCCGGTGTTCGAGACGTGGGAGCAGCTCGTCGACTACGTCGACTGGGGACGAAGCGGCGGGCTCTTTCCCGACCCGACGCACTTCTGGTGGGAGATGCGGCCGCACCCCGTACACGGAACGATCGAGATCCGCGTCCTCGACACACAGACGCGTGTCGACGACGCCGCTGCATTGGTCGCATTCGTCCAGTCGCTCGTCGCGCTCCTCACCGACCGATACGACGCGAATGGGGTCCTCCCGGTTCACCAGACCCACTGGATCGCGGAGAACGCGTGGCGCGCGCATCGCCACGGCGTTCGCGGCTGGCTCGTCGATCTCGACACGGGACTGCGCGTCCCGACCCGCGAGCGCCTCGCTGCACTGCTTTCGGAGGTCGAGCCATTCGCCGAGGCACTCGACTCGGGTGAGCAGCTTCGTCACGCGCGCACGCTCCTTGCAGGCAACGGCGCCGACCGCCAACGCTATGTCGAGGCCCGCGACGGCATCCTCGACCTGACGCGCTGGCTCGTCGACGACACGGAGGCGTCCGCACTCGATGCGTGAAGTGGTGTCGCTCCTCCAGCGTCTGATCGCCTGCGACACCTCGAACCCGCCCGGACGCGAGGTGCAGGCGGTTGCGATTCTCGAGGACTACCTCGAGTCGTCCGGGCTCGTCTGCGAGCGGATCGCCAAGGACCCCGAGCGGCCGAACTTGCTCGCACGGCTGCCGGGGGAGGGTTCCGGACCCTCACTTGCCTTCCTCGGCCACATGGACGTCGTCCCGGCGCGCGGCGAGGATTGGACCGTCGAGCCGTTCAGCGGCATCGTGCGCGACGGCGCGATCTGGGGCCGGGGCGCCGTCGACATGAAGTGCCAGGTCGCCGCCTCTGCCGTTGCCCTCGCCACCCTCGCCCGCGAGCGATTTCGGCCGCGCGGCGACCTGATGCTGATCGTCACGGCCGACGAGGAGGTCGGGGATGCCGAAGTCGGTGCACCGTTCTTCGTGCAGCAGAAACCCGACCTGCGACTCGACTACGTCGTGGGCGAGGGTGCGGGCGAGCGTTATCTCACTCCACGTGGGCCGATCTATCTGCTCGACCACGGCGTCAAGGCATCCGTCAGCGTCAACGTGTTCGTGCACGGTCGACCCGCCGACGCCTCACTCCCCGACAACGGTCGCAGCGCAGCGTTCGAGCTCGCCAGGCTCCTCGGTCGGCTCGAGTCACGTGAGGCGGAGGCGCGCGTCCCGGCCGCACTCGAGCCACTCCTCACGTTCCTTGCACCGGACGCGCCGACGACCGAGGAGCGCGTGGCGCGTGCGTGCGCCGCCAACCCCGCGCTCGCAATGGTCGTGCGTGCACTGGTGACCAACGTCTTACCGCCCACGGTGATCGACGCGCCGGGACCGGCCAACGCCGTCCTCGACCGCGCGCGCGTGACGCTGCACTGCAGCGTCCTCCCGGGGACGACCAAGGACGCAGTCGAGGCGGAGCTGCGCGGCGCGCTGGGCGACGGCGACTACACGCTGGAGATCGAGGAACCGGAGGGCGGGTCGATCTCGCCCCTCGAGACGCCGCTCCACCACGCCATCCAGGGCTTCCTCGCGGAGGTGGATCCGGAGGCGCGGCTCATCCCCGCCCTCGGCTACGGGTTCAGCGACTGCCATCACATGCGCACGGCGTACGACGCGGTCACCTACGGGTTCATACCCTTCCGTCACGCCGAGCCGATGGCGAATATAGCCGGCAAGCACGGCGTCGACGAACGCGTGTTGCTGGACGACCTCTGGTTCCAGATGAAAACGGCGCGCCACATCGCCGCCACGATCGGCGGTCAACGATTCGGCGACATGCCCGAGGCGCAGGCCCTGAGCCAACCCGCGACGAGCGCCGCTTCGACGGCGGCGTCGGCGAGGTAGACGCGCCGGATGCGCCCCCTCCCAACGAAGACGACGTCGATCAACGCAAGGCCAGCCGCGGAGCAGATGGCGATCGTCCGCAGCTCCGGCGGCGGATCCTGGCGACGCCACAGGTTGTGAGCGAGCCCGAGGCCGATCGATCCGACCAGGACCCCGACCGTGTGCACGAGCCAGAAGTCGGTCTTCGGCCCGGTCACTCGCTCGAACGTCCGACGGCTGAGTAGCGGCCAAACCGCGGTCGCGCCGAAGTATGCGGCTTGAACGGCGAGCAGAGCGTGGGACCGGCGCCTCACCGATGGGCACTCAGCTCGACTGCTTCTTGATGAAGCCTCGTTCGAGAACAACAGCGTCCGGGATGTTGCTCACGGCCGCTGTCTGCTCTGCACACTAGGGCACTAAACGGTTGGCGCTTGCGGCGGCCGGCGCCTAGCTTGCGCGGGAGTCGCTACGAGCTACGCGGTGCGGGTTCTTCAACCGCGAGCAAGGACCACATTCGGTTCGCGGCACTCGCGTCGGCGTGACCGGATTCACATGTGCGGAGCCGGTAGACTACGCCCCGACCGGGGCGGTTAGCTCAGTTGGGAGAGCACCAGCTCGACAAGCTGGGGGTCACTGGTTCGAGCCCAGTACCGCCCATACGAAAAGACCTGCTAAGCAGGTCTTTTCGTTTTCTGGCAGGCATCGAGAAAATGGCCAGTCCCTGGTGGGTCCCTGGGATTTCCGCCGGTAGCTGCAGAAATGCGACTTGTGAAAGCCTGATCGCGTCTTAGGCGGTAACAGGAAGTGGATTCAGAGCCGAGTGACCCCCTCCTTACCATGCGCTCCGAAGCCGTTGCCGTGGGTTGCATCCATTCGCCGCGAATCGCTGAAGGCCAAATGACTTCGGGCGTCGAGCAATCTGTGGGTTGGGTCGAATGTTGGCGCCTTTCTCCGTATGGCGTCTTGCCGCTGCCGCTTGTTGCAGCAAAACGTCCGGGGATAGGCTCTTCGCGTGAACGTCTGCTCGAGTTGCGGCACCGAGAACGAGCTCAACCGGAAGTTCTGCGGCGAGTGCGGCACGGCGCTTGTCGTTGCCTGCGCTAGGTGTGGCGGGGCGAACGCGCCCGGGACGAAGTTTTGCGGCGAGTGTGGGGCCGCGCTCGCCGCGGTTTCGATCCCAGGAGTCGAGAGGCTCGACGCCCGTGCTCCTGCAACGGTTCCTGCCGCCGAGCGGCGCCTCGTTTCCGTTCTGTTCGCCGACCTCGTCGGTTTCACGACGCTTTCCGAGTCGCGCGACGCCGAGGAGGTGCGCGAGCTCTTGACCCGCTACTTCGATACATGCAGCCGGCTGATCGGGCTGTACGGCGGGACGGTCGAGAAGTTCATCGGCGATGCGGTGATGGCGGTGTGGGGGACGCCGACCGCGACCGAGGACGACGCCGAGCGCGCCGTCCGCGCCGCGCTCGACCTGGTCACCGCCGTTTCCGCTCTCGGCGACGAGGTCGGCGCGCCCGAGCTCCGCGCCCGTGCGGGCGTCCTCACCGGCGAGGCCGCGGTGACGATCGGTGCCGAGGGGCAGGGGATGGTTGCGGGTGACCTCGTCAACACCGCCTCGCGTGTGCAGTCGGTTGCCGAGCCCGGAACCGTCTTCGTCGGCGGGGCAACGCGCCGGGCAACCGAGCAGGCGGTCGTCTACGAGGAGGCGGGTGCGTTCGAGCTGAAGGGCAAGGAGGGACTCACGCCGCTCTGGCGTGCGCTCCGCGTTGTGTCGGGCGCACGCGGCTCGCTGAAATCGACCGGGCTCGAGGCGCCCTTCGTCGGGCGCGCGCGCGAGTTGCGGCAGATCAAAGACCTCTTCCACACCTGCGCCGACGAGCGCAAGGCGCATCTGATCTCGGTCACCGGCATCGCCGGCATCGGTAAGTCGCGTCTTGGCTGGGAGTTCTACAAGTACTTCGACGGCTTACCGCAGCTCACGTACTGGCACCGCGGCCGCTGCCTCGCCTACGGCGAAGGCGTCACCTACTGGGCCCTCGCCGACATGGTGCGCATGCGCTGCCGCATCGTCGAGGACGAGGAGCCTGCCTCCGCTCTTGCGAAGCTGCGCGCAACGCTCGAAGAGCACATCGCCGACCCCGAGGAGCTTCGGTTCGTCGAGCCGCGGCTGGCGCAGCTCCTCGGCCTCGCCGAGCAGGAGGCGCGCGATAAGCAGGATCTGTTCGCCGCCTGGCGGCTCTTCTTCGAGCGGCTCGCCGACGTTTATCCCACCGTGCTCGCGTTCGAGGACATGCAATGGGCGGACGAGAGCCTGCTCGACTTCGTCGAGTACCTACTCGAATGGTCGCGCAACTCGCCGCTTTACGTGATCACGCTCGCGCGCCCGGAGCTGCTCGAGCGCCGCACGAGCTGGGGCGCCGGGCAGCGCAACTTCACGTCGCTCTACCTCGAGCCGCTGCCGCCCTCCGCGATGGAGGAGCTCCTCGTCGGGCTCGTCCCCGGTTTGCCCACGTCGCTGCGCGAGCAGATTCTCGCGCGGGCTGAGGGCGTGCCGCTGTACGCGGTCGAGACGGTGCGGATGCTTCTTGATCGCGGTCTGCTCGTGCAGGATGGGCCTGTCTATCGACCCATCGGCGAGATCGGCGCGCTCGAGGTGCCGGAGACCTTGCACGCGCTGATCGCGGCCCGGCTCGACGGGTTGTCGTCGGAGGAACGCCGCGTCCTGCAGGACGCGGCGGTGCTCGGCAAGACGTTCACGCGAGATGCGCTGATTTCGCTCGCTGGCGCTTCGACGGAGATCGAGACGCTGCTCGGCTCGCTCGTGCGCAAGGAGGTGCTTGGCGTGCAAGCCGACCCGCGCTCGCCGGAGCGTGGCCAGTACGGCTTCCTGCAAGATCTCGTCCGCCACGTCGCCTACGAGATGCTCGCCAAGCGCGACCGCCGCGCGAAGCATCTCGCCGCGGCGGAATATCTGACGGGGGCGTTCGCCGCCGACGAGGACGAGGTGGTCGAGGTGATCGCGTCGCATTACCTCGCGGCCCACGAAGCAGGCCCCGACGCTGATGACGCCGCCGAGATCAAGGAGAAGGCTCGGCTGATGCTGACGCGTGCCGGCGATCGTGCCGCTTCGCTCGCGGCGGCCGCGGAGGCGTTGCGATATTTCGAGCAGGCGGCAGCGTTGACGTCCGATCCGGCGCTGCGGGCAGTGCTCCTCGGGCACGCGGGCGAGATGGCGAGACGGGCCGGCGATCCCGATGCGGCCCGGCCGCTCTTCGAGGAGTCGATCGCCTTGCACGAACAGCTGGGCGACACGCACGCAGCCGCGCGAGGGCTGGCGATGTTCGCTGAAGTCGACACGTTCACCGGGCGGCGCGACGAGGCACTCTCGCGCATGGAGCGTGCTTTCGCTGTTATCTCGGGGGATGAGCCCGACGAGGATCTGGCGATGCTCGCAGCACGGCTCTCGCGGGGCTATTGGTTCAGCGGCAATCTCGATCTGGCGGCCGAGCGGGCCGAGTTGGCCCTCGACATCGCCGAGGCGCATGCCTATCCCCAGGTTCTGTCGCTTGCGCTGAGAGCGAAGGCGGCAGCGGTTTTCAGCCGCGGTCACACCCAGGAGGCGAATGCTCTCCTCCGGCATGCGCTCCAGGTCGCGCTCGACAGCGAGCTCATCGAGGACGCGAGCGTCTGCTACTTCCTGCTCTCGGACGCGTGCTTCCGGCGTGACGAGTACGACCAAGCCCTGCGCTACCTCGACGAGGCGCTCGTGCTTTCGCGGAAGCTCGGGAATCGGCCGAACGAGTGGGCGTCGCTCGCCGAGCGGACCCATGCCCTGATGATGCTCGGCCGCTGGGACGAGGCACAAGCGGTGGCAGCAGATTTCACGGCGGAACAGATCGAGGCGGGTGGGGTCATGCTGAGCCTGCTCGACTCGGGCGTGGAGATTCACGTTCAGCGTGGTGAGCTCGACGAGGCACGCCGTGTCTTCGCGATGTTCGAGCGGCTCGAGGCTTCAAGCGACCTCCAGGATCGGACGGTCTACCTTGGGGTGCGGACCTGCCTGCGCCGGGCGGAAGGGCGGCTCCGCGAAGCCCTCGCGGACGGCGATGCGACGATCGAGTCGGGCCGCACCCTCGGCCCCTCGTTCCAGACCGTCCGACTCGCGATCGTCGAGTCGCTCGAAGCGGCGTTCGCGCTCGATGAGGCGGAGAAGATCGAGGAGCTTCTGACCTACATCGACGCGACTCCTCCCGGTTCGCGGTCGCCCTATCTCGACGTGCAGGCGCGGCGCTTTCGAGCTCGGCTCGCGGGCGGAGACGGGGCGGGCTACGAAGCTGCCGCACAGCGGTTCCGCGACCTCGGTATGTCCTTCTGGCTCGCGGTCACCCTGCTCGAGCACGGCGAGCCGGCGGGTCTCGCCGAGGCACACGACATCTTCGAGCGGCTCAGGGCGACACCGTGGCTCGGTCGAGTCACGGCGGCGCAAGCCGAGCAGCAGTTTATCTCTGCCTGACGGCAAGCGGTGGCAAACGTCCGCTTTTACCATGGAACGTCGCAGGCAACCGGTGGCACCTGGCGGCAACAGATTCGGCCCGCCTTTAGCCGTTTGCCGCACTGAGCATTTCTGACCGGTTGCCACCGATTGCGCCCGCTGGGCTCCTTAAAGGCTCCATCCGAGCCTCTGCGGACAGGAGGCGCGCGCTGCTGCGCGCTTGACAGGCCACACTCCATATGACCGTTCGGGAATGAAGCTCCTATGGATTCCGCGACGCGAGCCGTCGCGACGCGCATTGAGGCGATTCGGATTGTGAAGTGTCGTTCTGGGCTGGCGAGCGTGCGGGAATGTCCCCCTACGAGACTCGTTTATTGAGATGTGTCATCCCGCAAACCTTGTTACGCGGTCGTGCGAAGGCGAGGGACGAATTGGAATCGGTCTCTCCCGATGCACAAACAGGACGAGTGGGATCGGCACGCATCGTTCATGAACGAGCTCGTAGCGAGCGGCTTCGTTGAACTCGGCGGACCGCTCGACGACGGTCAAGAGATCTTGTTGTACATTCGTGCGGAGAGCCACAGGGAGGTCAATGCGCGCCTCGACAAAGATCCTTGGACATCGATGGGGCTGCTCGAGGTCGCAAGCGTCAAGCGTTGGGAGATCGTTCTCGGTGACGTGACCTAGCCTGTCTGGGCGAGACCGTATGGACTGACCCGGCGCCTCGCTCGTAAGTTGTCGCGGGTTGCCGTCGGGAGTGGCCCGGCGGTAGAGCCGCTATTACGGGAGGCGCCGGTTATGGGCGAAGGTAGCTGGGTCGGACTTGATGTGCATGCTCGCTCGGTGGTCGCGGGTGTGATTGATGCGGCGAGCGGTGAGGTGTGG
>JBJMKB010000003.1:0-7959 GCA_045806045.1 Gaiellaceae bacterium | reverse complement strand
GCAGGATCACTTCGACGAGCTGAACCCGGTCTTCATGATGGCGAACTCGGGTGCCCGCGGCTCGTTCAAGCAGATCCGACAGCTCGCGGGTATGCGCGGCCTCATGGCGAACCCGAAGGGCGAGATCATCGAGCGCCCGATCAAGGCCAACTTCATGGAAGGCCTGTCGGTGCTCGAGTACTTCATCTCGACCCACGGCGCTCGCAAGGGCCTCGCCGATACCGCGCTGCGCACGGCCGACTCCGGGTATCTCACCCGCCGTCTGGTCGACGTCTCGCAGGACGTGATCGTGCGCGAGGAGGACTGCGGGACCAGCGATCACATCGATCTCCCGATCCGTGCCGACGGGCAGCTGAACAAGTCGCTTCTCGGGCGTGTCGTCTCGGAGGACCTGCACAAGCCGCTCTCGTCGGGCAAGCCCGGCAGGACGGTCGTCGCCGAGAAGGGCGTCACGGTCACCCTTGCGCTGCTCGAGGAGATCGAGGCCGAGCTCGGCGGCTCGGATACGGCGGACGAGGTGACCGTGCCGGTTCGGTCGGTGCTCAAGTGCCGCGCCGAGACCGGCGTGTGCAAGGTCTGCTACGGCATCTTCCCGGCAACGGGCGAGATGTGCGAGATCGGCGACGCGGTCGGCATCATCGCCGCCCAGTCGATCGGCGAGCCGGGCACACAGCTGACCATGCGGACGTTCCACACCGGCGGCGTTGCAGGCGCGGACATCACCCACGGCCTCCCGCGTGTCGTCGAGATCTTCGAGGCCCGGAACCCGAAGGGTGCCGCGGTCCTCGTCGAGATCGGCGGTCGCGTCGAGCTCGAGCAGACCGAGCGGGGACCGAAGATCGCCATCCATCCGACCGAGGTCGGTCCGGAAGGCGAGCTCGCCGATCCCGTCGAGTACCAGCTCCCGCGGCGCACGCGCCTGCTCGTGACGAACGGCCAGGTCGTGGATCAGGGCGATCCGCTGAACGAGGGGTCGCAGAATCCGGCCGACAAGCTGGCGCTCAAGGGCTCGACGGCCACGGAGCTGTACCTCGTCGGCGAGGTGCAGAAGGTCTACAAGAGCCAGGGCGTCGAGATCCACGACAAGCACATCGAGCTGATCGTGCGGCAGATGCTGAAGAAGGTGCGCGTCGAGACGAACGGCGACACCGATCTGCTGCCGGGCCAGCTCGTCGACAAGGTCGTCTACGAGCGCGAGAACGGCAAGGTGAAGGCGAAGGGTGAGAAGGCGACGCACGAGCCGCTCATCCTCGGCATCACCAAGGCGTCGCTCGCGACGGAGTCGTTCCTGTCGGCGGCCTCCTTCCAGGAGACGACGAAGGTGCTGACCGACGCCTCGATCGAGGGCAAGATCGACCGGCTGCTCGGGCTGAAGGAGAACGTGATCATCGGGAAGCTCATCCCGGCGGCCACGGGCCTGAAGCGGTACCGCTCGATCGAGATCGCGCCGAGCGAGCCGATCGTCCGCGAGGCCTACGAGCGGGACACGCTGCTCCAGGCACTCGAGGAGATCGGCCAGGACGGCGGCGCCGCGATCGACTTCGGCAACCTCGATCTGAGCTTCGGCGGCGAGCCGGGCTCGGACACGCCGACGACGCACGAAGCCGGCGAGGCCGAGGAAGTCCCCGAGGTCGACAGCCCGCTCGACGACTGACGGTGTCCCGGCTCGATGCCGGGTCACGGTTCGCGAATTTCCGAGGGCCCGGCATCCGCCGGGCCCTCGGTGTTCGTGAACCCGCTCTGAGCCCCCTGCTACAACGTCTCGCCGTGAGACGGATCCTCGTTCTCGGCGTTGCGCTGCTCGCCGTCGGCGTTGGTGTCGCGCGCGGCGGCGGCCCCGCCTCCCCGCTTCCGTTGCCGTGCGGACTGCCGCAGTCGCAGCCGCTGTGGGTGGACTACGCGGACGGGCAGGTGCCGTTCTGGTCGACCATCTTCGCGCGGCCGGGGATCGTCGGCGCGGCGTCGCAGTTCATCATCCCGCCGCAGCTCCGGGCGAAGGGCGCGCAGACCGTCTACTTCGACCTCTACATGAACAACCGGGTCGGCACGCCGTCGCAGCCCGCCGACCCGTCGACGATCCAGTCGCGGGCGGACAAGCTCTTCGACACCGCCGTCACCTCGTCGGGCTGCGACCACCCGCTGATGGCGGAGAACGAGCTCTTCGGCGCGCAGCTGCCGACGCCGTGGACGCCGACGACCGCGCAGTACCGCGCGAACGTGCTCGCCTTCCTGCAACGGCTCGCCGAGCGAGGTGCGCGGCCGTACCTTCTTCTCTCGAACCGCCCCTACACGCACGACGATGACGCGGATGCGTGGTGGCGCGCCGTGGCGCAGGTCTCCGACATCGTTCCCGAGGTCTACTTCTCCGGCCCGTCCGTCTCGAAGCAGGGGGCCGTCGCGGGCAGCGTGCGTCTACGCAACACGATGCGGACGCGGATGGAGGACCTGATCCAGATCGGGATCCCGACGAACCGGATCGGGATGATGCTGACCTTCAGCTCGACCCCGGGCGCCGGTGGCCGCGAGGGGCTCCCGCTCTCGCAGTGGCTCGACGTGACGAAGTGGGAGGCGCTCGCCGCGAAGCAGGTCGCGGGCGAGCTGCACGTCGCGAGCGTCTGGTCGTGGGGGTGGGCGGCCTTCAGCCCCAAGGGCCAGGATCCGGAGAAGGACAAGGTCGCCTGCACCTGGTTGTGGACGCGCGACCACTCGTTGTGCGACGCGCCCGGGCTCGCCGGGTCGGCGCTCGACCTGTCGCTGAACGTGGGTGCGACGCTGCCGGCAGGGACCGTCTGCCTGCTCGGGAAGACGTCGTTGCTCGCGAACGACGTCGCCGCGATGACGCGTTTGACGGGCGACCGCGACCTTGCCTTCTCCGCCGGCTTCCAGCACGTGGTGCTGGCGGCAGCGACTCGGGTCGACCAGAAGCAGCTCGCACAGGCCGAGCGCGACGTCGTCCTCGACCACTTCGAAGGCTCGCGCGCCGCGTACAACGCGGGCCTCGCTCGGGCACGGGCGACCCGTGGCCTAGCGCGGATCGTCCTCGGCGACGAGCTGCGTCGGCGCGCGATCGAGTCCACGCTTCCGGTCGCCTCGCCGAGAGACCCACAGCTTCAGGCGTGGTATGCGTCGTACGAGTCGAAGCTCGCCCGGCCGGTGCGGGCGGCGAAGGCGGTGCCGTGGCTCGGGAACGCGAGATCCGGAGTCGCGATCCAGGGCGTCGCTCCAGGCCGGCTGCTCACGCTCGAGGTCGCCGAGAAGGCGACGGTGGACGGCGTGCAGGTGACGGCGCTCGGCGAGACGGCGCCGCTCGGCGCGTTTCCGTTCGGGCAGGCGCGACCGTCGATCCGCAAGGCGTTCGTCGACCAGCAGCGCGCGGTCGCATTCGCGACCTGGGTGCGAAAGCGCGAGAACCAGTCGCTCCGCGGTCTCACCTGTCAGCACGACCAGCTCCCGCAGGCGGCGACGGTCGACCTGACGGACTGGCTGCCGTTCCTCGCTCTCGGCTGAGGACTTTGCAAAAGCCCAGCACCTTGGAGAAACGGCGGTTCGGCGCTACTCTCGGCGGAACGTCAGCTCGACCGAGGGGGTCACTTCGTGAGCAGAACGGTCATTCGGGCAGCGGTGTCGCTGTCTCTCGTCGCCCTGGTGGGCGGAATCCTCGCCCTCGTCGGCGGCAGCGCAGCCCCGGCGGCCCCGCCGCAGGTGGCGGGAACGCCGCAGGCCCTCGATCCGCCGGGGTTCGGGCACTTCCGTGGCGACGTCCGCCACATCCCGCGGGGGAACCTCGTGAGGAGCGAGGCCCGTCCCGAGCCGAAGGCGCCGAGCGACGTGCTCCCGGGTCCGACCGCCACCGATCCCGCGCTGCAGACGGCACCCGCGGCGTCGACCGCGACGGCCGGCTCGCCGACGAGCTTCGTCGGCCTCGACCAGGCGAGCTACGGCGCCGGCTGGCCCCCCGATCCGAACGGCGACGTCGGCCCGACCGCCTACGTCCAGACCGTGAACACCTCGATCGGCATCTTCGGCAAGGACGGCGTGCGCAACGCCGCGTTCACGTTCGACAGCCTCTTCTCGCAGGGCGCGACCGGCACGCCGTGCGACTCGTCGAACCAGGGCGACCCGGTGGCGGTCTATGACCCGTTCGGCGACCGCTACATCGTCAGCGACTTCGCCTGGAACGACGCGCAGTTCTCGACCGGCCCCTTCTACGAGTGCATGGCTGTCTCGAAGACCGACAACCCGCTCACGGGCGGCTGGTACTTCTTCGGCTGGAAGATCGAGACCGGCGCGAGCCTCCCCGACTACCCGAAGCTCGGCGTGTGGCCCGACGGCATCTACATGTCCGCCAACGTCTTCGCGAGCACGGGCTCCCAGTCGTTCCAGAACGCCCAGGTCTGGGCGTTCAACCGCACGCAGATGGAAACCGGGGACCCGAACGCGCAGGGTGTCACCTTCTCGCTCGCGCGGACGATCGGCGGCACCACCGTCTTCAGCCTCCTGCCCAGCAACTCCCGGCAGGTGACCGGCGGGCCGCCAGCCGGCGCGCCGAACTACTTCGCGTCGATCTACGGTTCGTACGCGATCCGCGTCTGGAAGTTCCACACGGACTGGTCGAACCTCGGCAACTCGACGTTCAGCGGCCCGACCGACGTCGGGGTCTCGACGTTCAACGTCGGGCCGAGCAACGTCCCGGAGCGGGACGGCAACAACCTCGACACGCTCAGCTACCGCTTGATGATGCAGAACCAGTACACGAACCTGAACGGGCGCGAGTCGCTGTGGCTCACCCACACGGTCGGAGGCGCCTCGGGCACCGCGCAGGTCCGCTGGTACGAACTGCCGGTCACCGGCGGTTCGATCTCCGCCGTCCGCCAGCAGTCGACCTGGTCGCCAACCGCGACGAACCGGTTCATGCCGAGCCTCGCGGTCGACAAGAAGGGCGACATGGCCGTCGGCTACAGCGTCTCCGACGCGAGCATGTATCCCGCCCTTCGCTATTCCGGCCGCCTCGCGGGCGACCCGCTCAACCAGCTGACCCAGCCGGAGCAGACGATCGTCCAGGGACTCGGGTTCCAGTGCTGCACGTTCTCGGACGGCTCGACGAACAACCGCTGGGGCGACTACAGCGCGATGACGATCGATCCCGACGGCTGCACGTTCTGGTACACGGGCGAGTACTACGACGTCCACCCGACGACGACGTCCGGAGACAACTGGCAGACGCGGATTGGGTCGTTCCAGCTGCCCGGCTGCTCGACCGTTGCGGCGGCACCCGTCGTGAGCACTTTCACGCCGGGAAGCGGAGCGCCCGGGACGACGGTCACGGTGACCGGCTCCGGCTTCTCCGGCGCCTCGGCCGTCACCTTCAACGGCGTCGCCTCGACGTTCAGCGTCGGCCCGGACACGCAGCTGACGGCGACCGTTCCGGCCTCGGCGACGACGGGGCCGATCGCGGTCACGACGGCGGGGCTCACGGGTACGACCTCGACCGCCTTCACCGTCACGGCGGCTCCGGCGAAACCGTCGATCGCCTCGTTCTCGCCGACTTCCGGGAAGGCGGGGACGGTGGTCACGATCTCCGGCTCCGGCTTCACCGGCGTCACCGCCGTCGCGTTCTCCGGCACCGGCGCGAGCTACACGGTCGTGAGCGAGACGACCATCTCGGCGACCGTTCCCCGCGGGGCGAAGAGCGGCCCGATCTCGGTCACCAACCAGGGCGGGACGGCGACCAGCTCGCAGAGCTTCCAGGTCTTGAAGCACTAGAAGGAGCGAGGGCGCGCCCGCTCCGGCGGGCGCGCCCTCACGCTCCGTCGGCCGCGACGGTGCGCGCCTTGCCGAGCTCCTTCGCGCGGTAGAGCGCCTCGTCCGCCCGCTCGAAGAGGTCGTTCGGCCGGTCGCCGGGGCGCAGCTCCGCCACGCCCGCCGAGAGCGCAAGCGTGCCGGCGCCGCCGATCGGGCGCACGCCGATCGCCCGGGCGATCCGGCCGGCGAGCAGCTCGGCCTCCTCCCCCGAGGACTCAGGTAGGACGAGCGCGAACTCGTCGCCGCCGACACGGCAGGCGACGTCCGCCGACCTGACGACGGTGAGCATCCGCTGCGCAACCTCCGCGAGCACCGCGTCCCCGGCCAGATGGCCGACCCGGTCGTTGACGGCCTTGAAGTCGTCGAGGTCGAGCACGACGACCGCGAGGCGGCGGTGGTAGCGGTGGGCGCGCGCAACCTCGCGGGCGAGGGTCTCGTGGAAGTAGCGCCGGTTGTGCACCCCGGTCAGCGCGTCCAGGTCGGCGAGGGCGCGAGCCTCCGCGTACTTGCGCGCGTTCTCGAGCGCGGGGCCCGCGCGGACGGCGAGCCGTTCGAGCTGGTCGATCTCCGGGTCGCCGAGCCGCTCGCCGGGCGCGCGGGTGAAGGCGGAGAGCGTCCCGACGGTCGTGCCGTCGGAGCGGATCGGAAGGGCGACGCCCGAGCGAACGTTGGCGGGCGAGGATCCCTCGACGTCGTCGATCCGGTAGCGGTAGGTGATCTCGACCGCGCGCAGGTTGTCGTTCTCGGGCAGCTGGATCGCCGCCTTGGCGATCTCCTCGGCGGGCATTCCCGCGGTGCCGCTCACGCGGGCTCCATCGGGGGCCGCCGCATCGAGGAGCGCCGCCTCGACTCCCGGCACGCGGGACGCCGCCTCGAGCGTCCGCGCCGTCACCTCGTCGAGGTCGAGCGAGGCAGCGAGCTCGCCGGCGAAGAGATCGGTCCGCGCGGTGGTCTGGGCCGTCTCGACCGCCTCCGCCAGGTCGCGCATCGTCTCCTGCATCCCGGCGGCGAGCTTCTGCACTGCCTCGGCGACGCGCTGGTCCGAGGCCTCGCGAACGCGCCAGAGCGCAACAGCCGCAGCCGCAGCCGTCAGGAGCGCGAGGCCCAGCGCGCAAATAAGGACAATGGTCATCACCGCAGAGACGCTCACTGTAGGTGAGGTTGTGTAAGGAATCTATGCCGGTAACGGCGTAATCCGCATGCGCGCCCCGGGCCTGCGTTTGCAGCACTCAAGCGGTTTCGCTACCATGCCCAGCCGGTTCCGTGGGAGCCCCCTGCTCCCCGGGCCATCCGTCTGTATACGACCCGAAAGAGAAGCCCAGCCTCAGCATGCCGACTGTCAATCAGCTCATCCGCAAGGGCCGCACGTCGAAAAAGGCCAAGACGAAGACCCCTGCGCTCGCGGGAGCCCCGCAGAAGCGCGGCGTCTGCACGCGCGTCTCGACGACGACCCCCAAGAAGCCGAACTCGGCGCTGCGCAAGATCGCCCGCGTTCGCCTGACGAACGGCATCGAGGTCGGCACCTATATCCCCGGCGAGGGCCACAACCTGCAGGAGCACTCCGTCGTCCTCGTCCGCGGGGGTCGCGTCAAGGACCTCCCGGGCTTCCGCTACAAGGTGATCCGGGCCGCGCTCGACGCCTCCGGCGTCTCCGACCGCAAGCAGGGTCGCTCGAAATACGGAGCCAAGAAGAGTGCCTCGTAGAGCCGAGATCACGCCGCGCCCGGTCATCTCCGACCCGGTCTACGACTCGACGCTCGTCACGCAGCTCATGAACCGCGTGATGCGCGACGGCAAGAAGTCGACCGCCGAGGCGATCGTCTACGGCGCGCTCGACAAGGTCGGCGAGAAGACGGGCCGGCCGCCGGTCGAGGTGCTGGAGCAGGCCGTGAAGACGGTCACGCCGGTGCTCGAGGTTCGCAGCCGCCGCGTCGGCGGCGCGAATTACCAGGTGCCGGTCGAGGTGCCGCAGCGCCGGGCCCGCACGCTCGCCGTTCGCTGGCTGGTCCAGTTCGCTCGCGCGCGCCGCGAGAAGACGATGTCGCAGCGCCTTGCCAACGAGCTGCTGGACGCCCAGCAGCAGCAGGGCGGCGCGTACAAGCGCAAGGACGACATCTACCGCATGGCGCAGGCCAACAAGGCCTTCGCCCACTACCG
>JBJMKB010000002.1:0-20794 GCA_045806045.1 Gaiellaceae bacterium | reverse complement strand
GTCGGCGGCCATGTCGGCGGCCTGATCGGCGGAGTCATCCTGATGTGGCTGCTGCTGCAATACCGGCGGTCGACGTTGATGAGCGTCGCCGCGTCCCTCGGGGTCGTCGTGCTCAGCGTCGTGCTCGCGTACGTGCGGCTTCGCAGCTACGCCTGACACATTGGGCCATGGCCCGCCGGCTCACGTCTCGTGTCAGACACGTGCACGAAACTGTGACGATCGTTCAACAGAGACCCAGGCGCCCCCGAACTCGCGTCACGTGTTGGCAACGACGTCAGCTCGTCCGGCCATGGCCCATAGGGGCACGTCTTGTGTCAGACACGAGCACGAAAGCGTGACAAACGTTCCACAGGCGCCAACGCGCCCGTGACTCGCGTTAGCCGCCGGCGGCGACGTACGAGCCCGAGCCTGCTTCCTTCAGCGCTGCTTGCGCCGCGGCCAAGCGGGCCAGCGGGACGCGGAACGGCGAGCACGACACGTAGTCCAGGCCGAGCTCGTGGCAGAAGGCGATCGAGTGCGGTTCTCCGCCGTGCTCGCCGCAGATGCCGAGCTTGAGCTCCGGCTTCGCCGCTCTCCCCCGCTCGACGGCGATGCGCATCAGATCGCCGACGCCGTCCACGTCGAGCACCTCGAACGGATTCCGTTCGAGCACGCCGTCCTGGAGGTACCGCGTCAGGAACTTCCCCTCGGCGTCGTCGCGGGAGAAGGCGAGTGTCGTCTGCGTTAGGTCGTTCGTCCCGAAGGAGAAGAAGTCCGCGACGTCGGAGATCTCGGCGGCGCGGAGCGCCGCTCGCGGCACCTCGATCATCGTCCCGACGAGATGCTCGAGGCCCGGCGCCTCCTCCTCCCACACGGACTCGGTCAGCGCCCGTAGCCGTGCGAGCTCCTCGCGGAAGCCGACCAGCGGATGCATGACCTCGACGAGCGGCGCATCGCCGTTCCGCTCTTGCACCGCACGCGCGGCGCGCGCGATCGCGCGGACCTGCATCTCGTAGATCTCCGGGAACATCAGCCCGAGCCGGCAGCCGCGTGTCCCGAGCATCGGATTCGACTCGTGCAGCGCGCGAATGCGCGCGCGCATCCTCTCGTCCTTCGCCTCCGCCTCGGCCGGCAGGAACTCGTGCAGCGGCGGGTCGAGCAGCCGGATCGTCACCGGCAGCCCAGCCATCGCCTCGAAGATGCCCTCGAAGTCCGCTTGCTGGAACGGGAGGAGCCGGTCGAGCGCGCTTCGGCGGCCGGGCTCGCTGTCGGCGAGGATCATCTCCTGCACGACCGGCAGCCGCTCCTCGCCGAAGAACATGTGCTCGGTGCGACAAAGGCCGATCCCCTGCGCACCGAAGTCGCGCGCTCGCGCCGCGTCCTCGGGCGTGTCCGCGTTCGCGCGCACCTTCAGCCGGCGCTGCTCGTCGGCCCAGCCGAGGATCGTCTCGAAGTCCTCGTTGATCTGCGGCGGGACGAGCGGCACCTCGCCGATGTAGACGGCGCCGGTCCCGCCGTCGATCGAGATCACCTCGCCCTCCCGCAGCGTCTGGCCGCCGAGCGTCGCCGTGCCCTCGCCGAGCGTCAGCTCCTCGCAGCCCGCGACGCACGGCTTTCCCATTCCGCGCGCGACGACCGCTGCATGCGAGGTCATGCCTCCGTGCACGGTGACGATTCCCTGTGCCGCGATCATCCCGTGGATGTCGTCCGGCGTCGTCTCCCAGCGGACGAGGATGACCGGGCCGCTCTTCGCGCGCTCGACGGCGGCGTCGGCGTCGAACACGATGCCGCCGCTCGCCGCGCCCGGCGAGGCGTTCAGGCCCTTGGCGGCGACCTCGAGCGACGCGGAGGGGTCGATCATCGGATGCAGCAGCTGATCGAGTTGCGCCGGGTCGATCCGCGCGACCGCCTCCTCGCGCGAGATGAGCCCCTCGTCGACCATCGACACCGCGGCCTTCAGCGCGGCGGCCGCAGTGCGCTTCGCCGAGCGCGTCTGCAGCAGGTAGAGCTGCTCGTCCTCCACCGTGAACTCGATGTCCTGCATGTCGCGGTAGTGCTCCTCCAGCCGCCGCATCGTCTCCACCAGCTGCTCGAAGGCATCTGGCAGCGATGCGCGCATCGTCTCGATCGGCTGCGGCGTGCGAATGCCGGCGACGACGTCCTCGCCCTGGGCGTTCGCGAGGAACTCCCCGTAGAGACCGCTCTCCCCCGTCGACGGATCGCGCGTGAAGGCGACGCCCGTTCCCGAACGGTCGCCCTTGTTGCCGAACACCATCTGGACGACGTTGACCGCGGTGCCCAGATCGTCGGGGATGTCCTGCGCTCGCCGGTACACCTGCGCGCGCGGTGTGTTCCACGACTCGAAGACCGCCCGGATCGCGCGGAGCAGCTGCTCGCGCGGATCAGGCGGGAACTCGGCCCCGGTCTGGTCGCGGTACACGCGCTTGAACCGGTCGACGACCTCACGCAGGTCCTCCGCGTCCTCGAACGCGAACCGTTGCCCGTCGATCCCCTCGACCACCTCGCCGAACATCTGCACGAGGCGCCGGTACGAGTCGTAGGCGAAGCGCGGATTGCCGGTGCGCGCCGCGAGGCCGCCGGCCGCCTCGTCGTTCAGGCCGAGGTTGAGGATCGTGTCCATCATCCCCGGCATCGACACGGCCGCTCCCGAGCGAACGGAGACGAGCAGCGGGTCGTCGGCCGAGCCGAAGGTCTTGCCGGTCCGCTGCTCGAGCCGCCGCACGTGCTCGTCGACCTCGGCCTCGAGCCCCTCGGGCAGGTCGCCCGCCGCCATGTACGCGCGGCAGGCGTCGGTCGTGATCGTGAAGCCGGCCGGAACGGGCACCCCCATCTGCGTCATCTCGGCGAGGCCGATGCCCTTGCCGCCCAGCAGCTCGCGGCCGCCGGCGGCCGGTTCGTCGAAGGCATAGACGTAGCGGCCCGCCATGTGGAGGAGGAATCTACCGGCGCCGGCGTGAGCGAAACTCGGCGATCCACGCCAGTGAGCGCAGTCCGAACCAGAACGGCGTGAAGAGCCCATAGAACAGAACGAGCGCCGCCCCGAGCGCCGTGTACCAGACCCCCCACCGCCACAGAGGGACGGGCGGCTTCGGCTTCACGAGGCCTTCGTCTCCGCGGTGCGCCGCTCGACGAGGCGGATGATGCGGTGCGAGATCTCTTCGATCGAGAGCTCGCTCACCTCGAGCACCGGGCAGCCGAGGCGCCGGTGCACCTGCGCCGCGTAGTCCAGCTCGTCGTAGATCTCCACCAGGCTCGCGTACTTCTGGTCGCCGCGCATCCAGCGGATGCGCTCGCCCCGAATCTCCGACAGGCGCTGTGCGTCGATCGTGAGCCCGACGATCTTCGACGGGTGGATCGTGAACAGCTCGGCGGGCGGGTCGATACCCTTCACGAGCGGAACGTTCGCCGTCCTGTAGCCGAGATAGCCGAGGTAGATCGAGAGCGGCGTCTTCGAGGTGCGGGAAACGCCGACGAGGACGATGTCGGCATCGTTCAACCCCGAGCCGACGCCGTCGTCGTACTTGACGGCGAACTCGATCGCGGACATTCGGCGGAAGTACGCGTCGTTCAGCGGCGGTCGCGCTCCCGGCTTCATGCGCGCCGCCTGGCCCGACACCCGCGCGACGGCCTCGATCGGATGCCCGAGCAGGTCGCAGTAGTGCAGCTTTGCGCTGCGGCACAGCGTGCGCATGCACTCGCGGAGCTCGGGCTCGACGAGCGTGTACACGACGACCGCCGGGCGCCCCTTCATGCGCTCGACCGCCAGCTGCAGGTCCGGAACCGATTCGACGCGCGGGTGCCTGATCTCGAGGAACTCCTGGTCGGGAAACTGCGCCTCGAGCGCCTGTACGAGGCGCGCAGCCGTTTCGCCCGTCGAGTCCGAGATCATGTGCAGCTCGACCGGCGTCACGGCGCCACCTTATCCCTCGATTACGATCGCCCCCATGCATCACTTCTTCCAGACGCGGCCGCCCTGGTGGGTGGTCGGACCGTCGCTCGGGCTGCTCGTCGTGCTCGTGCAGGCGACGATCAACCAGCAGATCGGGATCCTCGGCGGATTTTCGGCCCTCGTCGAGCGCGCCGGCGGGTGGACCTCGGAGTTGCGCTGGAAAGCGTGGTTCCTGTTCGGCGTCGTCCTCGGCGGGCTCCTGTACGGCCTCGTCTCGGGACGCCTCGGCATCGCGTCGTACGGCTGGGTGACGCGCACCTTCACGGGCGACGCCGCGTGGATCGCCGCGCCCGTGCTGGTCGGCGCGGGAGCGCTGATCGGCTATGGAGCGAAGACCGCGCGCGGCTGCACGTCCGGGAACGGGCTCGTCGGCTGCGCCGCCGCCTCGCCATCGAGCCTCGTCGCGACGGCCACCTTCTTCGGCACGGCGATCGTCGGCACGTTCCTGCTGCGCTTCCTGGGAGCCGCATGATCCGTGCGGTCTCCGTCGGCTCCGGCGCGGCGTTCGGCTTCCTGATCTCGTGGGCGGGCCTCAGCAACCCCGACGCGATCCGCCGCATGCTCCTGTTCGAGGACTGGTACCTCTATCCGATGTTCGTCTCGGCGGTCGCGGTGGGCTTCCTCGGGCTGCGCGCGCTGCGTGGCGCCGGGTTCCGCGCGCTCGTCACGCGCGACCTCGTCTCGTGGACGAGCCGGCCGATCGACCGGCGCTCTATCGTCGGGAGCGTCGTGTTCGGGACCGGCTGGGCGATCGCCGATGCGTGCCCGGGGCCGATCGCGACGCAGCTCGGGTTCGGCGCCGTCTGGAGCCTCTGCACCGCGACCGGGGTCGTGCTCGGCATCGTGTTCTACCTGCGCCGCGAGGCAGTCCCGGCACCGGTCACCGCGTAGTGGGGCTCGCGCACTGGGACGACGTCGAGGCGCACCACCGCGCGAAGGGCGAGATGGACGCGACCTGGCAGCTGCTCGGCGGGAAGGCGGAGACGGTCGACGTCGGCGTGAACCGCGTGCGCGTCGCGCCCGGCAAGCTTCCGACCCCGCCGCACTCGCACGGCGCCTCGGAGGAGATCTTCTACGTGCTCGGCGGGTCCGGCCTGGCGTGGCAGGACGAGCAGGTGCACGCGGTGCGGCCGGGCGACTGCGTCGTCCATCGCGCAGACCATCACGAGCACACGTTCGTGGCAGGCCCGGAGGGGCTCGACTTCCTCGTCTTCGGCACGCGGCATCCGACCGAGATCGGCTGGCTGCCGCGCTCGCGCGCGATCCGCATCGGGTGGCCGTGGGTCGAGGGCCGCGATGACGACCCGTGGGAGGTCGAGGCGAAGGCACCGCCGCTCGCCTACGGCGACCCGGCGCCGCGCCCCGGCAACATCGTGAACGTCGACGAGGTCGAGCTCGAGACCTGGGGCGACAAGGGCGTGACGGCGCCCCTCGCCACGCGCGAGCGCTCGGAGCTCGCCGGCTTCCACTGGGAGCGGCTCAATCCCGGCCAGAGCGGCGCCGTCCCGCACTGCCATTCCGAGGAGGAAGAGGTGTTCGTCATCCTCGAAGGCAGCGCGACGCTCCATCTCTGGCCGTCGCCGCTCCGCGCCGAGCGCGGCGCGACGAACGAGGAGCACGCGCTTCGTCCGGGGCACGTCGTCGCGCGGCCGCCGGGCAGCGGCGTCTCCCACTGGTTCAGGGCCGGCGGCGAGGGCGTCACGATGTTGATCTACGGGACGCGCAAGCCGAACGACATGGTGTTCTATCCGCGCTCGAACAAGATCTCGTGGCGCGGCCTCGGCGTGATCGCGCGCGTCGATCCGCTCGCGTACGGCGACGGCGAGCCCGACGACTAGCTAGTTTCAAGCCATGGCCGAGGAACTCGTCACGATCGAGAAGGTCGCGTCGCTCTGTCGTCGGCGCGGGTTCGTCTTCGCCACCTCGGACATCTACGGCGGGCTCGGCTCGTCGTTCGACTTCGGCCACTACGGCGTCCTGCTGACGCAGAACATCAAGGCCGAATGGCAGCGCTCGATGATCCAGGAGCGCGACGACATGGTCGCGCTCGACTCGGCGGTGATCCTCAACCCGCAGGTCTGGGTCGCGTCCGGGCACGTCGAGGGGTTCTCCGACCCGCTCGTCGACTGCCGCACGTGCAAGCTCCGCTTCCGCGCCGACCAGCTCGAGCTCGCGAGCTGCGGCAGGCGCCCGTCGAAGCACCCCGGTGAGACGCCGGACTGCGACCTGACCGAGCCACGCCAGTTCAACATGATGTTCGAGACGTACGTGGGCGCCGTCCGCGACGACGCGAACAAGGCGTACCTGCGCCCGGAGACCGCGCAGGGCATCTTCGTCAACTTCAAGAACGTCACCTCGTCGCTGCGAGTCAAGCCGCCGTTCGGTATCGCACAGATCGGCAAGAGCTTCCGCAACGAGATCACGCCGGGCAACTTCCTCTTCCGCGTCCGCGAGTTCGAGCAGATGGAGATGGAGTTCTTTGTTCCGCCGGCCGACGCGTCGCAGTGGCACGAGTACTGGATCGAGCAACGGCGCAACTGGCACTTGAACCTCGGACTGCGCGAGTCGCACCTGCGGGTCCGCGTGCACGAGCCGAGCGAGCTGTCGCACTATTCACTTGCGACCTCCGACCTCGAATACCTGTTCCCGATCGGCTGGCAGGAGCTCGAAGGCGTCGCGAACCGCGGCGACTACGACCTGCGCCAGCACACGGAGGCGTCGGGTACGACGCTCGAGTGGATCGGCCACGAGGAGCGCTACGTGCCGTACGTAATCGAGCCGGCCCTCGGCGTCGGTCGCGCCTTCCTCGCGTTCATGTGCGAGGCCTACGACGAGGAGGTCGTTGCCGATCGCCCGCGCACGCTCCTGCGGCTGCACCCGCGCCTCGCGCCGGTCAAGGCTGCCGTCCTCCCGCTCGTCGGCAAGGACGCCGCGCTCGTCGAAAAGGCGCGCCCGCTGTACGAGGACCTGCGCAAGTCGATGTCCGCGGAGTACGACGACGCGGCCGCGATCGGCAAGCGCTACCGCCGCCAGGACGAGATCGGCACGCCGTGGGCGCTGACGATCGACGACCAGACGCTCGCCGACGGGACGATCACCCTGCGCGATCGCGACACGCTCGCGCAGGAGCGCATCCCGCTCGACGGCGCGAAGCAGCTCCTGCTCGATCGCCTCGAGCAGCCCTGGCGCGCTCGCGCCTGATGGGCTGGCAGCGCGAGACGTTCACGTCGGAGGCACTGCGCGGCAATCCGCTCGGCGACCCGCACGAACGCGCGCTGTACGTCTACGCGCCGGAGGACGCGTCGCGGCGCTATCCGTCGGTCTACGTGCTCCACTCGCTCGGCAACGCGATCGGTGACTGGTTCGACGTCGAGCCGGGATCGGTGTCGTATCCCGACCGCATCTCGGAGCTCGCACCGGACGCAGTCGTCGTGCTGGTCGACGCTGCGACTGCGCTCGGCGGCTCGCAGTACGTCGACTCGTCTGCGATCGGCAACTACCACGCGTATTTCTGCGACGAGCTCGTGCCGTACGTCGACGGCCACTACCCAACGCTCCCGGAGGCGCGGCACCGCGGCATCCAGGGCAAGTCGTCCGGCGGCTTCGGCGCGATGATCACGCCGCTGCTGCGTCCCGATCTCTTCGGCGGCCTTGCGACGCATGCGGGCGACGCCCTCTTCGCCGTCACGAACGCGCGTGACTTCGCGACGGCTGCGCGTGCGCTACGCGACGGCGCCGGTTCTGAATTCGACGAAGCGGTCCTCGCGAGCATCCATGCGCTGGCGGCTGCCTTCTCGGCCGGCGCGCTCCCCTTCGACCTCGAGACGGGCGAGCCAATCGACAAGGTCTGGCAGCACTGGTTGCGCTGGGATCCGGTCCTGCTCGCGCGTGAGCCTCGGCACCGCGAGACGCTGCGCGCCCTACGCGCCGTCTGGATCGACGCAGGCCGAAACGACGAGTTCTTCCTCGACCTCGCCGCCGGGGCATTCCATCGCGAGCTCGTCGCCGCCGGCACGCCCGGCGACCGCGTGCACTTCGAGCTCTTCGAGGGCACCCATCGCGGCCTCACATGGCGCTACCCGCTCTCGCTCGCGTTCCTCGTGGAGCGTCTCTCCAGCACCTTGTAGCTCGGCTCCTCGAAGCCGAGCTTGCGGTACAGCGGGTGCGCGTCCGTCGTGTGCAGGAGCCACTTGACGTCCGCGTACGGGCCGTTGTCGATCATCTCGCGCACGAGCTCCGCCCCGAGCCCGCGACCGCGGTACTCGGACAGCACGTACACGTCGGCGAGGTACGCGAGAGCCACGCCGTCGGTGAAGGCGCGGCAGAAGCCGATCTGCCGGTCGCCGTCGTAGAGTCCGACGACACGAGACGCCTCCCGCACGAGCCGCTCCTGCGTCGCGCGCGGCCGACCGTTCGCCCAGTAGCTCTCCTCGCTCAGGAAACGGTGCACCTCGTCGAGGTCGATCCGGTCCTTCGAGTCGTCGAGCTCGAGCCCGCCGGGGAGCGCGCGCTTCATGCGATCAGCCGCTCCCTCACGATCAGGTCGTTCTCCACCTGGTAGACGGCGACGTGTCGCTGTGGCTCGCCGCGGCCGGTGACGAGCTCCTCCTGCACGACGAAGTCCCCGACCACCGTTCGCCAGGCTCCTTCGACGTGGACGTCCGGCAGTGACTCGAACATCGGGCCGTAGCGCGCGCGCAGCTCGTCGTGCCCGCGCGCTGCGACGCGGTCGCGTCCGTCCTCGATCGTCGCCTCTGGCGCGTAGCAGGCGACGAACGCCTCGACGTCGTGCGCGTTCAGCGCCTCGAGCACGCGATCGACCACGCTCATGCCGAGAGCGTGCGAAGCCGGAACCCGCCGTGCTCCTCGTAGGACGAGGTGATCACGGCGAGCGCGTCGCGGCGCGCGCGGTCGGACAGGTTCGCGTCGGGTGCGTCCGCGAGCGGCGTCGAAAGCAAGCGCTCGACGCCGGCGATCCCTTCGGAGCTCAGGCGGATCGCTCCCGCTGCATGCGCACCGCACACGGCGCCGCCGGCGCGGGGCGAGAATGCGAGCAGCTCCTCCGCCGCCCCGCACTCGACGCACGTCGTCAGGTGCGGGAGGTAGCCGGAGAGCCACAGCAGCTTCAGCTGGAAGCTGAGGGCGAGCGGGTCGAGCGCCGGGCGCGACTCGGCGGTAGGCGTCTCGTCGAGCAGGTCGAGGAACCGTGCGAGCGCGCCGAACGCGCGCTCGTTCGCCTCCGGCTCGCCGAAGAGCCGCAGCATCGCCTCGGCGCCGATCAGGCCGACGTTGAGGCGGTAGGTCTGCTCCCGGCTTGCGTGATGGCTCCGCAGCAGCTCGACGCCGGTGATCGTCTGCAGCTCCCCCGCTCCCTCGTGGAGCATCAGCTCGACGTGCGAGAGCGGCTCGAGGCGTCCGCCGAAGCGCGACTTCGTCTTGCGCACGCCCTTCGCAATCGCACCGATCCGCCCGCCATGCGCCGTGTAGAGGTGAAGGATCCGGTCGGCCTCCGAGAAGCGCATCGACCGGAGCACGATCGCCTCGGTCTTGTAGGTCTTCCCGGCCATTCCGGCCAGTCTAGAGTTCCCTCCGGGGAATCTCGGTTCCGCTATCTGCGTTGTAACGAGTAATGACACGGATTCGGATGTATACGACGACCTGGTGCGGCTACTGCGTCCGCGCGAAGGCCCTGCTCGACTCCCGCGGACTCGAGTACGAGGAGATCCATCTCGACGACGACGCCGGGTTCCGCGCCCGGCTCCACGAGCTCACCGGCGGCTGGACCGTCCCGCAGATCCTGATCGACGACCGCCCGATCGGCGGCTACACCGAGCTCTGGCGCCTCGACCGCGAGGGCCGGCTCGACGAGCTCCTCGCGGCGTAGCGCGAGCCCGAGTCGCGGTACACCTGGCAGGTCGGGCAGTACCACGTCCCGCGTCCTGCGGCCCGGATCTTGTCGATGGGCGTCCCGCAGCGCTCGCAGGGCTGGCCCGCGCGGCCGTAGACCTTGAAGCGGTCCTGCGCGCGCCCGCTGCTCCCGTCGGGCAGCTGGTAGTCGCGCAGCGTCGAGCCCTGCCTGCGCACGCCGGCCTGCAGCGACGCACGCACGCCCTTGTGCACAGCCTTCACTTCCTCCGGCGTGAGCTCGTGCGCCGGCGTGAGCGGATGTACTTTCGCGCGCCACAGAGCCTCGTCGGCGTAGATGTTCCCGACGCCGGCGACCGTGCGCTGATCGAGCAGCGCCGCCTTGATGGGCGCGCGCCGCCTCTCGAGTCGCTCCGCGAGGTGTTTCGCTCTATATGCACCGTCGAGTGGCTCTCGCCCCACTTTTGTGTCGATGTACGCGTCCACCTCGGACGGTTCGAGGAGCAGCCAGGTGCCGAAACGGCGGACGTCGCGGTAGGCGACGTCCGACTCGTCGTCTAACGTGACAACGGCCCGGCGATGGGAATCGTCCGCGAGCGTTCCTCGGGCCGCGTGCCTCAGCGACCCCGTCATACGGAGGTGGATCAGGAGAGCCCGTCCCGACTCGAACCGAACAATCAAATACTTGCCACGGCGATCGACCTGTGCGACACGCTCGCCTTCGAGCTCGCGTGCGACCTCGACCGGGTCGTGCGGACGCGTCAGGCGTGCGTCGTCGATCTGGACGCGCTCGAAGGTGCGACCCTCGAGCACCGGCGCGAGCGAGCGACGGACCGTCTCTACCTCGGGCAACTCGGGCACGTCTCCAACGTACCCGCGGCGCGTTAGGTGACGACGCCGAGCAGTACGGGGCGCTGCGGCGGCGCGCCGGCGTCCCACAACTCGTACGAGGCGAGCACCTCGCCGGCACCGAATCGCGCGGCGTCCTCCGTGCGGGCGTGGACCTCGGCGAGCGGCTGGCCCGCCTCGACGTAGTCGCCCCGCTTGGCGCGGAGCACGACTCCGACGGCATGGTCGATGTCGTCCTCTTTCGTGCGCCGCCCTGCGCCGAGATGCACGGCCGCGTTCCCGACGCCGATCGCGCTGAGCTTCGAGACGTAGCCGGCCAGGGGCGCCTCGAGCACGTGGACGACCGGAGCCGTCGGCAGCGCCGACTCGTCGGCCGTCCCTCCCTGCGCCTCGATCCACCGGCGCCAGCGCTCCTCCGCGCTCCCGTCCGCGACGGCGGCCTCGGCGCGGCGCCGGCCCTCGGCTTCGTCGATCCCGAGATCCGAGAGCGCGAGGAGCTTGGCGCATGCGTCGAGGACGAGCTCCGTGAAGTCGGGGGGCCCGTGGCCCCGGACCGTGTCGAGCGCCTCTCTCACCTCGAGGGCGTTGCCGACCGCTGCGCCGAGCGGCTGGTCCATGTCCGTCAGCAGGCAGATCACCTGGCGGCCGGCGTCGCGACCGAGCGCGATCATCGTCTCCGCGAGCTGTCGCGCCTCGTCGAGCGTCCGCATGAAGGCGCCCTCTCCGACCTTCACGTCGAGGACGATCGCCTGCGCGCCCCCGGCGAGCTTCTTCGACATGATCGACGCCGCGATCAGGGATGGCTGGTCGACGGTGGCCGTGACGTCCCGAAGGCTGTAGAGCAGCTTGTCCGCAGGCACCAGATCTCCCGTCTGGCCGATGATCGCAACGCCGACGTCGCGCACCTGGGCGACGAACTCGCCGAGGGTCAGCTCGGTCCGGAAGCCGGGAATCGACTCGAGCTTGTCGAGGGTCCCGCCCGTGTGGCCGAGACCGCGGCCGCTCATCTTTCCGAGCGGGACGCCGCACGCCGCGACGATCGGACCGACGGAGAGCGAGGTCTTGTCGCCGACGCCGCCCGTGGAATGCTTGTCGACAACCTTGCGGCCGAGGGCGGCGCCGAGATCGATCGTCTCGCCGCTGCGGATCATCGCGTCTGTGAGCGCGAAGGTCTCGGCGCGCGAGAGGCCGCGGAAGAAGACCGCCATGCAGAATGCCGCCATCTGGTAGTCCGGCACGCCGCCGCGCGCGTAGTCGAGCACGAGCTCGGCGAGCTCCTCGGGCAGCAGCTCCTCCCCATCCCGCTTGCGCTGGATGAGCTCCGCGGCGCGGATCATGTCGTCGCGACGAAGATCGTCGGTCGCCCGTGGACCACGAACGGCAGCTCGACGTCCTCTGGCACCTCTGCGACCGCAAAGCCGAGCGAGTCGCGATACGCGACAAGCCGCTCGCGTTCGTGCACGGTCGCCTTCACGACCGCGTCGTACCGTTCGACAGCGGAAAAGTGACGGAGCAAGATCTCCTCGCCGTTCTCGCTGTTGAAGTTCGTCCTGAAGTCCGGATACGCGAACAGCTCTCGAAGCTCGGCGATGTGTCCCACCGCGTTCGTGACCGCGACGAGAGCCCCGCCCTTCGTCAACACGCGGGCAATCTCCCGGAGGCCCGCGTCGAGATCGGGGACGTGGTACAGCATCCATGCCGCGACGACGGTGTCGAACGCGCCGTCTCCGAACGCCAGCTGCTGAACATCGCCCTCCACCGCATCGACGCCGCGTGCCCGTGCCAGCTCGACCATCCGCGGCGAGATGTCGACGAACGAGACGGTGGCGCCGAGCTCGCGCTGCATCCGCTCCGCCAGCTCGCCTTCTCCGCCTCCGACCTCGAGGACGCGGCGCGGTTGCCACGCCTCGATGGTGCGCCAGAGAATCCCCTTCGGGTCATCGCCCTCGGCGTTCTCCCACAGCGCCTTCCGCGCCTGGAGGTTCGCCTCCGTCGCGTACTGCTCCCGCACGGCGGACTGGTCGTCGAACGACGTCACGCGCTCTTCTCGGCGACGAAGATCGAATTCGCACGACGCGCAGAGAATGGCTCGTCGGCGTATTCCTCGGCGACGAGCGTCGGGTCGGCTCGCGTCAAGACGCCTCGACGAACGGCGTGCCGGGCACGGCTTTCGGCGCAGCCTTGCCGCCGAGCCACGCGTTCACGGTCGCGCCGACGTCGGCGAACTCGCCCTCCTCGTGGACGCGGCCCGCGGCGTTCCGACCCTCGACGTACGCGAGCAGGAGCGCGTACTCGCGTGAATGATCCGTGGACGGCGTCGTGGGATCGCAGCCGTGATCGGACGTGAGGATCAGCAAGTCGTTGGGTCGCAGAGCGTCGAGCAGGTCGGGCAATCGCCGGTCGAAGTCCTGCAGACATCGATGAAAGTTGACGGGATCGTTGCGGTGACCCCACAGCGAATCGGTCTCGACGAGGTTCGTGAAGATCAATCCGTCGTCGACCGTGCGGAGGAGCTCCTCCGTCTTCTGAATGCCTTCGACGTTCGACTTCGTGTGGAACTCCTCGTCGATGTCCTGGTGCGCGAAGATGTCGCCGATCTTCCCGACGCCGTAGACCTTGTGGCCCGCATCGCGCACCAGCGAGAGGTAGTTCGGTCGCTTCGGCTCGAGCGAGAAGTCGTGGCGGTTCGCGGTGCGCTCATACGATCCGGGAGCGCCGGTGAACGGTCGCGCGATCACGCGCCCGACCGCGTGCTTCCCGTTGAGGACGTCGCGTGCGGTCCTCGACGCGTCGTAGAGCTCCTCGAGCGGCACCGACTGCTCGTGCGCAGCGATCTGAAAGACCGAGTCCGCACTCGTGTAGACGATCCACTTGCCGGTGCGCTGATGCTCCTCGCCGAGCTCCTGGATGATCTCCGTGCCGCTCGCAGGCTTGTTGCCGATCACCCCGCGGCCCGTGCGGTTCATGAAGGGGTCGATCACCTCGTCGGGGAACCCGTACGGGTACGTCGGCATCGCCGTCGGTGTGACCACCCCCATCAGCTCCCAGTGGCCGGTCGTCGTGTCCTTCCCCTTCGAGCGCTCGAGCAGCCGTCCAGCGATCGCCGGCGCGCCCGGTTGCGGGGCGCAACCCTCCAGCGGCTCGATGTTGCCGAGACCGAGTGCCTCCAGCGTCGGCAGGTCGAGACCGCCGACTGCGCGGGCCACATTCGCCAGCGTATTGGAGCCTTCGTCGCCGAACTCCGCAGCGTCGGGAAGCTCCCCGGCGCCGACAGCGTCCAGGACTATCACGCAGGCGCGGGGCACGCGGCTATCCTACGTACGTGGCTGACGTACTCGGCGTGCTCGGAATCATCGTCTTCATCGCGTGCGTGATCGCGCTCGCCGCGGGCGTGACGTGGATTGTCGTGCGCGTCAGCCCGAAGCCGGGCCGGAAGAAGACGACGCCCGCACCGCCCGCCGCGTAGCGAGTCAGACCGCCGTGAGCGGCAAGACGTCGTCGAGCGGCGTGTAGTCGAGGCCGTGTGCCTCGGCCACTGCCTCGTAGGTCAGCTTCCCCTCGATCGCGTTCACGCCCTTGGCGAGTGCCGGGTCGCCTGCGACGGCCGCACGCAGTCCGTGGTTCGCGATCGCCTCCACATACGGCAACGTCGCGTTCGTAAGTGCCTTCGTCGAGGTAATCGGAACGCCGCCCGGCATGTTCGCGACGCAGTAGTGCGTCACGCCGTCGACGACGTACACCGGATCGGCGTGCGTCGTTGGATGAGACGTCTCGAAGCACCCGCCCTGGTCGATCGCCACATCGACGACGACTGCACCTTCCTTCATGCGGGAAATCATCGCGCGCGTCACGAGCTTCGGCGCCACCGCGCCCGGGATCAGGACCGCGCCGATCACGAGGTCGGCGTCCATCACGGAAGCCTCGATCTGAAGGCTCGAGCTCATGAGCAGCGTCACACGGCCGGACAGCACCTCTTCGAGATGGCGCATGCGATCGATCGAACGCTCGAGGATCGTCACCTGCGCGCCGAGACCAAGCGCGATCACGGCCGCGTTGTAGCCGACGACACCGCCGCCGATGATCACGACCTTGCCGGGTGCGACGCCCGGCACGCCGCCGAGCAGCAACCCGCGGCCGCCGAGCGGCTTCTCGAGGAAGTACGCGCCCGCCTGCGGCGCGAGCCGGCCCGCGACCTCCGACATCGGTGCGAGCAACGGGAGACCGCCGCGCACCTCGACCGTCTCGTACGCAATCGCCGTGGTGCCTGCATCGATCAGCGCGCGCGTCAACGGCTCGTCGGCGGCGATGTGCAGGTATGTGAAGAGGATCTGCCCGTCACGTAGCCGCGCGTACTCCGAGGCGATCGGCTCCTTCACCTTCAGCACCAGCTCCGAACGCTCCCACACCTCGTCGACCGAGACGATCTGCGCCCCGACACGCTCGTAGTCGGCGTCGGCCATCGAGCTGCCGAGGCCGGCACCCGTCTCGATCGCGACGTCGTGGCCGTTGTTGATCAGTTCCAGAGCGCCCGCGGGCGTCAACGCGACACGGTACTCGTCCGGCTTGATCTCCTTCGCGACGCCGATCCTCATGGCGGCGGAAGCCTACCGACGGAGCAGGAACAGAAGGCCGACGAGAGTCTTCCCGTCCTCGACCTCCTCGACGAGCGACGGGACCTCGTCGAGCGGCACGCGTACGAGCTCGATGTCCTCGCTTCCTTCCGGAGCCGCCTCGCCCTGCTCCAGGCCGGTTGCGAGGAACAGGTGCATCTTCTCGTCGACGAAGCCCGGCGTCGTGAAGAACGTCGCCACCTCGACCCACTCGCCCCCGTGGAGCCCGGTCTCCTCTCGCAGCTCGCGTCTCGCGGTCTCGAGCGGAGACTCCCCGTCCTCGACGCCGCCCGCCGGCAGCTCGAGCAGCTTGCCGCCCGCCGCGACGCGGTCTTGACGGACGAGCGTCACGTGCCCGGTTCGATCCACCGGGACGATTGCGACGGCGGGGCCGTGGAGCACGACCTCCATCCCGTCGCGGCGCACGACGTCGAAGATCTTGCCGTGGAAGAGAAGCTCATCGCTCATCACGCGTGATTCTGTAGAACGCCGTGGTGGAACGCGTGCAAGTGGTGATCGTGACGCCGCTCGAGAGCGAGCTCGTCGACCGGTTGCGTGACCTCGACGACCGACTGGACATCGCATTCGAGCCGGAGCTGCTCCCGCCGCCGCGCTACCCGTCGGATCATCGTGGTGTCGATGAGTTCGCGCGGACGCCCGCCGAGGAGGAGCGTTTCACCGCGCTCGTGTCCGGCGCAGAGGTCGCGCTCGGCTTCCCGCGCGAAGAACCCGCGGGTCTGGCCTGGGTCATCCGGACTGCGCCGCGGCTGCGTTTCCTCCAAGCGACGTACGCCGGCGCCGGGCAGCAGGTGCGCGCAGCCGGCCTCACGGCCGACGAGCTCGACCGCGTCGCGATAGCGAGCTCCGCGGGCATCCATGCGACCCCGCTCGCCGAATGGAGCATCTTCGGAATCCTCGCGTTCGCGAAGGGCCTGACGCGGCTCCTCGACGACAAGGCGCATCGCCGGTGGGAGCACTACCCGACGCGCGAGCTGACGGAGCAGACGCTGCTCGTGATCGGTGTCGGCGAGATCGGCAGCGAGGTCGTGCGCCTCGCGCGGGCGTTCGGCATGACCGTGCTCGGGATCAAGCGCGAGGCCGGCGGCGAATGGGCCGGCCCCGACCGGCTCGGCGAGCTCGTCGAGAGAGCCGACGCGGTCGTGGTCACGCTTCCGCTGACCGCGGAGACGGCAGGGCTCGTGGACCGCGAGACGATCGAGCGCATGCGGGACGGTGCGGTCTTCGTCAACGTCGGACGCGGCGGCGTCGTCGACGAGCAGGCGCTCACTGAGGCGTTGCGATCGGGGAGGCTGCGCGGCGCCGCGCTCGACGTGTTCGCCGACGAGCCGCTGCCGGAGTCGAGCCCCCTGTGGGAGCTGGACAATGTCATCGTCAGCCCGCACACGGCCGCGCTGTCGGTGAAGGAGAACGAGCGCATCGTCGAGCTGTTCGGCGAGAACCTCCGCCGCTATCTCGCGGGCGAAGAGCTGATCAGCCGAGTGCGCGCGAACGTCTTCTACTGAGCAGGCCCGGCCCGCTTTCGAAGCTGCTCCGCAGCCAACCGACCTGCGGCGTACGCGGCCGCGAAATGCGCGCCTTCCTCGTCGGCTCCGCGGCCCATGTGGGAGAGCGTGAGCCCCTCGCATGCCTCCCGCCATTCCTCGCCCTGCTCCGGTGTCGACACCTGGACGTCGCCGAGCGCGAGGTCGAGCACCGCGCGCGTGTGGTGCGAGACGCCGCGGTGACGCTCGCGCTCGTCGGTGTCCGAGACACGTGCGGCGAGAACGGGCGAGCCGCCGAGCGCGATCGCGACGTTCGCTGCCTCGGCCAGCGAGACGGCGCCGTGACCGAACCGCGTGCCCGTGCCGACGATGCCGGGGCCGACCGAGCAGATCGCGACCTCGGCGCGTGCCGCGGCCAGCAGGAGCGCGGATGCGACCGACACGCACCGTGCGTCACCCCCGAAGCACGGCGCCACCGCCACCCGCAGCGCGAGCTCGAGCGAGCGAACCGTGTCGGAGAGATCCAGCGGCAACGCCCCGCCCTGCACCTGGACGTACGCGACGCGGAGCTCCCGTAGCGCCGCCCACGCCGGCGCCACCTGTGAGTGCACCGTGCAGAGGACGACCGGGAGACCGTTCAGCGACTCGGGCAGCGGTTCGTCCTCCTCGGCGTGGCGCACGGCCCACTGGCCCGGCGCATACGGCAGCGCCATCACGTGCGCCCCGACAGGCGGCCGGAGGTCGAGTCCGCGCGTCAGATTGACGTAGACGATGTCGAAGCCGCCGGACCCGAGACCGAGCTCACGCGCCTGCACGTTCACCAGCACGTCGTCGCCGTCGGCGACGGGGCCCGTGACGTTCGCGTAGACGAGGCACGGCACCCCATCGACCTCGCAATGGAGATCGTCGACGACGCGCGTGACGCGCCCGCGTCTAAGCGAGAGCGGCATCGACGAGCGCGAGCGTCACGTCGACCATCGCCTCGAGGTCGGCGACGGCGATGTGCTCGCTCGAGGTGTGGATGTCCATCATCCCGTTCGCGAGGTTGACGCACTGCAGGCCCCGCTCGTTGAACACATTGGCGTCGGCGGCGCCTCCGGAGAGCTCGAACGACACCTGGTGACCGGCCCGGGTGAGCGCGTTGACCGCGAGCGCGACCGCGCGATCGCTCTTCGCGAAGCGGTAGCCGCGATAGCTCTTGCGCGCCACCGTCTCGACGTCGCACTCCCAGACGCCCGCCGCAAAGGTGATCGCGTCCTGCATCTCCTGGACGAGATCCGCAAGCTTGCCCTCGTCCTGTGAGCGTGCCTCCGCGACGAAGGTGCACCACTCCGGGACGATGTTCGTCGCGGTCCCGCCCCTGATCGTCCCGACATTCGCTGTCGAGTCCTCGTCGACACGGCCGAGCCGCATCTCCGAGATGGCGCGCGCGGCGGCGGCGATCGCGGAGCGTCCGTCCTCGGGATGCATCCCCGAATGCGCTGCGCGGCCGTGGAAGGTCACTTCGAGCGACTGCGAGTACGGCGCGCCCAGGATCACCACGCCGATCGGCGCCGCCTGGTCGTAGACGTAGCCCGTCCTGGCGTGTAGTCGCGTGTGGTCGAACGCGTAGGCACCGACGAGTCCGACCTCTTCCTTGGGGGTGAAGAGCAGCTCGAGCCCGGCATGCGGCCGCCGCTCGGCGACGACGCGCCGCATCGCCTCGAGCATCGCGGCGACCGCGGCCTTGTCGTCGGCGCCGAGGATCGTACCGGCCGCATTTCGGACGACGCCGTCCTCGACGACCGGCTCGATCGCCGCGGTCGGCGGCACGGTGTCGAGATGCGCACAGAGGAAGAGCGGTTCACCTTCGGCGGTGGGCTCGACCCGCGTGTAGAGGTTTCCCATCGTCGAGCCCACCTCGGGGCCTGTGCCGTCCTCGTCGACCCCGAGCCCGCAGTCACGGAGGTACCGGGTCACGAGGTCGGCGACGGGCCGCTCCTGCCCGGAGGGGCTCGGCACCGCGGCGAGCTCGGTGAACAGATCGACGACCTCGGGCGGCACCGGAGGCAGATGCTACGTCGGCGCGGTAGGCCGGGTGGCCCATGCCGCGAGATTGGCGATTCCTATTGCGGAAGCTCGTAAAACCTGCTGAGGTTCTTCACGCACATGGGAGTCTCCGAACCGCTGATCCAGGCGTCTCTGCTCGGCGAGGCGGTCGAACACGGCCCTGCCGCGGTCTTCGTCGCCGACGAGCGCGGCCGGTACGTCGCCGTCAACCAGGCGGCGTGCGCGCTCGTCGGCTACTCGCGCGAGGAGCTCCTCGCGATGGGGGTGACGGATCTCGTCGAGCCGGAGAAGGCCGCGGGCCCGTGGGGCGAGATGGTCGCGAACGGCACGCATCGCGGGCGCTCGACGCTGATGCGCAAGGACGGGTCGACGGTCGAGTTCGTCTACGTCGCCGGCGCGACGAAGGTCGCCGGGATGCCGGTCTACGTCTCGGTCGGTGCCGAGACGTAGGAGCGCGAGCGGGCGCGCTGCAACGCCGCGCCGACGAACTCGCGGAACAGCGGCGCGGGACGCGTCGGGCGCGACTTGAACTCCGGGTGGAACTGCGACGCGACGAACCATGGATGGTCGGGTAGCTCGACGATCTCCACCAGGCGACCTTCCTGGAACGTGCCGCTGACGACGAGCCCGCCGTCGAGGAGCTGCTGGCGGAATGCGTTGTTCACCTCGTAACGGTGGCGGTGGCGCTCGGCGATCACCGGCTCGCCGCCGTAGAGGGCGCGCGTCTGGGTGCCCTCGGCGAGCTCGACGGCCTGCGCGCCCAGCCGCATCGTCCCGCCGAGGTCTTCGACCTCCTTCTGCTCCGGGAGCAGGTCGATCACGGGGAACGGCGTCTCGGGGTCCATCTCCGTCGAGTTCGCGCCGTCGAGGTCGCACACGTGACGGGCGAACTCGGAGACGGCAACGTGCATCCCGAGGCAGATCCCGAGGTACGGGATCTCGTCCTCGCGAGCGACGCGACAGGCGAGGATCTTCCCCTCCCATCCGCGCGAGCCGAAGCCACCAGGCACGAGCACCCCGTCGACGCCCGCGAGCTCGGCCCGCGCCTCGTCGAGCGTCATGTCCTCGGCGTCGACCCAGCGCACGTGCACGCGGCAGCCGTTGTGGATGCCGGCGTGCTTCAGCGCCTCGTGCACCGACAGGTAGGCGTCGTGCAGCTTGACGTACTTTCCGACGAGCGCGATCTCGATCGACGCGTTGCGCTGCTTGATGCGCTCCGTCAGGTGCAGCCACTCGCCGAGCTCCGCCTCCGGCACTTCGAGCCCGAGCTTGCGTACGACGAGCTCGTCGAGGCCCTGCTCCTGCAGCGCGAGCGGAACGAGGTACACGTCCGGGACGTCTGGGTTCGTGATCACAGCATCGACGTCGACATCGGCGAACAGCGCGATCTTCTCGCGGATCTCGCGCGCGAGTGGCTCGGTGGAGCGGCAGACGAGCACGTCCGGGTGGATACCGATGCGGCGCAGCTCGTTGACGGAATGCTGCGTCGGCTTCGTCTTCAGCTCGCCGGCCGTGTCGATGAACGGCACGAGCGTGACGTGGAGGTAGATGACGTTCTCGGGCCCGACCTCGCGCCGGAACTGGCGGATCGCCTCGAGGAACGGCTGTGACTCGATGTCGCCGACCGTCCCGCCGATCTCGGTGATCACGACGTCGGTGTCGGTCGCCTCGGCGACCGACCGGATGCGCAACTTGATCTCGTTCGTGATGTGCGGGATCACCTGCACGGTCGAGCCGAGGTACTCGCCCTTCCGCTCCTTGCGCAGCACGCGGTCCCACACTGCGCCGGCGGTGTGGTTCGCAGCACGCGAGAGGTTCTCGTCGATGAAGCGCTCGTAGTGACCGATGTCGAGATCGGTCTCCGCCCCGTCCTCGGTCACGAACACTTCGCCGTGCTGGAACGGGCTCATCGTTCCCGGGTCGACGTTGATGTACGGGTCGAACTTCTGCACCTGCACCTTCAGCCCGCG
>JBJMKB010000001.1:0-51015 GCA_045806045.1 Gaiellaceae bacterium | reverse complement strand
CTCCGAAGAGCTGTTGGGCCATCCGGTATTAATCCGGGTTTCCCCGGGCTATCCCAGTACCAAGGGTGGGTTACCCACGTGTTACTCACCCGTTCGCCGCTTTCCCCGGTCCCGAAGGACCGGTTCTCGCTCGACTTGCATGTGTTAAGCGCGCCGCCAGCGTTCGTCCTGAGCCAGGATCAAACTCTCCGTGAAGAATGGTTGCCGACGACAGGGGTGAAACACCTCCGCGCCGGCGATCCTTTCACTTCGAGCTGTAGTGCTTGCTCAAAGGCCGCTTCCGAAGAAGCGACGAGGTTGAAACCCTCTCACTCCGAGCAGGCCGAAGCCGGCTCCGAGATCGAGGTTCTCGACATCGAAGAACGTTCGCTGTTGAGTTTTCAAAGACCGGCGCCGTACCTGATTGACGGCGTAAAAAAGACCTCCGACTCGCGCCAGGAGGCCTCCGAGGAAACGAATCGTAGCCTATACGAGTCGGGCCTGGAGGCTCCTATGGTCGAGTTACAGGGCTTTCCTACGCGCGCCCGTTCGGACGGCCTGTGAAGTATAGCGGCCCTGACTATGCTGTCAAACGCGCAAAACGGCGTTTTCCGACCTGGAGGAGCGCCCCCGCGAGCTCCTCCCGCGGGACGTCCACGGCAGCCGCCGGCGCCCCGTTCACCTTCACCCCGCCCTGCTGGATCAGGCGCCGCGCCTCCGAGGTCGACGCGACGCCGAGGCCGTCGACGAGGAGCGCCGGGAGGTGCACCGGGTCGCCTGCCGGGAGGGCGAGCTCGGGCACGTCGTCGGGCGCCTCGTGGCGACGCACGACCCGCGTGAAATGTTCCTCCGCCGCCGTGGCGGCTTTCTCTCCCCACGACCGCGCGACGATGAAGCGGGCAAGCTCGAGCTTCGTCTCGAGCGGATCGTCGGCGGGGACGCACTGCTCCGCGACGAGCGCGTACCACTGCGGCAGCTGATCGTCGGAGATCCGCATCGTGCGGCCGAACATCTCTTCCGGCGGTGCGGTCAGCGGGATGTTGTTGCCCTGCGACGAGCTCATCTTTGCGCCGTCCCAGGAGATGAGAAGCGGCGTCGTCAGGACGACCTGTGGCTCGAGGCCGTAGTGGGGCATCACCTCGCGCCCTGCGAGGAGGTTGTAGAGCTGGTCGGTCCCGCCCAGCTCGACGTCGGCGTCGATTGCGACCGAGTCGTACGCTTGCATCAACGGATACAGCAGCTCCGAGATCGAAATCGGCTGACGCGCCTTCATGCGCTTCGAGAAGTCGTCGCGCTCGAGGATTCGGGCGACCGTGATCGTCCGTGCCAGGCGGACGACTTCCGCGTAGGAGAGCTTCGACAGCCACTCGCCGTTGTACCGCACCTCAGTACGTGCAGGATCGAGGATCACCATCGCCTGGTCGAGGTATGTCGTGGCGTTCCGGTCGATCTCCTCGTCGGTCAGGATCGGGCGCTCTGCAGAGCGCCCTGACGGATCGCCGATCCGCGTGGTGTAGTCGCCGATGATCAGCACGCCGGTATGCCCCTCGTCCTGAAACGCGCGCATCCGCTGCAAGGGGATCGCCCGGCCCACGTGGATGTCCGGTGAGGTGACGTCGATCCCCAGCTTGACGCGGAGTGGTCGACCGAGCTTCAGCTTCTCCTCGAGCCCGCGGGCCGGGAGGATGTCGACCGCATTCCGCGTCAGCTCAGGGAGGGCCATGGCGGGCTAGACTACCCCGGTTCTGGCGCTCCTTCGGAGAAATCGGCGCCGGCCCAAGCGCCGGCGCATCCGCAAGCTCAGACTCCTCGCCCTCCTCGCCATCCTCGGGCTGCTGGGCGCGGCGTCGTTCACCTTCGGGCTGCTGTCCGCGGTCGCGGCCCAGATCCCCAAGCTCGATCCGAACGCGCAGAAGCGCGACCAGGCGAACACGTACGTCTACGCCGCGAACGGCCAGACGATCCTCGCGATCCTCCGCGGCTCGCAGGCGCGGATCATCGTCCGCTCGCAGGACATGTCGCCGTGGCTGAAGCACTCGATCGTGGCCGCCGAGGACAAGCGCTTCTACGAGCACCGCGGCATCGACCTCCGCGGCATGGGCCGGGCGCTCTGGGCGGATGTGACGAGCAAGGGCGCGGTCCAGGGCGGCTCGACGATCACGCAGCAGTTCGTCAAGAACGCGTACCTGACGAACCAGAAGTCGATCGGCCGCAAGCTGATGGAGGCCGCTCTGGCGTGGCAGCTCGAGCGCCAGTGGTCGAAGGACAAGATCCTCACCGCGTACCTCAACACGGTCTACTTCGGGAACGGCGCATACGGCGTCGAGCAGGCCTCGCGCATCTACTTCCACCACTCGGCCAAGTTCATGAAGCCGGCAGAAGCGGCGCTACTCGCCGGGATTCCCGAGGATCCGAGCCTCTGGGACCCGGTCGCGCACCCGAAGACGGCGAAGGCGCGCCGCAACTTCGTGCTCAAGCAGCTGTACGACCAGGGCTGGATCACGCTGAGCCAGTTCGGCGACGGGAAGGCCTACCCGATGCCGAATCCCGCCAAGGTGACGCTGCCCTCGACGCAGGGGACCGCCGCGCCGTACTTCGCCAACTACGTGAAGGACGAGCTCGTCAAGCACTACGGGCCGCGGAAGGCGTTCAGCGGCGGGCTGCGCGTCCGCACCACGCTCGACACGAAGCTGCAGAACGCCGCGCGCGAGGCGATCGCCTCCGTGCTCCCGACGTCGTCCGGCCCCACCGCGGCGCTCGTCGCGCTGGACGTGCAGACAGGTTCCGTGCTCGCGATGGTCGGCGGCGAGAACTACCACCGCAGCCAGTTCAACCTCGCGACGCAGGGCGAGCGGCAGCCCGGCTCGTCGTTCAAGCCGTTCGTGCTCGCGACCGCGCTCAAGGAGGGCATCGCACCGTCGAGCGTTCTCACCTCCTCCAAGCAGGTGACGATCAACGCCGACGGCCGGCTCTGGCAGGTGAACAACTACGAAGGGGAAGCGCTCGGCCCGATCGACCTCTCGAAGGCGATCGCGTACTCGGACAACTCCGTCTTCTCACAGCTGACCGCGCTCGTCGGCCCGCGCAAGGTGCGAGACACGGCGAAGGAGCTCGGCATCTCGACGAAGCTGAACGGCTACTTCGCGATCGGGCTCGGCGCCGAGCCCGCGACGCCGCTCGACATGGCGCGCGCCTACAGCGCGTTCGCCGACGGCGGCAACCGGATGGACAGCTCGATCTTCGGCAACACCCCCCGCACGGTCGAGTGCCTCGCCGATGCGAAGGGGCATTGCATCGAGGAGAACCGGGTCGTGAAGCACCCGGTGTTGAGCGAGACGCAGGCCGAGACGGTCAACCAGCTCTTGCAGGGCGTCGTCCAGTACGGCACCGGAAGGGCGGCCGCGATCCCGGGCTGGCAGGTGGCGGGGAAGACCGGCACGACCGAGAACTTCGGCGACGCGTGGTTCGTCGGCTACACCCCGCAGGTCGTCGCCGCCGTCTGGGTCGGCTATCCCGACAAGCTGATCCCGATGACGACCGAGTTCCACGGACAGCCGGTCGCGGGCGGCACCTTCCCCGCGCTGATCTGGAAGGCGTTCATGCAGAAGGCGATCGCGGCGGAGCACTGGACGCCGGAGAGCTTCGCGTATCCGCCGTCGCAGTACGCGTCGCCCGTGAAGGTCGTGAACCGCGGCGGGCTGCTGATGCGCGACAACGGTGTCTGCCACAACTCCTACCAGCTCGCGTTCTACGGTGGACAGGAGCCGGCGAAGGTGGCGACGTGCAAGCCGAACGAGGTCGAGGTCCCCGACGTCGTCGGCAAGACGATCGGCGCCGCCAAGGCGCGACTCCGAGACCAGCCGCTCACGCCGCTCGTCCTCTACAAGCCGGCCAAGCCCGGGGACCGGATCGGCTACATCGTCGGTCAGGACCCGCGCGAGGGGACGGCCTCGGCGTACGACAAGATCACGCTCGTCTCCGAGAAGTCGTTGCACGGCGTGATCCCCCGCGTCGTCGGCCTGTCGCTCGACCGGGCGCAGCGCAAGCTCGAGCGGCTCGCCCTCAAGGTGACCGTGCACGGCGGTTCACAGGGCACCGTCGTCGCGCAGTCGCGCCCGCCGGGGACCGCAGCCGCTCCCGGGCTCGAGGTCGAGCTCACGGTCCGCGGAAAGCACGGCTGAGAAACCGCGAGCCCGCAAGCCCGTAGCGCCACGGGTGGTCGACCGCCTTCGTGATCCCGACGCGCGTCCCGACGACGACCTCGGCCGGCTCGGCGGCCGCGCGAAGGTCGAACGGCGGCCGGTCGAGCGGCAGTCCGTCGTGCTCCCGGGTGACGCCGAGTGCCTGGCAGAGCCGGCCCGGGCCTGCCGCCAACAGCCGGACGTCGTCCACGCCGCGCCGTGCGCGCATCTCGTCGAGGCCCTCGAGCGGCTCGAGCGCGCGAATCAGGACGGCGCTCGCCTCGCCCTCCTCGCCCGTGACGAAGTTCAGGCACCAGTGGATCCCGTACGACCGGTAGACGTAGGCGTGACCGCCGGGGAGGAACATCGATGCGTTGCGCTCGGTGCGCCGGTTGCGGTAGCCGTGCCCAGCGGGATCTTCGTGGTCGTATGCCTCGAGCTCCACGATCCGCCCGCCGGCGCCGTCCACGTAGAGCTCCGCCCCGATCAGCTCGGGTGCGAGCTCGTGGACGTTGCGCCTCAGGTCCGGGAGACTCCGGTGCCCGGCACCGTCCGGAGGGCGCATGCGCTACCCGAGCGCGTTGCGGAGCGCGGCGGCGACGCGTTCCTGGTCTGCACCGTCGAGGCGCGCATGGAACGGCAGTGCCATCGTGCGGGCGCTGCAGTCCTCGCTCACGGGGAGCATCCCCTCGGCGAAGCCGTACCGCTCGCGCATGTACGACTGCAGATGGATCGAGGGGAGGTACGGCGCCGTTGCGATCCCCTCGTCCGAGAGTCGCGCCATCACCGCGTCTCGCTCGACCTCACGCGGGAGCTTCACCACGTACACGAACCACGAACGGACGTGGTCCTCGTCGTCCGCCAGCGGCGTCTGGACGTCGACGTCGCGCAGCAGCTCGCCGTAACGGGCCGCCACCGCGCCGCGCGCGTCGAGGATGCGGTCGAGCTTCTCGAGCTGGCCGATGCCGAGGGCGGCCGACAGGTCGTCGAGCCGATAGTTGTAGCCGAGCCGCCCGTGCTGCAGCCAGCTGGACGTCTCGAGGCGACCCTGGTTGCGGAGCGACACCATCAGCTCGTGCTCGTCCTCGCTGTGCGTCGTCACCGCGCCGCCTTCACCCGTCGTCATCTGCTTGTTCGGATAGAACGCCCAGACCGCCGGATGGCCGTGCGAGCCGAGCCGCTGCCCCTTGTACGTGGCTCCGAGCGCCTCGCACGCGTCCTCGATCAGGGCGATCCCGTGCTCCTCGCAGAGGGGGATCAGCCGGTCGTACTCCGCCGGGTAACCGAAGATGTCGACCGCGACGATCGCCTTCGTCCGCGGCGTGATCGACGCCTCGACCGCGTCGGGGTCGATGTTGAACGTGTCGCCGTCGATGTCGGCGAACACCGGCGTCGCGCCTTCATAGATCGCGCAGTTGGCAGACGCGACGAACGAGTACGGCGACGTGATCACCTCGTCCCCGGGTCCGACACCCGCGAGACGCATGCACAGATGCAGCCCGGCCGTGCCCGAGGAAACGGCGGCGGCGTACGGCGCGCCGACGGCGTCGCCCAGCATCGACTCGAAGCGCGGGCCCGTCGGTCCGAGCGAAAGCCAGCTGGAGCGCAGAACCTCGAGCACGAGCTCCTCGTCGCGCTCGTCGATCCACGGCGCGCTGAGGTTGATGCGAGTCGTCGTCGACAACGAGAGGGGCTCTAGAGGCTTGATGTGGATTGGGGTGCTTGTGGGGATGGCTCAGACCAAGCAGGTCGTTCGGGTCGGGCGCAGGGCATAGCGGTACCTACGTTCAAGCCCGAGCCGGGCGAGATGCGCCGTGTCTGAGCCACCATCCGCGAGTGCGCAAGATTCACATCAAGCCTCTAAGTCCGCGCGAGCTGCGGCACGGGGTCGAGCCACTGCGACCACCGCTCGCTCTTGCCCCGCACGGTATCGAGGTAGGCGTTCTGGATCTGCAGCGTGACCTCGCCGACGCCGATCTCATGGTCGTCGATCGAGCGCAGCGGCGTCACCTCGGCCGCGGTGCCGCACATGAACACCTCGTCGGCGAGGTAGAGGTCCGAGCGGATCATCCCCTTCTCGACCACGGTGAAGCCGAGGTCCTGCGCGATCTGCGTGACCGTGTCCCGCGTGATGCCCGGCAGAATCCCCGTTGCGAGGTCGGGCGTGTAGATGACGCCGTCGCGCACGGCGAAGATGTTCTCGCCCGAGCCGTCGGCAACCAGCCCTTCCGGCGTGAGCAGGATCGCCTCCTCGTAGCCGGCGTTGTTCGCCTCGGTGACGGCGAGCATCGAGTTGAGGTAGACGCCGGTCGCCTTCGAGACGTGCGGCACGACGTTCGGCGGGATGCGCTGCCACGACGAGATCTTCGCGCGGATGCCGTTGCGCAGACCCTCCTCGCCGAGGTACGAGCCCCACGGCCAGCTCATGATCACCGTCTCCACCGGGTTGTTCCGCGCGGCGACGCCGAGCTCTCCATAGCCGTAGAACGCGATCGGCCGGAGGTAGCACTCGGGCAGGCCGTTCGCGCCGAGGAGCTCGTTCGTCGCAGCCCGCAGCTCGTCGAGCGAGAACGGGATCTGCATGTGGAGGAGGCGCGCGGAGTTGTGCAGGCGCTGCAGGTGCTCGCCGAGGCGGAAGACGGCGGGGCCCTTCGGCGTGTCGTAGCAGCGGATGCCCTCGAAGACGCCCGAACCGTAGTGCAGGCCGTGGACGCCGACGTGGACCGTCGCGTCGGCCCAGTCCACGAGCTCTCCGTTCATCCAGATCTTTTCGGTCTCCTGCACCGTCCGCTCCTTCCGTGGGTCGGCTGATTCTACCCGTGGCCGGTGACGTCCAAGGCGCGCGCGCCCGCGAGCCGCAGCAGCTCGGGAGGCCGTAGCGATGCCATGTGCGAGCTGCTTCCCGCTCCGATCCACACGATCTCGTGCGCGAAGAACGAGGTGTCCATCAGCGTGTCGGTGACGGCGCCGCGCGGGAACGGCGCGACGGCGCCCGGCTCGAACCCGGTCGCGCGCACGACTTCCTCAGGCCGTGCGACCCGAACCTCCGCCGCCGAAACCGCGCGCGAGAGGGCTTCCTCGTCGGCCCGCCGGTCGCCCGGGACGAGTACCAGCACGTACGCGCCGTCGCAGACGAAGACGAGGGACTTGACGATCTGCGAGAGGTCGCAACCGATCGCACGCGCGGCCTCGCGGGCGGTCGCCGTGCCCTCGCCCAGCTCCTCGATGCGCGAGTCGATCGCCTCGGCGCGGAGGACGGACGCGACGCGGTCGACGGGTTCCGGCCAGGACATGCGTGACCGATTGTGCCCGTCGGCCGTTGAACGACCAGGGACCACCACGTCAAGGGAGACGGATCACACATGGATGAGACGACGATCGCTCGGACGGAGTCCGCGTTCCGAGAGGTGAACGAGGCGATCGCGAAGACGGCGATGCGCTTCGATGCGGACGAGGCCGACTTCGTGTGCGAATGTGCAGACCCAGGGTGCGCGCATCGCGTCACCGCGCCGATCGACGACTACGAAGACGTCCGCTCGGACGCGACGCACTTCCTCCTGGCGCCTGGACATCACGAGCCCGAGGTCGAGCGCGTCGTCGAACGCACCGGCGAATACGACGTCGTCGAGAAGTTCGGCAGGACCGTGGCACGCATCGTGCGCCGGCTCAACCCGCGCGCGAACCCGCGGACCGCGTGATCCTCTAAGTCTGGATCAGATATGCGTCGTCCATGCCGTCGCGCAGCTGTTCGACGAGGTGCGGCGGCGCGGGCGCGTCGATCGACAGGGACATCAGCGCCTTCCCGCCCTCGCGGTTGCGCGACACGGTCATGTTCGCGATGTTCACGCCGGCCTCGCCGAAGAGGGTGCCGACGCGGCCGATCACGCCCGGGATGTCGTCGTAGAGGAGCAGCGCCATGCGCGGCGCGAGCTCCATCTCGAGGTCGAATCCGAGCGCCGAGACGAGAAAGTGCCGCGCGTCCTTGCCGATCGTCGTGCCGGCGACGCGCACGCCGTCGGCCGAGACGGCAACGAGGTTCGTGTAGTCGCGCGAGGACCGACGCTTCTCCTCCACGACGTCGATGCCTCGATCCGCGGCGACGACCGGGGCGTTGACGTAGTTGACAGGCTGGTCGGTGTGCCCCTGGAACGCACCGTTGAGCGCGGCCACGGTCAGGAGCCGCGTGTCGTACTCGGCGAGCTCGCCGTACACCTCGATCGCGATCTTGCGAACGTCGCCGCCCGCCAGCTCGAGTGCCAGCCGTCCGAGCTTCGCCGCGAGCGGCACGAACGGCCCCAGCACCTCGAGATCGTCGGCACCGACGGTCGGGATGTTGACGGCATTCGTCACGAGCCCGCCCGAGAGCGCCGCCACGACCTGCTCGGCGACGACGACCCCCGCCCTGTCCTGGGCTTCTTCCGTCGACGCGGCGAGGTGCGGCGTGAGGACGACGTTCGGGGCCCGCAGCAGCGGGCCGCTGTACGGCTCCTCCGAGAAGACGTCGATCGCCGCCCCGCCGAGCTTTCCCGACTTGAGCGCGGCGACAAGCGCGGCATCGTCCACGAGGTCACCTCGCGCCGCATTGATCAAGCGCGCCCCGTCTCGCATCTTCGCGATTGCATCCGCGTTGATTGCGCCTCGCGTCTCGTCGGTCAGCGGCAGGTGCAGCGTGACGAAGTCCGACCGCGCGAGCACGTCGTCGAACGACGCGCTCTCGGCGCCGAGCTCCCGGAAGCGCTCCGCGGAGACGAAGGGGTCGTACGCGAGGACCTTCATCTGCAAGCCGAGCGCGCGACGCGCCACCTGGCGGCCGATCCTGCCGAACCCGAGCACGCCCAGCGTCTTGTCCGCGAGCTCGACCCCGCCCCACTTCGACCGCTCCCAGCGCCCGTCGACGAGCGCGGCGTGGGCCTGCGGGATGTTGCGTGCCAGCGCGAGCAGGAGGCCGACCGCGTGCTCGGCCGCCGAGACGATGTTGGACTCCGGAGCGTTCGCGACGACGATCCCCCGGCGCGTCGCGGCATCGACGTCGACGTTGTCGACGCCCACCCCTGCCCGGCCGATCACCTTCAGCCGCGTCCCTCGCTCGATCACGTCGGCCGTCACCTTCGTCGCGGAGCGGACGATCAGCGCCTCGTAGTCGCCGACGATCTCCTCGAGCGGCGAGTCCGCGTCCACCACCACGTCGAACTTCTCGCCCAGAAGGGCGAGGCCCGCGTCCGCGATCGTCTCACGGACCAGAACTCTCATTCAGGCTGCGACGGGTGTCTCGTACGCCTCGAAGGCGCGCGCCACGGCGACACCGCGCTCGATGTCGGCGCCGAGCTCCGTCAGCGACAGCTCGATCGCCGCGAGCGCGCTCGCGATGTCGAAGACATCGAACCAGCCGATGTGGCCGATGCGGAAGATCTTCCCCTTCAGATGCGCCTGCCCCGGCGCGAGGGTGACTCCGTGCTTGTCCCGTAGGTGCAGCAGCAGCTCGTCGCCGTCGATCCCTTCGGGTGCGCGGACCGCAGTCACCACGGCGGCACCGTCGTCGTCGGGCGAGAACAGTTCGAGCCCCATCGCCTTGATGCCCGCACGCGCCGCACGGCCGAGGCGGACGTGGCGCGCGAACGCCGACTCGAGCCCCTCGTCGAGGATGAGGCCGAGCGCGACGTCGAGACTGCGGATCAGCGAGACGGCCGGCGTGAACGCCGCGTCGAGCTTGTCCTGAGCCGCCTTGTTCGTCCGCCAGTCGAAGTAGAAGGTGCGCGAGTGCTTCGCGCGGGCGAGCACGTGCGCGGGCACCGACACCGTCGCGAGGCCGGGCGGGCACATCAGCGCCTTCTGCGAGCCGGAGACGGCGACGTCGATGTTCCACGCATCGGTCTCGAGCGGCACCGCGCCGAGCGAGGAGATCGCGTCGACGACGAACGTGGCGTCGGCGACGGCCTCGCGCAGCGCGCGCACGTCCGAGACGACGCCCGTGGACGTGTCGGACTGCTGGCAAAAGACGATCTCGGCGCCGGACTCGCGCACGGCGGAGCCCACCTCGTCGGGATCGGGTGACTCGCCCCACTCGTAGCGAATCGCCTGCACGTCGAGCCCGTAGCGCTCGCAGATCGAGATCCAGCGTTCGCCGAACGATCCGTGGCTGACGACCGCCACGCGCTCGCCCGCGGCGGTCAGGTTCGCGACCGCAGACTCCATCGCCCCGGTGCCCGACGCAGTGAAGAGGAGCACGTCGGCCTCGGTGCGATACACGTCCTGCAGCCGCCGCAGCGTCCGCGCGTAGAGCTCGCGGAAGTCCGGCCCGCGGTGGTGGACGATCGGCTCGGCTCCGGCCGCGAGCACCGCCGGCGGCACCGGCGTCGGGCCTGGCGTGAAGAGGTAGCGCTTCTCCAAGGAGGTTCAGCGTAGCGCCGCTCCCGGCGGTCGAGGTGAGCGTGGCGGACGGACGAGTGGAGCGCCGGACGGGCTTGTTCCAGTTGACGATTGGGCCGCGGTCCGAGCGCCGTGGCGAGCAGACTGAGCGCCGTGGACGTGCTCTTGTCGTTCGGCGCCGCGCTCGTCTCCCTCCGTCTCGCCGGCCTGCTCGCCCGGCGGCGCCGCTGGGCGTGGGCCGGCGGCCTGCTCGCGTTCGCCGCCGCGAGCGCGGCGATGGCGTGGGGCGCCGCGCATGGTTGGGACGAAGCGGCCTTCCGCGTCTACTACCTCGCGGGCGCCCTCCTCTCGGCGCCCCTCCTCGGCGTCGGGTCGCTGCAGCTCGCCGGCAGGCGCTGGGCGTGCGCGCTCGGTCTGCTCTACGCGGGGGTCGCGATCGGCGTCGCCGCGGCGATGCCCGTGCACGGGGCGTTCGGCTCGACGAGCGTCCCGCGCGCCCAGGATCACGTCGAGGCCCTGCCGCGCGTGCTCGCGATCGCGGGCAGCTCGCTCGGAACGCTCGCGGTCGTCGCCGTCGCGTTTCTCACCGTGCGGCGGCGCGTGCTCGCCAACGTCCTGCTCGTCGCTGCCGTCGCCGCGGCCGCGGCCGCCTCTGCGCTGACGCAGACGACGGTGGCCGCGGCCGCAACCTCCTTCGCCCTGGCGGCTGCGCTCCTGTACGCAGCCGTGCGCGCGTCCTAGGCCGCCAGCAGGCGCTCGAAGAACGACCGATAGCGCTGCAGCGTCACCCGCAGGTCCTCCGTCGAGACGTCGTCGCCCTCGCTCCACTGGCGCTCGAGACCGGCTCGCGCCTCGCTGAAGCCGCGGGCGAGCTCCTGCAGAAGCTCGGCGACCAAGGCATCGGCCTCCGCCACCGTGTCGCGCGGATCGTCGACGAAGTTCGCCTGGAGCGCGTGCCAACGGTCGTGGAGCTCGGTCGCCCGCTCGCTCGGGAAGAGCTGCTCGAGCGAGCCTCCGTCGCCGCCGGCCGATCCATTGGTCGAGTCTCCGCGTGCGAGCGGCTCGTCCGCGGCGTTGCGTACGAGGTCGTCGGTCTGAAGACGTTCGCCGGTCATCTCCGTGCCGCCTCGGGGTCGCGGACCTCCACGAGCTCCTCGAACAGCACGCGGTAGTGCCGCACGGCCTTCCGGAGCTCCTCGGTTCCCGCCTTGCCGCGCTCGTGTGCCACGGCGATCCCGTGCCCCGCGCGATAGTTCTCGACGACCTCGGGGTGGTCGACCGACAGATCGGCGGCGCGCGTGTCGAAATCGTCGACGGGGTAGCCGCGATCTCTCATCACGTTCTGGATCAGCGAGTCGGCCTGCGCGACGGACGCCGTCGGATCGTCGACGAACTCCGCCTGGATCGCCTGCCATTGCGCGCGATAGCGGTCGCGCTGGCCGGACTCGAGCGGGCGGATGTCGAACTGCTCGTGGCGCTGCTGCCGGTCGCGAAGCTCCGCCTCCGCGTCGCGCTTCGTCGGTGCGTCCGAGGCGACGCGGTCGTACTCGGGCCCGAACTGCTCTTGAAGCCGTCGCGAACGGTTGGCGCGGATGGCGGCCCAGGCCACCCCGCCGACCACGAGGATCACCGCGACGGCGATCACGATCCATACCCAGGTCTGCATGCCGTTCTCCTCCTCCTCATTCCGGGCGAACACGACGACGCCCTGCCCCTCCGCGGTCTACCCACGGCATCTGAAGGCCAACCCCTCGGGAAGGCGACGCCGGACGGTGGCGGCCGTACAGTGGCGGCATGCAGAGGGCGTTCGTCGTTGCCGTGGTCGCTGCCGCCGGAGTCCTTGCCGCGACCGTTTTGGCGTCCGCGGAGCCGGCGCCGACCTACAACCGCGACGTCGCGCCCATCCTCGACGCGAAGTGTGCGTCGTGCCACCGGCTCGGCGGGATCGCGCCGTTCTCACTGACCACTGCGGCCGCGGCGAAGGCGCATGCCGCGGGAATCGTGCGCATGACGAAGGCGGGCCTGATGCCGCCGTGGATGCCGGGCGCCGACTCTGCGGCGATCGTCGGCCGCGGCAAGCGCCGGCTGACCGGCGCGGAGCTCGCGACGCTCGCCCGATGGGCTGCGAACGGCGCACCCGTGGGGAACGCTGCCGACCGTCATTCGAAGCCGTCGGCGGGCGCCGGTCTGTCCGGGCCCGGCCGGACGATCGCGCTCGCACCGGCGAAGTCCTATGCGCCGCACGCGGCGGGCGGCGGAATCGACGACTACCACTGCTTCGTCCTCGACCCGAAGCTGAAGCACGACGCGTTCGTCACCGGCGCGCTGATCGAGCCGCAGCGGACGGGGATCGTCCACCACGTGATCCTCTACGAGGCCGCCGGCGAGCAGGCGCGGGTCGCGAACCAGATGAACGCGGCGAGTAGCGGCAAGGGTTGGACGTGCTTCGGCGGGCCAGGCCTGCCGTTCGACCTGAGCGGCGCAGAGTCGATCTCGCGGCTCGGCCAGCCGCCGTGGATCGCCGCGTGGGTGCCGGGACATACGACCAACGCGCTTCCGAACGGCACCGGCGTCCTGCTGCACAGAGGCGCGAAGATCGTGATGCAGGTGCACTACAACCTGATCGAGGCTTCCGGCCCCGACCGTTCGTCGGCGCAGCTTCGTCTCCGTCCCGCGACGACCCGGCTCACACGGCTGCAGACCGAGTTGATCGCCGCGCCGGTCGAGCTGCCGTGCCCCGACGGCGTGAGCGGGCCGCAGTGCAGCCGCCAGAAGACGTTGCAGGACGAGGTGAACAAGTACGGCGCGACGGCGGCCGTCATCCCAACGGCGTTGCTCCGCCTCTGCGGCAAGTCACTTGCCGACTACCCGACAAGTGTCGGCAGCGGCACGGCCATTGTCACGTCGTGCGATCGGGCGGTGACGCGGACGGAGACGATCTACGGCGTCGCCGGTCACATGCACCTGCGCGGCCGCGACGTCGCGGTCGTCCTCGATCCGGGCACCGCGAAGCAGCAGACGTTGCTGCACATCCCCGCATGGGTCTTCCACTGGCAAGACGTCTACTACCTGCAGAAGCCGGTCACGGTCGGCCCGGGAGACACGATCCGTGTCACGTGCAGCTTCGACAACTCGAAGGACGGCCAGCCGGTGGTCGGGACGAAGCAGCTGACACCGCGCTACGTCCTCTGGGGCGAGGGCACGACCGACGAGATGTGCCTCGGCATGCTGAGCATCGCAGCGTCGTAGGCGCCGCGAGCCTGTGGACGAAATGTCACTGTTCCGTGCGCGTGTCTGACACGAGCCGTGTCCCTTCGGGACAAGTGCTACGCAGCGTCGCGGCGTCGTAGGCACAACGAGCCTGTGGACGAAATGTCACTGTTCCGTGCGCGTGTCTGACACGAGCCGTGTCCCTTCGGGACACGTCACGCGAGGCTGATCGCTCGCAGCTTGTTCAGCGCGTCGAGGGCGGCGACCTTGTACGCCTCCGCGAACGTCGGATAGTTGAAGACCGAGTCGACGAGGTAGTCGATCGTGCCGCCGAGGCCCATCACGGCCTGGCCGATGTGCACGACTTCCGTGGCGCCGGCGCCGAACGCGTGCACGCCGAGCAGCGTCCGGTCGTCGGGCGAGACGAGCAGCTTCACGAGCCCGTGGCTCTCGCCGAGGATCTGGCCGCGTGCAAGCTCGCGGTAATGCGAGATGCCGACCTCGTACGGGATCGTCGCCTCGGTGAGCTCGGCCTCGGTCTTCCCGACGTAGCTGATCTCGGGGATCGAGTAGATGCCGATCGGGAGCGGCGCCTCGCCCGCGTTCCGCGGGACGCCGAAGATGTCGCAGGCCGCAAGCCGCCCCTGCTCGGCCGAGGCCGAGGCGAGGCTCGGAAAGCCGATTACATCCCCGACCGCATAGATGTGGGCGACCGCAGTCCGGTATCGCTCGTCGACGGCGATCCGTCCGCGCGCGTCGGCCTCGATGCCCGCGTTCCCGAGGGCGAGGTCGGCGACCGCTCCCTGCCGCCCGGCCGAGTAGAAGACGACGTCTGCCGGCAGCAGCTTGCCGCTCTCCAGCGTGGTGAGCGTGCCGTTCTCGCGCGCCTCGACGCGAACGACGCGCTCGCCGAAGCGAAACGCCACGTTCAGCTCGCGCAGGTGGTAGCGCAGCGCCTCCGTGATCTCCTGGTCGCAGAAGTCGAGCATCCCGTCGCGCGCGTCGACGACCGTCACCTTCGACCCGAGAGCCGCGAACATCGACGCGAACTCGATCCCGATCACCCCGGCGCCGACGATCACGATCGTCGAGGGAAGCTGCGCGAGCCGCAGGACGATGTCGTCCGAGTCGAGGATAGTGCTCCCGTTGAACTCGATCTCCGGCGGGTGCGCCGGCGTGGAGCCGGTCGCGATCACGACGTGCTTTGCGCTCACGCGACGCTCCGTCCCGTCACGGCCGTCGATCGCCAGGGTGTGCTCGTCGACGAACCGCCCGCAGCCGTCCAGGATCGACACGCGGTTGCGCAACAGCTGGTCGCGGATGATCTCCCGCTCGCGCTCGACCACGTGGCGCGTGCGCAGCGCGATGTCCTCGATCGAAACGGCGTCCTTCAGCCGATAGCTCTGCCCGTAGATCGCGCGCTGGTTGAGCCCCGTCAGGTAGAGGATCGCCTCGCGGATCGTCTTCGACGGGATCGTGCCGGTGTTGACGCACGCGCCGCCGAGCGCCACGTGGCGCTCGACCAGGGCGACGTTCCTCCCGAGCTTCGCACCCTGGATCGCGGCCTTCTGCCCGGCAGGACCGGAGCCGACGACGACGAGGTCGTACTCCACTATCGGAGGATGTCACCGCGAAGCGGAGGCGGCAACTACGGCGCGAGCTTCGCTCGGACCCGCTCGTTCACGACGCGTGGATCGGCCTTGCCGCCCGTCTCCTTCATCACCTGGCCGACGAAGAAGCCGAGCAGACCCTCCTTGCCGTTCCGGAACTCTTCCGCCTGGGCCGGGTTCGCGGCGAAGATCTTGTCGATCACCGGATCGAGCTCGCTCGCATCCGCCACGACCTTCTGCTCGAGGTATGGCGCGGCGCTGAAGCCCTGGTCGCCCACCTTCGCAAGCGCCTCGTCGAATGCGGCGCGCGGGATCGACGCACGCGCCGACACGAGCTTCGCGAGCTCGGCGGCATCGACCGCGCGGGGGTCGATCCCGGTCGCGACGAACTGATTCGCCAGTACGTTCGCGGCCTCCTTCGCGTCTGCGCCCGCAGCAACCACGTCCGACCAGAGGACGTCGAGACCGCCGGTGACGAGGACGTCCGCGTCGTAGAACGAGAGCGTGTCGGCGATGCGCTTGATGCGCGCGCCCGGAAGCTCCCCGATCTGGGCGCGCAGTCGCTCCACGAGCTCCGCCGGCGGATGCACGGGCACGAGGTCGGGCTCCGGGAAGTAGCGGTAGTCCTGCGCCTCCTCCTTCGAACGCATCGGCGGCGACTCCTCGTCGCCGGGAACGAAATGCAGCGTCTCCTGCTGCACCTCCCCACCCGACTCGTAGATCGAGATCTGCCGCGCGATCTCGCGCTCGATCCCCTTCGCTGCGAAGTTGAACGAGTTCATGTTCTTCAGCTCGGTGCGGGTACGCAGCTCGGCGGAGCCCGCCGGGCGAACGGAGACGTTGACGTCGAAGCGCATGGAGCCCTTCTCGAGCTCCGCGTCCGACAGGTCGAGCTCGACGACGGTCTGCCGCAGCAGCTGCAGGAAACGCTTCGCGGTGTCCGCGTCGTGGAGGTCCGGCTCGGTGACGATCTCGACGAGCGGCGTCCCGCCGCGGTTGAAGTCGACGAGCGTCGCGGTGGCGCCGTGGATACGGCCCGACGAAGCGACGTGTACGTTCTTCGCGGCGTCCTCCTCGAGGTGCGCGCGCGTGATCCCGATCGTGACGTCGCCGCTCTCGGTCGGCACGGCCAGCTTCCCACCCGCACAGAGCGGCTCGTCGTACTGGGTGATCTGGTACGCCTTCGGCAGGTCGGGATAGAAGTAGTTCTTCCGGTGGAAGACGGCGCGGTCGGCGATCGCGCACTCGAGCGCGAGCCCGAGCTTGATGCACTCCTCGATCGCGCGCTTGTTCGCGACGGGAAGCGCGCCCGGGAACGCGAGGCAGACCGGGCACGTGTGCGTGTTCGGCGCACCACCGAACTCGTTCACGCAGCGGCAGAACATCTTCGTCCGCGTCTTCAGCTGCACATGGATCTCGAGCCCGATCACGGGTTCCCAGTTCATCGCAACCGCTCCGGGACGACGTCGAAGCCGATTGCCTGCTCGAGCGCGTACGCGGTTCTGAAGAGCGTGTTCTCTGCGAACTGCGGGCCGATCAGCTGGAGGCCCACGGGAAGCCCCTCCGACAGGCCGCACGGGATGTTTAGCCCGGGCAAGCCCGCCATGCACGACGGGATCGTCAGCAGGTCGTTGAGGTACATCGCGAGCGGGTCGGCCGTCTTCGCGCCGAGCTCGAACGCGACCGTCGGGCTCGTCGGCGAGATGAGGACGTCGAAGTTCTCGAACGCCGCGTCGTGCTCCCGCTTGATCACCGTGCGCACTCGCTGCGCCTTGCCGTAGTACGCGTCGTAGTAGCCGGACGAGAGCGCGTACGTGCCGATCATGATGCGGCGTTTCGGCTCGTCGCCGAAGCCGTCGTGCCGCGTGTGCATCAGCATCTCGCGGAAGTCGGCGCCGTCGCTGCGCAGGCCGTAACGAACGCCGTCATAGCGTCCGAGGTTCGAGGAGGCCTCTGCCGGCGCGATGAGGTAGTAGCAGGCGAGCCCGTAGTCGACCGACAGCGGCAGCGAGCACTCACCCACCGTTGCCCCGAGCGACTCCGCCACCTCGACCGCCGTCCGCACCGCGTCGCGCACGCCGCCCTCGATGCCCTCGGCCTGGTTCATCTCCTTCGGCAGACCGATGCGCAGGCCCTTGAGATCCTCGGCGGTCGGCAGCTCGACCTCCGGCACTTCGACGGTCGTCGAGTCGTTCTCGTCACGGCCGCTGATGATCGAGTAGAGCCACGCGCAGTCGCGGACGTTCTTCGCGACCGGGCCAACCTGGTCGAGCGACGACGCGAACGCGACGACGCCGTAGCGCGAGACGGTGCCGTACGTCGGACGCAACCCAACGTTGCCGCAGAGCGCCGAAGGCTGCTTGATGGACCCGCCCGTGTCGGAGCCGAGCGCCCACGGAGCGAGCCCGCCGGACACAGCCGCTGCCGAGCCGCCGCCTGAGCCGCCCGGCACGCGCGAGGGGTCCCATGGATTGTGCGACGGACCGAAGGCGGAATTCTCCGTCGACGAGCCCATCGCGAACTCGTCGGTGTTCGTCTTCCCGAGGAGACGCAATCCATGGTCCTTGCACCGGGCCGCGACCGTCGCGTCGAACACCGGAACGTAGCTCTCCAGGATCTTCGAGCCGGCCGTCGTCGGCACGCCGCGCGTCGAGATCACGTCTTTCACCGCGATCGGAATGCCGTCCCCGCCGGCGTCGTCGCAGCGGTGCAGGTACGCGTGCAGGTCGTCGTCGCGATCCGCGTACGCAGCGAACAGCTCGGCCCCGGAGACCTCGCGCCGCTCGAGCAGGCCCTTCGCCTCTTCCGCGGTCAACCGAAGCGTGTCGATCACGCCGGCGGCACCTTGAAGTAGCCGTCCTCGCGGTCCGGCGCGTTCGCGAAGACCTCGTCGAGCGGCAGCGACGGGCGCGGGTCGTCCTCCGCCCACGTGTTCGCGATCTCGAGCGGGTGCGCGGTCGGCGGGACATCCGACAGGTCGAGCTCCGAGACCTTCGAGATCGCATCGATGATCGCCGAGAGCTGCCCCTGGAACCTCGCCACCTCGTCGTCGGTCAGCTCGAGGCGCGCGAGCCGCGCGACGTGCAGCACTTCGTCTCTGGAGATTCCCGCCATGGCCTTCCTTTCACATGAAACACGAAGGGCTCCTTCCGGAGCCCCTCGCCTGAGTTTGGTTCCGAAAGGGTTAGAGCGCCGTGACGTTCGCCGCCTGCAGGCCCTTGTCGCCCTGCACGACTTCGAACGAGACGCGCTGACCCTCGGTCAGCGACTTGTAGCCCTCACCGGCGATGGCGGAGAAGTGGACGAACACGTCCGCCTCGCCGTTCCCGCGCTCGATGAAGCCGTAGCCCTTTTCGTTCGAGAACCACTTGACCGTACCTTCAGCCACTACCAACGACTCCTTGCTGGATGACTACAAGTCCGCCGAAACGCAGGCGGAGCGGCGCAACACTACCACCCTTTCAGCCCGGATATGCAAGCTCGCCGCGCCGAAAACGGGCACAGCGGACGGCGTTCTGGAGCAAGCAGGCGATGGTCATCGGGCCGACTCCGCCCGGCACCGGCGTCATGTACGCCGCGACCTCCTCGGCACCCGGGTCGACGTCACCGACGATGCCGGCGTCCGTCCGGTTGATGCCGACGTCGATCACGACGCTGCGCGGCTTCACCATGTCGGGCGAGACCATCGCCGGGACCCCGACCGCAGCGACGAGCACGTCCGCCTCGAGCGTGTACTGGGCCAGGTCGCGCGTATGCGAGTGGCAAATCGTCACCGTCGCATTGGCCTGCATGAGGAGGTGCGCCATCGGCTTGCCGACGATGTCGCTGCGACCGAGAACGACGGCGTGCGCCCCATCGAGCTCGATCCGGTGCTCGTGCAGCATCGCGATCACCCCGAGCGGCGTTGCGCCGACGAGCGTCGGCCGGCCGAGGAAGAGCTGTCCGGCGTTGAACGGGTGGAGCCCGTCCACGTCCTTCATCGGATCGATCGATCGAAGGATCTGCGCCTCGTCGATGTGGTCCGGTAGCGGGAGTTGCACGAGCACCGCGTCGACCGCGTCGTCGGCGTTCAGCTCCGCGAGCTTCGCGAGCAGGTCGGCGGCCGAGATGTCCGCGGGCAACCGGAGATCCGTCGCGTCGATCCCCGCCTCCGTCGCTGCCTTGTGCTTGAGGCGAATGTAGACCTCGGATGCCGGGTCGTCGCCGACGAGCACGGTCACGAGGCCGAGGTGCCCGAGCTCGTTGACCTCCTCGGCCACCTGCGCGCGGATCCGGTCGGCGATCGGCTTGCCCTTGATCAGTGTCGCTGCCATGGCGCGAGCGTAACGTCTGAAACCGGTTCGACTCCGGGTCGACAGTTCGGCACCGGCTCCGCAACCGGACCAGGTTCACGCATTCCGCGTCCATCCCTAAGCTCTCCTTGACATGCGCTGGCCCCGGAAGAACGACGCCGCGTCGATCGACCAGCGCCGCGAGGCGATGGGGCTCGACGGGTCGCTGGTCACCTCCGTCGACCTCGCACCGTTCGCGAGCGCGGCCGAGTCGCTCGTCGGAGTCGCCGTCATACCGGTGTCCGCGGTTCCGGTCGAGATCGCGCTCGGCACGTACGAGCTAGGGGACGACGGCGACGTCGTCGAGAGCGGACGGGAGACGGAAACCGTGCACGTTCCGCTCGCGCACACCGAGGGCGGCTTGACCGCGTCGATGACGCGCGGCGCGCTCGCCGCCGGCGCGGTTCGTACCTACGTCCTGCACGACCGGATCACACGCGCATCGTGCTTCGTCTGCGGCGATGCCGGCGCTGCAGTTGCGCTCGCGCGCTGGGTCGAGGCGGAGCTGCCAAAGATGCGCGCGTGGCTCGAGTCGTCGGATGACGGATCGCTTTCGAAGCGCGCGAGGCTACGTGGGGTGAAGACGCACGTCGTCGGCCCGATGTGCCACGTGCTGTGGCAGTGGACGACCGGCGACGCGGTCGGGCCGAACATGATGACGCGCAACTCCTACGCGCTGAACATGGGCTACGTGATGCAACGCGCGCCGGTGAAGCCGGAGCGGGCGCTGCTCGAGGCGAACATGGGCGGCGACAAGAAGCCGTCGGCCGAGTATTTCCAATCCGGCCACGGCAAGACGGTGCTCGCCGAGGCGTTCCTGCCCGACGAGCAGATCCGCCGGGTGCTGAGAACGACTGCGGAGGACCTCGACGCACTGTCGTGGGCCGGGACGCACGGCGCGATCGCGAGCGGCATGCAGTCGGTCGCCTTCACTCCGGCTTCGGCGGTCGCAGCGGTCTTCGCCGCCACCGGCCAGGACCTGGGCATGGTCGGAACGAGCTCGATGGCGCACGGCACCGCCCGCCGCGTCGAGGGAGGCCTGCAGGCGACGATTCGCTTCGGCGGCCTCGAGGTCGGCACGGTCGGCGGCGGCACGACGCTCCCCTCCGCGCGCGACTGGCTCGAGACGATCGGCTGCGCAGGGCCGGGCAAGGTCTACCGCTTCGCCCAGATCGTCGCGGCCGCCGCCCTGTGTCTCGAGATCAGCGCGTCGGCGGCGATGGCGACCGCCGGCAGCGAGAACTTCTTCAAGGCCCACCACGAACGAGGCGGATTGCGTTGATCGCACACGTCTTCCGCTACGAGGTGCGCGAGCCGGAGGAGTTCGAGCGTGCGTACGGGCCGGACGGCGAGTGGGCGCAGTTCTTCCGTCAGGGTCGCGGCTACATCGGCACCGAGCTTCTGCACGACGTCGAGGAACCGGAGCGGTTCCTCGTCGTCGATCGCTGGGAGTCGATCGAGGCCTACAACACGTTCATCGCCGAGCACCGGGACGAGTACCTGCGCCGCTCCGACGAGACGCGGTTCTACTACGTGCAGGAGCTTCGCTTCGGCACGTTCGAGAACGTCTGGCATGCGGATACCTCCGCACCATGATCCGAGCTGTTGGGGCTGCGGCGACAACCCGAACGGGCTGCACCTGCCGGCGCCGACCGGCGAGGGGCTGACCGAGTACGAGGCCTACTTCTCGTTCGACGAACGTCACCAGGGCGGTCCGGGGATCGTCCACGGCGGGCTGGTCGCAGGGGCACTCGACGAGGCTGTCGGCCTGCTCGCGACGTGGTACGCGTTCCCGGCCGTGACCGCGCGGATCTTCGTCCGCTACCGGCATCCCGTGCCGATCAACACCGAGCTCTTGATCAAGGCATGGCTCGACGAAGCGCGCGGCCGCCGGCTCCACGTCGACGCCTCGATCACCGACGGCAAGGAGGTCTTCGCGGAGTGCAAGGCCGCGCTCCTCCACGTTCCGCTCGAGCACTTCCTGCAGACGCCGGAAGGCCGCGCTGCCGGTGAACGGCTCCGGAAGGCGGAGTGACGCCGGCCGAGCCGGCGGCCACCCGCACCCGGCCGAGGCCCATAACCGTTGCATAGCTGACGAATCCTTCGTCAAAAGGGAGACGACCTGTGACGAATCAGCCCCCGCCGCCGGACGATGCTTGGCCGACGCCGGAAGACGCGACCGTCGTGCGCGAAGACACCCTGGTGGGCGCCCAGCCGCCCGGTCCTCCGCCGCCCGGCGGGCCTCCGGCCGACCGCCGGATCGGCGCGGGAATGCTGCTCGCGTTGGGGGCGCTCGCCTTGGTCGCGATCGGGATCCTGGCCGCGTGGTTCCTCACCCACCGCGACAACGGACACGACACGACCACCGTCGTCGTCACCACCGCGCCCTCCACGAGCGTCCCGCCGAAGGTCTCCGTCCCGCATTTCGTCGGCCTGAAGGAGCAGGAGGCGCTCGTGCGACTCGGGCAGGTGGGGCTCCGACCGCATGAGGTCTTCAAGCCCGCGAAGGCGCCGAAGGGCGTCGTCATCTCCCAGAAGCCGCCCGAGGGCACGGAGGTTCGCCGCGGCTCGGAGGTGACCCTCGTCGTCGACTCCGGCGCCCCGAAGGTCGCCGTGCCCGACGTGATCGGCGACTCGCTGGCGGACGCGCAGACCATGCTCGACTCGCTCGGACTGAGGACGACGAAGACGGAGATCCCCTCGGACAAGCCCGCCGGGACGGTGCTCGACGTGACGCCGAAGCCCGGCGCGAAGCTCGCGAAGGGCTCGACCGTGACGTTGACGGTCGCGAAGCAGACGACCACCACGAGCGCGACCACCACAGGCGCAACCACCACAGGCGCAACCACTACCCCCACGACCACTGCGACGACGACGGCGCGGACGACAACCCCGGCGCAGCCGACCTCGTCGACCGTTCCGAACGTCGTCGGGAAGACCGAGGCGCAGGCGGCGACGGCGCTCGCAAACGTCGGCATCCTCGCGAGCGTGGTCTTCGTTCCCGGCACCGATCCGCTCGGCACCGTCGTCGGGCAGGCCAAGCCCGCGGGCACCACCGTGCCGTTCCACTCGCACGTACAGATCAACGTCTCGCGCGGGCCGAACAACAACCCGAATACTCGCGTTCCCGACGTCGTCGGACAGACGCTGCAGCAGGCGATCGCGACGCTGAACGCCGCCCACCTGCGGCTGCTCTATCTCAAGTTCCCGGTGACCTCACGTGCGCAGGCGGGGAAGGTCGTACAGCAGTCGCCGCTCGACGGAGCCCAGGCGCCGCAGAACGCACAGGTGATCGTCTACCTGGGGGCCTACAAGGCCGGCTAGGTTCGGAGCGTCTCACTCTCGAATCTGGTTCGCACACAGATCGTGCGAATCAGATTCGGGGCCGCCGGCGTCCCTACCAGCCGCGGCGTTCGAGCAGCTCGCTCGGATCGAGCGACTGCGTGGAGATCCCGACCATCGCCTCGCCGAGCCCGGCTGAGACGCGCGCGAGGACGTCGGCGTCCATGTAGTGCGTCGTCGCCTCGACGATCGCGCGCGCACGCTGCGACGGATTGCCCGACTTGAAGATGCCCGAGCCGACGAAGACGCCGTCGGCGCCGAGCTGCATGCAGAGCGAGGCGTCGGCGGGCGTTGCGATCCCGCCTGCGGTGAAGGTCACGACCGGCAGGCGGCCGTTCTCGGCGACCCACTTCACGAGCTCGTGCGGCGCCTGCAGGTTCTTCGCTTCCGAATAGAGCTCCTCTTCCCGCAGAGACTGCAACCGGCGGATCCCACCGAACACGGCGCGCATGTGCGTGACCGCGTTGACGATGTCGCCGGTGCCTGCCTCGCCCTTCGTGCGGATCATCGCGGCGCCTTCGGCGATGCGCCGCAGCGCCTCGCCGAGGTTCGTGCACCCGCAGACAAACGGCACCGTGAACTTCCACTTGTCGACATGGTGCTCGAGGTCGGCCGGCGTGAGGACCTCCGACTCGTCGATGTAGTCGATCTCGAGTGACTGCAGGATCTGCGCCTCGGCGAAATGACCGATGCGGCACTTCGCCATCACGGGGATCGTGACCGCCTCCTGGATGCCCGTGATCATGTCGGGGTCGGACATACGCGCGACGCCGCCGTCACGACGGATGTCCGCGGGTACGCGCTCGAGCGCCATCACAGCGCATGCGCCGGCGTCCTCGGCGATCTTCGCCTGCTCGGCGTCGACGACGTCCATGATCACGCCGCCCTTGAGCATCTCGGCGAGGCCGCTCTTGACCCGCATCGTCCCGATCTCGTGCATGGCTAGATGGTAGCTCAGCGCGAAACCGGCAACTCGCGAGCCAACACGGCCGCGACGGCGCGCAGCGCGACCTGCGTCTCGTCGTGGCGAGGCTCGCGGGTCGTCAACCGCTGTAGAGCAAGCCCCGGAACGAGGAACGCGTGCCAGAACCGCCGGGACGACTTCTGGACGAGCCGCCACAGCTCCATGGTCAGCGCGAGCGACAGTACGAGGACGATCAGCGGCGACCAGAAGGCGGGCGCGAGCGGCAGCACACGGTCGGCGAAGAACGTCACGGGCAGCGCGAGCGCCGCGAAGTTCGTGCCACAGCGCGGCGAGAAGCGCGACGGCTTGGCGCTTCCCTCCCACGTCGCGGCGAGCCGACGCTCCTCGGCGGCCGCGATCGCCCGGTGCTCGGCGCCGTGGAGGTGGAGCGCGCGGCCCCGGAGGATCGTGAAGAGAAGAAGGACGGAGAGCGCGATCCCGGCCGCCGTCGACCACGGACCGCCGACGACGCCGAGCCCGAGTGGGGCGAGAACCGCGGCGAGGATGAGTGCGCGTTCCTTCGACGGCGCCACTCCGCCAGGCCGGAGGACCGGCGCGAGCGAGGCCCAGAGCCGGATCAGCCCACGGGCGAGCGGCAGCTTCTGCAACAGCTCAGGCGGGTGCGGCATACGGCCCTCGCGAAGCGTCCCGTCGACCCCGGCGAAGGCCCAGTGGCGCTCGCTGACGATCACCACGCCGTTCGGACGGGCCATCCCGCCGAGGCGCGGAAGGGCGAGGGCGGCGTCGGCGCGCCGCAAGAGGTCGGCCGTCTCTCCCACGATGCCGTTGTAGCGCACGAAGGGCCGTCCCGCGTGGGCGGGACGGCCCATGATTGCTCGTGTTGAGTCCTAGCGCCCGTCTACCAAACGCCGCGCGAGAAGAAGCCGAGCAGCGCAAGCACCAGAACGACGATCAGGATGATCCAGAGGATTCCCACAGTCGAGTTCCCCCTTTCGAGTTACTGGAAGAACGAACTTCAGCACCCCGCGGATACGGGGAGAGCAAGCAGCCGCTGGATGGCGGGATCGACGCCCCAGCGGTCTCGGAGCTCCCGGTATTCCGCTTCCGCGCGCGCGGCGCGCGGCTTCGAGGGGGCGTGCTCGGCCCGCAGCATGAGGTTCTTCGCCGTGTGCTCCGCCGAGACGAACTCGATCACGTCGACGCGGTAGCCCAGCATCTCGAGCGCCGCTGCACGCAGGGCGTCGGTGACCAGATCGGCCTGGCGCCCCAGGAGCAGGCCGTGTCGCAGGAGCGCATCCTTCTGCCCGGCGATCTGCCCCGCGAGCTCGTGGTGGCAGCACGGTGCGACGACGATCGCGTCGGCGGCGAGCCGTACGCCGGCGGCGATCGCTTCGTCGGTTGCCGTGTCGCAGGCATGCAATGACACGAGGAGGTCGATCGGCTCCTCCGACGACCAATCGGCGATGGAGGTCGCCTCGAAGCGTGCTTCGTCATAACCCAGCTCCTCGGCGATCTCACGCACGCCGGCGATCACGTCCGCGTTCGTGTCGAGACCGACGAGCTCGACGCGTGTCCCGACCTCACGCCCGTACGCGACGAGCGCGAGGCTCATGTACGCCTTGCCGCAACCGGCATCGACGACGCGGATCGTCTCGCGACTCCACAGCGGCAAGGGGCGCAGCAGCTCGACGTAGTGCTGCACCTGGCGCTCCTTGTCTCGCGAGATCTTCGTCGCGCGGAAGAGCGGATGGTCGGCGGGAAGCGCGCGCTGCGGTGCTCGGTCGTGCTCCTCGGCCGCGGGCGCGCGCGACGAGGGTTTGCCGCTCGCGACGAGCCACTTGCCCTTCTTCGTGCGGCGCGCGTGCAGGTCGCCGTCGGGCGCCAGCAGGTGCACGTTCCGGGCACCCTCGAGCAGCGCATCGAGACGCGCAGGCCATTCCTCGCGCGGAAGCGTCTCGGTGCGTGGGCCGTCGACGAGCTTGACCGAAGCGCCGCGCTTCAACGCGACGGGCGTCACCGAGACACCGTCCACGACTAGCTTGCGCCACCCGTCGCCGAGCGCTCGCTCGCGGAGCTGTTCCATCTCTCGGAGTGTGCCAGCCGGATCACCTCCAACTCCGGCGGCGGCCTGCGAATGAACGCCGCCACGGTGAGCAGGTCGTCGGCCTTCTCCGGGTCGAGAGTCGGTTCCGCGCGCGCGACGGCCGCGAGCCCGGCCTGCCATTCGAGGCCGTGCGTCCCGCCAAACGGGCGCGCGCAGACAACCTGGCCCTTCGCGATCCAGAAGCCGCGCCGCGAGCCTTCCTGCTCTCCGGGGACGACGACGCACACGGCCATCTCCCGCAGCCGTTGCATGCGCTGGATCTCGCGCGCGACGTCCTCGAGCGCGTCGATCCTGTCGCGCAGCCGGGCTGCGTCCTCGAAGCGAAGCTCCCGCGCGAGACGCTTCAGCTTCGCGCGTAGCTTCGGCAGCGCGTCGTCCAGCGTCTCCCACTCCACTGCCTGCAGCGCGCGGGCCGCGAGCTGCGCCCGGCGGCGGCTCTTCAACGGGCCGAGCTCGGAGGGCTGCGACGAGCAGACGACGCTGTCGCCGCGACGACGGAGGTACACGTAACGGTCGGGGCGCGCCGAGCGTGCGTTGGCCGGAGGGCGAAGCTCTCGAATCAGCCGCAGCTCTTCGAGCGCCGCTTCGAGCTCGGAGCCGAGCACCCGCCACTCGATCGTGTCGAGCGCGCCGAGCGCGGCCTCGACCGCGGGTCGCTGACGCTCCGAGCGGAAGTACGAGCGCAGCCGCGCACGGATGTCGCGAGCGCGACCCACATAGAGCACCTGCCCGTGCACGTCCTTGAACAGGTAGACCCCGGGTCGCTGCGGGGCACCGAAGGCGAGGTTGCGCTTCCGGTGCACGCGGCGCGGCCGCGTTGCCGCGAGCTCGACGAGATCGCCGACCGTGCGCGCGCCGCGCTCCTGCGCCAGCCCGATCAGCCGCACGAGGATCTCCGCCGTCGCCTCCGCGTCGGGCAATGCACGGTGACAGGGCCGTGCATCGGTGACGAAGTGATGCGAGAGCGCGGCCAGGTTCGCCGGGCGCCGGCCGAGCAGCCGCCGCGAGAGGCCGACGGTGTCGACGACGGTCGCCGCCACCCGATTGCCGGTGAGGCGCATCGTCTCGTTGTCGAGGAACGCCATGTCGAACCGCGCGTTGTGCGCCACAAGGACGGCGTCGCCGGAGAATGCGAGGAAGCGCCGGACGCCGGAGGCGACCGGCGGCGCCCGCCGCAGCTCCTCGTCCCGCAGTCCCGTCAGCGCCGCCACGGCCGGTTGCAGCCGCGCCCCGGGATTCGTGAGCGTTTGGAACCGCTCCTCCAACTCGAGCGCGCGGACGCGCACGGCGCCGATCTCGCAGGGCCGCGCGGTGCCGGGGCGCAACCCGGTCGTTTCGAGATCGAAGACGACGAACGTCGCCTCCTCGAGGGTCAGGCTCTCCGCCGCGGCTCCCGCGAGCGCAACGAGATCGCCCGACCAGCGCAGGCGGGCATCCGCGCACACCGCCTCGTCGAGCAGTGACCGCGCGAGGCCCACCGGCACGGAGGAGCCCAGGCGCAGGACGATCCGCGCCGCGTCGTCGACCGCGACGGGGCCGCGGCGCTCCTCGACGAGCTCGACGAGCCGGTCTGCGGCGTCCAGGCGGAGCTGCACCGCCGCGATCGTAGTACGAACGTGTGTTCGTGTCTAGTGGTGTTCTAGACTAGGCGAGGCTCGTTCGGGCGGGGCCGGACGGGCCGGCGGTGGCTCGGCCCGCCCCGCAGTGGACCCCGCCGCCGTTGACTCTGACGGATCAGGAGGCGGCGTGTAACCCGCCTACGACCGTCCCGACGACCTCGCGCTCGGCCGCGGCGACGGCCTCGGCGTCGTCGGGAAGCTGGCCGAGCACCCAGCCGGTCAGGACCTCCTCCATTGCGCCGTAGAGCATCCAGGCCGCGAGTCGCGCGTCGACGTCGGCTCGGAACGTTCCCTGCTCCTGCCCACGGACGACGATCCGCTCGAGGCTCGCGAACGCCTGCCCGATCTCGTCGAGCTCGTCCTGGATATGCGGACTGCGGGTGATCTCCCGGACGAGGAGGCGCACGAGGTCCGGGTCGTCGCGCCAGGCGCGAAAGACGATCTTCACCACGAGCCCGAGCTGCTCCGGCGCGGTCTCGCCCGTCTCCTCCGCGAGCGCGACCGCTGCCAGCAGCCGGCCCCACTGCTCGCGAAACACCGCCTCGAGCACGGCCTCCTTCGAGCCGAAGTAGTGGTAGACGAGCCCGTAGGCGACCCCGGCCTCCTTGGCGATGTCGCCCACCCGCGTCGCCGCGACGCCCCGCTCGGCGAACACGCGGACCGCCGCCGCCAGGATCTGCCGACGCTTCTCCTCCGCCGCCATTGGCGGGACCCTAGCGCCCGGAATTTCCTACCGTTTTCCAACTAGAGGATCCCGGAAAAGGGGGACATGCACGCGGGCCGCGGAGCCGATAATCACGTTGTTCTCCCCCCTGCGGTTCCAAGGAGATGTATGGCGCACCAGATCCAAGGCGCTGAACCATCCCGGCGTCTGCTCGGCGACATTCTCATCGAGCGCGGCGTGATCGGCGAAGCCGATCTCGAAGCCGCGCTCGCGACGCAGAGCGAGACCGGCGCGCCGCTCGCCCGCATCCTCGTCGAGGCGGGGCGCGTCTCGCCCCACGCGATTGCGATCGCGCTGGCCGACCAGTCCGGCGGACCTCTGAAGACCGAGTACGGCTTCGCGATCGCCTCGCCGGATGCGGCGGGAGGACAGGAGCCGGCGGCCGCCGATGCCCTGCCGCTCCTCCGTATCGCGCCCAACCCTTCGGCCCCTCCGACGCCGGCCGCCGAGCCCGTGCAGGCGGAGATCCCGGCGCAGCCAGAGATCCCCGTGGTGGTGGTCGCGCCGGTCGATGCCGAGGCTCCCGTGGATCTCGAACCGCCTGTCCAGGCCGAGATCGCCTTCCCGGCCGAGGTCGATGCGACGCGCATAGCGCGCGTCGAGGCCGAACGGAAGCTCGCCGAGACGGAGCATGCGCTTGCGTCGGCCGTCGCCGACGCCGAGGCTCTGCGCCTGCGCGTCGCTGCCCTCGAATCGGCTTCGGCCGAAGGCGAGACCCTGCGTTCCGAGCTCCAACGGGTCGGCGAGGCGTGCGCGGCGGCCGACACCGCCCTTGCCCAGACGAGCGCCGAGTTGAAGGTCGCGACGGCCGCGCGGCTGCAGGCCGAGTCCGAGTCGGAGATGCTCCGGGCGCGCGCGGCCGAGCTCGAGGCGATGGCCTCTGCGGCGGCGACCATGCACTCCGAGCTGGAGCAGACGCGCTCCGCCGGCGAGGCACGAGAGAGTTTCGAAGCCGAGCTGCGGCACGAGCTCCAAGCCGCCGTCGCGGCGCATTCCGCAGCCGAGGCCGACGCAGAGGCGCTCCGGACGCGCATCCTCGCGCTCGAGGGCGTCGAAGCCTCGAACGAAGCAGCCCGCGAGGAGCTGCGCGCGTCAGTCGCCGCGGCGCACGATCTCGCGCAGCAGCTCAAGTCAGAGCTCGCATCCCGCCAGAGCGAGGCGCCGGCCCCGCTGGCCACGCGCACGTACTCCGACGTACGTCATCAACTCTTCGTCCCGACCAGCGAGCGCTACGAGCTCGTCGAGCGCGCGGGCGCTGCACCCTCTGCAGGCTCTGTCGTCGAGCTCTCCGGCCACCGCACCTTCCGCGTCTTGCGGACAGGCCCGTCGCCGTATCCCGGCGCCGCAGAGGCCTGCGCGTACCTCGAACCCATCGCCTGAGCGTTCTGCGGGTCGGGCAGGCCCGCGCGTCGGTCAAGCGGCGCGGTCAACTGCGTACAGGTGATTGCGTGAACCGGACCGGCGCCGCGATGATCCGCCAGATGATTCCGGTCACGACCTTCGTCGCCGTGGAGCTCGGCGCCGGCGCCGCCCTCGCCCTGTGGACGGTGGCGCGCTTCCCGCGGCTCGGGCCCAGGTCGCTCCGGTCGGCGATCCTCTTCGTCGGCGTCGCCCTCCTGATCTTGCAGCTCGCGCCCTACGAGGCGGCCCTCATGGGCCACCTGCCGCACGGTGCCTACGTCGCCCTCTTCGCCTGCATCCTGCCGAGCTTCTTCGCAGCGTTCCTCGCGGTCGGCTGGCTGATGCGCCTCGTAGTGGGACAGCTCGGCGGCTCCGGCGGCGACTCCGGGCACCTCGCCCCCGCCTCGTCGCGCTAGTGCAGGTTCGTTAGCCGCGAAGGCCGGGTGCGACGCTTCGTCAACCGCTGGCGATGTCGTCCCGACTCGTTACCTTTCTGCGGGCGAAGGGGCGTCTTCCTGCGGTTCCCGACCTGCTGAGAACATGTCGGTGGTCGCAGGTGACGCCTCTTCGCTCTTGTGATCCCTTAACGGTTTGGACCTGGGTATCGCGGGAAGCCCTGGACCTCTCAGCAGGTTTGGAACCCGTCGCCCCCATTGAGGCGACCAACCGAGGAGGTCCGGATGAAGCTCAAGTTGAGCATCGTCATTACGGCGCTTGCCGTCGCGCTTTCGGCGATTGTGGCCGTCGCCGCTCCCACCGCACAGGCGAAGACGAGCGGAAGTTACACCGTCCCCTACAACGACACCACGACCACCGGTGCGCCGGCTGCAGGTTTCATCACGATCACACGCTTCAAGGACGTCAACGGGACCATTACCGCCGTTGGCACCTTCACCGGCACGATCACCGGCGTGAACGGCGGACAACAGTTCACGACGGGCTTCACGGCACCCGTCACCTCGATCAACGGCACAACGCTCAACGGCAGCGCCTCGGCGCTCGCAGCGGCTGCAGGCTCTTGCCAGATTCTCGACCTGACCCTCGGTCCGCTGCACCTCGACTTGCTCGGCCTTGTCGTGGATCTCAACCAGGTACATCTGACGATCACGGCACAGCAGGGTCAGGGGAACCTCCTCGGCAATCTCCTGTGCGCCGTCGCCGGACTTCTCGACAACAACACCGGAAGCGGCGGGCTGCAAGGTCTGCTGCAGAGTGTGGTGAACCTGCTCAACCAGATCCTGGCCCAGCTCTAAGGCCCGGACGACGTGCTGTTGGGTCGGCGGAAGTCCCTGTCGGCTGCCGCCGACCCAGCTTCTTCGATCCACGGGGCCGCCACTTCACGGGTGCTTGTGGATCTGTAAGGGCCCGCCTGGATTCGAACCAGGGGCCAAGGAATTATGAGTTCCCTGCTCTAACCGCTGAGCTACGGGCCCGTCCGCTCAAAGGTACTCGTTACACTCGCGGGCGATGAAGGTCTTCCAGGCGGAACGGCACTTCCAGACGACCGGAGGCCTCCACGTCACCGACATCACCGAGGACGTCGCGGAGATCGTTCGGGAGTCCGGCATCGTCGACGGGATCTGCTGCGTCTACTCGCCGCACACCACGTGCTGCGTGCGCGTCAACGAGTTCGAGGCCGGCATGTTCGAAGACTTCGCGTCCTTCCTGCGCCGGCTCGTGCCGCACGAGACCTACTACGCGCACGACGACTGGGACCGGCGCACGGAGAACATCTGCCAGGAGGACATGGAAGCGCCCAACGGCCACGCGCACGTGATGTCGATGGTCCTCGGCTCCGCCGGCGAGTCGATCCCGGTCGGCGACGGCGAGCTCTGCATGGGCCAGTGGCAGCGCGTGCTCTTCGTCGAGCTCGACCGCTCGCGCCCGCGCCGCTGGATCTGCAAGGTCGTCGGCTCCTGAGTCGAACCTGATTCGCTGCACGCGAATCAGGTTGCACGTCGGATTCACGTCTCTTCGACGGTGAGCGGCGGCGTCGACGCGTGACGCTCCGCGTCCAGCTCGAACACCCAGAACTCGCGGCCCATCACGTGCACCGCGACGTTGTAGACGGGCACCCCGTCGACCTCGCCCTCGAACGAGCCGTGGTGCGCGTGGCCGTGCACGACGAGATCGGGGCGGTGATCGCGGATCGGGCCGGCAAGCCGGTCGGTGCCGAGCACGAGCCACAACCGCTCCGGCTCGCCGTGCAACGTCGCCTCGACCGGCGAGTAGTGCAGCAGGGCGATGCGCACCGCGCAGGGCTCGATCGCCGCGAGCCCGCGCGCGAGCCCGTCGACGTCCTTCGTCGTCTCGGCGTACGCCTCGCGAAAGAGCGGCTCGCCGAAGTTCGCCCACTCCTTCCCGAACCCGCCGACGAACCCCTTCACGCCCGCGACACCGACCGAGACGCCTCGCACGGGGAGGATCGTGTGCGTCCGGTCGAGACAGACGACGCCTGCCTCCGCGAGCGCCCGCGTGAGATCACCGGGACGGTCGGAGTGCCAGTCGTGGTTCCCGAGCACGGCGACGACGGGAAGCTCGAGGTCGCGACACGCGTCGGCGACGACGCACACCTCGTCGACCTGGCCACGCTGCGTCAGGTCGCCCGCGAGGAGGATCAGGTCGGCCTGCTCTTCGACGCGCTTGAAGGCTTCGCGTACGCGGTCCCGCTCTGCCGAGCCCGCATGAATGTCGCCGGCCGCGGCGACCCGGATCGTCTTTGGCATGGACAGTCAGTACCCCACGACTGAAACCGCCATTCCTCGGGTAACGCCCCTTCCCATGCCCGACGAGTTCGAGACCCTGCTCAGCGCGATGAAGACCGCGGCCGCGGTGCTGCGCGACAACGAGATCCCGTTCGCCCTCGCGGGCGGGCTCGCCGTGTACGCGCACGGCGGGCCGCCCACGGAGCACGACGTCGACTTCCTGCTGAACGAGAGCGATGCCGACCGCGCACTGGAGCTCCTCGCGGCTGCCGGCTTTCGGCCGGAACGGCCGCCGGAGGGCTGGCTCTACAAGGCCTTCTACGACGGCTCGATGATCGACCTGATCTTCGCGCCGAACGGAAAGCCGGAATGCGTCCCGGAGATCCTCGAGCGTGCGCGCGAGATCGAGGTGCACGCAATCACGCTGCCCGTGATGACGGTCACCGACGTGCTCGCGACGAAGCTGCTCACGCTGAAGGAGCACGAGGTGGACTACGCGGACGTGATCGAGATCGCACGCACAACGCGAGAGCAGGTCGATTGGGACTACTTGCGCGAACGGACCGAGATGTCGCCGTACGCGAAGGCGTTCTTCACGCTCGCGGACGAACTCGGGCTCGCGACTGCCTAAGCGGCCTTGATGGCCGCGATCTCGCGCCGCTCGGCGAGGCGGCGGAGCGCTTCGGCCTCGAGCTGGCGAACCCGCTCGCGCGTGATGCCGAGGATTCGCCCAATCTGTTCGAGCGACTTCGGCTCCTCGGTGCCGGAGAGCCCGTAGCGCAGGTTGAGGATCTGCTGCTCGCGCTCCGACAGGTCGGCGACGGCCGCGTGCAGCGCCTTCTCCGTCAACTCGACCTCGACCTGCTCGTCCGGTGTCCTCTCCTCGCTCGCGAAGAGGTCGCCGAAGGACGCTGAGTCGTCTTCGCCGATCGGCTTGTCCAGCGACGCGACCGCGCGCGCGGCTGCGCGCACCTCGCGCACCTGCTTGACCGGCAGCTTCGCCCTCTCCGCGAGCTCCTCGTCGCTGGGTGCGCGCTCGAGCTTCGCGACGAGGTCGCGCTCCGCGCGCGAGATCTTCTGCTCGCGTTCGACGATGTGCACCGGGATGCGGATCACGCGCGCCTTGTTCGCCACGCCGCGTTGGACCGCCTGGCGAATCCACCACGTCGCGTACGTGGAGAACTTGAAGCCCTTGCGCCAGTCGAACTTCTCCGCAGCGCGGATCAGCCCGATGATGCCTTCCTGGATCAGGTCGAGGAGCGTCAGGCCGTGCCCCTGGTACTTCTTCGCGATCGACACGACGAGGCGCAGGTTCGAGTTGACGAGGAGATCCTTCGCGCGTTTGTCGCCGCGCTCGATGGCCTTCGCGAGCTCGACCTCCTGCGCGGCCGTCAGCAACGGGTAGCGCCCCGCCTCGTTGAGGAACAGTTGGAGCGAATCGGTCGTCGCAGACGCGATCTGCTGGTTGGTGTACGACACCTCCTCCTCGATCGTGCGGGAGCAGTCGTCGGTCAGCTCGATCCCATGCATGTCGAGCCGCTCGAGGAGGTTGTCGATGTCCTCGTCCTCGAGCTCGAGCTTCTGTACGACCTCGTACAGCTCCGTCATGTGGACGCAGCCGTGCTCTTCGCCGTGCTCGACCAGGGCTGCGATCGGATCCTGCGTCATCGCCACACCGATTCCCCCCCTTTCTCCGGGTCTAACCCTTCAACGGAGAAACCCGGGTCGCGGTTTCAGGGAATGCTTACACCGGCGGTAAATCGCCCTCACGCCGCGCCGGAAGAGTGTCGCCGTGCGGCTCCTCGCGACCATCCATCCCGCGGCTCCCGCCCCGGCCCCCGCGAGCTCGCTCGCTGGCTGGGTGTGGTTTGCGGTCGCTCTGGCGGCCGTGGTCGCGGGCGGCTTGCTGATCGCTTCCCGCCGCTGACACCGGGTACGATCGCCTCGTGCCGTGGTGGCTGCTGACGCCGGTTCTGATCCTCGGGATCGTCCTCGTGATCTTCCTGCTGCTCGTCGTTCTCGGGCGGTACAAGAACGGCGCGCTGCTCCGGCCGGCGATCGCGCGACTCTCCCGGATCGGCTTCATGCGGCGGTTCTTCACGCGGATCTCGACCGCGGCGATCGAGCGTCAAAACCCCGAGCTCGCGAGCGCGCTGAAGAAGATCAACCCGGTCGCGCAGAACCCGAACCCGCAGGCCGTCCAGAAGGCGATGAGCAGGCTCACGCCCGCCGAGCGCCGCGCCTACATGGAGGCCGCGCAGGAGCAGGGAGGCGTGCCCGACTCGGCGAACCGGCAGATGCGGCGCCAGGCCGAACGGATGCAGCAGCAGGCACGCGGCGGCCGCCCGGGCGGCTCATCGCGCAAGCGCAAGCGGCGTTAACCCCGCGTGCCGTACGCGCTGAACGAGAGCGCGCCATGCTCGCAGACGGACGTCGCCGGTTTCAACGGCACGATCGTGACGCCCCCGCCCTGTGCGCGCACGCGGAACCAGTAGGAGCGCGGCTCGCACCGGCGCAACGTCGTCTCCCCCGGCCCCGGCACGTCGGGTGAGAAGCGCGCCGTGGCGAACGTCGACTGGCCCGGGAGCAGCGTGACGAGCACGGCCGTCAGCGCGCCCGGATTCGCAGCGCGCACGTGCGTCGGCAGCGGATTGTGCAGCCGCCCGAGCAGTTGTCCCGCCGGCAGTCCCGTGACGGTGCACGGCAGCGCCGAGCGGTTCTTCAGCGTCAGCTTGTAGACGATGTTGCCGGCACCCGCGCTGTTCGGGACGACCGCGAAGATGCCCGACAGCTGCTTGCCGGTGCAGCTCGATGCAGCGGTTGTCGCCGCCGGCGCGAGCGACGCCGAGCTCGCCGCGATCGCCACGATGCATGCAAGCGCGAGTTTCACGCGCACTGTTATACCCGCGCACTGTTATACCCGCACGATGCCGCTGAGGAACCGCGTCACGCCGCTCGGCGAGCTCGTCGTCCACCCGGCGCGCGGCCTCGTCTACGGCAACCGGGGCTGTCTCCACGACGCTGACGGAACGATCCGCCGGCGCTTCGCGGGCCGGCGGTGGATCGCGTGCCGCCTTCGGTTCAAGGACTGGCATCGAACCGCGTTGCTCCAGCCCGGTCGCTTCACCGAACTGTTCTTTCTCGATGAGGCGACCGCGTTCGCCGCCGGTCACCGGCCATGCGCGCTGTGCCGTCGCGCCGACTACGACCGCTTCCTTTCGCTCGTCGGCGCGACAGGAGCCGACACGATCGACGCGCGTCTGCATGACGAGCGGCTCGACGGCCGCGAACGGCGCCTTCACGACGCCGCGTTCGACGAGCTGCCGGACGGCGCGTTCGTGCTCCGTGACGGCGACCCGTGGCTCGTCCAGCGCGAAGTCCTGCTGCGCTGGACGCCGGCCGGCTACGACGTCCGTGCTGCCCGGCCGGCAGGCGGGCGCACACGCGCGATCACCCCGCCGACGCTCCTCGACGTCCTCCGGTCCGACTGGCGGCCGCTCGTGCCCCTCCTGCACCCGTCGGCCGGCGTGTAGCGGACGGTCGGGCGCCTCAGATCGCTTCGAGCGGAACGGGTCGCGCCGGCGGCGGGAAGGCTTCGTCCAGGAGCTGCAGGTCGTCGCGATCGAGCTCGATGTCGAGCGCTTGGCGGTTCTCGCGCACATGCTCGGGAATCGACGCCTTCGGAATCGCGCAGACGTCGGGATGGCGGAGCACCCATGCGAGCGCGACCTGGGCGGTCGCGGCCCGGTGCTTCGCGGCAATGGTCGCGACAACAGGGTTGTCGATCAGGCGCCCGCGGTCGACCGGCGAGTACGCCATCAGCGGCAGACCGCGTTCGCGGCACCACGGCAGCAGCTCGTATTCGGCCGCGCGCCGCGCGAGGCTGTAGAGCACCTGGTCGGTCTCGACGTGCTCGCCGCCGGCGACGGTCATCACCTCCGCCAGGTCGTGCACATCGAAGTTGCTGACGCCCCAGTGGCGGATCTTTCCCGCGGCGCGCAGCTCCTCGAAGGCCTCCACGGTCTCAGCCAGCGGAATCCTGCCGCGCCAGTGCAGGAGGTACATGTCGAGCCGGTCGGTCCGCAGACGGCGGAGGCTTCCTTCGCAGGCGGCGACCGTCCCACGGCGCGTCGCGTTGGACGGCAGCACCTTGCTGACGAGGAACACGTCGTCGCGCCGTCCCTCGATCGCGTCGGCGACGAGCTCCTCGGCCCCGCCGTCGCCGTACATCTCGGCTGTGTCGATCAGCGTCAGCCCGAGATCGAGCCCGAGCCGCAGCGCCTCCAGCTCCTCAGCGCGCCGCGTCGGTCGCTCGCCCATCCTCCACGTCCCCTGTCCGAGGGCGGGAATCCGCTCGCCGGACGGCAGCTCCACGCGGCGTACGCCCGATTCCGCCATCGCGCCAAGGTGTGTCCGGCGAGGTGCACGTCAAACCGCGGCGCATAATCGGAGGATGCCTTCGCCAACTCCCCTCGTCGGCCGCTCGGCGGAGCTCGCAGAGCTCGAGCGTGAGCGGAAGCGTGCCTCGGCCGGAGCGTTCCGCATCGTGCTGCTGCTCGCCGACGGTGGGATCGGCAAGACACGCCTGGCGCGCGAGTTCCTCACGCGCCCGCGGCTTCGCGTGACGACGCTCGCGGCTCGCGCCTACCCACTGTCCGAGACGGCCGCCTTCGGGGTCTGGTCGGAAGCGATCGAAAGCCATCTGCACACGCTCGATGCTGCCGAGGTCTCGCGGCTCTGTGGCGGCTTCCTCGACGACCTGGCCGGACTGATCCGAAGCGTCGCCGCAGTCCGCGGGTCCGTGCCGGACCGAGACCCACCTCGGATACGCGTGCTCGAAGGTCTGGCGTCCCTGCTCGCGAGCCTCGCGCGCCGAACTCCGATCGTCGTCTTCCTCGACGACGCGCACGTTGCCGATGCCTCGTCCTGGGAGGCGCTCGACTACCTCGCCCGCAACCTCGCCGAGGAACGCGTGCTAGTGGTCGCCGCAGCCAGGCCGGGCGAGCTCGCCGACAACCCGAGCGCAGCCCGCGTGTACCTCGCCCTCGAGCAGGAGGGCCTGCTGCAGAGGTTGCCGCTGCGTCCGCTCGACGCCGAGGCGCTCGGCAGCCTGGCCGAAGGCGTCATCCAGTCCCTCCCACCCCGACCCCTCGTCGACTGGCTCGCCGATCGCTCGCGCGGCAACCCGCTCTTCGCTCTCGGCCTGCTCCAATCGCTCGTCGACGAGGGTGCGGATCTCACCGCACCGGAGCTCCGCTCGATTCCGGAGGAGCTCGCCGAGCGCGTCGGCTACCGGATGAGCGGCCTCGAAGAGTCGGAGCTCGTGACGCTCGAGGCTCTCGCGACGGCGCAGGCGCGGACCGACATCTTCGATCTCGTTGCGTTCAGCGGGCTCCCGGTCGACCGGCTGACGAGCGTCCTCGAGCGCCTCGCCCGCCTGCGCCTCGTCGCCGAAGACGAGCGAGGCCGCGATCTCAGCTACGAGCTCGCGCATCCGCTCATCCAGCAGTCCGTCTACGAGCGGATCGGCGCCGCACGCCGGCGCACCCTTCACCGGCGAATCGCCCGCGTGTTGCAAGCGAACGGCCGCATCGCAGAGGCTGCTCCGCATTTCGCGCGATCCGCGTCGGTCGGTGATGACGAGGCGATCGATGCGCTTCGCGACGCCATCCATCACGCAGAGTCGCGGCAGGCCTACCGTGAGGCGCTGACGATCCTCGGCGCGCTCGTCGAGCTCATCCCGCGGAGTGACGCGCGGTGGCTCGGCGTGCTCGACGCGCTGTCCTGGCAGGCCGAATGGGTCGTCGACCACCGTGCGGATGCCCATGCCGTTCTCGGGATCGAGGCGATGAACGCGATCGAGACCGTCCTCGACCCGTCGTGGGACGCGGCCCCGCGTGCAATGGTCAAGTTTCGTCTGGCGCATTTTCTCGCCTGGGGATCTGGCGAGCTCGAGCGGGCTGAACGCGCGTGCACCGATGCGCGCTCGCTCTTCGAGCAGGCGGGCGACCGCGCAAGCAGCCTGCTCGCGGAGAACGAGCTGGCGTGGATTCGCGGCCTGCGCGGCAACTACGCGGCGATGCAGGTGGGAGGCGCGCAGGTCGGCGAAGCGGCAGAGGCGGGGCACGATCGATTCGCCGCGATTCAGGGCTTCCACACCGCCGGCCACGCGGCCTGGATCCGCGGCCGCTTCGCGGAGGGAGAGACCGCACTCCGTAGGAGCAACGCCATCGCGAGCGGCGCGGGCAAGGTGTATCGCGGAACCGTCGGCCTCATCTCGCTCGCCACGTGTCTTGCACTCCAGGGGCGCATCGGCGAAGCGCTGCCGCTGCTCGACGAGGCGAAGGCCGCGAATCCCGGCTGGCGCGACAGCATCCTCCCCGAGTGGGAGTCGATCGTCCACTGGTTCGCCGGCGACTTCCCGACCGCTGTCGCGCGCGCACACGAGGCCGAGGCTCGCACCGCGGGCGAGCTGAGCAAGCGACGGGTGATCGGAGTGCTCTTCGGCGCGCTCGCCGCGGTCGAAGTCGACCAGCTCGGCGAGGCGCAGCGACAGCTGAATCGAGCTCGAGGCACCCTCGGCGGCCGCGAGTGGCAGTTCTTTCTCGACGCCTGCGGCCACGTCGAGGCACTCCTGGCGTGGCGGCAGCGCGACGCTCCCGAGGCGCTCGTCGCGCTGCGTGAGAGACCGATGCGAATCCTCGAGACGGGCGCACTGCCGTTCGCGGCGATCGTGCTCCTCGACCTCGCAGAGATCGCAGCCGAGGCAGGTGACGCGGCCACGGCCACCGACGCCGCGGGACAGCTCGGCGAAATCGCGGGCCGCGTCGAGCTCGACCTCTACGCAGGGCTCGCGGCAATGGGGTCAGCGTGGGCGGCGTTGTCCCGCGGAGAGACCGATGAGTCGGCGCGACGGGCGATCGACCTGCTCGCGGACTCCGAATGCCGCGGGCTGCGCGCCCGCTCGCTGCATGTGCTAGGCCGGACGCTCGTCGCGACCGATCGCGATGCGGCGATCCACACGCTCGGCGAGGCAGCCGACGCATTCGATTCCTGCGGGGCGCTGTGGCGACGCGATGGTGCGCGCGACGCGCTCCGTGGTCTGGGCGCTCACGGGCGCAGGGCGGCGGCGAAGGGGCTCGGGCCGGCGAGCCTCAGCGGACGCGAGCGCGAAGTGGCACGGCTCGCGGCCGGTGGTCACACGGCGCGCGCCATCGCCGAGCGGCTCTTCATCAGCGAGCGCACAGTGGAGTCGCACCTCGCCCACGTGTACACGAAGCTGGGGGTGGGCTCGAAGCTGGAGCTCGTCCGCCGCGCCTCCGAGTTCGCGCTGAATCAGTAGTCGATTCCGTACCGGTACGGACGTTGCGCGTCAGGCACCTTCGTAGCGTCGGGTGGAACCGCACCATCCGAAGGAGGAGCTGTGCAACGACGCCCGACCGTTCTTGCGGGCTTGACCGCCGCGTTGGCACTCGTCGCGCTCGCCGCGTTCGTCGCCGTGACGAAGGCGGAGGGGCCAACGGGAGTGACGCCGCAGATCCTGGCGCGCGGGACCTACGACGGCTTCAACGTCAGGTCCGACCCACATGGGCCGATCGCCGACTTCAGAGCACATTCGACGGAGCCGATCGACCTCATCGTGCGGCAGCACGACTACGCCGCACACTCGACGACCGGATGGCACAGCCATCCGGGCCCTGTGTTCGTCACGGTCATCATGGGTCAGCTGACCTACTACGAGCTCAGCGACCCGTGCACGCCCCACGTCGTCACGGCCGGTCACGGCTTCGTTGACATGGGCGACGGACACGTCGTGAAGAACGAGACCGACCAGCCCGCGCGGGACATCAGCGTGATCACCGCGCCCGTCGGAGGCACGTTCCGCACGAATATCGACCCGCCGAGCGCGAACTGCGGTTGAGGGGCCGCGCGCTCGAGCGCTTTCGATCATCGTTCCGGGGGGAGCTCGTGCTCCCCTCGGACGATGCGTACGATGCCGCGCGGCGCGTCTGGAACGCGTCGGTCGACAAGCGTCCGGTGCTGATCGCGCGTTGCTCCGGCGGCGTGGACGTGATGAGAGCGGTCGAGTTCGCGCGCGAGCACGATTTCGTCGTGGCGGTGCGCGGCGGGGGCCACAGCGTCGCCGGCTTCGGAACCTGCGCCGGCGGCGTCGTCATCGACCTGTCGCGAATGCGCGGGATCAGCGTCGACCTTGTGCGGCGAACGGTCAGGGTCGAGGGGGGCGCGAACTGGGGCGACGTCGATCACGAGACGCAGGCGTACGGGCTCGCAACGACCGGCGGGATGGTCTCGACGACGGGCGTCGGAGGTCTTACGCTCGGCGGTGGCATCGGCTGGTTGATGCGGAAGCACGGACTGGCGTGCGACAACCTGCTCTCTGTCGACATGGTCACCGCGGGCGGACGGACGCTGCACGCGAATGCCGACGAGAACCCCGACCTGTTCTGGTGCGTGCGGGGCGGCGGCGGAAACTTCGGCATCGTCACGTCATTCGAGTTCGGGCTGCACCCCGTCGGTCCCGCGGTGACCGCCGGCGCGATGTTCTTCGGAGGCGACGACGCGGGTGCCGTCATGCGCTTCTACCGCGACTGGATCGTCGAAGTGCCGAACGAGCTGACGACGCTCGTGAGCCTTACGACGGCGCCTGCCGCGCCGTTCCTGCCGGAAGACGTCCACGGCAGGCCCGTCATCGTCGTCGCAGGCTGCTTCGCCGGCGAACGGAGGGCGGCGGCGCGCGCGTTCCGGCCGCTGAAGGAGCTCGGCTCGTCGGTTGCCGACCTGATCGGGCCGACGACATATATCGCGATGCAGACGTTCGCCGATTCGTCATGGGGTCCGGGTGCCCACAACTCCTCCGAGTCCGTCTACCTGCGAGCGCTCGACGACGACACCATCGCGAACCTCCTGAGCGCGCACGAGCGCGTCACGTCGCCGCAGTCTGAGGTCCACCTCCACCATCTGGGCGGCGCGATCGCGCGGGTTCCCGAGGACGAGACCGCTGTGGCACAGCGCGAGGCGCCCCTCCTGCTGAACGCGCTGGCGCGCTGGGACGACGCAGACGACTCGGTCGACCATGCCCGTTGGGCGCGGCGGCTGTGTGCGTCGGTGGCGCCGGCGACCGTCGGCGGCGCGCCCGTGAACTTCCTGGGCAACGAAGGTGCGAGGGAGGTCGAGGCGGCCTACGGCGAGGAGACGTTCGATCGGCTCGTCGCGCTGAAGAGCTTCTACGACCCGACGAACCTCTTCCGGGTCAACCACAACGTCCCACCGAACCCGCGTGCGGCACGGGTGATCGAGGCGGCGCAATCGAACCCGCGGCGCGAGGTTCCCGCGGGTGTTCCCGGAGCAGGGGCGTACGAGATGAGGGGTAGTTCATGAGCCGCGTGAGGAGCTAGGAACGGAATTTCAGCGACGCGACGACTGCGCCGGCTTCCTTGAGGAAGACCGTGAACTGGTCAGCGGCGAGTGCTTCCGTGCCCACGAAGATGATGACGGTCTTGCTTCGGACGTCGAGCACGGTAAACCGGAAACGGTGTCCCGCGCCGTGCACATCGATCTCATCCGGGAATGACGCGGCGCCCGTCGTCGGGGGGCTGAAGGGCACGAACCTGTGCAGTGCGGCTGTCACCTGTCCATCGAACTGAATGCCGGAAAATCCGCCGACCTTGACCGTGGACGTCGGTTCGTACGTGGCTCCTTGTCCCCGCGTCCGCAAGCTGTTGACCGTCGCCGCAACCGACGGTGTGCGGCTGTAGCCCGCCATGACCAACACGATCCCACGCGGTATACCTGACGTTGCCGCGCTTCCTGCTTGGCCGACGATCGCCCACCCGAAATAGGGTGGCTTGCACGCAGCCGGGCAGCGAAGATGTCGGCGCTGGATCTCCACCGGCGAGAACCCATTCGCCTTCCACTGCGTCCCACCCCACTTGCCGGTCGGCGGCGTGACCCGCAACGCGAGCGGCAGTTTGCTCGCCTGGTAGGTGACGCCGATGCGAAGCGGGCTGAGTTTCCCGTCTTCGAAGAAGTAGTGAACTGCGAGATCCGGCGGAGATCCCGCGACCGCTCCACCCGAGACCGAGAGACCGGCGGCTGCAACCACAGCAACACACGCCGCGCCAGAAACGAAGAGACGAGCGTTGCGTGAGGGCCGCATGCCCGATTAGGCGCATGCCGCTACACGCAAGTCAAGAGCGCGCGGTGGACAGTGCCCAAACTGCCTGGGCGCGTTGACCTCGGTGCGGTCCGCCGCGTCACGGCCGCCCGTCGCCGTTGCCCTTCTGGGTCAACCGTTCCGCCCCGGCTGCGTAAGTCTCCATGCCCAGCGCACGGTACGACGAGACTGCAGCTTCGGCGAGTTCCGACGTGCGATACGTGTCGCCTTTCATCAGCAGCATCCGTGCGTAGTCCTCTTGTGCGTGCGCAAGCGCAGGGCGCGCGCCGATGCGCGCACTGATTTCCATCGCGGAGTCGAAGTGGCCCTCGCCTTCATCCCAGCCAAGAACCCCCGAACACGCATCGGGACGGTTTCGCCCGTCCCGCGGCGTCAGCTCCGTGACACGTGCCGTGCGGTATTCGCCGATGAGCGGCAAGTCAAGCGCGAACGATCGGGAGCACCCCGCGGCCGCGCAACCTCGGCGCCGGCGGGCCTGGTTCAGCTTGCGCAGCGGCGCCCCGCCACCCCGGCCTCCGTTCGTGCGACGAGCGGGCTGACCGGGCGAAGAACGGGCCACGCCTCCGTGAGGAGGCGCGGCCCGTTCCCACTCCGTGGTTCGAGCGTGCCAGGCGTTAGAAGCGCGCTAACTCGTGAATGCCACCAGGTCCGCGCAAAAGTCGCGGTTCGAGAAGTCACTGTTTCCGGTGGATCCCCGGACGATCCGGAACGAGTTCGCGACCTCGGTGTCGTCGCTGGGGTCGCCAGGAGTTCCGTTGTAGTCGATGTCGACGGCGAACCGGAACTCGCCGGGGTCCTTCAGCACGAGCTTGCCGTCGGCGTCGTAGTAGCGGGAACCGCCGGAGGCGAAGGTGGTGATGGTGATGGTGCCGTCGCCGTTGTCGACGATCTTGTGGTCTCTGCCGTTCCTGGTAAAGACGCCGGTGTACGTGCCGCCGGTGTCCAGGTTGGTGGTCACGACTGTCCCCCGCACGGTTTCGCCGTAGTACGGGAACGGCGATGAGCCGCGCTGGTTGAACACGAAGTTCACGGAGACGTCCACGCTGTCCTGGGCGGGTGTGCCGTTGCAGTCGTAGACGTCGGTAGTGAAAACGTCGTGAAAGTGTCCCTTGTCGATGGGTTGGGCGGTAGCGGGTGCGCCGGCGAACACCGTGCCCGCGATGACCAGCCCCGCGACGACCAGTACAGAACGTCCTTTCATGACATCTCCCCTTGTTCGACAAGCGCGATTCCACGCTGCTCGGTCACCCTCCCACCCCCTCCCGCTCGTGTCAAACGTCACAGAAATGCCGCGAACACGAAAGGACTGGAATCTGCCGACAGCGGCCGCTTTTCGTTCGCAGCCGTGCGCATCGCTGCGCGTCTCTTTGCGCTGCAGAAACCTCGAAGGGCTGCGAAAGTCCGGCCCTTCTGCATCTAGTGGGTGGAGGCGCCGGGAATCGAACCCGCGTTACGTTCCCGCCGCCTCCGATTGCTCGAGCAGTCGCTCGGCGACCCGATCGAGCTCCGCGAGTTGGTCTCGAACGATCTCGCGTATCACTTCGCGGTCCACACGAAAGTACTCGTGGGCGATCAGGTTGCGGAGCCCGACGATCTGGACCCACGGAATGTCGACCGCCTCTGCTCGCAGCGCAGGGCTCAGCTGGTTCGCAGCCTCGCCAATGACCACAAGGTTGTAGAGAACCGCATCGACCGTCCTCGCATCGAAGTCATCGCTGGCGGCATACTCGCGAATTGACGCGATAGCGCTCCGGATGTCGCCGAGGCGCTCTGCCTCGCGACGGCTCAGAACGCGACCGCCTCGGCGAGTGCATCGTGCCGAACCTCGTCAAGGAGGCTTCCCGGTGTCACGACATCGACGCGGACCCCGGTCAGTGCCGAAAGCTCTTCTGACAACCCGAGGACAGCCAGCAACTCGGCACCGGCCGAGCCGGCGTCGGGGAGCTCGATGATCAGGTCGATGTCGCTCTCGACGTCGTCGTCCCCACGGGCGAGCGAACCGAACAAGCGGACGTCCCGACCGCCACGCCTGTCGATCAATTCGAGCATCTGCGAGCGTTGCTCGCGCAAGACGTCTCGCGGGGAATGCATTTCGGACTTGGCGTTCATGGGGGAATGATTGCAGTGGGAACCAGACATTGTGCAAGCCATCTCGCCGCGCGGCTGCGGCGTTGAGCTGTCGCGATTGCGTCCCGGTACTACTCTGAGCCGATGCCGAATCCCGCGAAGCCAAAGGTCACGATCTACACCGACGGCGCGTGCTCGGCGAATGGCAGCGCGCAGTCGCGCGGTGGCTGGGCGGCCGTCCTGATCCGTGACGGCAGCGACCAGGCGAAGGAGATCTCCGGCGGGGAGCGCCCAGCAACCAATCAGCGGATGGAGATCCGGGCGGTCGTCGAAGGACTGAAGGCGCTGAAGAAGCCCTGTCAGGTGACCCTCTATTCGGACTCCGCCTACGTCGTCAGCTGCATGAAGCAGCGCTGGTTCGACAACTGGCGCCGCAACGGTTGGAAGAATTCGTCGAAGAAGCCGGTCGCGAACCGAGACCTCTGGGAGGAGTTGCTCGACGTCGTCGAGAACGGCGGCCACACGATCAGCTTCGAGAAGGTGAAGGGGCACGCCAACCTGCTTGGTCGTGCTTCCAACGACGCAGAGCGCTACAACCAGCGTTGCGACGAGCTCGCCGTCGCCGCCTGCCCTGCGCCCTAGCAGTCGGTTCGCCCACCGCCTAGCCGAGGCTCCAGACGGCGATCATCGGTCTGGCGAGCGTGCAGATGATGGCGCCTTTCCCTGCGCGCAATGTGTCCATGCCTGGGGGCCAGTCGTCGGATGAGCGGGTTGCTTCGAATTCGAAGTGGCCAAGCCCCTCCTTGCCCCTCAGGTCGCTCCCGTTGAACTTGAAGCTCGTCAGCGTCACCTGTTCGTGATGCGCATGCCGTGCGCGAATCCATCCGCTGAGGCTGTACCGATCGAACGCGCGCGGTCCGCTGCGACCACCAGGCGGTGAAGCCGCCGAGACCCAGCGGAAATATGGTTCGGGGGCCACGAGCCGGCTGACTGCAGCTACGTCGCCGCGCGTCCAGGCGCGCGCGAACGCGAACGCGACGCTATGTGTCTCAGTCGCCGTGCATGGGCCAACGGCGGCGTCGGAGGCGCTACCGCCACCGGCGACGGCAATCGCCGCCAGGACGGCGAACTGTGCGGCTCGCGTCAGCATCGTCTTAGTACGCTGGTCGAGTCCTCAGAAGTCCCGTCGGGTCATGGTAAGCGTGCAGTCACAAGAAACACCGAGGCCACGCAGCAACTATCCAGGTGGGACCTCAGGAGAGTTCGTTCAAACCCTCCGGACTCGCTCCGCCGGTTGATTTCCAAGAGGGCGGATCTAGTCTAGTTCATCGGCCGTAACTGGGCAGCTTTCAAACCCGCGCAAACCTCTCCAGATCCGCCTGCAGAGTCTCACGAAGTGCCGAGACGCAAGGTTGGTCGCACGCACCCGTTGGTCTAGCCTCGGTTGAGTGCCGAGCGTTTGTCGATCAAGTCGTCACTCGCAAGTCGATCGCGCTCACGACGAAGTCAACTTGACCGGGGAAGTTCGACACGAGCGTTAACCGTCCCGTCTCTGGGTTCACGATTCGAGCATAAGAGTGCTCGATCAACCCGGCCGGGTCTTCGATGTTGATGCTCGCGACGTTCGAAATCGTGAGTAATCGATCGGCGAACGGCTCGACCCCACCAGAGCGTCGGCGAAACGAGAGATCTCTTACGCGAGGAGCCTTGAAGGAAATCTGAACTACTCCCCGCTGCTGGTCAAATCGTATGTCAGCCATCGAGAACGCCGCGTCGTGAAGCGGTACGTCCACATCCGCAAGTTGGTCCCCATCAGTGGCGTGCACTACCAACGCTTCGTCCATGGAATCGTGTCCTACCACGGCGGCCATGCCCGACGCGAAGACCTACCGCTACGCGGCATCCCCTTTGCCTCTACGCGCCAGCCACGAAGCATCGCACCAAGCCGAGGATCATCGAGCAACCGGACTGGAAAGTATGGGAAGCCTCATTCGACGAAAACACCCACGAAGGCCTCGTGGGTGTCGGAACGACCAGACGGCCTCTCGGCCGTCTGGGTTTGACTAGTGAATCTATGGTGGAGGCGGCGGGAATCGAACCCGCGTCCGCGGACGCACCGGTGTGAGCATCTACAAGCTTAGGTCGCCGTTGAATTTCGCTCGGCGGCCGGTTGGCGACCGACCTACCGACGAGCTAGCCCTCCTGAAGTGTCGCGCCTCCGACGAGTGGCTCTTCTTCGGCGCCGAGCCTGCTTGTTGATGCCGCACCCGGGACGCAGGCTTGCCCGGGGCGACACGCTGGTCTAAGTCCTAGAACTTAGGCAGCGAGTGCGAGGTTATCTTCCGCACTTGCGTGTTGTTCCGGTTGTTTTAGGAGGCCGACCGGAAACCTCCGCTTGCAGCTCATCCGGAGAACCGACCACGTCGAAGCCATGGCGCCCCCCTATGTCGTCGTCCTCCAATTGTAGCCGCTGGGGGCGCGATGCCTAGCGCGTCCGGCTCTTGAGCGCCCGCTCCATCTGGCGCTTCGCGTCGCGGTCGGCGACGTCACGGCGCTTGTCGCGCTGCTCCTTGCCGCGGGCGACCGCGAGCTCGACCTTGACGCGCGAGTTCTTGAAGTAGATCCGCGTCGGCACGATCGTCAGGCCCTTCTCTCGCACCTTGCCGTAGAGCGAATCGATCTCGCGGCGGTGGAGAAGCAGCTTCCGTGGCCGCATCGGCTCGTGGTTCGCGCGGTTGCCCTGGTCGTACGTCGAGATCTCGAGGCCGTTCAGCCACGCCTCGCCGTCGCGGATGTCCGCGAACGCCTGCGCCATCGTCGTGCGGCCGTCGCGAAGCGACTTGACCTCCGTCCCGGTGAGCACGAGGCCCGCTTCGACGCGCTCGAGCAGCTCGTACTCGTACCGCGCACGGCGGTTCTCCGCGATCAGCTTCTCTCCAGGTTCCCGCGCCACGAGCGCGAGGGTAGCTAGAGGCGAAGCTCGACCTTGCCCTCGTTGCGCGCGATCGATTCCACGCGCACGCGAATCGGGTCACCGAGGCGGAACGCGCGCCCGGTCTTGCGGCCGACGAGAGCGGTCCCGAGTGGGTTGATCTCGAAGAACTCGCCGGGGAGACGGCGGGCCGGCAGGAAGCCCTCGAAGACCTCGCCGAAGCGGACGAAGATGCCGGAGCCGATGACGCCGACGATCTCGCCGTCCCACGCCTCCTCCCAGCCCACCTCGAAGAGCCGACGCTCGAGCAGCCAGGCGAGGCAGATCTCGTCGGCGAGGTACTCGATCTGGGCCGCCTCGCGCTCCTGCTCGGAGGTGTGCTCGGCAACGTGGTCGAGGTCACCGGGCACGGTGTCGTCCGACAGGCCGAGCTCCCGGAGAAGGGCCCGGTGGACGACGAGGTCCGGGTAGCGGCGGATCGGCGAGGTGAAGTGGCAGTACGCGCGGCTCGCGAGCCCCATGTGGCCCCTGTTCGCCTTGTCGTAGCGCGCCTGCTTGAGCGCGCGCAGCACGAGGCCGGGGAACGCGAATCTTCCGCGGCCGGACTGCTCGACGTACGCGGCGATGCGCTTCGAGGTCTCCGCCGCGACCCGAGCGGCGTCGCGGGGCGTCATCCGCTCGGGCGCCGGCGGCGTCGGCACGCCGAGGTCCGCCAGCTTCGCGAGGAGGTGCTCGACGGCCTGCGGATCGGGCCGCTCGTGCACGCGGTAGAGCGCGGCGCGGTTCCGCGAGGCGAGGAACTGCGCGACGAGCTCGTTCGCGAGGATCATCAGCTCCTCGACGAGCACGTGCGCGTGCGGCTCCGACTCGAGCCAGGCGTCTGCGACGCCGCCCTCGCCGTCGAAGCGGAAGACGACCTCGGGCGTCTGCACCTGCAGCGCACCGCGCTCGAACCGCTTCCGCCGCAGCTCCTTCGCCAGCGCGTCGTTCAGCGCGATCGCGTCGAGCACGGCCGGCGAGCCCTCGAGCCGCTCCGCCTGGCCGTAGGTCAGGCGGGCGTCGGACCTGATCACCGAGCGGTAGAACGTCGGCTCGCCGTTCGGCGGGATCTCGACCGTCACGCAGAGCCGGTCCTGGTTCGGCCGCAGCGAGCAAAGATCGTCGGCCAGGTCGTGCGGCAGCATCGGCGCGACGGTGCCGGGGACGTACGTCGAGAAGGCACGGCGTGCGGCACCGCGGTCGAGCGGCGTTCCGGCACCGACGAACCACGAGACGTCGGCGATGTGCACCCACGCGCGGATGCCGGCCGCCTCGCGGCGGAACGAGAGCGCGTCGTCGAAGTCCTTCGCGGTGTCGGGATCGATCGTGTAGGTCATCAGGTCGCGCAGGTCGACGCGGTTCGGGTCGACGGGCTCCGGCGCCTGGTACGGCTCGAACGGCTGCCGTGCCCCGCGCTCGACGAGCAGCGCCTCGAGCACGTTGCCGATGCGGTCGGCGGGGCCGATCACCTCTTCGACGCGCGCGCGACCGCGGCCCGTGCGCACGACGGCGAGGTCGCCCGGCTGCACCTCGCCGTGCCCCTTCGTGTCGAGGACGATGGGAACGCCGGGCGTGAAGTACGGCTCCCCGCTGATCAGCCGTCCGCGGCGCGTGACTTCGACGACGAGGCGGGAGGAATCGGTTACGGCGTGCTCAGACCTGGAGGAAGCGGCGGATCGTCAATCCCGAGCCGATCGCGCCGAGCGCGAGTCCCATGCCGATCAGGACGAGCGAGATGAGCGGGAAGCTCCACGCGTGGACGTCGGAGTCGCCGGAGAGGTGCGGCAGGATCGCCGGCAGCGCGACGGCTTTCCCGAGCGTCAGGAAGAACACCGCGAGCAGCGACCCGAACACACCGCAGATGAGCCCCTCGAGCATGAACGGGCCACGCACGAACCAGTTCGTCGCGCCGACGAGCTTCATCACCTCGATCTCTCTTCGTCGCGAGAAGATCGAGAGTCGGATCGTGTTCGAGATCAAGAGGATCGACGCGACGAGCAGCACGATCGTGGCGAGCGTGAAGACGATCTCGATCACGTGCGCCACCTGCAGGATCCTGTGCGAGAGCTTCTTGCCGTCGTTCACCCGGTCCACCCCGAGCGGCTTCGGATGCGTCAGGCTCGCGAACAGCTTGTCGACGTTCTCGGCTCGGTTCGGCGTCACCTCGAGCTTGTCCGAGAGCGGATTCGACGCCAGGTTCTTGACGAGATCGGGATAGCGCCGCTTCATCGTCTCGAGCGCGTCGGCCTTCGAGACGTACTTGATGCCGCCGACGGCGACGTACTGGTTCTGCCCGAGCATCCGCGCGACGTGGTTCTTCTGCGCCTTGGTGACGGTCGGGCTGAAGTAGACGTTGACGACGAGTTGCTTCTTCACGTGGTTCGACCACGAGACGGTCCACGTCCCGAGCGCGATGAAGAGCCCGAGCAGGAACATCCCGATCAGCACCGTCATGGTCGCGGCGACGGTCGTCGACAGGTTGGCGCCCAGCGACCGCCACGCCTCCGACACGAGAAGCTTGAAGCGCCCGGTCACGAGCTACGTCCCTTCGCCGGCGTACCCGCCGCGGCGCTCGTCGCGCGCCAGACGGCCGTCCTCGAGTTGGATGACGCGCTTGCGCATCTTGTCCACCATCTCGCGGTCGTGCGTCACCATCAGGATCGTCGTGCCGCTGCGGTTGATGCGGTAGAGGAGCTGCATGATCCCGACGGACGTGTCGGGGTCGAGGTTGCCGGTCGGCTCGTCGCAGACGAGAAGGGGCGGGTGGTTGACGAACGCACGCGCGATCGAGACGCGCTGCTGCTCGCCGCCGGAGAGCTCGTCGGGCGCAGAGCCCATCTTGTGCGACAGGCCGACCATCGCGAGCACCTCGGGAACCTTCTTGCGGATCGCCGCGCTGCTTTCGCCCTGGACCTTGAGCGCGTACGCGACGTTCTCTGCCGCCGTGCGATTCGGAAGCAGCTTGAAGTCCTGGAAGACGCAGCCGATGTTCCGGCGCAGCATCGGGACCTTCGAGGTCTTGAGGCGCGACAGGTCGCGGCCTCCGATCACGATCTTGCCGCTCGTCGGGTCGAGCTCCTTGAGGAGGAGCCGCACGAGCGTCGACTTGCCCGAGCCCGACGCGCCGACGATGAACACGAACTCGCCCTTGTCGATGTGGAACGAAACGTCACGGAGCGCAACGACGTCCGGCTCGTAGACCTTGGTCACTTGCTCGAAGACGATCATCGAGGCCGCGCTCGGGCGCGGAGCTTCGACGGGCGCCTCGAAGAGGGCTGTCGCTTG